>NZ_JBFAIG010000001.1:0-551928 GCF_040654575.1 Streptomyces sp. NPDC050674
CCGGCGGTGTGCTGCTGCCGTTCTTCTCCTTCATGACGTTCCTCATCGCGGTCCCGACCGGTGTGAAGTTCTTCAACTGGATCGGCACCATGTGGCGCGGAAGCCTGTCGTTCGAGACGCCCATGCTGTGGGCGACGGGCTTTTTGATCACGTTCGTGTTCGGCGGGCTGACAGGTGTGCTGCTGGCCTCGCCGCCCCTCGACTTCGCCGTCTCCGACTCGTACTTCGTGGTCGCGCACTTCCACTACGTGATCTTCGGGACGGTGGTGTTCGCGATGTTCTCCGGCTTCCACTTCTGGTGGCCCAAGTTCACGGGGAAGATGCTGGACGAGCGCCTCGGAAAGATCACCTTCTGGACCCTGTTCACCGGCTTCCACGGCACGTTCCTGGTCCAGCACTGGCTGGGCGCGGAGGGCATGCAGCGGCGGATCCCCGACTATCTGGCGGTGGAGGGGCTGACGACGCTCAACACGGTGTCGAGCGTCTTCTCGTTCCTGCTCGGGATGTCGATGCTGCCGTTCTTCTACAACGTCTGGAAGACGGCCAAGTACGGCAAGCCGGTGGGCGTCGACGACCCGTGGGGCTACGGCCGCTCCCTGGAGTGGGCCACCTCCTGCCCGCCGCCGCGCCACAACTTCCTGGCACTGCCGAAGGTCCGCTCCGAGTCGCCCGCCTTCGACCTGCACCATGCCGAGGTCGCGGCGGCCGAGCGGGAGCTGACCCTCCGGTGACGGCGACGGACGAACCACCCGCCGATCTGCGGGCGTTCCACAACGAGGTCGAGGGCCATCTGCTCGCGGCAGCGGCACGCGAGGAGGCTCGCAGGGCCGCGGCCCGAGTGATGGCCGGGCTGGACTGGCTCCCGGAGACCCGACGGGCGGAGATGGAGGCGCTGTTCGCGGCGGAGCATCTGACCCTGGCCCGGACCTCCTGGCAGCGCACGGCCCGGCGCGGAGAGGAACTGCGCGGCGAGTACGAGGCGCGGTACCGCAGGCTGCGCGCACGACTGCTGGCCGGATCCCTGCTGGGGGTCACACTGCTGGTGGCGGTGGTGCTGGTGGTGTCGGCGACGGCTTGGAACACCTAAAGCAGGGCCGGAGCCCGCAAATCCGCAGCCGCCGGCGCTCATACTCCAGCCGTAGATCATGATCAGGTGTCGTGAGACGCTGCCCTTCGTGATCGCGAAGCTGCAGTGTGTGGTGTTGGACTGTGCCGATGTCGTTGAGCTGTCCCGGTTCTACCAGTCCCTTCTCGGCGGCGTGGTGAACCAGCCGGATCCGCGGTGGTCGCTCGGCGACGGCTGGGCGACGCTGATCCGGCAGGTCACCCGTTCTGTCTCGTCCGGGACTGACAGGAGTGGTTCTGTCCACGAGTACGGGTTCTGGCACGACTTCCGTGAAGCGGTCACGATTAGTGATCATCGGGTGCTTCGAGTGCTTGGATGATCTGTCGCACTTCCTGGCGCCACTGATCGGCCTCGGAGCTATCCACCCAGCCGGTTGCCATTTCTGATCCGTCCTGGAGAACCAGGTCCAGTGCGAGTCTCGCCGACGCGCGAAGGGAGGCTGGCAGTGTGGGCAGCGGTTCGCTGGGGCCGTCGTCTAGGTCGATCACGATGGGGCTGTCCGGGAGGGTGCTGGCGACGAGAGCGCCAGCGGCAACGGCTTCGGCCCCGTCTCCGCCGTCGACGCGTTCTCCCGAGTCGGTGACACGCTCGAATGCCCGCCCCAGCACGTCAATGACCTGCTGGTGGGGAAGTCCCGCAAGTTCATCGACGAAGTCTGCGGCGAGGTCGCTGTCGAACGGGCCGGCTCCCCACGTTCCCATGCATGGCTCCTGATACGGCTGTCTCGGACGCAGACATGGTTCCAAAAGCAACTGACATCGGTCACGGGGCGAGGAGGATCCGCTTGCGGACCAGTGCGAAGCCAGCGCGACCGAACATCTGGCGCTTGAGCATCTTGATCCGGTTGACGTGTCCTTCGACGACGTCGGAGTTCCAGGGCAGGGTCAGGCCGGCGATGACGGCGTCGCGGTCTCGGTCGATGCCCGCCGCGAGAGTGTGGAGGCTGGGAAGGTCGTCCTGGCGGACGGCGTCGAGCCACTGCGGAAGCCGTTCCCCCTGCCGCTCGGTGAGCATTTCGGCGAAGGACCGGACGTGACCGGTAAGGGCGTCGAGTTCAGGGCAGTTGGCCAGGACGGCCTTGAGCCGGAGCTGTTCGATCTCGGTCAGCGTCTCGGGTCGGTTGAGGATCCATCTCGTCACCACGCGGGGTGCCGGCGGTTGCGCGGTGACCGGCCGTGGTGAGGTGCGCTTCTCTCGCAGGTAGGCGCTGACGCGGCCGTAGCTGCCTCGATAGCCCAAGGGAACGATCTCCTCCCAGAGCTCCCAGGCGTTGGTGCAGCCCTCGTCCCAACGTTCGTCCAGGTAGGGCTTGTACTCGTCGAGGACGGAGGTCCTGTTGTGCTGCCACTGGCCGCGAAAGAGGTCTTCCGGCCTCGCAGCGTCGGCGAGGCTTTTGACGGTGCGGTGGATCATGTGGAGCTGACGCCCGATGGAACGGCGGGTGTGGCCAGCTTCCAGCAGCGCGTGAACCGTGGCGTGCCTGGCTCGGACGCGGTTGGCGAACCGCTCGCTCCGCCATGGAGAGTCCGCCTTCTCCTCGGGCGGCGCCGGTTCATCGACCTTCCCCTCGCGGTCGGGGACCAGGACGCGAAGGCACTGGCGGTGGCGGGCGACAGCCCGCTCAGCGGCCTCCCCGAGGTTGTGCCACAGATGCCAGCGGTCGGCGACCTGCGTCGCCTGGGGTGCCCCGGCTGTGGCGCCTTCCGCGAAGAACGGCGCGCGGTCCCGGCAGAGGATCTCGATCCCGGGACGCTTCTCCAGCCATGCGGCCAGGCTGGACGCTTCCCGGTCATGCAGCATTTCGACTGGCCGACGGGGCTCGACGTCGACGAGCACCGTGCCGTAGACCCGTCCTTTGCGTGTGGCGTACTCATCAACACCCACCACCCGCGGGGCGGGAACTTCGGGTTCGGGCAATGCATTGAGCAGACGCAACACCGCGCTGCGGCTGATGGACACCCCGAATGTCTGGGCCATCCGAGCGCCGGACCGGCCAGCGAGGGCGAGTCCCACCGCGGCGAGAGTCGACCGTAACCGCTCCATCCACCTGCTGTGCCCCCGAGTCAGCCCCGGCATCTGCTCAGCGAACGTCCGCCGAGCACACGAAGACTCCGGACAGAAGAACCGCCGGACTCGCACTTGGAGGACCACCAGACGTCCCCCACTCGGAACGTCCGCAGGAAACCGCAGGTAAGAGCTGTGCACCCGGGTCGACTCGCTCCCACAGTCCGGGCATGCCGCCCCGGCCGCCGTACTGCAGACGTCGATGCGTATTGCCTCGGGACTCACGTCCAGCGACAGCACCGACACGTCCGCGACGGACGGTAACAGCAGGCCCTCCAGACGGGGCGACGTCTCTTCCACGACGCCGCACTGTCGACCACACCAAGATTTTGGCCCTGGTCATTTTCAGGCAGCTTCCCCGAACCTGATCGGAGCACCAGCCTTTACTCAGCGTGCGCGC
This sequence comes from Streptomyces sp. NPDC050674, assembly GCF_040654575.1. Lineage (NCBI taxonomy): Bacteria > Bacillati > Actinomycetota > Actinomycetes > Kitasatosporales > Streptomycetaceae > Streptomyces > Streptomyces sp. NPDC050674. The sequence continues at coordinate 3,591 of NZ_JBFAIG010000001.1, forward strand.
TTCACGGAAAGCGAGCCAGAACCCGAGAACGGGCAGCGGATGTACACCAGTTTGGGAGGCAGCCGCCATCCGAGAGGCAATCGAAATGTTCACGGGTTTCGACAGCAGCACCGGCACGGAGAGGTTGCTGCCGGGTGCGATGGTCGGCACGGCACTGCGGACTCACCGCCCATCTGGAGCGTCCGCCTTCGCCGCGGACGTACGCGCCCCCAACCGTCCAGATAAACGGATGGTCGAGGGCGAGGGTGACGCGGCAGGATGCTCCCCATGACCTTGCCCACCCCCGAGCTGCACACCGCCCGCCTGCGACTGCGGCCGTTCACCGACGCCGACGCGGCGTCGCTCTACGCGCTGCACAGCAGCACTCACGTGCTGCGTTACTGGGACTCCCCGCCGTGGACCGAACCGGCCCGCGCCCAGCGCTTCATCGCGACCTGCCGGACGATCGAGGAGGAAGGCACGGGAGCGCGGGTGGCCGTCGACCGCGTCTCCAACGGCGCGTTTATCGGCTGGTGCGGCCTGACCAGTTGGAACCCAGACTTCCGCAGCGCGTCCCTGGGCTACGTCTTCGATGCCACCGCTTGGGGCCACGGCTACGCCACGGAGACCGCGCACGCCGTCCTGCGGTGGGCGTTCGACACCCTGGACCTCAACCGCGTCCAGGCCGAGACCGACACACGCAATGTGGCGTCCGCCCGGGTACTGGAGAAGCTCGGATTCGTCCGCGAAGGCACCCTCCGCGAGGACTGCGTCGTCAACGGCGACGTCTCCGACTCCTGGGTCTTCGGTCTCCTCCGCCGCGAGTGGACGGCCGGCCGCTAGGACAGACCCGCCCGCCTTTCGGTCACGATGAGACGGTGGCCGCAGGTCACAGCACAGATCCCGACCGTTGGCGGGAGGCGTTCGAGGTGGCCATGGGCCGGATCGCGGGCCGGATCGCCCGGGTCGAACGACGGCTGCGGGCCGGGCGGTTGGTGCTGGGCCTGCTGTCGGATCTGCCGAGGAATAACTGCTGGACAATCGCGGAGTGGGCCGGGGAGGCCAGCCCGCACGGCATGCAGCATCTGCTGTGCCGGGCCGTCTGGGACGCCGACGCGGTCCGTGGTGACGTGCGCGACTACGTCGTCGAGCACCTGTATGACGAGGCCGCGGTCCTGGTGGTCGACGAGTCCGGCGACGTGACGAAGGGCAGCCACACGGTCGGGGTTCAGCGCCGGTACACCGAAACGGCTGGACGGATCGAGAACTCCCAGGTCGCGGTCTGCCTCGTCTACGCCGGCGAGCGCGGGCACGCGGCGGTGGACCGGGAGCTGTACGCCCCGCGCTCCTGGACGTGGGGAGCGCGAGTTCGGTTCTCGTCATCCTTTTCTTGTTGAGCTCGCCTCGAACCCGCGTTCGGCTCCACGTATGTTATTCAAGACGTCCTTGCCCTGTCGATCTACCAGCCGTGTGACGCTCTCTTGCAGAATTCCGAACAGGACTGCCCATGCAATAATCTGCGGTGCGCTATCCAGATTCGAAAGACCTGGAATAAATCCACCATGGATCAGAACAAGGCCCATGAGGGCAGCCAAGGCGCCGACCGGAATTCGAAGTAGTACCAGCATCAAGGGAACTGAATACGGGGTGGACGTCCCTTGAATACTTTTCAAGGAAACGGCCGCCGCGAAGGCTGCCGCACCTGATCCGAATGCCATGACAAGCAAGACGTCCTGACCCGTTTCCGAGCGCCCGATCGGGCAGATCTTAGGTTTGGCGGGGTCTGGAGTGAAGCAAATGTTCGACGCAATCGAGGATGGCGACAAAAAGCCCCAAAGGATGAACAGGCCAGAAATAACCGTTGTCGTTATTACTGACGCAAGCAATATATTTCGAAAGCTCCGAGCCTTCGCCCGCTCCTTTTCTTCTACCATCTGCGCAGCTAGCAGCGTAGTGACAGCGAGCTCACGCAAGTCTTCGGTGAGCTTATGGCCGTTGTTACGGAGCTGCTTCTCCAATTTGTCGCGGCGGGGATCTTCGCTGCCCAAATGCTGCCGGGCGTTTGCGAGTACGAATGGCCCCCATTCACTGAGCTCTTCCTTGGGAACGAGGCGAAGGATCTTGATTTCTGCCCGGTGTATATTAGCGAACGCCCGGTCGATGTCAGCTCCAGAAATTATCGACCAAAGATTCTTTTTGCGGTCTGCCGCCTGCCGCGCAGCATTGAGATGCGTTTCTATCTTGGCTGCGATTTCCCCTTCATGTGGCGCAAGCCCTTGAGGCTTGAGTGACCTGATTCGATTGAGCTGACACTGGAGTTCTGCTATGTGCGCAACGGTACGCTGCCACCATGAGGATCTAGTGTAGCCAACCACATCTTTATCTGAGTCCAGAGCCATGCTCCTACTGGGCGGCATGATTTGCCAACCTTTCGCATATGCAGGCGGTGACACTTCGGTGCCGAATGCGGTTCGGACAGTGCCTTTCATGCTAAGCACATCGCAGTCCAGTTGCATCTCAGAATTGGCGATACTGAAATCATCCGCCATTCAAACATCAAGAGGTGAAATCGTCGAAGTGTCAAACATTCATGGGGAGGCAGCACACGGCACCCATCCCCTGTCGCGATGCCCGGGGAATTCATCGACGCTACGGCCTTGATCGCAGGTTCAAGATGCGACGCGGATGCGCTGAACCTAATTTGGACATACGGAGTTCCGCTCGCAACTCGCCCGTTTTGACGCAGTCTCGACCGAGGAAGAAGAGGTGCGTTATGGCAGAGAAATTGTCACGGGCCTGGACGGCGGACGAGGATGCTGAATATCGGCGATCACGCGGTCCGGTCGAGCGAGGTCACCGGCGCGATTATCCTCGACCACGGGTCACCCTCCGACCCGCAGTCGCTGTTTGACGATCCATCGGGACCGCCTCGCCCGTCCACGATCAACCTCACCTGACCCGCAGGCTGGGAGCCTCGAGGTTATCGGCTTCGGACGGCTCCCGGCGTTTGATGGCACAGCGCCCTGCCCCCCTCGCCCACCGCCCGTTGGTGAGTGAGAGCGCGGCAGAGAGGGCGATGGCAACCCCGGTCGGTTTCCGGGTATCGCTCCAGCCCCTGCATCTGCATACGCTGCACCTCGTCGAAAGCGAGTTTTTTCGCGAAACCCCACACCCTGCTCCGTAAGGAATAAGGTCATGCCCAACCAACAAGCCGCAGACAATGGTCTGAGCAGCTTCTCGTTGCACACATTCGACGCGTCGTCGTCCCGCACCATCGCGCAATTGCAGGAGGAGCAAGCTGCACGCCCCAGCGTCAGGCCGGAGGGGCTCGAAAGTGAGCGCGACCTCGATCCTGAGATGGCGGCGCGTCGCTACCTCGACCAGGCCCTGGCAAGCGCGACGGTGCCGTCCTTCAGTGCTCCGGTGGCGAACGGAGTCACCAGCCGGTTCAAGACGATCGGCACGGAGACGATCCCGCTCACCGACACCCGCACGGTGAAGTTCCGTCAGACGCTGAATGACATCCCGGTCTACGGCTCACTGGTGACTGTAGAACTCGACAAGGCCAACGCTCTGATCGGCATCGACTCAGCTCTCGGCGAGCCCCAGGAGGTCGACCCGGTCGCCACCGTCTCGGCGAGCGACGCCCTGGCAGCCGCCGCCACCGCGCCGCATGGTTATGTACCCGTCCTGGCCGGTGTGGTTCCTCGCCTGAACCACTACTTCGACGCTACCGCGTCTCGCTGGCGGCTCGTGTACATCCTCGAAGACGTGCCGGTGACCGTGGACCACACAGTTGAGTCTCAGTTGGGCCAGGAAAGCACATTCGAGCCGCCCCGGTTCGTCGACTACGTGGTGGACGCTCACGACGGGCACGTCGTATCCGTCTTGCCGCGCACACCCAGCATGACCACTGGTGAAGAGCAGACGGCGACCGACAGCTTCGACGTCAAGCGCACCTTCCTCGTCTCACGGCAAGGCGAAAGCCTGGTCATGGACGACCCCATCCACAACGTGCAAACCTTCGGCTTCAACTTCGGTGACCCCTCCGTCGACCGTGATCGGCTGCCGGGTGCCCTCATCACCAATCCGCCGACCTGGACACCGAGCGCCGTCAGCGCCCACGCCAATGCCGTCGCGGTATCCGAGTTTCTGCGCAAGGTGCTGCGGCGGGACAACATCGACGGACGAGGTGGTCCCATGCGGTCGACCATCAACTGCGTCGTCGCCGACAGCAGTCCCGGCCTCAAGCAATGGATCAACGCCTTCTGGGACGGCCGGCAGATGGTGTATGGCCAAGTGCTGCATGGAGTCGAACTACGCTCTCTGTCCGCCAATATCGATGTGGTGGCGCATGAGATGTTCCACGGTGTCACGGACCACACCTCACGTCTGGAGTACGCATTCCAGTCAGGGGCCCTCAACGAGTCCTACTCCGACATCTTCGGAACGATCGTCGCCAACTCAGGGAAGGAGGATCCCCGCACCTGGGACTGGCTGCTGGGTGAGAACCTCCTGCCCGGGGACAAGCCGTTCCGTGACCTGTCGGACCCGCCTCGGTTCAGGCAGCCGGCGCACATGGATCAGTTCCGCGTGCTGCCCAACACCCAGGCTGGTGACTGGGGCGGGGTGCACGTCAACAGCGGGATCCACAACAAGGCGGCCTTCCACCTGTTCACCGCACAGGCCGACGACGGCTCACTCAAACTGAGCCCAGCCGAGGTGGCGGCCATGTTCTATCTGGCCCTCACGCAGCGCCTATCGCGAACCTCGCAGTTCACAGACAGCCGACGCGCGGTCGTGGCCAGCGCGCGGACTCTGTTCCGAGTACTGCCCGCAAACCAGCTGACCTTCAAGGTCGCCGCAGTCGAAGCGGCCTTCACTGCGGTCGGGATCCTTTGAACTTCGCGGCACGCTTCATGTTGAGGCACAGAAAGCGCCGCTGAGATTGATCTTGCTGAGGTGCTCGCCGGGCGGCAGGTGAACGTCACCGTCCCGGGCATGAGGAGGCAGCCGCAGCCGGCTCCGTGACCTGCGCCAGGATGTGCCGTCCCGCCCCGGTCAGCCACGAACCAGGCGACGTACTCCAGCGTCGCCGACCGCCGGTCCAACCCCCGACCGTTCCTGCTCGCCAGTCGCAGGCGGCCGACGCCCTGGACTGGACGCGAGCCTGCGTGGCCGGCCCCCGCCGACCGCCCACTCGGCAAGGGGACGGAACGGTCAGCGGTGACCGGAGAAGCCCCCGGTCCCCGGCCTCACCCCTCCGGCTTCCACCCCGGCGGCCACAGGATCCCCAGCAACTGCCGGACCAGTTCGTCGACGACCTCGTCGAGGGTCGCGTCGACCCAGCCGGCGCTCCAGTCGTGCAGCAGGCCGTTGACACTGCCGATGAAGCCCGTCGCGGCGAGGCGGTAGTCGCGGGGGGCGGCCTCTCCGCGTGCGGCGGCGGCGTCGGCCTCGGCGCAGATGAGGTCGACCCAGCCGGCCCGGCGGGCGAGCCGCTGCTCCTCCAGGCGCGGGCTGACGCCGATGATCTCCACGAAGGTGATGCGGATCCGGCGCGGATCGGCCGCGACGTTCCCGGCGTAGGCGCGGAATATCGCGGTGGCGCGTTCGACGAGCGGCAGGTCCGCCGCGCCCACTGCCGCCTCCAGCACCGCCGCCTCGGCCCAGCCGTTGACCTGGAGGTGCAGCGCGGCGAGGACGTCCTCGAGCGTGCGGAACTCCTCGTAGAACTGGCGCGTGGACAGCCCGGCCGTCTCGCTGAGCGCCGCGACCGTGGTGGAGCGGAAGCCGGGGGTGTCGCCGAACAGCTGGAGGGCGGCGTCGAGGAACCGACGGCGCCGCTCGGCCTGCCGTTCCTCGGCGGTCTTGCCGCCGTAGCGGCCGGTCGGCGCTCTGAGTCTGCCCGGCACCGGCTCTCCTTTCGTCGTTCGAACACTGATTTTGTCGTGCCCGCGGTCTTGTGGAGGAGCCGCCCCTTCCTTACTTTGCAGTAAGTTCGCTCTGAAAGCACCTGTGTTCAGAGTTTCGCGCGCCCAGCTTTGGCATGTCCCACTCACGCCGCTCACCCCACAGCAGAGAGGGGAGCAGTCATGCCCGTCTTCCGACGCCGGCACCTGTGCTCCATAGCCGCAGCCCTCGCCCTGACCGCCACCGCCACCGCGGCCGCCCCCGGCTCCTCCGCCGCGCTGCGCGAGGTGCTGTTCGTGGGAAACAACTGGGAAGGCACCGCCGACGTCATACGGTCCTCCGGTGACTTCGCGAAGATCGGGCGGATCGACGTCGTCCCCGACAAGGACGAGCGGATGGCTGTGATCAACGCCGATCCGATCAAGTGGATCTACTTCATGGCGATCCGCAACAGCGTCGGCGAGGGCCACGACCAGTTCGTCGACGACATGTACTCCACGCCGGACGGGAGGTCGGTGGTCGTGTCCCGGCCGAGCTTCGCCGACGTCGTCTCGATCGACCTCGCCTCCGGCAAGCTCAACTGGCGCTTCCCCGTGTCCGGTTACCGATCCGACCACATGGCGGTCTCCCCCGACGGCAAGCGGGTCGCCGTGTCGGCGTCGACCTCGAACACCGTCCATGTGCTGGACATCGTCTCCGGCAAGGAACTGGGCAGGTTCGGTACCGGCGACAAGCCGCACGAGAACATCTTCACGCGGGACGGCAAGTACATCTACAACATGGCGATCGGGGACGTGAACACGCAGACCGACGCCCCGTGGCTGGACTGGACGAAGGGTGACCGGCGCATCACCGTCGTCGACGCCACGACGTTCAAGCAGGTGAAGGTCATCGACATGCGCCCGCAACTCGACGCGCTCGGCCTCAAGGACTACTCCGACGCGGTCCGCCCGGCCGTCTTCTCGCCCGACGAGTCGAAGCTGTACTTCCAGGTCTCCTTCTTCAACGGTTTCTTCGAGTACGACATCGAGGCCGACAAGATCACCCGCACCAAGACCCTGCCGAAGAACCCCGCGACCGGCGACGACCGCACGACCTTCGTCAACGACTCGCGCCACCACGGCATTTCGATGAGCCCGGACGGGCGCAAGCTGTGTGTCGCGGGCACCATGGACGACTACGCCACCGTCGTCGACCGCGCCACCCTCCAGGAGGGCCCGCTCGTCACCGCCTCCAAGCCCTACTGGGCCACGGTCAGTGGTGACGGCAGGTCCTGCGTGGTCTCGGAGAGCGGCACCGACCAGGTCACGGCCATCGACTTCGCCACCGGGAAGAAGGTCGTGTCCGTGCCGGTCGGTGACCACCCGCAGCGCGTCCGGCTCGGCCATGTGGCGGCCGACTGGACGAGCCCGCCGGCTAGTTGACCCTCTTCGGGTCCACCTTCTTCGCCGCCCACGCCGTCAGTTCGGAACGGGCCTCGGCGAGCAGCTCCGCCGAGGGAGCCGTCGCCCCGTTGGTCACCAGCGCGTAGTGCAGGACGCCCGAGTCCGGCGCGGTGAGCAGCAGGCGGCGGCTTCCCGTGCCGCCGGGCTCCCGCGCCACGCCGACCGGGGTCGCCGCCGTGTAGGCCGGTGGGCCGTGGACCGTGTCCAGGTCGGAGACGACCGTGGTGGACGCGGTGGGGAAGCTCGCCGGCAGGTGCAACTCCGTGGGCGCCGGGCCGCCGTCCGAGCGCCACAGCAGCAGCCCGTACTGGCCGGATCCCACCAGCTGCCGCACGCTCGGCAGGGAGGCGGGGACCGGGTTCCAGGTCAGGGTCGCCGAGCCGTCCCGGGAGCGGTCCTCGTAGGTGAAGCCGACGGTCTCGCCGGCCGTGGCGCTCGGGTAGAGGCGGTCCAGCAGCCGGGCGTCCTGGCGCAGCACCGGCTTGCCCGCGTCGTCGAGGCGTACGGCGGACAGGTCCTCGTCGTTCCAGGCGTCGCCGGTGGTGAGCACCTTGTCGGGGTTGCCGTTCATCAGTTCGTGGTGGCGGCCGTTGTAGATGTCCCACTGCCATTGCGAGCCCGAGAGCACGGGCCCCGAGGCGCCCGGGTCGGACCACCAGTCGGCGCCCTTGAGGCGGGAGTCGAGGGCCTGGTACATCGCTTTGAGGACGGTCGGCGCCTTGTCGGACACGGATCCGGCCAGGGGGTGTCCGAACTCGCTGACCACGGCGGCCGTCTGCGCGGCGGCGGCCCGGTCCCGGACGGTGCGGAAGTCACCCGCGTACTGGCCGTCGGCCGCCTTGCCCCACATGAAGACGCCGGAGATGGCCTTCTGGTCGTAGAAGTGGGTGTTGAAGACGTAGCGCGGCCCGAGATTCCCGGCGTCCAGCAGGCCGCCCTCCTGACGCTGGAAGTCGAGGTTGGCGTTCCAGAAGAGGTTGGGCTCCACGAAGGCCGGTTTGTCCCGCCAGCCGGCCGCGTCCATCCGGGCCCGGAACTTCTCGTAGAACGGCCAGAGCACGTCCTTCTCCCAGGCACGGCTGGTCTGCCCCGAGTCGTAAGCACCCGCGTGCGGCTCGTTGTAGGGGTCGAAGCCGGCGATGCCCTTGAACCGGTCGGCGTCCAGGTGCTGCCGCACGTACGCCATGGTCTTCTCGGCGGTGGCGAGGAAGGCGTCCTGCACGCCGTGCGCGTTGTGCCAGAAGTCGTGGGCGGCTCGCTTCACGGCCTCGTTCTGGGTGATGTTCTGCCCCCAGAAGAGGCAGATCCCGCAGGACTCGTCCGGGTAGTTCCCGGCGTCCACCGCCCACTGGGGTGCGCCGTCGCCGGTGTACCAGCTGTCGTCGTCGAAGAGGTACCGGGAGTAGAGATCCTGGTGGAAGTCGGGGTAGACGCGGATGCCGGCGTCGAGGAAGGCCTTCATCTGGTCGGTGGCGGCGGCCAGGTAGGCGGTGTCCACCTGGCCGCGCCGGGGCTCGGCGTAGGCCCAGGAGAGCAGGAAGCGGACGGTGTTGCCGCCGCCGAGGGCGCGCAGGGCGGTCGCCGACGTGCGGGCGTCGGCGACCGACGCGAAGGGCAGGCCCTTGTTCTCGGCGAGTTTGGTCTCGCCGGAGACGTTGTAGCCGCGCAGCACGATCTCACGGCCGTGGGCGTCGGTGAAGCGGCCGTCCCGCACAGTGACGGTGGGGTCGTCGAACCAGAGCGCGTCGGGAGGGGGCGTGGCGGTGGCCGGCGGGACGCCCGCCACCGCCACGGAACCGAAGAGGACGATCAGGACGACCAGGAGACGCGCTCGGATAGTCGGCATGTCCACTACAGTCCGGCGATATCAGGACACCGTCAACACCCCTGACTCTGGAGTAAGTTCCCGCTCGGCCGACGCCCACACCTCAGCCGCCCACCCTTCGTGTCACGTTCAACAAGTACTCCTTCCTGTTCAGCGGGTTGTGATCGGTGCGCGGACGCTCAGGAGGCGTGCCGTGGGTGACCGGGGCGTAATGGGCGAAAGAACTCTCCAACTCCCCCTCACCACGGGTCAGTCCCGGCAGCCGCTGTTCGAGCGCGTGCACCTGGGCGGCCGGCACGGTGCCCTCCAGGACGCAGCGGTCGTCCCGGTTGCGGGTCGTCTCCGGTACGGCCGCCAGCCCGGCGAGGACCGGCAGCAGCGCGCCGAGCGTGTCGGCGGGAGCCTCGATGCGGAAGCGGTGCATCGGCTCGTGGACCCGCGTCCCGGCCCGCCGCAGCGCCTCGATCAGCACCAGTGGCGTCACGCCGCGGAAGTCGGCCCCCGTGCTCGACATGCTCTTGTCGAACCCCTGGTGGGCATGGCTCTGCCGGGGCGAGTAGCCGCTGTGCGTCATGGTGATCACGCAGTCGGTGACCTGCCAGCCGTGCAGCCCCTGGTCGAGCGTCTCCCGCACGGTGTCCTCGACGGCCCTGAAGAACGCGTACGGCATCGATCCGAGCTCCACCTCCAGCCGGAAGCCGACGCCCGAGCCGACCGGTGCCGGGTCGACGCGCAGGCCTACGGTCGCGAGGAACGGATTGGGGTCCACCTTGTTGAACTCCACCGCCTGCCCGGTGCCGACGGGGCGTTCCACGCACAGCGGTGTCGTCTCACGGAAGGTGACGTCGAGGCCGTACTCCTCGACGAGGGTGGCCTGGATGACCTCCTTCTGCACCTCGCCGTACAAGGAGACGGAGGTTTCCTGGCGGCGTTCGTCGTGGCGCAGGCCGATCAGCGGGTCCTGCTCGGCGAGGTGGGTGAGCGCCAGGTGGAGCGCTGCCCTGTTCACTCCCGGGCCGGGCACGACGACCGTCTCCAGGGTGGGCGGGGCGAAGAAGTGCTCGAAGGCCTTGCGGGGTTCGCCGATCGTGTCCCCGATCCGGATGCCGTCGAGCCCGGTGAGACGGGCGATCCGGCCGGCGGCGACGGACTCCTCCCTGCTGTCCGTGCCGTCGCCGAAGACGCTGATCCCGGTGATCCGGCCTTCGGCACCGTCCGCTCCGAACGGCACCCGGTCGCGCACCCGCAGGGTCCCGGAGAACATCCGCGCGTAGGCGGCCCTCTCCCCCGCCGGGCCCCGGTCGATCTTGAACACGGTGGCGGACACCGGACCGCCGGCATCGCCGTCGGCAGCCGGAAGCAGGGTCTCGACGCCGGACAGGAGCGCCTCCACCCCCGCGCCCGTCGCGGCGGAGCCGAAGTAGAGCGGGTGGACGAGCGCGTCCCGGGTCTGCGCGACGAGGGAGCCGTGCAGCAGGGCGTCCGTGACGGTGTCCTCGACGTACGCGGCCAGCAGGGCGTCGTCCTGCCCGGTCAGGACGTCGAGGGCGGCGGCCGGCCCCGGCCCGGGGATGAAGCGGGCCGAGCGGGTGCCGAGACCGGTGACGGACCCCATGGGCACGATCGCGGGGGTCAGCCGGGCCGAGATCTCCCGCAGCAGGTCCTCGTGGCGCGCTCCGCCGCGGTCGATCTTGTTGACGAAGAGCAGGGTGGGGATGCGCAGCCGCTGGAGCGTCCGCATCAGCACCCGTGTCTGCGCCTGCACCCCCTCGACGGCGGAGATCACGAGGACGACACCGTCCAGCACGCCGAGCACCCGTTCCACCTCGGCGATGAAGTCCGGGTGACCGGGGGTGTCGATGAGGTTGACGGTCACGCCGTCGAGCGGGAACGAGACGACGGCGGACTTGATGGTGATGCCGCGCCGGCGCTCCAGGGCGAGGGTGTCGGTGCGGGTGCTGCCGTCGTCGACGCTGCCGATCTCGTCGATCACCCCGGCCGAATGGAGCAGCCGCTCGGTCAGGCTGGTCTTACCGGCGTCGACATGGGCGAGAATTCCAAGGTTGAGCAGGTGCACGAAGCGTCATGTCCTTCACAGAGAGGTCCGTTCCTGGCTGGGGGGGACATGCACGCAGTGCGCATCGGGGCTCCTTCGGACTCGGTGACGTCGCTTCCTGTGCAGTGCAGCAGAACGGCACGGAGGGTCACAACGGAATTAACCGCCGCCGGGGGTACCCGGAGGGGTGCGCGACGGAGAGGAGCGGCTCGTGCGTGACGTTCTCCCGGTGCTCGGCCGCTGGTACGCGGCCGGCGTTCCGTTCGGGCTCGCGACGGTCGTCCAGGTCAGCCGCAGCGCGCCGCGCGACCCGGGCGCGGCGATGGCGGTGGGCCCGGACGGGGAGGTCGTGGGCAGTGTGTCCGGGGGCTGCGTCGAAGGGGCGGTGTTCGAGCTGGCGCGGGAGGCCGCCGCGGGCGGCGAGGCCCGGCTGGAGACCTTCGGCTACAGCGACGAGGACGCCTTCGCGGTCGGCCTGACCTGCGGCGGTGAGATCACGCTGCTGGTGCGGGCGGTCACGCCCGAGCGCGATCCCGCCTTCGGCGCGCTCGCGGACTCGGTCGCGGCGGGTGAACCGGTCGCCCTGGCGACGGTGACCGGCGGCCCGGCGCCGCGCGGGGCGGCGCTCGCCGTCCGGCCGGACCGGACCACCGGCACGCTCGGGTCGAGCGGCCTGGACGCGGCCGTGACCGCCGACGCCCGCGGCGAACTCGCCGTCGGCGCGACGGACCTGCGGCACTACGGTCCCGAGGGGCAGCGCCGGGAGGACTCCGTAGGCGTGTTCCTCCAGTCCTTCGCGCCGCCCCCGCGGATGCTGGTGTTCGGCGCGATCGACTACGCCGCGGCCGTGGCCCGTATCGGTGACTTCCTCGGCTACCGCGTCACCGTCTGCGACGCCCGCCCGGTCTTCGCGACGCCCCGGCGTTTCCCCGAGGGCGTCGAGGTGGTCGCGCAGTGGCCGCACCGCTATCTGCGGGAGACCCACACCGATGAGCGCACGGTCGTCTGCGTCCTGACGCACGACCCCAAGTTCGACGTGCCGCTGCTGACCGAGGCGCTGCGCCGTCCGGCCGCCTACATCGGGGCGATGGGCAGCCGCCGCACCCACACCGACCGGCTGACACGGCTGGCCGAGGCCGGGCTCACGGAACGCGAGCTGTCCCGGCTGCGCTCACCGGTCGGCCTCGACCTCGGAGCCCGTACGCCCGAGGAGGTGGCCGTGTCCGTCGCCGCCGAGATCGTGGCACTGCGCTGGGGCGGCACCGGCATGCCGCTCACCGCGACCGAGGGGGCGGTCCACCCGCGCGCCTCCCCCTGAAACCGAGCCGACCGGCTCCCGGCCCTTCACGGGCAGGCGTTCAGCCGGTCTCCTGGGACGAGTCCATCGGAGACTGGAGGCCCTCATGCCACAGCGTCACCAAGCCGCCCGAGACACCCGTCCGCGGCTGGAGCCGCTCCCCGAGAAGCAGTGGGACCCGCGAACCCGGGAACTGCTGGCCGCCGCCCCCCGCGACCCCGAGGGCGGCATCCCGAACATCTTCACCACGCTCGTGCGCCATCCCGATCTGTACGAGCGGTTCATGCCGTTCGGCGGCCAGCTGCTCGGCAGGGGCCTCCTGCCCGCGCGGGTGCGCGAGTTACTGATCCTGCGCACCGCGTGGAACACCGGCGCGCGGTACGAGTGGGGGCGGCACCTCCCCCTGGCCAGGGCGGCGGGCGTCACGGACGCGGACATCGACCGCATCGGCGAAGGGCCTGAGGCACCCGGTTGGACAGACCTCCAGCGGCACCTGATCCGCGCCGCGGACGAGCTGCACGGTGACGCCGGGGTGTCCGACGCGACCTGGGCGGGTCTGGCCGAGCACTTCGGCGACGCCGAACTGATCGAGATCACTCTGCTGGTGGGGCAGTACCACATGGTGGCCTACTTCCTGAACGCCACCGGGGTGCGACTGGAGCCCGGTTTCGACAGCACCGGGTTCGAGGAGCGGGCGGACTCTAGCTGAGCCGCCGTGAGCCGTCGCCCGCCGGTCTGCGCCCCCAGGCCGAGATCATCGGCGAGGTGGCGAGGTCCAGGCGTCCCGCCTCGACGGCGCTGAGATGCGCGTCGATCTCCTCGTCCGTGGCGAGACCCGCGGCGACGAGCCTGTCCCGTACCTGCCGGACGGTGGCCGCCTCCAGGGCGTCGCAGGCGGGCGAGGTGATCGGGAAGTAGGCGTCGGCCTCGACCTCCACGAGACCCGCCTCGCGCAGCAGCCGTGGCAGTCTGCGTCCGTAGGAGAGGTCCGCGCCGCGCTGCCGCAGCAGTTCGCGGAAGCCGGTGCGCAGCCGGTTGGCCCGCTCCTGCTCGGGACCGTGCTCATCCGGGCAGATCAGGGGCTGGAGCGCGGGGTCGGCGTCCTCGATCAGCAGCACCCCGCCGGGGCGCAGCGCCTGGATCATGGCGCGCAGCGCGGCGTCGCGCTCGGTGACGTGGACCAGGACGAGCCGGGCGTGCACCAGGTCGAAGGGACCGGCCGGAGGGGCGTCGCGGCCGACGTCGTGCCGCAGCACCTCGACGCCCTCGGTGGCGGCCGCGGCGGTCCAGGACACGTCGATGTCCGTGGCGAGCACACGCCCGGTGGGCCCGACGCGCTCGCGCAGCCAGGCCGCGACGCCCGGCCCGCCGGCCCCGACCTCCCAGCAGCGCCACCCCTCGGCGATCCCGGCCGCCTCGACATGCCGGAACGTCGAGGCGTCGAAGAGGGCCGACAGCGCGTCGAAGCGCGTACCGGCCTCGGCCTGCCGGTTGTCCAGGAGGTATCCGTCGTCCTGCCCCATGCGGCGATCATGTCACGCGCACAGCCGGGGCGTTTCAGCGCGGCGGGCGGGGCGGCAGCCGGTGCAGTTCCACGTCCGTGAGCAGCCCCTCGGCGACCGTGGCGGTCAGGTACGTGCAGTGGGGCTGACGGCGGCGGTCCGTCGGCGAGCCCGGGTTCAGCAGGCGCAGGCCGGAGGGGGCCGTGGTGTCCCAGGGGATGTGGCTGTGGCCGAAGACCAGCACGTCCAGGCCGGGGAAGCGGGCGGCGCACCGCTGCTCCCGGCCCTGCTTGGCGCCGGTCTCGTGGATCACGCCGAACCGCACCCCGCCCAGTTCGGCGTACGCCACCTCGGGCAGCCGGGCGCGCAGCTCCGGCCCGTCGTTGTTGCCGTACACGGCGACGAGCCTGCGACTGCGGGCCTCCAGCAGATCGAGGGTGGCCGCGTCGACCCAGTCCCCGGCGTGGAACACCACGTCGGCGCGTGGGAGTTCGGCGAGCAGCGGGGCGGGCAGTTCCCTGGCCCGCCTGGGCAGGTGAGTATCCGACATGAAAAGCAGGCGCACCTCCTCAGCCTAGGCGCCGCCGCACGCTGCCGCCTCCGACCCGCTTGACCGCGAACAGACAGACAGTGCAGCTCAGTTGCCGTGCCGCCGAGATGATCACGGCGAGGTCTCGAAAGGTGAGGCGAGCTCGCCGAGCGGGTTAGCATCGGGCAACACGCAGTACAACAGGACGTCTACGGCGAGCGACCCGAAGGGGCCCGGAAACCCGATGCCGGTCAAGGTCAGCGTCATCGTCCCCGTGTACAACCCGGGGATCTACATCGAGGACTGCATCTCCTCGCTGCAGCGGCAGTCGCTGCCTCCCGACGAGTTCGAGGTGATCTTCGTCGACGACGGCTCGACCGACGAGACCCCGGCCCGGCTCGACCGGCTCGCCGCCGAGGACCCCCGGATGAGGGTCATCCACCAGGAGAACTCCGGCTGGTCGGGCAAGCCCCGCAACGTCGGCATCGAGGCCTCCCGCGGCGAGTTCGTGATGTTCGTCGACAACGACGACTACCTGGGGGACGAGGCCCTGGAGCGGATGTACGACTACGGCGTGGCCAACGGCGCCGACGTGATCGTCGGCAAGATGGCCGGCAAGGGCCGCGGGGTGCCGGTGGAGCTGTTCCGCCGCAACCACCCGCGCGCCACCGTCGAGAACACCCCGCTCATCGACAGCCTCACCCCGCACAAGATGGTCCGCCGGGCCTTCCTGGACCGCATCGGTCTGCGTTTCCCCGAGGGCAGGCGGCGCCTGGAGGACCACGTCTTCATCGCCGAGGCGTACCTGCGCGCGGAGAACGTCTCCGTGCTCAGCGACTACGTCTGCTACTACCACCTCCGGCGCGAGGACGGTTCCAACGCCGGCTTCGAGCGCTTCGACCCGGTCGGCTACTTCGCGAACCTCCGCGAGGCTCTCGACGTCGTGGAGCGGTACACGGAGCCCGGTCCGGTGCGCGACCGGCTGTTCCGGCGCTGGCTGCGCGTGGAGATGGTCGAGCGGCTGCGGGCGCGGCGCTTGCTGAACCTGCCCGACGACTACCGCAGGGAGCTGTTCAGGGAGATCCACAAGGTCGTCGTCGAGCGGTTCGGGCCGGGGGTGGCCGCCGGTCTTCAGCCGACACAGCAGGTCATCGCCGCGCTGACGGCGGCCGACCGGTACGACGACGTGGTGGCCTTCGCGGAGTGGGAGGCGGGTGTCGCCCCCAAGGCGACCCCCGGGGACATCGAGTGGCGCGACGGCTCCCTCACCATCGGCTTCACCGCCGAGTACCTGTCCGGCGGCGAGCCGATGCCGTTCCCCGCCGCCGCCGAGTCCACGCCGCTGACGGATGTGCCGAAGGACGTGCCCGCGGCGGTGCGCTGGGTGGCCTCGGAGACCGCCGCGCGGTTCGGACAGGCCACCGCCGACCTGCTGCTGCGGGAGCGCTCCAGCGCCGCCCAGTACTTCCAGCCGGTGCGGTTCACGCGCGAGAGCGTGCCCGTCGGGGACGGCGAGGAGGTCCGGCTGGTCCTGCGGGCCACCGCCACCGTCGACCCGGCCGCCCTGCCGCGTGACGGCGCCTGGGACGCACTCGTCCGGGTGAAGTCGGGCGGCTGGACCAAGGAGTGCCGGCTGGGCCCGGTGCCGCCCGAGGACCGCTCCACGCCGGGTGCGGGAGTGGTCGGCGACCGCCCCGTCCTGCCGTACTGGACGGCACCGCACGGCAACCTCTCCCTGGAGCTCGGCGCGCACGGCAAGCGGCTCGGGCTCGGCCGTGTGCAGCTGGGGGACGTCACCGTCTCCGAGGGCCGGTTCCGGGTCCTGCTGCCGGTGCACGTCCCGGGCGAGACCCGGGTGCGGCTGAGGTTCGTCTCCTCCCGCCGCATCCTGGAGACGCCCGGCACCCTCTCCCCCCGCGATGACCGGCCGGGTTCGGTGCTGGCCGCCGATCTGCCCGCCGAGCAGGAGCTGTCGGGCGATGTCTGGCGGGTGGCCGTGTGCCTGAACCCGGGTGCCGAGCAGGCCCGCTTCGCCGGTCTGCCGTTCGCGCTGCGGGCCGGTGGCGGGAGCGTGCTGGTGACGCCGGTGCCGGGACCGGGCGTGGCGCTGCGACTGGCCCGGCGGGCGCGACGGGTGCTGCGTGCCGCGCGCCGGAAGGTCGATTCCCGTATCAGGAACGGAGGACGGTGAGGGCATGCGACCCCTGGGGATAGAGGGCGCCTGGGTTCTGGAGCCCAAGGTCTTCCCGGACGACCGGGGCAGCTTCCACGAGTGGTACCGCGGTGCGGAGTTCCGCGAGGCGACGGGCCGCGACCTGTCCCTTGCGCAGGCCAACTGCTCGGTCTCCAAGCGGGGTGTACTGCGGGGCGTGCACTTCGCGGACGTGCCGCCCAGCCAGGCCAAGTACGTCACGTGTGTCCGCGGTGCCGTACTGGACGTGGTGGTCGACATCCGCGTGGGCTCCCCCACCTACGGGGCGTGGGAGGCCGTACGGCTCGACGACGACACACGGCACGCGATGTTCCTGGCGGAGGGCCTCGGTCATGCCTTCATGGCCCTCACGGACGACGCGACGGTGGTCTACCTGTGCTCCGAGGGCTACGCCCCGGACCGTGAACACGGCATCCACCCGCTCGACCCGGCCCTGGGGATCGAGTGGCCCGAGGGCATCACCCCGCTGCTGTCCCCGAAGGACGAACAGGCCCCGACCCTCGCGGAGGCGGAGCGGCGCGGACTGCTCCCGTCGTACGAGGCCTGCCTGGCGTACTACGAGCAACTGCGCGGCGGACAGGGGGCGTAGCCCTCAGCCGACGCCGGACACACCGCAGGCCCGGACGCGAGCGGCGTCCGGGCCTGCGTTTCGTGCGGCCGGGAAGGCCATGGCGCCGGCCGCCCCCGGGCGGTGGCCGGCGCCGTCGTTCAGCGGCTCACACCGACCTGCTGGAGGGCCTTGCGCAGCGGCTCCCAGCCCACGGACCGGGGCAGGCCGCGGTTGCGGGCCTGGGCGAGGGGACGCCAGAACCCCGCTTCGAGCAGGGCTTCGGGGCGGACCGCGCCGGCCCGCTCCAGGATCGCCTCGGGCACCTTCTGCGGGTCGGGGACCTTGTACTCGGCCATGATCTCGTCGTACTTGTCGTGCAGGACCCGGTTGTCCGGGTCGGCGCCGAAGACGACCAGCTGGCCGGTGGGCGCGGTGTCCACCTGCACCGTGACCAGGTCGGGGCGGTAGCGCGCCAGCACCTCGGTGATCTTGTAGACGTCGCCGGTCCAGGCGTTGGTGTGCCGGTCCCGGGCCGCCTCGTCGATGCTGCGCGGCAGCATGTCGTCGAGGACAATCACACTGCCCCAGTCCGAGTACTTCTCGACGTTCATGAAGTCGCGCAGCGCGAACTCGAACAGGTGCATGCCGTCGATGAAGGACAGGTCCAGCGTCGTGCGGCGCCAGTAGCCGATGGGGCTGCGGCCGCGGCGCAGGTTGCGCAGCGGGTGACGGCCGCCCTTGAGGTGCTGGAGGGGGTTGTCGCGCGCGAAGAAGTCGTCACTGGTGGCCTTCACCAGGTGGACGTCGCACCGCAGCTCCGAGACCACCTTGAAGGCGGGGTCGATCGCGATGCTGGGGACGCGGGACAACGTCAGGCTGCGCCCGTCGTTGACGCCGATCTCCAGGTAGTTGCGATTGGCGCTGACCTTGTGCAGTTCCCGGAGGAACTCATGGCGTTTCACGAGGAAGACCTTCCTTGCGGATGCGGGGCAGTGCTTCGTGCAGGGCGGAGCGCCAGTCGCGCGGCGGCGGCAGGCCGATCTCCTGCCACCGGCGGTGTGCGAGGGCGCTGTACGCCGGGCGGGGCGCGGGCCGCGGGAAGGCCGCGCTGCTGGTGGGGCGCACCCGGTCCGGGTCGGCGCCGATGAGGGAGAACACCTCGCGGGCGAGGTCGTACCAGGTGGCCTCGCCGGAGCTGGTGGCATGGAAGACGCCGTGCGCGCCGGGGCCGAGCCGGGGGCCGAGGTCGGCGATGCGCTCGGCGACGTCGGCGCTCCAGGTGGGCTGCCCGCGCTGGTCGTCCACGACGTCGAGGGTGTCGCGACGGGACTCCAGCTCGATCATCGTCCGTACGAAGCTCCGGCCGTGGGCGCCGTAGAGCCAGGCCGTGCGTACGACGGCGCCGGCGCCGGGCAGTTCCTCCAGCACGGCCCGCTCCCCGGCCAGCTTGGTGCGGCCGTAGGCGGTGCGCGGGCCCGTGGGGTGGTCCTCCGGGTAGGGGGTGGTGCGGGCCTCGCCGGAGAAGACGTAGTCCGTGGAGACGTGGATCAGGCGGGCTCCGTGCGCGGCGCAGGAGCGGGCCAGCACCCGCGGGCCGTCGCCGTTGATCTCCAGGGCGCGGGCCTCGTCGGTCTCGGCGTCGTCGACGGCGGTGTACGCGGCGCAGTTCACGACGAGGCCGGGGCGGTGCTCCCGCACGGCGGCGTCGACGGCCGCCCGGTCCGTGATGTCCAGGGCAGCGCGGTCGAGGCCGACGACGCTCTCCCCGCGGCTCGTCAGTTCCTCGACGACGTCACGGCCGAGCATCCCGCCGGCCCCGGTGATCAGCCACGTCATGCCCGCTCCTGGGCGACGCGCCGCTTCAGGGGCTCCCACCAGGCCCGGTTGTCGCGGTACCAGGCGACGGTCTCGGCGAGGCCGGTGGTGAAGTCGTGGCGGGGTTCGTAGCCGAGTTCGTCACGGGCCTTGGAACAGTCCACGGAATAGCGCAGGTCGTGTCCCTTGCGGTCCTCGACGTACTCCACGCGGTCCCAGTCCGCTCCGCAGGCCTGAAGCAGGAGACCGGTGAGCTCCTTGTTGGTCAGCTCGGTGCCGCCGCCGATGTTGTAGACCTCGCCGGGCCGGCCCTTCGTGCGGGCGAGGTCGACGCCCTGGCAGTGGTCGTCGACGTGCAGCCAGTCGCGGACGTTGCGGCCCTCGCCGTACAGCGGCACCTTGTGGCCGTCGAGGAGGTTGGTGACGAACAGCGGGATGACCTTCTCGGGGAACTGGTGCGGGCCGTAGTTGTTGGAGCAGCGCGTGACGCGCACGTCCAGGCCGTGGGTGCGGTGGTAGGCCAGCGCGAGCAGGTCGGAGGAGGCCTTGGACGCCGAGTACGGCGAGTTCGGTTGCAGCGGGTGGTCCTCCGGCCACGAGCCGGACTCGATGGAGCCGTACACCTCGTCGGTGGAGACGTGCACGAAGGGGCCCACGCCGTAGCGCAGGGCGGCGTCCAGCAGGGTCTGGGTGCCGAGGACGTTGGTGCGGACGAAGTCGGCGGCGCCCGTGATGGAGCGGTCCACATGGGATTCGGCGGCGAAGTGCACGACCTGGTCCGCGCTCGCCATCAGCTTGTCGACCAGCTCGGCGTCGCAGATGTCGCCCTGGACGAACTCCAGCCGCGGGTGGGTCAGTTCGAGGTTGTCGAGGGTGCCGGCGTAGGTGAGCTTGTCCAGCACGGTGATGCGCGGCGCGTCGGGCGCGTCCGAGGCGAGCAGTGCGCGGACGTAGCGGGAGCCGATGAACCCGGCGGCGCCGGTGACGAGGAGGTTCATGAAGTGATCTGCACCTTGCTGTGATCTCCGAGGACGAAGCGGTGGGCGCTGGGGACGCTGGGCGCGGGGGTCACCTCGACGTGGCGGCCGATCAGCGAGGCCTCGATGCGGCCGACTCCCTGGATCGAGGAGTCCCGCAGCACTATCGAGAACTCCAGCTCGCTGTCGGTGATGCGGCAGTTCTCGGCGACGGAGGTGAAGGGGCCGACGTAGGAGTTGCTGACGACGGTGCCCGAGCCGATGACGACGGGCCCCACGACCCGGGAGTTGACGATCCGCGCCCCCTCTTCGAGCACCACGCGCCCGATGGTCTCCGAGGTGTCGTCCACCTCGCCGTCGATGCGGCGCTCCACGACTTCGAGGACCGTGCGGTTCACCTCGAGCATGTCACCGACGTTGCCGGTGTCCTTCCAGTAGCCCTTGACGACCGTGGAGCGCACGTCGGCGCCGGTGTCGATCAGGTGCTGGATGGCGTGGGTGATCTCCAGTTCGCCGCGCCAGGACGGTTCGATGGCGCGGACCGCCTCGTGGACGAGGGGCGTGAACATGTAGACGCCGACCAGCGCGAGGTCGCTCTTGGGCTGGTCGGGCTTCTCCTCCAGGCCGATCACCTGGCCGGACGGGTCGAGTTCGGCGACTCCGAAGGCGCGGGGGTCGGCCACGCGCGTGAGCAGGATCTGGGCGTCGGGCCGATGGCTGCGGAACTCGTCGACGAGGCCCGTGATGCCGCCGACGATGAAGTTGTCGCCGAGGTACATCACGAAGTCGTCGTCGCCGAGGTAGTCACGGGCGATCAGCACCGCGTGGGCCAGCCCGAGGGGCCGCTCCTGGGGGATGTAGGTGATCTTCAGGCCGAACGCCGACCCGTCCCCCACCGCTTCCTCGATCTCCTCGGCCGTCTCCCCGACGATCATGCCCACGTCGGTGATGCCGGCCTCGGCGATCGACTCCAACCCGTAGAACAGCACGGGCTTGTTGGCCACGGGCACCAGTTGCTTGGCCGACGTGTGGGTGATCGGCCTCAACCGTGTTCCTGCGCCGCCGGACAGCACGAGAGCCTTCATTCGGTTCACCTTAGTCGTGAACCGGCGGATGTGAACATCACTTCTTTCAGTTGTCGACGTGCGCAGTTGCTCGGATCGTCATCGCACTGTTCCGCGGGGAGGGGTCAGTCCTCACCCCGGACGATGTTCCACTCCGGCCCGGAGCTCACCGCCCCGGGGGTGCCCCGGTCCCCGACGGCGGGGAGGCAGGTCCGCAGCGCGGCCTTTCCGCGCAGACGGCGCGCCTTCGACCAGCCGGTCTCGTGCTGACGGACGACGGGCTTCTCACTGGTGTCCATGGACTCCACGACTCATCATCTTCCTTCTGCTTGCGCTCGTGTTCGAGTCCCCAGTGAAAATCCGAACAAACCCGGACCGGAGCGTCCGCGCCGCGGTCCCGAACTCCGCTCCCGGGGCCCGGTGTTGCAGGACGCACGACGGTCCCGCGCACGACGGGGTGCGCGGGACCGTGCGGGTGGGTGCCGCTGTCAGGCGTTGGGGCGCGCGGCGCTGATGTCGCCGAGCGCCGACTCCGGGTCGCGCTCCATGGCCAGGTCGCCCAGGGAGACGATGCCCACGGGGTGCCCGTGATCGACGACCGGGATGCGGCGCACCGAGTGCTCGCGCATCAGTTCCACCGCGTGCCCCAGGTCCTCGTCGGGGCCGACGGTGACCAGGTCGTCGCTGCACGCACCGGCCACGGTGGTCTGCTCCGGGTCGCCGCCCCGGCTGATGGACCGGACCACGAGGTCCCGGTCGGTGACCAGGCCGCGCAGGTCGTCGCCGTCCGTGACCAGGACGACTCCGAGGTCCTCGTCGCGCATGATGCGCGCCACCTCGGCGACGGAGGTCTGCGGCCCGACGGTGACCGGGTCGCCGGTCATGATGTCGCGGACGTGCTGAGCCATGACGTTCCTCTTCCTTCGGCTCGTGGCGGATTCTCCGTTCTGCGCCGCCACGGGTACCCGGCCGGGCCGCGGTGTCACCAGGTGCGCCCGGCCTCCAGCAGACGGTCGCGGACGAGGGCGACGTGAGGGTTGTCCGAGGTGCCGGGCCGCTGGACGAGGAAGCCGGTGTTGATCGGCGCGTCCTGCGGGGCGTCGAGGAGGACCAGGGCGCCCGACGCCAGTTCCCCGGCGCACAGGTAGCGCGGCAGCACACTGAAGCCGGCGCCGGCCGTGACCAGGGCCAGGACGGCCCTCAGGTCCGGCACCGAGACGGCGGCGCGGCAGTTCAGTCGCCGGCCGAACACGTGCCGCCAGTAGCGGCGCACGATGGGCAGGTCTTCGGCGTAGGTGATCAGCGGGACGTCGTGCAGCGCGGCGGGGGTGTCGGCCGCCGGGCGCTTCGCGATCCGCTCGGCCCAGGCGGGGGCGGCGACCAGGACGAACTCCTCGTCGGTCAGCGGCACCGCCGGCAGGGTGCGGCCGCGGGGCCGGGTGGTGGCGATCACCAGGTCGTGGCGGCCCGCGCGCAGTTCGTCGAGCAGGGGCTCGGTCAGCCCCGTGGCGACGCGCAGCCGTACGCCCTCGGTGACGAGCGGGGCGAGGGCGGGCAGGGCCCGGGTGGACAGCAGTTCGGCGGGCCCGGCCAGGTGGACCGGCTCGGCGCGTGACTCCGCCCGGGGGCCGTGGCCGGTGGCCTCGGCGAGCGCGTCGAGAGGGGCCGCGACCCGGGCCGCGAGTTCGTCCGCCACGGCCGTCGGGGCGACACCGCGCGGCAGTCGTTCGAACAGTTCACGGCGGGTCTGCCGTTCCAGTGAGCGGATCTGCGTGGTGACGGTCGGCTGGGACAGGCCCAGCAGCTGCGCGGCGGCCGTGAAGGAACCGGACCGGTAGACCGCCAGGAAGGTGCGCAGCAGGTTCAGGTCGGGCTGCGCGGGTGCGCCGGTCGCGCCGAGCGGGTCAAGGGGCCTCACGTGATCCGACCCTACCCGGTCCAGCCATTGGAATTCCTATGGCTGCCATTGCCCCTGTCATTGGAAAACCGGCGGTCCGGGCGCCTACGGTCGTGGTCGTCCCTGTCACCGCCGCTGTCCGACCGCGGCTCGTCCCCATGGAGATGCATCCACCATGTCGAAGATCCTCTTCGTCGTCACCGGCGCCGACACCTGGACCCTGGCCGACGGCACCGGGCACCCCACCGGCTTCTGGGCCGAGGAGGCCGTCGCCCCGTACGAGGCGTTCCGGGCCGCCGGGCACGAGGTCGTGGTGGCCACGCCCGGCGGCGTCGAGCCCACCGTCGACCGGGCCTCCCTGGCTCCCGAGGTGAACGGGGGGCAGGAGAACGCCGACCGGATCGCGAAGGCGCTGGAGTCCTTCACCGAGCTGCGGCGTCCCGTCCGGCTCGAGGACGTCCGGCTGGACGACTACGCGGCCGTCTTCTACCCCGGCGGCCACGGCCCGATGGAAGACCTCGCCGTGAACGCCGACTCCGGCCGGCTGCTGGCCCGGGCCCTGGAGTCGGGCAGGCCGCTGGGCGTCGTCTGCCACGGGCCGGCCGCGCTGCTGGCCGCCGTCGGGGCCGAGGGCACCAACGTCTTCGCCGGTTACGAGGTCGCGGCGTTCACCAACGCCGAGGAGATCCAGGGCGGCCTCGCCGACCGCGCCCCGTGGCTGCTCCAGGACCGTCTCACCGAGGCCGGTGTGCGGGTGCGGGCCGGGGAGCCGTGGGCCCCGCACGTGGTCACCGACCGCAACCTGGTCACGGGCCAGAACCCGGCGTCCTCGGCCCCGCTGGCCCAGGAGCTGCTGAAGCGGCTGGGCTGAGCCGCGGGCGCCGCCGGACCGGTCCGGCCGTTCAGCGGCCGAGCGTCAGCTCCGCCCACACCTGCTTGCCGCCGCTGACCGGCAGGGTGCCCCAGGTCGCGGTGAGTGCCTCGACGAGCAGGATGCCCCGGCCGCCGGTGGCCTCCCAGCCGATGCTGGTGGGCCGGACAGGTGAGCGCGGGGAGGCGTCGGCGACGGCGATGCGCAGCCGGTCGTTGACGAGGGTGAGGTCCATCCGGACCTGGCCGTCGGTGTGCACCAGGGCGTTGGTGACGAGTTCGGAGACGACCAGGAGCGCGGCGTCGTGGTCCACGGTGACGCCCCAGGAGCGCAGGGTGCGCCGGGCGAAGCGGCGGGCGTGGCCGACGGCCTGGGGCACGCGCCAGACCGTCCAGCTCTCCCTGAGCGGGCGCAGTTCCATGCCGTCGTAGCGCAGGAGGAGCAGGGCGACGTCGTCGGTGCGCGGGGCGTCGCCCAGGAGGCCGTCGGCGACGAGGCCCATGTCGGCCGGGGCGGCGTCGGCCAGCCGCCGGGCGAGGTGGGCCATGCCTTCGTCGATGTCGGAGTCGGGCGTCTCGACGAGCCCGTCCGTGGCCAGGGCGATCATGGTGCCGGGCGGGAGCCGGAGCGGGCTCATGGGGAAGTCGGCCCGGGTGACGACGCCGAGGGGCGGCCCGCCCTCGGCCTCCGCGATCTCGGTGCGGCCGTCCGGATAGCGCAGCACCGGCGGCAGATGTCCCGCGCGCACGCACCAGGCCGCGCCCTCCTCCAGGTCGACGTCGACGTAGCAGCAGGTCGCGAAGAGATCGCTGTCCATGTCCGTCAGCAGCCGGTTGGCGTGCGCGACGACCACGTCCGGCGGGTGGCCCTCCACCGCGTAGGCGCGCAGGGCGGTGCGCATCTGGCCCATGAGGGTGGCGGCGCCGGCGCTGTGGCCCTGCACGTCGCCGATGACGAGGGCGACGTGATGGTCGGGCAGCGGGATGACGTCGTACCAGTCGCCGCCGAGCTCGAGCCCGGCCGTGCTCGGCAGGTAGCGGGCGACGGCCACCGCGCCGGGCAGCCGGGGCAGGCTGCGGGGCAGCAGCTGGCGCTGGAGCATGCCGACGAGTTCGTGCTCGGCGTCGAAGGCCCGGGCGCGCACCAGGGCCTGTCCGGCCAGGCCCGCGCAGGCGGTGAGCAGGGCGCGTTCGTCGGTGCCGAAGTCGTGCGGGGTGTCCCAGCCGATCAGGCAGGCGCCGGCCATGCGGTTCCCGGCGGGCAGCGGCAGGACGGCGAGGCCGCCGGGGCCCACTTCGGCCAGGGCGCGTTCCAGGGGGCTGCCGGCGGGCCAGATGCGGGCCCTGCCCTCGCGCAGGGCGGCGGCGAGGGTCGGCATGGCGCGCACGGGCGCGTCGGGCCACTCGGTGCGCCACTCCGACCGCCACAGCTCGGGCCAGGCCTCGGGTTCGGGCGGGTCGAGGACGGTGACGACGAGCCGTTCGCTCTCCAGCTCGGCGAGCGCGATCCGGTCCGCCCTGAGCGGCCTGCGCAGCGCGGCGACCACGGCCTTGCCCACGTCGCGGACGGTGACGGCGGTGGCCAGCGCGGCGGCCAGGCGCTGGACGCGGGCCACGTCGGTGACGTCGGAGCGCAGGGTGGAGACGTCGACGACCGTGCCCACGAGCCGGGCCGGGCGCCCCTCACCGCCGGGCAGGAGGCGTCCGCGCAGCCGGAGCCACTTCGGCGGCCCGGCGGGCTGGAGCACCCGGAACTCCAGCTCCCGGTCGCCGATGGACATGTGGTCGGCCTCCACCACGGACATCAGCGAGGGCAGGTCCTCGGGCACGGTCAGGCTGAGCAGCGTCTCGATCCGGCCGTCGAACTCCACGGGGTCCAGTCCGAACAGCTCCAGCAGGTCGTCGCCGATCCGGACCCGGCCGGTGTCCATGGCGAGGCTGAAGGCGCTCGGGGGCAGGTCACCGGCCTCGGCGGGCGTGGGCGGCGCGGTGAAGGCGACCGCCTCGGAGATGAGTTCCAGGCAGCTGAGGTCGTCGTCGGCGAATCCCCCGGGGCGTTCGGTCACCGCCAGCAGGCAGCCGCCGTCCCCCTGCACGGGCAGGGCCGTGAGGAAGAATTCCCCGAAGGGCGTGCGCCGTGCCTGGGCGTGCTCGGCGAGTTCGGCCGGGCCCAGCGACACCGGGCGTCCGGCGCGGTGGGCCTCGGCGACCGGGGACCGTCCGGCGCGCGGGTAGCTGTCGCGCAGCCCGTAGAGCGTCCTCGGGACCCCCGCCGACTCCATGAGGCACAGCAGCTCGCCGTCCTGGCCGGGCGCGTACACGGCGGCGAACACCGCACCGGCGAAGACGAGGGCCTGTTCGAGGACCCGGCGCAGCCGGTCGGGCGCCTCGTGATCGACCGCGATCGCCTTGAGGGCACCTTCGGCACGCAGCGTTCGCGTTCCGCGCTCTCGGGCGCCCTGACTGACCACGTTGGCCATTACAGCGCTAATGAGACACCTGCGCAGCCCCTGTGGGCGTTCCGTGGACCGGCACCGGGGCGGACGCTCGAAAGAAACCGAACATGACGTGACACCTTGCGTTCCGCACGGTGTTCCCGTGACAGGCGTGAGTGATCGGGCACGGTCCGTGGCTGGCGCCCGTGACCGAGGGTGACCAGGCCCGTCACGGGGCCGCTCGTCGTGCGGGACGGGCCGTCAGGGGGGAGATTTGTTCCTGGACCCGGTCGCGCGGCCGTGCGAGGAGGTGGTCGGCGTGTCCGACGGGCAGTCGTCCGCACAGGCGCCGGCAGCCGCCAGGACGCCGGTCGGCCGTCCCCTGCTCTCGCTGGCGCTGGCGTCGATGATGGACGAGGTGCACGCCCACTCCGGCGCGGTCTATCTGATGGCGCCGGACCAGCCGGTGCTGGAGATGGCGGTGATGGCCGGCCTGCCGCGGGCGTTCGCGGCGCCCTGGGAGCGGGTCGGTCTGAGCGCGCCGATCCCGGTCGCCGACGCGGCGCGCGAACGGCGGCTGGTGTGGGTCGGCGGCGAGGAGCAGATGGCCCGCCTCTATCCGCGGATCGCCGTGGTGCTGCCCTATCCGTTCGCCCTGGCCGCCGTGCCCGTCGCCACCGAGACCACCGTCTACGGCGCGGTCTTCGTGACCTGGCCGGGCGCGCACCCGGCGGAGCTGTCCGATCACGAACGCGAGCACCTGACCGCGGCCTGCGGGCGGCTGGCGGTCCGGCTGGAGCGGGCGGCCGAGCACAGCATCCCGCCGCACCCCGAGGCCGATCTGCTCGCCTCTCCCCTCGTCGGCGGCATGGCCGGCACGCTGGGCACGGTCGAGGCGGCCCGGATGGTGAGCCGGCTGCCCTACGGGCTGGTCTCCCTGGACCTGCACGGGCGGATCGGCTTCGTCAACGCGGCGGCGGGCGAGCTGCTGAACGTCCCCGTCAGCCGGCTGCTGGGCACCCAGCTGTGGGCGTCGGTGCCGTGGCTCAACGACCCGGTGTACGAGGACCGTTACCGGGCCGCACTGCTGAGCCAGCACGTCACGTCGTTCGTGGCGCTGCGCCCGCCCGGCGAGTGGCTGTCGTTCCGGCTGTACCCGAGCACGACGGGCCTGAGCGTGCGCATCACGAGGTCCCGTGCCGTGTCCCGGATGAACCGGACCACTCCCCCGCCCGACGGGACCCCCTCGCGACTGGTCACCATCTCGCAGGTGCTGGATCTGGCCGGCGCCCTCACCGAGGCGGTGGGGGTGCAGGACGTGGTGCAGCTGGTCGCGGACGAGATCGCCCCGGCGGTGGGCAGCCAGGCCCTGGTGATGCTGGGCTCCCGGGCGAACCGGCTCCAGGTGCTGGGGCATCGCGGGTACCGGGACCCGCACGTGGTGGAACGCTTCGACGGGATGCCCCTGACCGAGCCGACACCCGGCACACAGGTGCTGCGCACGGGCGTGCCCGCGTTCTTCGAATCGCAGGAGCAGCTGGAGCGCCTGTACCCGGCGCGGCAGGCCACCCCGGACGGGTTCGCGGCCTGGGCCTTCCTGCCGCTCATCGCCCAGGGCCGCCCCGTGGGGACCTGCGTCCTGTCCTACGCCGAGCCGCACCCGTTCCCGACGGAGGAGCGGGCGGTGATGACCAGCATGGCCGGGCTGATCGCCCAGGCGCTGGAGCGGGCGCTGCTCTACGACGCCAAGCACCGCCTCGCGCACGGCTTGCAGGAGGCGCTGCTGCCGCACTCCCTGCCGTCGCTGCCCGGCATCGAGGCGGTGGGCCGTTACGTGCCGGCCACCCAGGGCATGGACATCGGCGGTGACTTCTACGACCTCGTGGGCAGCCGGGGCACGGCGGCGGCGGTGATCGGGGACGTGCAGGGCCACAACGTGACGGCCGCGGGGCTGATGGGACAGGTCCGCACGGCGGTGCGCGCCTACACGACGGTGGGGCAGGCTCCCGAGGAGGTCATGAGCAGCACCAACCGGCTGCTGCTCGACCTGGGGTCCGACCTGTTCACCAGCTGCCTGTACCTGCGGCTCGACCCGGCGCACGGGCGGGCCGTGATGTCCCGTGCGGGGCACCCCCCGCCGCTGCTGAGACGGCCGGACGGCCGGGTGCGCGTCCTCGACCTGGCGGGCGGCCCGCTGCTGGGCATCGACGCCTCTGCGGTGTATCCGACGACGGAGGTCGCCCTGGCACCCGGCTCACTGCTCGTCCTCTATACGGACGGCCTGGTCGAGTCGCCCGGCACGGACTTCGAGGAGGCCCTCGCCGATCTGGGCCGACGGCTGGCCGACGCGGGTGACCGGCCGCTGGACGAACTGGCCGACAGCCTCGTCCACCAGGAACGGCACCGCACCGACGGGGAGGAGCGGCTCGACGACATCGCCCTGCTGCTGATCAGGGCCCTCGGGTAGGGCGGGAAGCCCGCCCGCCGCGAGAGCGGCCCTCCGTCCGGAAGCCCGGCCCGACCGCCACCGGCCGACCGAGTCCGTCAGGGGACGGCCGCGAACGCCGGCGGCCGGCCCGGTCCCGCCGGGAAGGAGGCGGGACCGGGCCGGCCGTATCGGGCCGGTGGTGTCGGACCGGCTGCCGACGGCGTGAGAAGGCGTCAGCGGGACTCGGTCAGGCCGGAGTTGTCCTCGACATTCTGCCCCGCGTCGTGACCGGCACCGGCGTCCTCTCCGGCTCCGGCACCCGCTTCGTCGCCTCCGGCCTGCTCACCGGCACCGGCACCGGCTCCCTCACCGGCACCGGCTTCCTGCCCGGCACCCGCGCCGGCCTCGTCACCGGCACCGGCCTCGTCGCCCGCACCCGCGCCCGCTTCGTCGCCCGCGCCGGCTTCCTGGCCCGCGCCGGCCTCGTCACCGGCGCCGCCGCCCGCGGCACCGCCCGCGCCGAGGGTCGCGCCGACCGCCTCCAGGGCCGTGGTCACGGGCTGGAAGAACGTCTCCCCGCCGGCCGTGCAGTCGCCGCTGCCACCGGAGGTCAGGCCGATCGCGAGACCGTCCTGGGTGAACAGCGAGCCGCCGCTGTCGCCGGGCTCGGCGCAGACGTCCGTCTGGATGAGGCCCGTGACGGTGCCCTCCGGGTAGTTCACCGTGGCGTCGAGGCCGAGGACCTGGCCGTCGTTGAGCCCGGTGGTGCTGCCCATCCGGAAGACCTGCTGCCCGACGGTCGCCTCGGCGGCCTCGGTGATCTGGACCGTCTGGTCTCCGGTGTTGACCTCACTGGGGGCCTCGGTCGCCGGGTCGTCGTACTTCACGAGTGCGAAGTCACCGTTGCCGGGGAAGGTGGCCTGGTCGACCGTGGCGATCGGCTGGCCGCCCTGGGTGTCGGACCACTCGTTGCCGCCGAGGGTGCAGTGGCCGGCCGTCAGGAAGGCCGGGGAGCCGTCGCCCGCGGTGACGTTGAACCCGAGGGAGCAGCGCGAGCCGCCCGCGAAGATGGCGTCGCCTCCGGAGACGAACGGCTTGAAGGTCCCGGAGGACTTCTTGAGGGTGGCCATGCCGGAGCCGAGCTCGCGCACGGTGGACTGCAGTCTGTCCCACTTGGCGCCGGTCACGGTGCTGTCCGCCGTCACCAGGAGCTTGTTGGTGCGCGGGTCGATCGACCAGGAGGTGCCGGCGATGGTCGCCTCGGACTTCAGCGTCGAGGCCCCGTCCTGGAGCTCCGACCAGCTGTTGTCGACCTCGCGGACCTTCGCGCCGGCCGCCTTCGCCTGCACGATGACGTTGTTGTTGTCGCCCGGCACGACGTTGACGACGAGCTGCTTGCCGGCGCTGTCGTAGTAGGACCCGCCGAACGCCTCGCCGAGGAGCCCGGAGAGCCGCGAGGCGAGATCCGAGGCGTCGCCCGCCTTCAGGGTCTTCGGCGCCGCCGCCGCGTCACCGGACGAACCGTCCTGGGAGGCGTTGGCGTTGGGGAGCAGGATCGCGGCCGCGCCGAGCGCCACCACGCTGCCCGCCGCTATCGCGGCCTTGCGCTTCGGAATTCGCTTGTGACTCAAACTTCTCTCCTCCTGGGGAACGGAGTAGGTGCCGCCGTCCGGCAGCTGATGGGGGGCGCCTGGATGGCTGTTGGTACGCACGGGCCGCGCGGGGCGTTCAATTCCGTTTGCGAGTGGTCCCTTCGCATCGCGAAATCAGCCAACTCCCGCCACCCGCGCACCGACCGCGCGGTCTGTGATCGCCGCGCTCACCTGGGCCGGTGCGGCAGGGCGTCCGCGACGGGCGCGAGACGAGCCTTGGCCGGATGACGGCCTTTCAGCGGCGGGCGTGACGCCGGAACGGCGGAACGGAACGCTCCGCATTCGCCCGGGAACAGTCTGTCGATCTTGTGGAGTCGAATCCCGGCTTCAGCGAATCTGCACAGCGCGTGCTCAACCCGGTCACCGAAATCAGGGTTGCCCACAACCTGTCCGGGTGGGTCACGCCTTTGGGGCGGGAGTGCCGGATTCGCCGCCGGGGGAGGCAAGGGCCTGGATGCGCCGATGCGGTGCGGCATGTGAAGAACTCGCTCCCAAGTGGTGTCGAGACCTGCACGGATCGGTGCCCTTGGGGCGCAAGTTGCCTGGTGGGACGGTTGGTTGATTGGAAGCGCGGACCCGCAGCGTGCTTTGATCCATCGCACCGCGGGGGCCGCCCGGGGCACTTGGAAACGGGTGCCCGGCACTCGCGGTCGCGGCCGTCATCTGTCCCCAGAGGGGGCCGCTCCCCCCTTGTGAGATATCCATATGAAGGGAAGTTCCATCATGAACTCCACCCCCCAGGTTGAGACCGTCGAGATCGCCGACGCCGAGCTCGACGCCGTCTCCGGCGGTCTGTCCGTGAACGCCGTGAACACCGTCACCGACACGGTGAACGGCATCGCTCCGGTTTCCGGCCTGGTCGACACGGCCGTCGGCACCGTCGAGGGCGTCACCGGCCTGAACACGGCCCCGGTCACCAACCTGGTCGCCGGTCTCTGATCGAGCCCCAGTGCCGTCGAGTCCCGGAGCCGCAGCCGGCGGTTCCGGGTTCTTCGGCTGCCGTGACGGCTTCCGTCACGGCCGTCAGTACCTCTTCTACGGGTGAGGGAAGTTCCCTTGCAGTTCCGCCAACAGGCCCTCGCCAAGCTCCAGTCGCCGGAGGAACTCGACCTGCCGGTGCGGTTCGCGCGCCCGCAGGGCTGGCTCGTGCTGTCGGTGACCGTGGTCGCGATGGCGGCCGCCTCGGTGTGGGCGGTGACCGGTTCGGTGACCTCGACCGTCAGCGCACCCGCCGTCCTCACGCACGGGCAGGGCAGTTACGTCCTCCAGAGCCCCGTCGCGGGACAGGTCACCGCCGTACTCGCGAAGCAGGGCCAGCAGGTGCCCGCGGACTCCCCCGTGCTCAAGGTCCGTACCGTCAAAGGTGAGGCCGTCGTGCGCACGCTCGACGCGGGCCGGGTCTCCACGCTCGCCGCGACCGTCGGGCAGATCATCCGCACCGGCGCGAACGTCGCCGCCGTCGAGAAGATCGCCCACACCGACGACCCCCTCTACGCGACCGTGTACGTACCCGCCGAGAACGCCGCGTCGATCCCCGGCGACGCCGCCGTGGACCTGACCGTGCAGTCGGTGCCGACGCAGGAGTACGGCGTGCTGCGCGGCCATGTGAAGTCGGTGGACCGCTCGGCGCAGTCCCCGCAGCAGATCGCCGCGTTCCTCGGGGACAGTCAGCTGGGCGAGCAGTTCACCGAGAAGGGCAGGCCCGTGGCCGTGACGGTCCGGCTGGACAGGTCGTCCGCCACGAAGAGCGGTTACGCGTGGTCGTCCGCCGACGGGCCCCCGTTCAAGCTGACCTCCATGACCCTGGCCTCCGGTTCGATCCGGCTCGCCGACCAGCGCCCCGTCGACTGGCTGCTGCCATGAGCGCGACCGCACAGGAGCCGCGGAGCAGGAGACGCGCCGCCCCGCCCCGGCGCAAGGTGCCCAAGGCCCGGGCGAAGACGGTCCGCACACCCACCGTGCTCCAGATGGAAGCCGTCGAGTGCGGCGCCGCCTCCCTGGCGATGGTTCTCGGCCACTACGGCAAGCACGTCCCGCTGGAGGAGCTGCGCATCGCCTGCGGCGTCTCCCGCGACGGCTCACGCGCCAGCAACCTGCTCAAAGCGGCCCGCGGTTACGGCCTGACGGCCAAGGGCATGCAGATGGACCTGGCCGCCCTCGCCGAGGTGACGGCGCCGGCCATCCTGTTCTGGGAGTTCAACCACTACGTCGTCTACGACGGCATGGGCCGCCGGTTCGGCCGCCGCGGCGTCTACATCAACGACCCGGGCAAGGGCCGCCGGTTCGTCCCCATGGAGGACTTCGACGGCAGCTTCACCGGTGTCGTCCTGGTGCTGGAGCCCGGCGAGGACTTCGCCCGGGGCGGCCGCAAGCCCGGTGTCCTGGGCGCGATGCCCGCCCGGCTGCGTGGCACCGCGGGCACCATGCCGGCCGCCGTCCTGGCGAGCCTGCTGCTGGTGGGGGTCGGCGCGGCGGTGCCCGCGCTCAGCCGCACCTACATCGACGAGTTCCTGATCGGGAACAAGACCTCGCTGCTCGGCGTGCTGTTCACGTCGATGGCGGCGTGCGTGCTGCTCACCGTCGTGCTCACCTGGCTCCAGCAGGCCAATCTGCTGCGCGGCCGCATCATCTCCTCCACCCTGTCCAGCGCCCGGTTCCTGCGGCATCTGCTGCGGCTGCCCGTGACGTTCTTCTCCCAGCGCAGCCCCGCCGACCTGGTGCAGCGCCTGCAGTCCAACGACGCCGTGTCCGAGACGCTCTCCCGCGACCTCGCGGCGGCGGGCGTGGACGCGGTCGTGGTCGTTCTGTACGCGGTGCTGCTCTACACCTACGACCCGCAGCTGACGTTCGTCGGCATCGGGGTGGCGCTGCTGAACGTCGTCGCCATGCGCGTCGTCATCCGGCTGCGCGCCACGCGCACCGCGAAGCTGCGCGCGGACACCGCCCGTCTCACCAACACCGCCTACACGGGCCTTCAGCTCATCGAGACCATGAAGGCCACCGGCGGCGAGGACGGCTACTTCCGCAAGTGGGCCGGACAGCACGCCACCACCCTGGAGGAGCAGCAGCGGCTCGGCGTGCCGAGTGCGTGGCTGGGCGTGGTCGCGCCGACCCTCGCCACCCTCAACAGCGCGCTGATCCTGTGGATCGGCGGCATGCGGGCCGTCGAGGGGCACATCTCGGTCGGCCTGCTGGTCGCCTTCCAGGCCCTGGTCACCCGGTTCACCGCGCCGCTGACCCGGCTGAACGGCGTCGCGGGCCGTATCCAGGACTTCGCGGCGGACGTGGCCCGGCTGAAGGACGTGGAGAACTTCCAGGCCGACCCGCTCTACGGCCGCCCCGGCGCCGGCGAGTCCACCCGCCGTCTCCAGGGATACGTGGAGCTGGAGAACATCACGTTCGGCTACAGCCCGCTCGACAAGCCGCTGCTCAGCGGCTTCGACCTGACGGTCGGCCCGGGACAGCAGGTGGCGCTGGTGGGCGGTTCGGGCAGCGGCAAGTCCACGGTGTCCCGCCTGATCTCCGGGCTGTACACGCCGTGGGAGGGCGTGATCCGCATCGACGGGCAGCGCATCGAGGACATCCCGCGCGGGGCGCTGGCCGCCTCGGTCTCCTTCGTCGACCAGGACGTGTTCCTCTTCGAGGGCACGGTCCGCGACAACGTGGCGCTGTGGGACCCGTCGATCCCCGAGGACGCGGTGGAGGACGCGCTGCGCGACGCCGCCCTGTACGACGTGATCACGCGCCGCCCCGGGGGCATCCACAGCAGGGTCGAGCAGGACGGCCGCAACTTCTCCGGCGGGCAGCGCCAGCGCCTGGAGATCGCGCGGGCGCTGGTGCGCCGGCCGAGCATCCTGGTGCTCGACGAGGTGACGAGCGCCCTGGACGCGGAGACCGAGCAGGTCGTGATGGACAACCTGCGCCGGCGCGGCTGCGCCTGCGTGGTGATCGCGCACCGGCTCAGCACGGTGCGCGACAGCGACGAGATCGTCGTCCTGGAGCACGGCACGGTCGTGGAGCGGGGACGGCACGAGGACCTGGTGGCCCGCGGCGGAGCGTACGCGGCACTGGTCAGGGAGCGGTGAGATGACGGCCGTTCACGAAGGGCACGACGGCGACCTCGTGCTGGGTGCCTTCGGGCAGCTGGGCACGCGCATCGACTGCGCCGGGTTCAACCGCCTGGACCTGGAGGTGCCGCAGGTGCTGTGGCTGGTCGCCTCCGGGGCCGTGGACCTGTTCGCGGTCGACGCCGGGCAGCAGGGCCACTGGCACCATCTGGGCCGGCTGGAGGCGGGCTCGCTGGTTCTCGGCCCGGTGCCGGGCCCGCAGCACACCCTGGTGGCCCGGCCGCTGCGGGACTGCGTGGTGCACCGCATCGGCCTGCGCGAGCTGTACCAGCCCGCCGACACCGCGACCTGGTCGTACGACGCGTACGGCAACCCCCAGTACGTGCCGCCGACGACGAGCCCGCTGGAGTACGCGCTCGCCCTGGGGGTCGGCCGCAGCCTGTCGATCCTGTTCCAGGCGCCGATGGCCACCGAGCGGGCCGCGGCGCCCACCGACGACGACGTGTTCTGGATGCAGGTGCCGCCGGGCAGCGTGCAGTACGGCTCGCTGTACGGCGCGGAGGCCGCGGCCGACCTGCTGATGGACCCCGCGCTGTGGCAGTCCGTGGTCGACCAGCAGTACCGGCTGCTGACCACGCTGGACCGCTGGATCGAGCAGCTGGAGCGCACCCACGAGACGCGCACGGCCGAGGGCATCAAGGCCGGTGAGGCGGTGCGCGCCCAGGCCGACCGCACCCTGCTCGCCTCCATCGGCACACGCTCCTCGAAGCGCACGACCGCGGCCGACGCGGACGCCACGTACGCGGCCTGCGAACTGGTCGGGCAGGCTGCCGGGATCCGGATCACCGAGCCGACTCAGAAGGGCACCGGCGGCGACCGTCTCGACCCGGTCGAACAAGTCGCCCTGGCCTCCCGTGTCCGTACCCGGGCGGTACGGCTCGACGGCCGCTGGTGGCGCGACAACGTGGGGCCCCTGGTCGGTCAACGGGCCCTGTCGGGGGCGCCGGTGGCGTTGCTGTGGCGGCGCGGCGGCTATGTCGCGGTGCATCCGTCGACCGGCCGGGAGACGCCGGTCGAGAAGGCCAACGCCGACGAGTTCGAGCCGCGCGCGGTGATGTTCTACCGCCCGCTGCCCGAGCGGGGGCTCAGTCCGCTGCGGCTGCTGCGGTTCTGTGTGCAGGGCATGCGCGGCGACCTGACGGCACTGCTGCTCAGCGGTCTGGTCACGGTGGCGATCGGCGCGCTCGTGCCCATCGCCACCGGCAAGGTGCTGGGCGAGTTCGTGCCGAAGGCGCAGACCGGGCTGATCGTGCAGGTGTGTCTGGCGGTGATGCTGAGCAGCGTGGTGGCGGCGGCCTTCATGCTGTTGCAGAACCTGACCATCCTGCGGCTGGAGGGCCGGATCGAGGCCACGCTCCAGCCGGCGGTGTGGGACCGGCTGCTCCGGCTGCCCACGAAGTTCTTCACCGAGCGCTCCACGGGCGAGCTGGCCAGCGCCGCCATGGGCATCAGCTCGATCCGCAGGCTGCTGGCGGGCGTCGGTCCGACGGTCGCCCAGTCGGTGACGGTCGGTGCGATGAACCTGGGGCTGCTGCTCTGGTACAGCGTGCCGATGGCGATGGCCGCGATCGCCATGCTCGTCGTCATCGCGGCCGTCTTCCTGGCGCTCGGGCTGTGGCAGGTGCGCTGGCAGCGGCGCCTTGTGGTGCTCTCCAACAAGCTGAACAACCAGGCCTTCCAGACGCTGCGGGGTCTGCCCAAGCTGCGGGTGGCCGCCGCCGAGAACTACGCGTACGCCGCGTGGGCCTCTCAGTTCGCGCGCAGCCGTGAGCTCCAGCAGAAGGTCGGCCGCATCAAGAACCTCACGACGGTGCTGGGCGCGGTGTACCTGCCGCTGTGCACCCTGCTGATGTTCATGCTGCTGGCCGGCCCGGCCCGGGGCTCGATGTCGGCGGCGGCGTTCCTGACGTTCAACACCTCGGTGACGATGGTGCTGACCTCCGTCACCCAGCTGACCGGCGCGTTCGTCTCGGCGGTGGCCGCGCTGCCGCTGTTCGAGGAGATCAGGCCGGTCCTGGACGCCACGCCCGAGGTGCGGGCGGCGAGCACCCGCCCGGGGCCGCTGACCGGGGCGATCGAGGCGCGCCGGGTGTCCTTCCGCTACTCCGACGACGGTCCGCTGGTCCTGGACGACGTGTCGTTCGAGGTGCGGCCGGGCGAGTTCGTCGCGGTCGTCGGACCGAGCGGCTGCGGCAAGTCGACGCTGCTGCGGCTGCTGATCGGCTTCGACCGTCCCGTGTCGGGCAGCGTGCTGTACGACGGGCAGGACCTGGCGGCCCTGGACCAGTCGGCGGTACGCCGCCAGTGCGGTGTGGTGCTCCAGCACGCGCAGCCGTTCACGGGCTCGATCATGGACGTCATCTGCGGCACCGAGCCGTACACGCCCGAGGAGGCGATGGCGGCGGCCGAGATGGCCGGTCTCGCCGAGGACATCAAGCGGATGCCGATGGGCCTGCACACCATCGTCTCGGGCAGCGGGGCCGTCTCCGGCGGCCAGCGCCAGCGGCTGATGATCGCCCAGGCGCTGATCCGCCGCCCCCGGATCCTCTTCTTCGACGAGGCGACCAGCGCCCTCGACAACGAGACGCAGCGCACGGTCATCGAGAGCACCAAGGCGCTGCACGCGACCCGGATCGTCATCGCGCACCGGCTGTCGACGGTGATGGACGCCGACCGGGTGGTGGTGATGGAGGAGGGCAAGGTCATCCAGCAGGGCCCGCCCGCGCAGCTCCTCGCCGACACGAACGGCCGGCTGCACGAACTGGTGCGCCGCCAGATGGCGTGAGACCCGGTCGTCCGGATGTGACCGGTACCCCGCCGCGCCGCCTGTTGGCCGGCGCCGTAAATGGGTACCCACCGGCCATGCGAATCAGCGTGGTGGACGTGGGATCGAACACGGTCAGACTGGTGGTCGCGGACGCGGCGGACGGGGTGCCGCTGCCCGTGCACACCGCCAAGTGGCGACTCAGGCTGTCCGAGCAGGTCGCACCGGGGGGACCCATCCCGGAGCAGGCCGTGGGGCAGCTCGTCGAGGCGGTGGCCGAGGCGAGCAGGACCGCCGCCCGGTGGGGCGCGACGGGCCCGCTGGCGTTCGCGACCGCCGTGGTGCGCAACGCGCCGAACCGGCACGAGGTGCTCCAGACCGTCCGCGCCCGTACGGGCGTCGACCTGTGCACCCTGCCGGGTGAGGTCGAGGCCGAGCTGACGTTTCTCGGCGCCCGGCGCTGGATGGGCTGGCGGTCGGGGCCGCTGGCCCTGCTCGACATCGGCGGCGGAACACTCGAAGTCGCCTTCGGGCGCGGCCGGTTGCCCGACTTCGTGGCGTCGCTGCCGCTGGGCGCGCGGCGGCTGACGCACGAGTTCTTCGAGGACGAGGACCCGCCGTCGCCGGAGCGGGTACGGGCGCTGCGCCGCAAGGTCCGCCATCAGCTGCGGGACGTCGCGGCGCGGATCCGCTGGGAGGGCCCGCGCACGGCGGTCGCCACCTCCCGCACGTTCCAGCAGCTGGGGCGGCTGTGCGGCGCGGCGCCCGGACGGCACGGCCCGTTCGTGGACCGGCAGATGCACCGCTCCGACCTGCGGGCGGCCATCACGCAGCTGGCCGCCCTGCCCGCCGCGGAACGCGCGCACCTGCCCGGCATCTCCGCGCCGCGGGCCGCGCAGAGCCTGGCCGGGGCGGTGGTGGGGCACACCGCGCTGAAGCTGACCGGCATCAAGGCCGTCACGGTGTGTCCATGGGCGATCCGCGAGGGGGTGCTGCTGCGCCACATCGAGGACGGCCCCTCCTGGTGGGCGGAGGTCGCCCGCCGCAGTGAGGAGGCCGCCCCACCCGACCCCGTGCCGCTGCGCATCGCCTCCGCCACCAGCTGAAACGCTCACGACCCGACGTACCGAACGCAGGAAGGAGACCGCCGTGTCCGAGCACAAGGACCACGACCGGGACAAGGACCAGCACGGCACACCGCCGCAGACGGCTCTCGAAGAGGTGTTGCGGGAGGTCGAGGACGCCGAGAACCGCACCCGGGACTCCGCCGAGCAGCGCCGTCACCGGGGTGAGGCCGGGGAGGCCATCACCCCCAACGCACGCGCCCAGGAGGAGTCCGAGGGCGACTGACGGCGTCACGGCGGGCGCGCGCCACCGGGGGCAGGGCGGCGGCACCCGGCGGGTGACCTTCGCCGCCGGGCGGGTACCCGGCGCGCATGGAGCACGAAGGACCACCACTGCCCACCCCGCGCGGCCCGCTGAGCAGGGGCGTCGACGCCTGGCTGCGGGGCGCGGGGCGGTTGCCCCGCCTGGAGGACGTCGCCCGGGCCGAGGTGTACGGCGACGACCTCCAGCTCGCCCTGTACATCTGCTACGAGCTGCACTACCGCGGCTTCGCCGGTGTCCCGGCGGAGCGTGAGTGGGACGTCGACCTGCTGCGCGTCCGCGCGGCCATGGAGCAGCGCTTCCTGTCCGCGCTGCGCGCCGACGCCCAGGTCCACGACACCGTGGACGAGGCACTGGCCGACCTCCTGGTCGAGCCCGTCGAGGGCACCGGCGTCAGCCACTTCCTGCGCGAAGAGGGCGAGCTGTGGCAGATACGTGAATACGCGGCCCAGCGCTCCCTGTACCACCTCAAGGAGGCGGACCCGCATGCCTGGGTGCTGCCGCGGCTGTACGGCCGGGCGAAGGCCGGGATGGCGGCGGTGGAGTTCGACGAGTGGGGCGGCGGCCGCGCCGACCGCGTGCACGCCGCCCTGTTCGCCGATCTGATGAGGGACCTGGGCCTGGACACCACCTACGGCCGCTATCTCGACGCGTCGACCGCCGAGGCCCTGGTCACGGTGAACATGATGTCCCTGTTCGGCCTGCACCGGGCCCTCAGGGGCGCTCTGGTCGGCCATTTCGCGGCGGTCGAGATCACCTCGTCGCCGGGGTCGCGCCGGCTCGCCGAGGCGATGCGCCGCACGGGCGCCGGGCCCGCCGCCGAGCACTTCTACGACGAGCACGTCGAGGCGGACGCGGTCCACGAGCAGGTGGTGCGGCACGACGTCATCGGCGGGCTGCTGGAGGAAGAGCCGCATCTCGCTCCCGACGTCGCCTTCGGTATCGACGCGACCGAGTTCGTCGAGGAGCGCTTCGGCGCCCGGCTGCTCGCCCACTGGCGTGCGTCACGTTCGTCACTGCGCGAACCGCTGGCCCGGGAAGTCACTCATATCTCCTGATGACCGGGGTACTCGGCGTCCGTGATCGCACTCGTACTCCCGGGCGTGTACGCCCCGCAGGAAGACACCGAGCTGCTGGCCGGTGCCCTGTCCGACGAGCCGCTGCCCCCGGGCGCGGAAGTTCTCGACGTGGGCACCGGCAGCGGCGCCCTCGCCCTGGAGGCCGCGCGCCGGGGCGCCCGTGTGACCGCGGTGGACGTGTCCTGGAGCGCGGTGTGGGCCGCCCGGCTCAATGCCCGGCTGGCGAGGCTCCCGGTCCGCATCCGGCACGGCAATCTGTTCGATCCCGTGCGCGGGAGGACGTTCGACCTGATCCTGGCCAATCCCCCGTACGTGCCGGCTCCGGACGGCCGTCGCAGGCCGCCCCGCGGCGCTGCCCGGGCCTGGGACGCGGGTGACGACGGGCGTCTGGTCGTCGACCGGATCTGCCGGCAGGCACCCGGTCTGCTGCGGCCCGGCGGGGTGCTGCTGCTCGTGCAGTCGGCGCTGAGCGCCCCCGATGTGACCGTGGAGCAGTTGCGCGCGGCCGGTCTGAAGGCCGCGGTGACCCGTCGGCACCGGATCGAGTTCGGGCCGGTGCTGCGCGGCCGGGAAGCCTGGCTGCGGGAGCGGGGGCTGCTGCCCGCCGCCGATGACAAGGAAGAGCTGGTGGTCGTCCGTGCCGAACTCCCCGTCTGACCGGTCCGCCGCGACGCCGCGACGCGTCGCCGTCCAGCGCAAGGGCCCGCTGCTGATGGAGGGCCCGGTGGAGGTGGAGCTGGAGGACGGCTCCGTCGTCGCCTCCGACCGCTTCCGTGTGGCGCTGTGCACCTGCCGGCGCAGTCGCCGCTACCCGTGGTGCGACACCAGTCATCGCGACCGGGCCTGAGTTTCCGGTCCGGACGGACCGGAAAAGCCCAGAGGCCGGCGGGCGGCCCCACTCCGCCCGCCGGCCCCCTCGCGCGAGATCGCGACTCCCCGTGACAACGGCCCGGCTCCCCAGCCACGGCCCGCTGCGCTTCACGGACTCAGTGCGATCCCGGTCTGTGGGCTCGGCCCGCTCAGAAGGAGAAGACGCCCGTGCCGTAGGCGTTCTTCATGCAGTCGTTGGAGAAGGTGCGCTCGTAGGAGACGCGCTTGCCCTGCCAGACCCCGTCGACGGTGATGACGACCGGGTCGTACTGCTTGGTGCACATCACGCCCTCCTTCGCCGTCAGGGCGTCGAAGTCCCCGCCGACGCCGCGCAGTTCCGCGCAGGCCGGGCCGGCCGCCGGGTGTGTGCCGGCGGGCGTCGGGGCGCAGGTCAGGGTGACCGCGCGTTCCGGCGTCGTCGCGAGCGCGCTCTCACCGTGCCCCACGGTGAGGACGAGGGCCGACGGGGCGTAGAGCGCGGTGGGGGCCTGCCCCGGGGCGGCGAGCGCGGCCCCGGAGAGGGGGCCGCAGACGGCGGTGGCCGTCAGGCCGAGGGTCATGGCCCAGCGCGCGGTGTTCCGCATTGTGTGCATCCTTCCGCATCGATTACAGGGGGTGCCGGTCCGTGCTCGGTCGGTGCCCGGAGCGGCGAGCGCGAGTCTGCCGAGTCCGCCGCGGAAACACACATCGACCCCACGGGTTTCAGTAACCTTGCGTATTGAATCAGTGGCGCGAAGTTACGGAATCCGTGCGGGTGAAGCCCGTAACCGCACGGGCCCCGGGGTCACGAAGCGGCCAGATGGCCGAATTCCAGGTGTTCGTTAATCGGCCTGAAACATTCCGATTCCGCTCTCGGCCGACTGCTTCGTGACCCCTTGTGTTCATCACGCGGCCGGATATTTGTCATTACATGACGGGCTCCACCGCGGCGGGAGGAGCCGTCCGCTGTGCACGGAGACCGCCCTGATCCCCTCCGGGCGCATACCGCTCGGTATCGTCGCCCGCACGGCAGGTCCCGACGAGGAGACGACGAGAGGCGGGGCGTACGTGGGCAAGCACTGGGCCGACTTCCAGTACGAGATCTACCTGAACGGGATGACGGGTGCCGTACCGCGGCTGCCCACCGATCTGACCCGGCTCGAGGAACTCACCGAACAGCGGCTCGGGCCCGGTCCGGTCGGCTACGTGGCGGGCAGCGCGGGCGACGGCAGTACGGCCCGGGCCAACCGGGCGGCCCTGGAGCGTCGCAGGATCGTGCCGCGCATGCTGCGGGACGTCCACGAGCGGGACCTGTCCGTCGAGGTGCTGGGGCGTACCCTGCCCGCCCCTCTCGCGCTGGCCCCCGTCGGAGTGCTGTCGATCATGCACCCGGACGCCGAGTCCGCCGCTGCCCGGGCCGCCGCCGCACAGGGCGTGCCGTACATCCTGTCGTCGGCGTCCAGCACGCCCCTGGAGCAGGTCGCCGAGGCGATGGGGGACGCCGAGCGCTGGTTCCAGCTGTACTGGCCGAAGGACCCGGAGGTGGCCCGCAGCTTCCTCGCCCGGGCGAGGGCGGC
Organism: Streptomyces sp. NPDC050674; assembly: GCF_040654575.1. Taxonomy (NCBI): domain Bacteria; kingdom Bacillati; phylum Actinomycetota; class Actinomycetes; order Kitasatosporales; family Streptomycetaceae; genus Streptomyces; species Streptomyces sp. NPDC050674. The sequence goes on from NZ_JBFAIG010000001.1 coordinate 45,819, forward strand.
CGGGTACACGGCGCTGGTCGTCACACTGGACACGCCCCTGCTGTCCTGGCGGCCCCGCGATCTGGACCAGGCCTATCTGCCGTTCCTGCACGGGGTCGGCACGGCCAACTACTTCTCGGACCCGGCCTTCCAGGCGGGTCTGGCCAAGCCGGTGCACGAGGATCCGGACGCGGCGGTGATGCACTTCGTCGGCATGTTCTCCGACCCCGCCAAGCGCTGGCCGGACCTGGCGTTCCTGCGGGAGAACTGGGACGGCCCGATCGTCCTCAAGGGCGTCCTGCACCCCGACGACGCGCGCCTGGCCGCCGACGCCGGCATGGACGGGGTGGTCGTCTCCAACCACGGCGGCCGTCAGGTGGCCGGCTCCGTGGCGGCCGCCGACGCGCTCCCCCGGGTGGCGAAGGCGGTCGGTGACCGGCTCACCGTCCTCTTCGACAGCGGCATCCGCACCGGCGACGACGTCTTCAAGGCCCTCGCCCTCGGCGCCCGCGCGGTCCTCGTGGGACGCCCGTACGTCTACGGCCTCGGCCTGGACGGCCGGTCCGGCGTCGAGCACGTCATCCGCTGCCTGCTCGCCGAACTCGACCTGACGCTCGCCCTGTCGGGCCACGCCACACCCGGCACGGTCGGCCCGGCCGACCTCGTCGAGGATCCGGTCTGACAGGGGGCCGCGCGGCGCGTCCGCGGCGCAGCCCCGCTCGGGCCGTGGGGCCCGGTCGTCAGGACGTCGCGCCGTGCGACAGCGTCACATGGCGGGCCGCCGGGTCCTGCTGCTCCTCGATCGACAGGGAACCCGACGCCGACGGCAGGGGCTCCGCCCGCCAGTGCTGGGCGTCGGACGAGCGGTCGCGGACCTTGACGACGATGTCGGCGTCCGGATCGTCGTCGGCCGGGGCGAGGGCGAGCCGCTCGTCCCAGCGGGGCAGCAGCTCCCCCCGCACGGTCAGGTCGTAGCGCACGTCGTCGCCCCGCTCGGCATCCTTGCCGGCGCAGGTGCCGAGGACGACCACACCGGCGTCCTTGTGGGAGTCCAGACACAGTCCGGGATCGGCGACGCTGCGCAGCAGACCGTCGTCCTCGTAGGTCCACTGCTGGGTCCACACCGTCGAGCACTCCGCGAGCTTCGTGCCCGAGCCCTCCTTCGGCAGGTCCCGGATGTCCAGGCACAGGTCGGCGCCCGCGTTGCGCAGCCTCGTCACGCCCTGCGCCGCGGGCAGGCCCGCGGTGCCGGGCGGTGCCACCGAGGCGTCGCCCTTGCCACCGGCCGCGCTGCTGGAGCCCGCCGGGTCGGCCTCACCCCCGTCGTGGGAGGACGTGCTGATGATGAGCACCGTCGCCAGCACCCCGGCCGACACCGCGCCCACGCCGGACAGCAGCGCCCGCGAGGAGCGCAGCCCCTGAGGAACCCGGGCCGGCACCGCAAGCCGGGACAGCAGGCCGTGCCGCCCGCCGCCCCGCCGTCCGCCACGCCGGCCCGTGCGGGCGCCCCGTGTGCCGTGCGAGGCCCGTCCGGGGCGCGAGTCGAGGTAGCGGCGGGCGCCCCAGCCGAGCACCGCCTCGGCGATCAAAGGCCCGAGCGGGCCCTCGAAATGGCTCAGTTGCTCGGCCGCGTTCCGGCAGTATCGGCACTCGTCGAGATGCTGCTGGACGTCCGGCAGCAGTGCGCCGCCCCGGCGGATCGGCACATCGAGGAGGCGGTTGTAGAACCGGCAATCATGGGTCGGGGCGAGTTCGCGATGGGCGAGTACACAGCCCTCGCGGAATTTGTCCCGCGCCTGTTCGAGGGCCGCCGACGCGATCTCGGTGTCCATCCCCAGGAGTCCGGCGGGAACGCTTATGGGATCCGCCTCGACCTCGACATGCCAGAGCAAACACCGCGCAGCCGCGGGAAGTGCCTGGAATGCCCGCTCCGCGAGGAGGCGATTTTCCGGGGTCATGGACGTCGCCGCGCGCAGTCCCCGCCCTCCGGCCGGTTTCTGCAAGGCCGGCAGAACGGCTGATATTCGATCGTCACCTGACCACTCGCGGATCGTGTCGCGCACGGTCACCAGCAGGGCCGGGCGCAGCGCGACGGCCGACTCGCCGAAGGCGAGACGGTTGAGGGTGCGGTGGAAGGCGATTCCGGTCACCATGGCCGCGACCTGCGACGACGAGGCCAGACAGATGACCGCGTAGTCGTGCGCCGACTGGTGGTGCCGGGCCATGAGCAGCGCGACGGAATGGGCGGCGACCTGGCCCTCCGGGCTGCCTCTCAGGGGGGCGGCGAGTGATTCATCGGATTCCCCTGGATCCCCGCCGGGCGGGGGATACGGAGGACGAGGGGGGTGGGGGGTGGGCACTGAGATGGTTCCTTCCCACGCGTGTGGCACACAGAAGTCCTGCCGCCGAAAAAGGAGGCCCGGTTGGTGCGTACCTTTTTTGGCGGGGCGCGGGAGGTGCGAATTCACCGACGGCGGGTCGGACGCGGTCAACAACTCACGTGCGACACCCGGCCATCCCCCCGCACGCGCGATTCACTCTTGCACAACCCCCACACGGCCAACAAGGCGCCCGGACAACATCCCCGCCATTGACAGAAAGTCAGAAACGGGGAACGGATACGCGCTGTTCGCACCCGTTTTCGACATTTCCCTGCGGCCCGTGTGAATCGGACACCGGGTCCGGTTCCTCAGATCTGCCAGGACCGCAGCCGGTCCGCCGCTCCGTAGACGTCGGTGGTGCCGGTCAGGAGGTCACGGGCCAGGTCAACGAGGGCGCCGTAGGGCGGGTCGATGCCGACGCCGCTGACGAACATGTACGCCACGGCGGTCGCGCAGGCGAAGCGGGCGTTGGCCGAGGGCAGCGGCCGGAGCACCGTGATGGTGTGCAGCAGCGCGGCGGCCCGCCAGGCCGCGTCGGAGTTCACCCCGAGGCGCGGCGGGTCCACGCGATGCCGGGCGACGGCCGCGACCAGCGCCGAGAAGTCGTTGACGGTGGGCTGGTCCGGCAGGACCTCCTCGTGACGCTGGAGCAGCCAGGGCACGTCGATGTGGATCACGGGTGCCATGGGTCAGGCGGCCCGCCCCTCGCCCTTGGCGGGTGGTTCGTCGTCGGGGAACGCGGCGGCGAACTCGTCGGCGTGGGTGGCGAAGAACCGGCGGAAGGCCTCGGCGCCCTCCTGGAGGGCCCGGTGACGGGCTATGTCGGCCGCGGCCGCCTCCCGCACGAGGGCCTTCATGGACGTACCGCGCTCCTTGGCGATCTGCCGCAGGTCCTCAAGTTCGCGGTCGCTGAACTCCACGTTGAGAGCTGGCATGTCTTCACGGTACCGCTCGGGTACTGGCACGTAAATATCCCCAGGTCAAGAGCGCCCCCAGAAGGTACCAGCCGGGCGCTGGGCCTGAGATGTGGGTCACATTCAGCCGTGCGATGTCACATTTCGGGGTCCTGCCCGGCTCGCAGTGGTGAGCGCGTACCTGGGAGGGCCACGCATGACCGAGATCTCCGCACCCGGCACGGACGCCCCGCTCGACGCGGCGACCGGGGTGTTCGTCGACCATCGCGAGCTGCTGTTCGGCGTCGTCTACAACATGCTCGGCAGTGTCGCCGACACCGAGGACGTCCTCCAGGAGACATGGCTGTCCTGGACGGCGCGCGGCGGCGGCGCGCCCCTGGACGGCGTCGACAACCCGCGCGCCTATCTCGTCCGGGTGGCGGTCAACCACGCGCTGCGCCGCCGTGCCGTGATCAACCGCAGGCAGGAGACGTACGTCGGGCCGTGGCTGCCCGAGCCGCTGGTGGACGCGGAGGACGCCGAGACCGCCGAGACCCCGGCCCTGCGTTCGGAGTCGGTGTCGCTGGCGATGCTGGTGGTCCTGGAGTCGCTGACACCGCTGGAACGGGCCGTGTTCGTGCTGGGCGAGGTGTTCGGCTACCCGCACGCCGAGATCGCGGAGATCATCGACCGCTCCCCCGCCGCCGTACGGCAGTTGGCGCACCGGGCGCGGGGGCACGTACACGCGCGGCGGCCGCGCTACGAGGCGCATCCTCGGGTGCGACGGGAGGCGACCGAGCGGTTCGTGCGGGCGGCGCTCGGCGGGGACATCGCCGAGCTGATGGAGGTGCTCGCGCCGGACGTCACGGCGTGGACGGACGCCGGCGGCAAGCGCCGGCGGGCCGGCCTGCGCCCGGTGCACGGCCGCGACAAGGTGACCCGGCTGCTCACCGCCGGCCGGGGCGGCCCCGACCACCCCGTCTGGCGCTACCGGCGGGTCAACGGCGACGACGCGGCGGTGCTGTTCGACGGCGACGCGCCGTTCGCCGTCCTGGTCCTCGACCTCACCCCGGAGGGCGACCGGGTGCGCGGCATCTACGTCGTGGCCAACCCCGACAAGCTGGCCCACCTGCCCGGGGCGGCGGCGTGAGCGCCGGGCGCGGTGAGCGGCTCGCCGACTGGTTCGACGGGCGGCTCGGCATCCACACGCTCGGCAGGAAGTACCTGCGCAAGGTGTTCCCCGATCACTGGTCGTTCCTGCTGGGCGAGATCTGCCTGTACAGCTTCGTGGTGCTGGTCCTCACCGGCGTGTATCTGACGCTGTTCTTCCACCCGTCGATGAACGAGGTGACGTACCACGGGAGTTACGTACCGCTGAACGGTGTGCGGATGTCGGCGGCGTACGCGTCCACGCTGGACATCAGTTTCGACGTGCGCGGCGGGCTGCTGATCCGGCAGCTGCACCACTGGGCGGCGCTGGTCTTCGTCGCCGGGATGCTGACGCACATGATGCGGCACTTCTTCACGGGCTCGTTCCGCAAACCGCGGGAGATCAACTGGCTGTTCGGCTGGTTGCTGCTGTTTCTCGGCCTGTTCGAGGGGCTGTTCGGCTACTCGCTGCCGGACGACCTGCTGTCGGGCACCGGCCTGCGGTTCGTGCACGGCGCGCTGCTGTCGGTGCCGGTCGTGGGGACGTACCTGGCGATGTTCCTGTTCGGCGGCGAGTTCCCCGGGGACGACATCGTGGCCCGCTTCTACGCGCTGCACGTGCTGCTGATCCCCGGCGTGATGGCGGCGCTGGTCGTGGCCCACCTGCTGCTCGTCGTCCATCACAAGCACACCCAGTTCGCGGGGCCCGGGCGCACCGAGCGCAACGTCGTGGGGACGCCCTTCATGCCGGTGTACCTGGCCAAGGCGGGCGGCTTCTTCTTCCTGGTGTTCGGGGTGCTCGCGCTGATCGCCGGGGTGGCGACGATCAACCCGGTGTGGTCGTACGGTCCGTACCGCGCCGACCAGGTCTCCACGGGGGCGCAGCCCGACTGGTACCTCGGCTTCGCGGAGGGCCTGGTGCGGATCATGCCGGGCTGGGAGGTCACGCTGTGGGGTCACACGCTGGTGCTGGGCGTGCTGATCCCGATCGTGGTGTTCCCGCTGCTGTTGGTCTTCATCGGCGTGTACCCGTTCCTGGAGGCCAGGTTCACCGGCGACCGGGACGAGCACCATCTGCTGGACCGGCCGCGCAACCGCCCGGTGCGCACGGCGATCGGGGCGGCCTGGATCAGCCTCTACCTCGTGCTGCTCGCGGGCGGTGGGAACGACATCGTCGCGACCCGCCTCCATCTGTCGATCAACACCGTGACCTGGGCGGTGCGGACCGGGATGTTCGTCGTGCCGGCGGTGGTCTTCGTCGTCACCCGGCAGATCTGTACCGGGCTGCGGCTGCGCGACAGGGAGCTCGTGGCGCACGGCAGGGCGACCGGCGTGATCAAGCGGCTGCCGCACGGCGAGTACGTCGAGGTGCACGAGCCGCCCGACCCCGGCCGGCTGCACACCCTGACCGCCCATGAACGGCCCGGTGAGCCGGTCGGCCACACACCGCGCCGGGCGGTGGCGGGCCCGGTCAGGAGTGGGCGCGGCAGAACTCCCGGACGGTCCGGTTGAACGGCTCCGGCGCCTCGACGTTGGTGAGGTGCCCGATGCCGGGCAGCACGACCAGCGTGGCCTGCGGGATCGCCGCGAGGAACTGGTGGGCGACCGGCTCCACGGGCGAGCGGGCGTCGAGCTCACCCCACAGCAGGAGCGTCGGCACCTCGATCTTCGGCAGGAGCTCGCGCTGGTCGGCCTCGGCCATGACGGTGAGCTCGGCCCGCATGCTCCGGGCGCGGGTGTCGGCCGACATCACGGACAGCAGGCGGACGGCCTCGGGGGACGGCTGCCCGGCGAACAGGCCCGGCAGGGTCGGCGCGAACTCCTCGGGCGGAACGGCGAGCATCCGTTCCGCCCCCTCCACCCGGGACCGCACCTCCGCCGCGGGCAGCGAGCCCTTCCAGCCGGCGTAGGTGTCCACGAGGAGCAGGGTGCGGACGAGTCCGCGGTGGTGCCGGTAGAGCTCCAGCACGACGGTCCCGCCCCACGACACGCCGAGGACATGCGCCGGGCCGAGGTCCGCGTCCTCGATGACGGCCGCCAGGCAGCGGGCGTAGTCGGCCAGGGCGAAGCCGGGCGGGACGTCGCCGGAGCGCCCGGCGCCCGGTTCGTCCCAGGCGATCACGGTGAACTCGTCGGCCAGCTCCTCCAGCTGGGGGCGGAACAGGCGCGCGTCCGTGAGGGCGCCGTGCGCGAGCACGAGAGGCGGGCCCTGGCCCACCCGGTCGTAGGCGACCTCGATGCCGTCGACCCGCACCGCTGGCATGACACCAGGCTACGCGCGGGTGCCGGGGGCGTCCTGTCGGCGGACTCCCCCGGCACGCGTCGCAGATGTCCGGTCCCTATCCCTGGTCCGCCACGAAGGAGGCCATGCGGGTCAGGGCCGCGTTCCAGTTGATCGTGTGCTCGTTGGTCGACCAGGACTGGATGTCGTCGATGTAGCAGAACTGGCCGACGCAGCCCTGGAGTTTGTTCTGTGCGTAGGGGTCCTGGATCCCGGAGTTCGGCCCGCCCGCGAGGGTGCCCTTCGGCGGGTTGGGCTGAGCGGGGTCGAGTTGGTGGGCGTACCAGCGGCTGTGCTGGTTCTGGGCGCTGACCTCGCCGTAGCCGGTGACGTAGGAGATGTTCAGCGCGTTGCGGCCCAGGATGTAGTCCATGCTCTGGAGCGCGCCGTCCCGGTACTTCGAGGCGCCGGTGAGGTCGTACGCGGTGGCGAGGACGACGGCGTTGTTGAGGATCTGGTGGCTGGAGCCCCAGTCGTAGATGTTGCCGTCGGGTGCGTACGGCATGCCGTAGGGGTGCGCCTTGAGGGTGGCCAGGTAGCGGTCGGCGCCCTTGACGACGGACTCGCGCACCTTGTCCCGGCCCGGCAGCCTGCTCGGCACCGTCGCGAGGTCGAGCCGGCCGGCCGCGCCGGTGCGGGCCCAGTCGAAGCCGATCGGCTTGAAGAGGTCGGCGGTGTGGACCGGGGACTTCTGGATGTACTCCTCGAACCGCTTCTCCCCGGTGGAGAGGTACAGCTCGGCGGCCGCCCAGTAGAAGTCGTCGGTGACGTCGCTGTCGGCGTAGGCGCCACCGCCGACGCCGTCGCTCTCGGAGGCGAGGCGGTCGGGGTGGGCGAGCGCCGCCGCCCAGGCCTTGCGTGCGGCTGCCAGGGCCTTGTCGGCGAAGGACTTGTCATAGGGGCGGTACAGACGGGCCGCCTGCGCGGCCGTGGCTGCCAGGTTCAGGGTGGCGGCGGTGGACGGCGGGTGCAGTTCGCGCTTTTGCGGGTCGTCGCTCGGCAGCAGCGGCAGGCCGGTCCACTGCTCGTCGTGCATCTTGTGGTGGGCCATGCCGGCCAGCGGCTTGCCGTCGGGCACCTGCATCCGCAGCAGGAACTCCAGCTCCCAGCGGGCCTCGTCGAGGATGTCGGGCACCTTGTTGCCGCTCTCCGGGATGGCGAGCGTGCCGTCCCCGAGCCTGTTCGCCTGCCCGGTGCGGGCGTGCCGGGCGCGTTCCCAGGTGCTCAGCAGTTCCCAAGTGGAGATGCCGCCGTTGACGACGTACTTACCGTGGTCGCCGGCGTCGTACCAGCCGCCCCTGACGTCGAGGGTGTAGTCGCACACGCCCGGCTGGCAGGGCACGGCGGTGTCGCCCTGGTTGGGGGCCACGCCCAGGTGACCGGCCGGGCGGCCGTAGCCGGGCCGCAGGTCGTCGCGGATCGCGAGGCCGCTGCGCTGGGTGTAGTAGTACTTCGCCGAGTCCAGCCGGAGCCGCTCGTAGGCGCCCGTGCCGATGTCGAACGGCCGGCTGGTCTCACCGTCGGCGACGAGCGTGAAGCCCGTGCCCTTCTTGCGGTAGGTGCCGAAGTCGATGGTGTGGACGTTCTGCCCGGAGGAGGCGTCCACGCCGCGTGGCACGGTGGTGCCCCGGGCGACGACCGTCCCGCCGGAGTTCTTCAGCTGCCAGGGCAGCTTCGTGGTGGCGTCGGTGACCAGGGTGGCGTTCTTCGGACCGGCCGGCAGGTAGGCGACCTGGTTGACGCGGACCCGGGGCCCGGTGTCCGGCTCGTACGGTTCGGGCGTCACACCGCCGAGCAGCGAGACGTCGTCCATGCAGAAGCGCCAGGCGTCCGCGCTGCCGCCGAGCTGGAAGCCGACCTGCCCCTGGGTGGTGTCGACGGGCGAGGTGAAGGTGTAGGAGTAGGTGTCGCCGGAGACGCTGAGCTGCGGTGACACCTCGTGGTAGGTGTCGTACGGCGACACCGACAGGCCCACGATCGCCCGCACCACGTGCCCTGCGGGTGTCCCGGTCGCGCTGAACGAGAAGCGGTACGACTCCCCCTTCACGAGGGTGATGTCGTTCTGTCCGACGGCGGCGTCCCAGCGGTTGGTGGTGCCGCCGGGGACATCGGCGCAGAGCCGCCCCCCGGACAGGCCCGCGGTGACGTTGCTCGTCGTCCACCAGGGTTCGATCGCGGTGTCGAAGGTGCCGTTCTTGACCTGCTCGGCCTCCTCGGCCCCGGCCGGCGCTGAGGGCAGCGCGGTGAGCGCGGTCGCCAGCAGGGCCGTCAGGGACAGCAGGGCGGTTCTGCGTCGTTTCACGTCTGGGCTCCTCTGGGGAGGTGGGGTGGCGCTCGCCGTGGGAGCGCTCCCAGAAGCGGGCTGCACGCCATGGTTGTGGCTGATGTGACGCCACGTCAATGATCCGGACGGGACTGGCTGTTCACCGCCCGTCCGGATCGGGACGCTCGGGGCTCAGGCGGCCGGGGCGTCCAGCCTGCTGACGCGGATCGCGCCCCTGGGCTCGCCGGGGTGGCGGCTGGTGAGGGTGAGCCGGATCCGGGAGCCGCGGACGGCCTTGAAGGTGATCACCGTGGGGGCGTCGGAGGCGGTGGCCCAGCCGATCTCGGTGTCGCGCACGGCCTGCCAGGTGCGGCCGTCCCACACCTCCACCTCGATCGCCGCGGGCAGGCTGTGCGCGGCGTCCACGGTGAAGGAGACGTCCACCCGGTCGTAGCCGCGCGTGCGACCGTGGTCCACCGAGACCCAGTCCTCGGCCCGCGCCCCCTCGAAGGCGGGCAGCAGGGCCGTGGCCTGCTTGAAGAAGCCGTTGGACCAGCCGGTGGCCGGGTCTGCGTCGAGCATGGCGGCGGGCAGGGTGTCCGGGCGTCCCGAGTAGCTCGCGTCCGCGTGCGGAAAGCCGGCGGGGGCCGGGCGTCCGGGCTCGAAGGCGGCCGGGGCCGTCCGGGCCCGGTCCCGCGCCCGGGTGGCCCGTACGGTCACGGTGCCCGTGCGCAGGCCGTCGGCGCGTGCGGTCACCTTCACGGCGCCCACCCGGGTGCCGGACCGGACGATGGCGAGGGCCTTGCCGTGGAAGGCGGTCCGGGTGCTCGCCTGGTAGCGCTCGGCGCTCTCCTGGCGGCCGTTGTCCAGCCCGGCGATGGAGCCGCCCGCCACCTCGAAGGACAGCAGGTGCTCCGCGCCGGGCACCACCACACCGCGGCGGTCGACGACCTCGGCGGTCACGAAGACCAGGGAGCGGCCGTCCGCGGCGACGGACTCGCGGTCCGCGCTCAGGCGTACGGCGTGCGGGGCGCCCGCGGTGCGCAGCACGTCGGTGGCGACCACCTTGCCGTCCTGCCGGGCCACGGCCTTGAGCTCGCCCGGGGCGTAGGGCACCTTCCAGGTCAGGTGGAGCTTGCCCGCGCTGCCGTTGGGGCTGGTGTAACTGCCGGGGTAGGGGCCGTCGGTGAAGGTCTTGTCGTCGCCGGTCGCCTCGGTCGTCTCCAGGTAGGTGCGGCCGTCGACGGTCTTCTTGGTGTCGAACCGCCTGACCCCCAGGGACTTTCCGTTGAGGTAGAGCTCGACGGTGTCCACGTTCGCGTACGCCCACACCTCGACGGTGTCGCCCTCGGCGTGGTTCCAGGTCATCGGCAGCAGATGGACCATGGGCTCGCTGGTCCACTGGCTCCGGAACAAGTAGTACATGTCCTTGGGGAAGCCCGCGGTGTCGACCGCGCCGAAGAAGGAGGCCTTGACCGGGAAGACGTCGTACGGCGTGGGTTCGCCGATGTAGTCGATGCCGGACCAGAGGAACTGCCCGGCGAACCACCTGCGGTCCCGGTCCTTCTTGTGGCCGTACTCGCCGCTCATGGTCCAGGAGGCGAGGTTGTTGTCGTAGGAGGAGGTCGCCCGTCTGCCCGGAGTGTGGTTCTCGCCGGTGTTGAGGTGCTCGGGTTCCTGGTAGGCGCCGCGGGTGGAGGTCTCGGAGGAGGACTCGGACTCGAAGAGGAAGAGGTGCGGGTAGGCCGCGTGCAGCTGGTCCACCGACTTGGCGGTGTTGTAGTTGAGGCCGAGGCCGTCCAGTTTGGCCAGCATCAGGTCGGCGGCCGAGCCCTTGGCGGGCAGCCGGCGGTACTTGTCGGAGCCGATGACCAGCGGGCGGGTGTCGTCGGCGGCTTTGATCGCCCGGATGATCCGGTCGGCCATGGCGAGGCCGGCGGTGGAGGTGGAGTCGGGCACCTCGTTGCCGATGGACCAGCTCAGCACGGCGGGCGAGTTGCGGGCCGCCAGGACCATCTCGGTGGCGTCCTTCTCGCACCACTCGTCGAAGAACCGGCCGTAGTCGTAGCGGTTCTTTCCGGTGCGCCAGCAGTCGAAGGCCTCCACGAGCATGATGACGCCCAGTTCCTCGCAGACCTGGATCACCTCGGGCGCGGGCGGGTTGTGCGAGGTGCGCAGGGCGTTGACGCCCATGGAGCGCATGATCTCCAGCTGGCGGCGGACGGCGTCGATGTTCACGGCGGCGCCGAGCGCGCCGAGGTCGTGGTGGAGGTCGACGCCCTTGATCTTGTGGTGGGTGCCGTTGAGGGAGAAACCCTCGTCCGGGTCGAAGCGGAAGGTGCGGAAGCCGAAGACGGTGCGGTAGGTGTCGACGGTCCGGCCGCCGACGCGCAGTTCGGTGTGCAGGGTGTAGCGGTGCGGGCTCTCGAAGTCCCACACCTCCGGTCGCCGGACGGTGAGTTCGTGGGTCTCGGTGTGCTCAGCGGCGACGGCGGCGGTGGAGGAGGCGCGCGCGACCGTCCGGCCCTCGCGGTCGGCGATCCGGGAGACGACCTCGACGTCGGCGTCCGCGCCCGAGGCGTTGACGACGGAGGTGGCGACCCGTACGAGGCCCCGCCCGGCGGTGATCTCGGGCGTGGTGACCCGGGTGCCCCAGCGCGCCACGTGCACCGGCTCGGTGATCACGAGGCGGGCCTCGCGGTAGATGCCGCTGCCCGAGTACCAGCGGCTGCTGGGGAGCTGGTTGCGGACCTTGACGGCGATCACGTTCTCGGTGGTGCCGTCGGTGTGGACCAGGTCGGTGAGGTCGAGGGCGAAACCGGTGTAGCCGTAGGGGTGGCGGCCGGCCTCCTTGCCGTTGCAGTGGACGACGCAGTCCATGTAGACGCCGTCGAACTCCACCGAGATCCGCTTGCCGGCGAGGGTGGGCGGCAGGGTGAAGGCCAGGCGGTACCAGCCGAGGCCGCCGGGCAGGAAGCCGGTGCCGCTGGTGGTGCCGTGCTCGGTGGTGGGGGTCTGCTCGATGCTCCAGTCGTGCGGCACGGCGATCTCGCGCCACCCGGAGTCGTCGTACCCGGGCAGATGGGCGTCGGCGTAGGCGCCGGTGGGGTCGGTGATGCCGCCCGGGTTCACCAGCGCGAAGCGCCAGCCGTCGCGCAGGGCGACGGTGCGGCGGCCCGACGCGCCGCGCGCGTCCCCGGCGGCCCACGCCTCCGGGGTGCCGAGCAGCGCTCCGGCCGCGGGGGCGGCGGCGGAGGCGAGCAGGACCGATCTGCGCGTGACCGACATGACGGCTCTCCCTCATGAGAACTCAGAAGCACTCACAACTCATCGCGAACAAACAGATTCTGTCGATGTGTCACACGGGGCCGTCAAGGGTGCGGGAGCATCCTTCTGTCCCGGGGGCCGCTTGGGCCGGATGCGCTCCCCCACCCGGCCGGGGAGGGCCGTACGGGGGTTACCCGTCCACGCCGGCCGCCTACGGACTACGCTGGAACTCAACTGGCCTCCCTGTTCACTGTGAGTGTCCGTATGGAGTCGCGACGATGAGCCCGGACGAGGCGTTCGACGATGGCGTGGCCGCCCGTGCCGTCATCGCCGCCGACGGCACCCTCACCGGTTGGAGCGAGGGCGCCCGCCGCCTCCTGGGCCACACGGCCGACGAGGTCGTCGGCCGCCCGGCCGCCGCGCTGCTGGCCGACGGCGCCGACCCGCCGCCCGTCCCGGCCGACTCCCGCTGGAGCGGCACCCTCACCCTGCGCCACCGCGACGGCCGTGCCGTGTCCGTGTGGGTGCTCGCGCACAGCAGACCGCCGGACGGAACACAGACGACGGACTGGCTCGCGGTGTCCCCGCCCGAGAGCACAGGCCAGGGCCTTCCGGACGACCCGCTGGTGCGGATGGCCCTGACCCAGTCGCCCTGCGCCACGATGATCTTCGACGAGCGGTTGCGGCTGCGCGGTGTCAACGAGGCCATGGCCGACCTCGTGGGGCTGCCCGCCGGGCGGCTGCTGGGCCTGCGGCCCACCGACATCGGCAGCCGGCCGCAGAACGCCGAGCTGGAGGACCATCTGCGCCGGGTGCTCAGCACCGGCCGCCGCCAGGACATGCAGACGCACATGAAGGCGAGCGGCGAGAGCCGGGGGCCGCATGCCTGGCTGGCCCGGCTGGCACCGCTCACCGACACCACCGGCCGGGTGCGGGGCGTGTGCGTGACCGCCCACGACTTCTCCGACCAGTACCGGTCACGGGAACGGCTCCAGCTCGTCAACGAGGCGAGTGTGCGCATCGGCACCACCCTCGACGTCACCCGCACGGCCCAGGAGCTGGCGGACGTGTGCGTCCCGGCGCTCGCCGACTTCGTCAGCGTCGACCTGCTCGACCCCCAGGAGCACGGCGGCGAGTCCGCCGGGCCGCCGGCCCCGCCGGTCAGCCTGCGCCGGGCGGCCCACCAGTCGGTCAACGCCGGCAGTCCCGAGGCCGTCGCCAAGCCGGGGCAGGTCGACGTCTACCCCGAGAGCTCACCGCAGGCCGCCTCGCTGGCCGCCGGGCACACGGTCGTGGCCTCGGGAGCCTCCGGCGACCTGGAACAGTGGCTGGCCTGGGACCCCGCACGCTTCCGGCGCATCCGCGAGTACGGCATCCACTCCACGATGTCCGTGCCGCTCCAGGCCCGGGGCACCACCCTCGGCGTCGCCGTCTTCACCCGCTTCAGGCAGCCCGAGGGCTTCACCGACGACGACGTGCTGCTGGCCGAGGAGGTCACAGCCCGGGCCGCCGTCTGCATCGACAACGCGCGCCGCTACTCCCGCGAGCGCGAGACGACCCTCACCCTCCAGCGCAGCCTGCTGCCGCGCACACTGCCCCGTACGGCGGCAGTGGAGGCGGCCTCCCGCTATCTGCCGGCCACCCGCTCGGGGGTGGGCGGCGACTGGTTCGACGTGATCCCGCTGTCCGGGATGCGGGTCGCCATGGTCGTCGGGGACGTCGTCGGCCACGGCATCCAGGCCTCGGCGACCATGGGCCGGCTGCGCACCGCCGTCCGCACCCTCGCCGACATCGACCTGGCTCCCGACGAACTGCTCACCCACCTCGACGACCTCGTCGTGCGGCTGTCCCAGGAGTCCGGCGGCGGCGACGCCGGCACCGGAGAGGTGGGCGCCACCTGCCTGTACGCGGTGTACGACCCGGTGTCGCGGCGCTGCACCCTGGCCCGGGCCGGGCACCCGCTGCCCCTGCTGGTGCCGCCGGACGGACCGGCACGCCAGCTCGACCTGCCCTCGGGTCCCCCGCTGGGCGTCGGCGGCCTGCCGTTCGAGTGTGCCGAGGTGGAGCTGCGGGAGGGCAGCGTCCTGGCGTTCCATACGGACGGGTTGCTCGTCAGCCGCGAGCGGGACGTCGACGCGGGCACCCGGATACTCCGTGAGGCCCTGTCGGCGCCCTCCGACTCCCTCGACGAGACCTGCGACCGCGTGCTGCACACCCTGCTGCCGCCGGGCGGCTCCACCGACGACGTGGCCCTGCTGCTGGCCCGTACCCGTGGCCTGCCGTCCGCCCAGGTGGCGACCTGGGACATCCCCGCCGACCCGGCGCTGGTGGCCCCCATCCGCAAGCAGGTCGTCGACCAGCTCGAACGGTGGGGGCTGCTGGACGCCACGTTCACCGCGGAGCTGGTGGTCAGCGAGCTGGTGACCAACGCCATCCGCTACGGCGCCCCGCCCATCCGGCTCCGGCTGATCCACGACGCTGCCACGCTGATCTGCGAGGTGTCCGACACCAATCACACGGCGCCGCACCTGCGCCGGGCCAAGACCTGGGACGAGGGCGGCCGCGGTCTGCTCCTGGTCGCCCAGCTCACCCAGCGGTGGGGCAGCAGGCACACCGCCGAGGGCAAGACGATCTGGGCGGAGCTGGCCCTGCTCGACGACGAGTTCTGAGGCCGGACGGCGCCCGGTACGGGTGAGGGGCCCCGGCCGGCGCCGGGGCTCCTCACCGGTCTCTTACCGGTGCCTGATTACATGGACGGGCACCACCTGACCGCGCCCCGGAGGACCCCGCCCTGAACGCCCCGCTCGCCGAAGTCCTGTCCGTGGCGCTGCTGGCCGCCGTCCTCGTCTGGGCCGTCGCCCGCCCGAAGGGGCTGCCCGAGGCCGTCCTGGCGGTGCCTGCCGCCGGGCTCGCCGTCGCCCTGGGAGTGATCTCCCCGGACCACGCCTGGGAGGAGGTCCAGCGGCTGGGGTCTGTGGTCGGCTTCCTCGCGGCCGTGCTGGTGCTCGCGCACTTCTGCGACGTCGAGGGACTGTTCACGGCGTGCGGGGCGTGGATGGCCCGCTGGGCGGCGGGGCGCCCCACGCGGCTGCTGACCGCCGTGTTCGCACTGGCGTCCGTCATCACGGCCGTGCTCAGCCTGGACGCCACGGTCGTCCTGCTGACACCGGTGGTGCTCGCCACCGCGACCCGCATGGGCGTGCGGGCCCGGCCGCACCTGTACGCCTGCGCCCATCTGTCGAACACGGCCTCGCTGCTGCTGCCGGTCTCCAATCTGACGAACCTGCTGGCCTTCACGGCGAGCGGCCTGAGCTTCACCCGGTTCGCGGTGCTCATGACCCTGCCCTGGCTGGTCGCGATCGCCGCCGAGTACCTGATCTTCCGTCGCTTCTTCGACGACGAACTCACGGCGCCGCTCCCCTCCCCCGACGAGGCCTCGCGTCCCGAGCCGCTCCCGCTGTTCGCCCTCGTCACGGTCGGCTGCACGCTCGCCGGGTTCGTGGTGGCGTCGGCCGTGGGCGTCGCGCCCGCGTGGGCCGCGCTGGCCGGTGCCCTCGTGCTGGCCGGGCGGGCGCTGCTGCGGCGCCGGGCCACCCCGCTGACGGTGGTGCGCTCGGCGAGCCCTGCGTTCCTGGCGTTCGTGCTCGCGCTCGGTGTCGTGGTGCGCGCGGTCGTCGACCACGGGCTCGCCGACGCGCTCCGGCGTGTGCTGCCCGGTGGGTCGGGTCTGCTCGCGCTCCTGGGCGTGGCCGCGCTGGCCGCGGTCCTGGCGAACCTCATCAACAACCTGCCCGCGGTGCTGGTGCTGCTGCCCCTGACCGCCGGGTCCGGGCCCGGCGCCGTGCTGGCGGTGCTGCTCGGTGTGAACATCGGCCCGAACCTGACCTACGCCGGATCGCTGGCGACCCTGCTGTGGCGGCGGATCGTGCAGCAGCACGGGCAGCGGGTGGGGCTCGGGGAGTTCACACGGCTGGGGCTGCTCACCGTGCCGGGCGCGCTGGTTCCGGCCGTGGTGGCGCTGTGGCTGTCCCTGACCGTCGTCGGGGCGTGACGGCGGGGCCGCAACGCCGGCGCCGAGCGCGCGGGGGTCAGCGGCGCCCTCCGTAGCCGTATCCGCCGTACCCGTACCCGCCGCCGTACCCGTATCCGGGGTAGCCGTAGCCCGGGCTGCCGTACCGGCCGTCGCTGTCGCAGTAGTACCCGTGGCGTTCGCAGGCCGGGTCGGTGGCGGCCGGGCTGCTCGGCGCCGGCTGCGGTGACGCGGAGGTCGGGGACGGGGTCGGGGTCGGCTCGGGCGTCTTCGACGGGGTCGGAGCGGGGGGCGGCGTGGGCGTGGGACGCGATGCCGGGACGGCGGCGTTCCAGTTGACGGACTCCATCTGGAGGTCGGCCCTCGAGGTGTCGATCACCCAGCGCTGGGCCTCGTCGTCCGTCCGGTTCTTCAGGACCAGGGCTCCCGATCCGTCGGTCGCGGCCGGGGCCAGGGCGAGATCCTGGTCCGAGCGGGGCACCAGGGCGCCCTGGAGGGTGAAGTCGTAGCGGATGTTTTCGAGCTCGGGCCGGGACGGGCCCGAGCAGGAGGCCAGCCGCACCGAGTAGCCGAGCCCGGAGTCCAGGCACAGGTCCGGGGCGGCGCCGTTGCGCAGCAGCCCGTCGGTCTCGTACGTCCACTGCTGGGCGGACTCCGCCGAGCAGGCCGTGAGCTCGGCCTCCCCGCCCTGGACGGCCTTCTTGCCGTCGATGCCGACGCACAGCCCCGAGGCGACGTTGTGCAGCCGGCCGCGCAGGGCGCCCTTCTCGGCGTCGCCCGCGTCGGCCCACGACGGGTCGGTGGCCGACTCGCCGGCGTCGGAGTCGGGGGCGCCCTCGGAGGGACGGTCCTGCCCGGCCGGGGCTCCGTCGCCCGAGTTGCCGGTGGACCACAGGACCAGGGGCAGGACGACGAGACCGCTGACGGTCAGGATGCCGACGGTGAGGTTGCGTCGCCGGTTGGCACGGCGGGCCGCCTTGTGGGCGGTTCTCCGTGCGGCGGTCCGTGGGCCGACCGGTCGCGGACCCGGGGGCGCGGTGGCGGGCGGTGCGGGCAGCCCGGGGGCGGCCGGGGCGGGAGACTGCGCGGCGTTCCCGGCCGTGTTCACGCCCTCCGCCGGAGCGGGGCGCGGTGGCACGCCCGCCGGACCGCCTGGATCCGTGAACGACTCACCGACGGCACCGGCGAGGGCGACCGGGTCCGGGAAGACCTCGCGCCCCGTGCCGGCAGGGCCGGGGAAGCCCCCGTGAGCCGCCGTACCGGCAGGGTCACGCACCGCGCGATCGGAAGAGCCCGGGGTCATCGCATGGGGCACACCAGCCGCGTCCGGGTAGAGACCCTGCGGCCCTCCGGAAGGCGCCTGGAAGGCCTCCCCGGCCACATCGGCCGCGTCCGGGACCGCCCCGTGTGTCCTCCCGGAGAGGTCCGGGAACACCTCGCCGGCCCCACCCGCCGGTTTCCGAGAGCCTCGACGACCCCTCCCGGAAGGACCCGAGGAGGCCCCGTCGGCCCCACCACCCGCACTCGGGACCACTCCACTCGCCCTACCGGACGAGTCCGGGAACACCTCGCCGGCCCCACCCGCCGGTTTCCGAGACCCTCGACGACCCCTCCCGGAAGGACCCGGGGCAACCCCGTCGGCCCCACCACCCGCGCCGGGGGCCATCCCGGAAGGGCCCGGGGAGACCTCGCCGGCCTCACCCGCCGGTGTGCGGGACCCTCGACGACCCCTCCCGGAAGGGCCCGACAGGGCCTCGCCGGCCGGTTTGCGGGACGCTCGGCGCGTCCTCCGGGTGGGGCCCTGGAAGGGCTCGGACGCCGAGCCGGCCGGGTCGGGAGAGACCTCGCGCGCCCCGCCCAGCGGATCCGGAAACGCCCCGCCCGCCGTACCGGAAGGGTCCGGGGACAGACCGTGCGCCGCACCCGTGCCGCTGGAAGGGTCCGGGAACACCTCGTCCGCCGCACCCGCCGGGTAGCGGGACGCCCCGCGCACCCTTCCCGCCCGGGGCGGAATGATCTCGTGCGCCACCACCGGCGGGTCCGGGAAGACCTCGCGCGCCAGACTCATCGGGTCGGGGAAGAGCTCTCGTGCCGCACCGGCCGGCATGCTCGCCGGGGCCGCACCGGCCCCCTCCCCGGGCCGTCCGCGGCCGCCCTCGGCGCTCTCCCCCGCCTCGCTCGCCCGGCTCTGCGCGTAGCTCCGGCCGCCCCAGCCCAGTACCGCCTCCGACAGGGCGGTACCGAGGGCGTGGTTGAACTGGTCGAGCTGGTCCGCGGTGGCGCTGCAATGCCCGCAGCCCTCGATGTGGGCGCGCAGGTCGGGGTCGATGGCGGCGCCCCCGCGCCGGTAGGTCACGTCGAGCAGCCGCAGATAGCGCCGGCACTCCTCGTCGGGGGCGAGTTCACGGTGCAGTTGGAGGCACTCCTCGCGCAGCCGGTCCCGGGCCCGGCCCAGTTCGACGCGGGCGCCCTCCTCATCCAGGCCGAGCAACCCGGCCGGGGAGGAGAGGGGTTCGGCCTCGACCTCGACATGCCACAGCAGGCAGCGGGCGGACTGGGGCAGCCGCTGGTACGCCCCGGACAGCAGACGCCGGTGCGGCGAGGGCAGCAGCCGGGCGGCGGGCCGCTCGGTCCCGGACAGCAGCTCCGGGTGGAGCGTGTCGCACCTGTGGTCACCGGCCCACTCGGCCGCGATGCGCCGCACGGTGACGAGCAGTTGGGGCCGCCAGGCGGAGGTCGGGCCGTTCTGACGGAGGGTCTCGCCGAAGAGCCGGGTGAACGCGGCCGTGGTGAGCATGCCCGCGGCGCGGGGGCCGTCGGTGCACAGGCGGGCGTAGGCGAAGGCCGCCTCCCAGTGCCGGTCCAGCAGTTCGCCGACGGGATGGAGCGCGGGCGTCGCCCCGGTCCACTTCCTGAGCTCCGCGCTCAGTTGCTCGTCCGTCGCGCCGAACCCGCGGGCCGAGGCCGGAGAATTCGACGGGCCTGCGTCTTTCACGGCTGCATTCCTCTCAAGGACATGCGGAATAAAGTCCGTACCAAGGGGTATGCCGGTCCGGCGGCCTCGCGCATACGAGGAAAGGCGTGGTGTGGACACGCCGACACGCACACCTTTGCACAGCTCAGGGACAGGGAACAAGTGATCGCACAGTTTCGCGCATTGCCTGCGCGGCCGCAGCCTTTTGACAAAATGTCAATCAACGGAGCGAAAGGCATTTCCGTGCCGTCTGCCCCCTTTTAGCGGCTCGCATTTCCCGCCCGGCAGTGGCCACCCGGAAACCATTGGATCACCGCCTGCCCAGCAGCTCACGCGGTTGCCGCCCTTTCCGCGCCGGTCTTTCCGGGACGCCCGAGAAACCAATGGCGGTGGTCAGCCGGGCAGGCCGGCGTGGGTCGTGCGGTACGCCCCGGGCGGGGTGCCGTAGCGCGCTCGAAAGGCGCGGTTGAAGTGGAAGGGGCTGACGAAGCCCGAGGCCGCGCCCACCCGTTCGACGGGCAGGTCGGTGTTCTCCAGCAGCCGGGCGGCATGGCGCAGCCGCGCCTCGCGCAGAGCGCGCATGGGTGACTGGCCGACCTGCCGGCTGAACAGATGGGCGAAGCGGGAGGGTGACAGCGCGACCGCCTCGGCGAGGGAGCGGACGGTGTGCGGGGCGCCCGGGTCGGCGTCGATCAGGTCCCGGGCGCGGCGGATCCGCGGGTCCAGCCCCGGCCGGGGCGCCGTCGGCCGGGCGGCGGCGGTGGTGAGCAGGACGATCTCCTCCAGGGCGCACAGGGCCAGTTCACGGGCCGCGCTGCCGTGCGCCACGGCGACCTGCCCGTCCTCGGACGCCCCGTCGGGCGGCGCCCCGGAGCCGGTCCAGCGGGCGTCGGCCTGCATCCGCCGGAACGCCGCACCGACGCGGTCGTGCACCCCGGCCGGTGCGGAGGTGACCACGTACATCCCGTCGCCGGCCTCGTACGGCCGCAGCCACGCGCCCCAGGACGGGCGGGCCTGGCAGTGCACCCACCAGAACCGCCAGTGCCGGGCCCCGGCCTGGACCTCGTAGCCGTGCCGAACGCCGGGGGCGAGTACGACGAGGTCACCCGCACCGGCCGAGGCCCGCGCCCCGCCCTGCCACAGCCGTCCCCGGCCCGCCGTGGTCCAGGTGAAAAGCCAGCTCGCGGACCCGCGCGGCCGGCTGACGCCGTAGCCGGGCGGCTGGTCGTAGTGGCCGAGCACGACCAGCCCGGGCGGCGGAGCGGGGACGCCGGGGTCATCGTTGTCCGGCCGGTCAGCAGGCACGGGCAATCCGTCAGCACGCACGGGCATCCTCCTCTGCGGCCCGCAGGCCTAGCGTTTCGCACCGAGGACACCTGACCGAGGAGTACGTTCATGACAGTCACGGGCAAGGGCGCCACCGGCGCTTCCATCCTGGACCCGACCGGGCTCGCGCGGTACCGGGAGGCTTTCGAGGAGGACGGTTTCACGGTGGTGCGCGGGCTCTTCGGGGCCGACGAGATCGACCGGCTGTGCGACACGTTCGCGGCGCTGCGTGCGGCCGGCCCTGTCCCGGGGCACTTCGAGCCGCGCGCGGCGGACACGCCGGGCGCCGATCCGCTGCACGTGTGGCCCCGGGTGATGCACCCGCACGAGATCGACGACCTCGCGGCCGAGGTGCTGCTGGACGCCAGGCTGCGGACGGTGCTCGAGGTGCTGCTCGGTGAGGAGGTGCTGGCCGCGCAGAGCATGTTCTACTTCAAGCCGCCGGGCGCGCGGGGACAGGCGCTGCACCAGGACAACTTCTACCTGCGGGTGGAGCCGGGGAACTGTGTGGCGGCGTGGGTGGCCTGCGATGTGATCGACCGGGAGAACGGCGGGCTGGAGGTCGTGCCGGGCACGCACCTCATGGACCTGTTCTGCCCGGAGCTCGCCGACCCGGAGGTGTCCTTCGCGCGGGAGTACGTCCCGCCGCCGGCCGGCCTGGCGCCGGTGCCGGTGGACATGGCTCCGGGGGACGTCCTGTTCTTCAACGGGAGCCTGGTGCACGGGTCGCGGCCCAACCGGTCGGCACAGCGGTTCCGGCGGTCGTTCATCGGGCACTACGTGGGGCGGTCGGCCGAGCGGATCGGGCGGTTCTACCGGACGCTGGCGATGAGCGGGGCGAGGGTGGAGCTGGCGGAGAGCGAGGGGGCGGGCCCCTGCGGAACGGAGTTCGCGCC
Organism: Streptomyces sp. NPDC050674; assembly: GCF_040654575.1. Lineage (NCBI taxonomy): Bacteria > Bacillati > Actinomycetota > Actinomycetes > Kitasatosporales > Streptomycetaceae > Streptomyces > Streptomyces sp. NPDC050674. The sequence continues at coordinate 67,258 of NZ_JBFAIG010000001.1, forward strand.
GCAGGGGCCGCACTGACCTCCGGGGCGTGTGTTCAGTGCCCGGCGACGGGGTGGGGGCCGTAGGGCAGCTGGAGCTCCTCCAGCTCCTTGTCGCTCAACCGGAGCTCCACCGCGTCCACCGCGTCCTCCAGGTGCCCGGGCTTGGACGCCCCGACGATCGGGGCCGTCACCGTGGGCTGGTGGAGCAGCCAGGCCAGGGCGACCTGCGCGCGGGGGACGCCCCGCTCCTGGGCGATGCGGGTGACCGCCTCGACGATGGCGCGGTCGCCCTCCCGGTACAGGCTGCCGCCGAAGGCGTCGGTGGCGCTGCGCTCGGTGGTGGTGTCCCAGTCCCGGGTGAGGCGGCCACGGGCCAGCGGGCTCCACGGCAGGACGGCCACGCCCTGGTCGGCGCACAGGGGGAGCATCTCCCGCTCCTCCTCGCGGTAGATCAGGTTGTAGTGGTTCTGCATGGAGACGAAGCGCGTCCAGCCGTTGAGCCGCGCGGTGTACTGGGCCTTGGAGAACTGCCAGGCGTACATCGAACTCGCCCCGATGTAGCGGACCTTGCCCGCCTTGACGACGTCGTGCAGCGCCTCCATCGTCTCCTCGACGGGTGTGTGCGGGTCGAAGCGGTGGATCTGGTAGAGGTCGACGTAGTCGGTGCCGAGGCGGCCGAGGCTCCGGTCGAGCTCGGACAGGATCGCCTTGCGGGACAGTCCGCCGCCGTTCGGCCCGGGCCGCATCCGGCCGTGCACCTTGGTCGCGAGGACGATCTCGTCGCGGCGGGCGAAGTCGCGCAGGGCCCGGCCGACGATCTCCTCGCTGGTGCCGTCGGAGTAGACGTTCGCCGTGTCGAAGAAGTTGATCCCCGCTTCGACCGCCTGCCGGATCAGCGGGCGCGAGGCCTCCTCGTCGAGGGTCCACTCGTGCGTGCCGCGGTCCGGAAGGCCGTAGGTCATGCACCCCAGACAGATCCGCGACACGTCCAGGCCCGTCGAACCGAGCTTCACGTACTGCATCGTTGCTGCTCCTGCCTTCGGGAGGATTCGTCTCGGGAGCCTACGCGTCCGCGATGAACGGCCGGGGCCGGCCGGGTCGAGACAGGGCGGGCGCGCGGCCTGTCCGGTCACCGGGGAACCCCGGCGACTGCCCCGGGGTCACCGGACGGGGAGGGTGTCCGCGCGTTCCGTCTCCGGGCGGGGGCCGTGGATGCGGCGCTCGTTCTCCTCGATCGGGACGTCGTTGATGCTCGCCTCGCGGCGGGTCATCAGGCCGTGCTCGTCGAACTCCCACAGTTCGTTGCCGTAGGAGCGCCACCACTGCCCGTCGGTGTCGCGGCACTCGTACTGGAAGCGGACGGCGATGCGGTTGCCGTCGAAGGCCCACAGGTCCTTGCGCAGGGCGTACTCCTGCTCGCGCTCCCACTTGCGGGTCAGGAACGCCACGATCCCGGCGCGGCCGGTGACGAAGGTGTCGCGGTTGCGCCAGACGGAGTCCGGTGAGTAGGCGAGGGAGACCTTGTGCGGGTCGCGGGTGTTCCAGGCGTCCTCGGCGGCCTGCACCTTGCGCGCGGCACTCTCGCGGGTGAAGGGCGGCAGCGGCGGGCGGTCGGTCATGGATCCTCCCCGGGAGCGCGGGAGAACGAGCGTTCTCCGGCTGGCTGCTACCGTAGGAGAACGCTCGTTCTCGCGTCAAGGAAGGGTCGTTCATGGACAGCGCAGCGGCCCGGGAGCGGGCCTTGGACGCCGCCGAGGAGCTCTTCTACGGGCGGGGGGTGCGCGCCGTCGGCATGGACGACGTCCGCGGCACCTCCGGTGTCTCGCTCAAGCGGCTCTACCAGCTGTTCCCGTCCAAGGAGCATCTGGTGGTGGCGTATCTGGAGCGGCGCGACACGCGCTGGCGCGGTCAGCTGGCCGCGCATGTCGAGCGGCACGGGGAGCCGCGGGAGCGGATCCTGGCCGTCTTCGACCGGCTCGGCGAGTGGTTCGGCGAGCCGGGCTTCCGCGGCTGCGCCTGGCTGAACGCGTACGGCGAGCTGGGGGCCGGCTCGGTGCGCGTGGCCGCCCTGGTGCGCGCGCACAAGCGGGCGTTCCGGGAGTACCTCGGCTCGCTCACGGCGGACGCGGGGCTGCCCGACGCGCTGGCCGGGCAGCTGTTCCTGTTGGCCGAGGGCGCCATGGTCACGGCGGGGGTCACCGGGAGCGCCGGGCCCGCGGCCGAGGCACGCGAGGCCGCCCGGCGGCTCCTGGACGCCGTGTGAGATCCCGCCTCAAAGCACCGTCAGCGCACCGTCTCGGACACGGTGATGGCGCTGACCGGGCAGGCGCGGGCCGCCTCCCGCAGCAGCGGACTGCCGCTGTCCGACGCACCCGGCAGGAGGGTGCTGAAGCCCTCGTCGTCCTGGGTGAACACCGCCGGGGCGGTGAGGGCGCACTGCCCCGCGCCGATGCAGAGGTCCTGGTCGATGTCGATGTGCACGGCGCACGCCCTTACCAGGTCACGGGGAGTTCCAGCATCCCCTGGATCGTGTCGCCCGGCTTGAAGGGGATCTCCTCGGCCGGTACGGCCAGGCGCAGGGTGGGCAGCCGGTCGAAGAGGCTGTGCAGGGCGATCTCCAGCTCGGCGCGGGCGAGGTTCTGCCCGAGGCACTGGTGGATGCCGAAACCGAACGCCACGTGGTGACGGGCCGGGCGGCTCCAGTCGAGTGTGTCCGGCTCCGGATAGACCGTCTCGTCGCGGTTGATGAGGGAGGTCGCGAAGACCACGCCCTCGCCCTTGCGGATGGTCGTCCCGGCCACCTCGATGTCCTCGACGGCCAGGCGCAGCATGCCGTCCGCGATCGACAGCATCCGCATCAGCTCCTCGACCGCGGCCGGCAGCAGCCGCCGGTCCGCGCGGAGTTCGGCGAGCCGTTCGGGGTGCTGGAGCAGGGTGAAGGTGCCGAGGGAAATCATGTTGGCGGTCGTCTCGTGTCCCGCGACCAGCAGGATGAGGGCCATGGCGATCAGGCCCTCGCGGTCGAGGACGCCCTCGCTCGGCCGGCGGTGGACCAGGTCGTCCAGCAGGCCGGTGCCGGGTTCGCGCCGCTTGCGGTCGATCAGCTCGCCGAAGTAGGTCTCCAGCAGGTCGCGGGCGTCCAGCACATCGGCGGTCTCCGGGCCGCGCAGCAGCCGTCGCGACTGGGTCTCGAAGAAGTCGTGGTCGGCGTACGGGACGCCCAGCAGGGCGCAGATCACCATGGACGGCACGGGCAGCGCGAAGGCGCTCACCAGGTCCGCGACGGGGCCCTCGGCGATCATCGCGTCGAGTCGTTCGTCCACGATCTGCTGGATGCGTGGCCGGAGTTCGACGGCCCGCTTGAGGGTGAAGTCCCCGACGACCATCCGCCGCTGGGCGCGGTGCTCGGGGTCGTCGACGCCGAGGAGGGCCGTCCTGCGGTTGCGGATCCCGGCGAAGCGCTCGGTGGGGGCGGGGAAGCCGGGCCGGTCGCGGTTGGACGACAGGCGCGGGTCGGCCAGCAGCGCGCGGGCGGTGGCGTGTCCGCTGACGAGCCAGGCCTCGCGTCCGTCGAAGAGGGTGATCCGGCTCAGGGGGCGCTCGGCGCGCAGGGCGTCGTAGGCGGCGGGCGGGTGGTAGGGGCAGGTCCGGCTCTGGGGGAAGGCGACGGGTGCGGTCGTGTCCGTCATGAAGACCTCGCAGACGAGTAGTACGTCGTGCCGATCTTCATTAGATGCCCCAGGCATCTAAGGGGGCGACACGAAGTTCGGCCAGATCGGCCGCGGGGTGGACATGGCCGGGGAATGCCGTCCTCGTGTTCGAACCGGGGGACCGTCACAGGTGGTACGGCCCCGATGCCCCCCGTCTCCGGGCCCACAGACGCCGGCGCGGTGCGAAAACCGGTTGTCCGCGCGGCGGGTCAGGCCGCAGGATCCGGCCATGTCTACGTTCACCGCTCTCCTGCCGCCGTCCGTCGCCGCTCCCGCCGCGGCCCGACAGCAGCGCACCGGCCGCCGGGGAGGACCGACGCCGCCGCGGTCATGACGGCCGCGCTCGTCGCCGGGCTGCTCGCCGGGTACGGCATCGCCGTGCCCGTGGGCGCCGTCGGGACCTACCTCGTCTCCCTCACCGCCCGCACCTCCCTGCGCACCGGCGTCTGCGCCGCGCTCGGCGTCGCCACCGCCGACGGGCTCTACGCCCTCGCCGCCACCCTCGGCGGCACGGCCCTGGCCTCCGCGCTGCGGCCGGTGCTCGGGCCGCTGCGGTGGGTCTGCGTGCTGGTGCTGCTCGCGCTCGCGGCACGGGGCGCGGTCACCGCGTTGCGCGAGTACCGCGGCCGGCGGCTCGCGGCCCGTACCGCCCCCGCTCCCCCGGGCCCCGCCCGGGCCTATCTGGGCCTGCTGGGCATCACCCTGCTGAACCCCACCACCGTCATCTACTTCGCGGCCCTCGTGCTCGGTTCCCGGGCCACCGGTCCCGCCGGTCTGCTGGAACAGGGCGTCTTCGTCCTGGCGGCCTTCGCCGCCTCCGCGAGCTGGCAGGTGCTGCTGGCCGGGGGCGGAGCCCTGCTGGGCCGCGCGCTGACCGGCCGTCGGGGGCGACTGGCGACGGCACTGGTGGCGAGCGCCGTGATGACGGCTCTGGCCGTGCGGATGGCGCTCGCCCCGGGGTGAGGTCCGGTTCCGGCCGGATCCGGCGGGGGCGGATGATTCCCGCGTGTACGGGTGTTGACGACAGGTGGCAAGGAGCCGCGGACGCGACGATGGGACGGATGTCATGCCTCTCGAGGGCGAGTACGAACCCAGCCCGACACAGTGGGTGCGCAAGCAGGTGGAGCTGTACGAGAGCTCCGGCGGCACGGAGGGGACGACGCTTCAGGGCTCGAACATGCCGGTCGTCGTCCTGACCTCACGCGGTGCCAGGAGCGGGAAACTGCGCAAGACGCCGGTGATGCGCGTGGAGCACGAGGGACGTTACGCCGTGGTGGCCTCCCTCGGCGGGTCGCCCAAGCACCCCGTCTGGTACTTCAACCTGCTGGCCCACCCGCACGTGGAGCTCCAGGACGGGCCCGTGAAGCAGGACATGACCGCCCGTGAGGTCACGGGCGAGGAGAAGGCGCTGTGGTGGGAGCGGGCCGTCGCGGCCTATCCCCCGTACGCCGACTACCAGAAGAAGACGGACCGGGAGATCCCGGTGTTCGTCCTGGAGCCGGCCACGGCCGGCTGAGACGGGTCCGGCCGCCCGGTCGGGGCAGCCGGCGCAGAACTTCCTCCCCCGTGGGTGTGAACCTGCCTCGACGGGGCACGCGAGGTTCAGGCCCCGCCGCGTTCCCCCGTCGCGGCGGGGCTTTCCGCTGCCTCGCGCGCGGGCCGGTCGGTCACGTCCAGGAATATCTCGTCCGCCTCGGGCACCGTATGGGCGATGGAACGCTTGATGCGGACGGCGACCTCCTCCACGCGCTCGCTGTCCAGGCCGGGCATCAGGTCGACGCGGGCGGCCACCAGGGCCGTGTCGAGGCCGGTCTTCATCGTGAACAGCGCCTCCACGCTGTCGATCTCCGGCTGGGCCCGCAGCAGCGACTCGATCCGCGCACTCGACTCCGGGTCGGCCGCCTCGCCGATCAACTGGTCGCGGGCGTCACGGCCCAGCCGGAAGGCCACGTAGACCAGCAGCGCGCCGATCGCGAGCGAGGCCGACGCCTCCCACACCACCTGGCCGGTGACCATGTGCAGCGCCATGCCCACGATGGCCAGCGTGACGCCCAGCACCGCCGTGCCGTCCTCGGCGACGACCGTGCGCAGGGCCGGGTCGCGCATCCCGGCGCCCGCACCGCCCTGCCGGCGCACCTGGTACAGCGCCCGCACCAGTGAACCGCCCTCCGCGAGGAGGGCGATCCCGAGCACGATCAGGCCGGCCACATAGCCGCCGAGTTCCTCCTCCGCCCCGCTCGCGAGGGCCTCGAAGCCCTGGAAGAAGGAGAAGCAGCCTCCCATCACGAAGATCCCCACGGCGGCGAGGAGCGACCAGAAGAACCGCTCCTTGCCGTACCCGAAGGGATGACGGCGGTCGGCGGGGCGCCGGCTGCGGCGCAGCGCCGCGAGCAGGAACACCTCGTTGAGACTGTCGGCCACCGAATGGGCTGCCTCGGACAACAGGGCCGGCGACCCCGCTGCCAGTCCTCCGATGGCCTTGGCCACCGCGATCACCAGATTGGCCGCGAGCGCCACCAGCACGGTGACGCGTGTCCTGCGATCACTTCCCTCATCAGTCACCTCCGCCGATTGCCCCGGTCGGCGGTGCTCACACCGTGCCGTCGGCGGAAAACGGGGAACGCGTTCACCAGGGTCCACGTACGGCAAGGAGGTCACCCCCATGAGCCGCGACGACGGCGACGACGGCAACACCGGTTACGGCAGGAAGGCGTTCAAACGGTCCAAGGCGCATTTCGCGGACCGCATCACCGCGGACGGCCGGGACGGCTGGCCGGTGGAGGCCGGCCGCTACCGCCTGGTCGTCAGCCGCGCCTGCCCCTGGGCGAGCCGGTCGCTGGTCTCCCGTCGGCTGCTCGGGCTGGAGGACTCCCTGTCCCTGGCCGTCGCCGACCCGATCCAGGACGACCGCAGCTGGCGCTTCACCCTGGACGAGGACGGTCGTGACCCGGTCCTCGGCATCCGCTATCTCAGCGAGGCCTACGACCGCCGCGAGAGCGACTACCCCGGCGGGGTCAGTGTGCCGGCGATCGTGGACGTGCCCAGCGGGCGGCTGGTGACCAACGACTACCAGCAGCTCACCCTCGACCTCGCGACGGAGTGGACGGCCCTGCACCGGGACGGCGCCCCGGACCTGTACCCGGACAAGCTGCGCGACGAGATCGACGAGGTGATGGCGGACGTCTACGAGGACGTCAACAACGGCGTCTACCGAGCGGGTTTCGCCACCGGGCAGGAGGAGTACGAGGCAGCCTGCGCGGGCGTGTTCGGACGGCTGGAGTCACTCGCGGCCCGGCTGGAGCGGCAGCGGTACCTCGTCGGCGACACGATCACCGAGGCGGACATCCGGCTGTTCACCACGCTGGTCCGCTTCGACGCGGTCTACCACGGCCACTTCAAGTGCAACCGCTGGAAGCTGACGGAAAATCAGGTGCTGTGGGGTTACGTCCGCGACCTGTACCAGACGCCCGGGTTCGGCGACACCGTCGACTTCGACCACATCAAGCGCCACTACTACCAGGTGCACACGGGCATCAACCCGACCGGCATCGTGCCGCTGGGCCCGGACCTGTCCGGCTGGCTGACCCCGCACCGGCGTGAGGAGCTGGGCGGCAGGCCGTTCGGTGACGGCACACCGCCCGGGCCGGTCCGCGCCGAGGAGCGGATCCCGGCGGCACACACCCCCTGACCACCTCATCCCCCCTTTTACGAGCGATCAAGGAGTTCTCGTGGCCAAGAAGAAGAAGATGTCCCTCGCGTACCAGCCCATCGGGTTCGTGCTCGGCTGGTCGGGCGGCTGGCTGGGCGGGCTGGCCTTCCGCAAGGCGTGGATGGCGATCCGGCACGAGGAGGACGCGCCGGACGCGCTGGACAAGGACCGCGGCTGGGGCGAAGTGCTGCTGGCCGCCGCGATCCAGGGCGCCATCTTCGCGGTGGTGCGCAGCGCCGTGGACCGGGCGGGCGCCAAGGCCATCGAGCGTTCGACGGGCACGTGGCCCGTCGGCGAGAAGGGCGGCCGGGACTGACGACGGCGCGGCCCCGCCCGGCTTCTGCCGGGCGGGGCCGTTTCCTGTGCGCCCTGCCGTCCGCCGCCGTCCGTGGGGTGCTGGTGCTCAGCCCTGTTTGGGCGCCGTCGGCGCGGTGCGCCGCAGGGTGAAGGAGTGGCCCGCCGGGTCGGCGTAGCCGCGCTCCTCCAGGGGACCCGAGGGCTCCTTGGCCTCCAGGGGGCGGCCTCCGAGGCCGATGACACGGCGTTCCACCGCGTCGAGGTCGTCGACCACGAACTCCAGGTGGGCCTGAAGGGAGTTCTCGGGACGTGGCCAGCTGGGCGGGGTCGCGTTGACGTCCCGGCGCAGTGCGATCCGGAAGCCGTCGGCGCTCTTGATCTCCACCCGGTTGGCGGTGGCGTCCGACTCCTCCCCTTCCAGCAGTTCCTTGTAGAACACGGCGAGTTTCTCGGGCTCGGCGCAGTCGAGCACGAGGACCCCCGCTTTCACCAGTGCCATGTCTCCTCCGCAGGATTCCGGTCGCGGAGCGGTCGTGCCCCGCGGACCCGTACCTTGCGGATATCCCGGACCGGCGGATTCAGTCGGTCTTCAACCACCGTCCGTCGCGCGTGAGTTCGCGCCGCGTGTGGGGGCGGTGAGGTTCTGGTTCCGGTGTGACGGCGTCTCCCCCGCGCTCCCGCCGCCCGACCGGGGATTCCGGTTGTCCGAGGGAGGGTGGGAGTGTACGCAGCTCAAGACCTTTCGGCAGTAACCGAGATCACGGTCCGGTCACGAATGGCGCATTAGCGCCTTGGGCAGCCTCGTACCGCTTCTCGCTTCAACTTTCGAGGCGGGAAGCCCAGTTCGAGTGTGCGGGCGGTCCTGCTGACCGTCCCCTCCCAGGAGTGGGGGGACTGCGCGTTCCGTCTCCCGAAAGGAAACGCATGTCTCAGGACGTCCGGTTCGACCTGCCCTACGACACCTCGTGGTGTCGACGCGGCGGTCGTGCCCCCCGCGGTCGTTCGTAGCAAGCCGAAGCCGGTCGCGTGAGTCCGGCTGTCCGGCGAGGCCGTCGCGGAAAGTACAGAAGATTCCCGGACACGGCCGTCAACGACCACGGTCGATCGATTCCGTTGCCAGGACCACAGTTCATTGGGAGACCGGTGTGAAATCTCGAGTCGCAGGTGCCGTTCCGAAGACGTCCGCCGACAACTCGCTGCCGGCGCAGCCGAGCGCCCAGCTTCAGCCCACGGAGGCGGCGAACGCCCTGGCCCGCCTCCTGGTGGACCACATCAACGGGAGCACGGAGCAGTACCGAAGGTCCCGGGACGCCGTTCAGCAGCGGCTGAACGCATGGGGCTCCCCCCACTCCTCCAGCACCACGCTGCATGTGGAGGGAGCCCTCCATCTGGCGCGGCCCGCGTTCCTCCCGCCCGACGAGGAGGGCTACGCCAGGTTGCGGCACCTGGAGGCCGGTCTGCGCATGATCGAAGCAGCCTTCCCCCAGGTCAGCACCGACATCGAGGTCTGCAGACTCGCCTGCGCGATGCTGGAAGGGGCCTGGAGGAGCCGGGCGCTCACCCCGCCGCCGCGCGAGGAGGAGCAGACGACCGCCTGTGCCTGCCCTCTGTGCCGCCGGCTGCCCACGCCCCCCGCGCGCACGCTGGACGACTACCGCTGGCGGCAGAGCGCCGGCCGTCCCCTCACCGTCAAGACCTGGCCGTACCGCCGGGAACTCGACAGCGTCCTGACCGGTGGCTGGTCCTGGACCCGGCAGATGAACGACCTCGAACGAGACCTCGGCCATCGCCACCGCTTCGAGGACGACATCCTCGTCTTCCACGAGTACAAACGCGTGGTCGACACCATCGACACAGCGCTCCTCACCCGGCACGTCGAAGGCCGCCTGGCCGAGGAGTTCAGCACCAACAGCGCACGGGCCCTGGTCTCCGGACTCTTCGCAGCCCACAAGCGATCCGTCGACGAGTACTGGCTCCAGCAGCACGAGGCGGGCAGCGTCGTGCTGCCCCAGACCAACCCGCTCAGCCAGAGCGCCTACTCGGCCCTGCAGATGCTGGACTGCCTGTTCTGGCACGTCGCCCCCGACACCGAACTGTGGCAGGAGGAGAACCTCGCCTCCCTGCTGCTGTGCCGCGTCATCGACGACATGGCCGATGTGCGGGCCGACGCCCTCACCGGCGAGATCAGCAACTTCTGGCTCGCCGACATGCCCACCCACACCAAGGCGCTCTACGCCGCCTGCGCGATAGCCCTCGTCAAATACGGCTGCACGCCCGAGGCCCACAGCGCGATGTGGAACACCTGGCTGATGACCACCACCATCGTCTGGATGGGGCTCACGGGCCGCCACGCCCTGTGGTTCGACGGCATCACCGAGGGCCTCCCCCCGGCCGAGGAGTGCCCGCTGTGCGACCTCCAGCCCAACCCGTGCACCGGCATCCTCACGAACGGCACCACCCTCACCATCGCCCCGCGGCCCACCGCACCGGAACTGAGCCCCCGCACGGCCGAGCTGTCCGCACGCTGCCGGGCCCAACACCCCGGGGCATGGGCCCTCTTCGACGCCGAGCTCCATGCCTTCGAGGCACTGCACGGCCCCTGGCACGGCAACACGGACAGCACCTGGGAGATCCTGCGCCGCACCTACATCGCCGCCGTGGAGGCATCCAGCGCCGCCCCCTCGCCGGACCGCGCCCGTCAGATCCAGCAGGACGCCGGCGTAGTCGGATCCGAGACGTTCCACACCCTGCACGATCACCGGACCGGGCGGGAGGACACCGCACTGCTCGCCTACATGTTCGGCTGTGCCCACCCGCATTTCCTCTGGAACGCCACGGGCTACCGTCCCACGGGCGTCGCGGGCGACTGGCTCGACGGCTGACGCCTCGATGCGGTGACGGCCTGCCGAGCGGATGAGCCGCCGCCCGCACCCACGCACGAAAGCCGCCCGGCCGGAAGCCGGCCGGGCGACGGACTCGCGGTGTGGCCTAGACGGTGAACTCGACCGGCAGGCTGTCCAGCCGGGACTCCCACGTGGAGGCGGTCGAGCTCAGTTCGTCCGGCGGTACGGCCAGGCGCAGGTCCGGCAGCCGGTGCAGCAGGACGTCCACGCCGATCTCGATGATGGACTGGCCGATGTTCTGCCCCGGGCACTCGTGCGGTCCTGCGCTGAACGCCAGGTGCGACTGGTTGCCCTGCACGGCGACGGCCGCTTCGGGCCGTACCTCCGGGTCGACGTTGCCGGCGGCCAGGCCCAGGATGAGCAGTTCTCCCTCCTGGACGTGATGGCCTCCCAGCTCCAGGTCGGCGGTCGCGAACCGGCCCGGCAGCACGGACAGCGGCGGGGCGTCCCACATGACCTCTTCCACCACCGAGGAGATGTTCAGCTCCCCGCTGACCAGGCCGGACAGCCGGGCGGCGTCGGTGAGGACCCGTTGCAGGACCCGGGCCAGCAGATTGCTGGTGGTGGTGTGCGCGGCGATCAGCACCAGGCGCAGATGGCTGACGACCTCGTCGTGGTCGAGGCCGGCCGGGTGCTCCAGCAGGGCCGTGGCGAAGTCGGAGCCCGGCTCGGCCCGCTTGCGCTCGGCGAGTTCCGCGAGGATCTCCATGATCCGCTCGTTGTGCTCCAGGGCGCCCTCACCGCCCTTGAAGACCTGGGCGCACGACTCGATCAGGCGCAGCCCGTCCGCCGCGGGAAGGCCCAGCATCCTGGTGAGCACGAGCATCGGCAGCTGCTCGGCGTAGTCGGCCACGAGATCGGCGCGCCCGGCGTCGGCGAACGTGTCGATCCGCTTGTTCGCGAAGTACGCCACGTGCCGCCGGATGCCCCGGGCGGCTGCCGCCTGCAACCCGTCGGTGACGGCGCCGCGCAGCCTGCGGTGCGGTTCGCCGTCCTGGGACACGCAGTCGGGGCGCCAGCCGACCATCGGCATGATCGGCGAGGTCTCCTCGATCCGGCCCTCCCGCCAGTCCCGCCAGATCCGCGCGTCCCGGCTGAACTGGCGGGGGTTGTCGAGCACCCGCCGGTTGTCGCGGTAGCCGAGGACCAGCCACGCGGGGACGTCCCCTTCGAGCAGGACCGGCGCGATCGAGCCGTGCTCCTTGCGCAGCCGCTCGTAGATGCCCGCCGGGTCGGTCGCGGCGTCCGGTCCGTACAACCGGGTCAGATCGGCCCCGTGGTGGGCGACGGGGCAGCCCCGCACGGCCTGGAGGCCGGATTCGGTCGAGTCGTTCATCGGGGCTCCATGGCCACGGCCGAGCGTTCCTTCAGATGGTGGATCAGGGCGACGAGGACATCCCGGCTGGAGGCCCGGTCGCGGGCGTCGAAGGCCACGACCGGGGTGTGCTCGGGGATGTCCAGGGCGTCCCGGATCTCCTCGACCGGATAGTTGCGGGAGTCGGGGAAGACGTTCAGGGCGACGACGAAGGGGACGTCCAGCCGCTCCATCTCCTCGATCGCCCGGAAGCTGGACTCCAGGCGGCGCGTGTCCACCAGGACCACCGCGCCGAGGGCCCCCTTGAACAGCCCGTTCCACAGGAACCAGAACCGTTCCTGCCCGGGCGTGCCGAACAGGTACAGCACCAGGCTCTCGTTGATGCCGATCTTGCCGAAGTCCAGGCTGACGGTGGTCTGCGTCTTGTCGGCGACGCCGATGAGGTGGTCGACGTCGGCGCTGGCCTGGGTGAGCGTCTCCTCGGTGGTGAGCGGCTTGATGTCGCTGACCGACCGGACCATGGTGGTCTTCCCGGTGCCGAACCCGCCGGCGATCATCACCTTCACCGAGCGGGTGTCCCCGGCCGAGCCTCCGGGTTGGTCAAAGCCTTTCAAGTCCACTGAGTACCTCCTCAAGGAGCGCGAGGTCGGGCCCGCGGCCGGCTTGGTGGGCCGGAATGGGGTTACGGGCTTCGACGCGACCTGCGTCCAGCAGGTCGGACAGCAGCACCGCGAGAATGTTGAAGGGGAGCCCGAGGTGAGCGCCGAGTTCGGCGACCGACAGCGGGTCGCGGCAGCGGCGGAGGATCTCCTCGTGCTCGTGCTGCATGCCCGGTAACGGAGCGGCGCGGGAGACGACGAGAGTCGCCACGTCGAGACTCGACGCCGAACCGCCCGGTCCGCTGCGCCCGCCGGTGAGGACGTAGTAGCGCTCGAGACCGGACGGGTCCGACGGCCTGCGGGGAGCACTCATCCAGAGTGCTCCTCCAGGCGCGGAGTGGTGCCGAGGAGCTCACCCATCCTGCGGGCCAGGTCCCTCATCTGATGCCCGAGCAGGCCCTGGTCGAGGCCTTCCCTGGCGAGGACACCGAGGTACGTCTCCACACCGGCGCGCACGACGAAGAGGTGCCCGCCGTCCACCTCGATCATCGCAAGGCGCAGCTGCCCGGCGTACTTGGGGAACTGCTCGGCGACCGGCTGGGCCAGGGCCTGCAGTCCGGCCACCACGGCGGCGAAGCGGTCGACGTCGTCGGGGTCTTCGGCGCCGTAGGAGGTGATGGCCTTGCCGTCGCTGGAGGCCACGAGGGCGAAGCGGATCTCCTGGATGCTCTCGACGAGATCGCGGAGCGCCCAGCTCACGTCTGTTCCTTGTTGCGTCATGAGGAGTGGTCGCTCTCTTCGGTGCGGTGCTCGGTGTACGCGCGGCCGGCGCGGGTGTCGCCGTCGTCGGCCGCCGGGGAGGCCTCCGCCGCGTCGCGTCCGGCGGTGGCGAAGGCGGCGAGGCCCGAGAAGGACGCGTCCGGCGGGACGGCGGCGACGGTTCCCCGGCCGGTCCGGTCGGTCCGCTCGGCCGGCTTGGACGCCTCCGTCTCGTTACGCCTGCTGCGGCGCCGGGGCAGCCCGCCGGGCGTGGTCTCCCCGGTCTCGGCCGGCGCGGCCGGCGGGGCGGACGTGGTGACCGTCTCGCGGGCCGGGGCGGCCGCGGCGGCGCGGACCTCCTGGGCGGGTGGGGCCGGTGCGGTCACGGCCGTGGGCAGCGGGCTGAAGTACTTGTGCGGGACCACGACCACCACGGAGGTGCCGAGCCACGGCGAGTCCGCGAAGGTGACGCGGATGCCGTAGCGACGGGCCAGGGCGCCGACGACCCGGAGGCCGATGCTGGCGTCCTCGGTGATGCCGCCGAGGCCCGCGCCGGGAGCGGTGCCCGCGAGGGCGTGCTCGGCCTCGCGCTTCTTCTCCTCGCTCAGGCCCTTGCCGGAGTCCTGGATCTCGATGCCGACGCCGTTGGGCACCTCCTTGCCGGAGATGAGGACCGGCTCGGTGGGCGGCGAGTAGCGGGCCGCGTTGTCCAGGAGGTGGGCAAGGATCAGCGTGAGGTGATCCACCAGGCCGCCGTCCACGCCGAGTTCGGGCAGATGGCGCACCTGGATCCGGTGGAAGTCCTTGATCCGGCCGATGCCTCCGCGCACCACGCTCAGCAGCCGCTGCGGCTCCTGCCACTGCCGGCCGGGCCGGTCCGAGCCGCCGAGCACACCGATGCTCGCGGCGAGGGAGTCGGCGGGGCCGAGCTCCTGGTCGAGCTCCATCAGGCCACGGGCGACGGCGGGCAGCCGGCCGTGCTCGCCCTGCATCTCGTGCAGCCGGCCGCGGAGCTTGCTGGTCAGGACGTGGATGCGGTTGCCGATACTGATCACGGCCTGCTCGGCGGAGGTGGAGCGGTCGAACTCCGCCTCCAGGCCGATCAGGGAGGTGCGCAGCAGTTTGCGCAGTTCGGCCTGGAGTTCCGCACTGACCTTGGCGCACTGGTTGACCGTGGGCAGCAGGTCGTCGATGGCCTCGCCGGCGCGCAGCTTCTCCATCGCGTCGGGCAGCTGCTCGTCGGCGAGCAGGGCGACGGCCGTGAGCTGGTGGGAGAGCTGCTCCTGCCAGGCCTCGGCCTGCTCGGCGAGCCGGGCCTCGTAGGAGGTGACCTGTTCGGTCAGCCGCTCCTCATAGGCCCGGGACCGCTCGGTGAGCTGTGCCTCGTACGCGGCGCTCTGGTCGGCGAGCTGCGTCTCGTACGCGGCGCTCTGGTCGGCCAGGCGGCGTTCGTAGGTCGCGTTCTGCTCGTTGAGCCGGGATTCCAGGCCGGCGCGATCGGCGGTGAACTTGCGTTCCAGGCCCGCCACATGCTGCTGCCACTGCTGGTTGTGCTCGGCCTGCGTGGCACGGAAGGAGGTCTCCGCCCGGTGCAGTTGGGCCCGGGTGCGCAGCAGCAGGCGTACGCACACGGCACCGGCCGCCGTCGCCGCGACTCCGGCGACGGCCGTGGTTATTCGCTCCGAGCTCATGAACGTGGCGGCAACGGTCCCGCCTCCCAAGCCCAGCGGCAACAACCACCAGCTGTACCAGGCGACAGGGGCCCGCGCCGCCGGTGGCGGAGTGGCGAGTTCCATCTGCATCCTTCGAGGCAACACGATCGAACGGGGGGGTGTGTGGACCGCACTCATGAGTACGCACCGCGAGTCGGCCGAACGCGATCGCGTCAACTCGCAGCGCCGATCGGAACCTTATCGGGTTTGGACGCGAAAGGATCAACCTCGCCCCCCGGCCGGAGGTGAGGGTTCCGTCACGTCATGACGGAAGGCAACACGTCGACAAATGTCCTTGCTGGCAGCCGAATTGGATGAGCAGCAGGTGGGGCGGGTGGCCCTGGCGTCAGCGGGCCGTCTGGAACGTGCGGCGGTAGGCCTGCGGGGAGACGCCGATCGCCGCGTTGAGGTGCTGACGCAGGGAGGCGGCCGTCGCGAAACCGACCCGGCCGGCGATCTGATCCACCGTCAGGTCGCTGGACTCCAGCAGGTGCCGGGCCCGGGACACGCGCTGCTGGATCAGCCAGCGGCCGGGGCTGAGACCGACCTCGTCGTGGAAGCGGCGGGCGAAGGTGCGCTGGCTCATCCGGGCGTGGCCGGACAGATCGGCCAGAGTGAGCGGTTCACCGAGGCGCTCCAGGACCCAGGCGCGGGTGGCGGCGGTGCTCGCGGGGCCCTGTTCGGGGACGGGCTGCTCGATGTACTGGGCCTGGCCACCGTCCCGGAAGGGCGGGACGACGCAGCGGCGCGCGACGCTGTTGGCCAGCCGGCTGCCGTGGTCCTTGCGCACGAGGTGCAGGCAGACGTCCACGCCGGAGGCGGCTCCGGCGGAGGTGAGGAAGGGATGGTCGTCCACGAAGAGCACGTCCGGGTCGAGGTCGACGCGCGGGAACATGCGCCGGAACCGGTCGGCGACCTGCCAGTGGGTGGTCGCCCGGCGCCCGTCGAGCAGGCCGGCGGCGGCGAGGACGAAGGCGCCGGTGCAGATGGAGACGATGCGGGTGCCGGGGCGGATGAGCGCCAGCGCGGCCAGGACGTCGCCGGACACCTCGTCGGTGAGGTGGGCGGGCGCGACGGGTGCGATCACCACCGTGTCGGCCGTGGCGAGGGCCTCGGGGCCGTGCTCCACGGTGATGCCGAAGTCCGCGTTGGTGCGCACCGCACGGCCGTCGACCGAGCAGGTCAGGACCTCGTACCGGTCGTCGGCAGCGCCGAGGATCCGGCTGGGGATGCCCAGCTCGAAGGGGTACACCCCGTCCAGGGCCAGGACCACCACACGTTCACGTCGCATGGCACGATCCTATCGAAGGTTGGCAATCTTGCCATTGGCGGCCGGCGTACGGACCGGCACGCTGGTGGACCATGAGCACACAGAACACGATGCGAGCCATCAGCCAGGACGTCCTCGGCGGCCCCGAGGTCCTGAAGGAAGTGGAGATCGAGCGCCCGGCACCCAAGCCCAACGAGGTGCTGGTCCGGGTGCGGGCCGCCGGGGTCAACCCGACCGACTGGAAGCACCGCGCCACCGGCGGATTCCTGGGCGAGCCGCCCTTCGTCCTCGGCTGGGACGTCTCCGGGGTGGTGGAGGCGGTCGGCATCGGTGTCGTGGCCTTCGCGCCCGGTGACGAGGTCTTCGGCATGCTGCCGTACCCCTACGGGCACGGCTCGCACGCCGAGTACGTCATCGCCCCCGTCCGGGCCCTGACCCGGAAGCCGGCCGGCGTCGACCACGCCCAGGCGGGCGCGCTCCCGCTGGTCTCGCTCACCGCCTGGCAGGCGCTGACCGAGCACGCGGACCTCCGGCCCGGGCAGCGGGTGCTGATCCACGCCGCGGCGGGTGGAGTCGGACATGTGGCGGTGCAGATCGCCAAGGCGCGAGGCGCCTACGTGATCGGCACGGCGAGCGCGGGTAAGCACGGGTTCCTGCGCGAGCTCGGCGTCGACGAGCCGATCGACTACCGCGAGACGGACGTCACCGAGGCCGTGAAGGACGTCGACGTCGTCCTGGACACGATCGGCGGCGACACCTCCCTGCGCTCGCTGCGGGTGCTGCGCGCGGGCGGTGTGCTGGTGTCGATCCTCCCGGGCGGCTCGGACGAGCTCTACGAGGAGGCCGGGCGGCTCGGGGTGCGGGCGCTGCGGATGCTGGTGGACGCGGACCGCGGCGGCATGGAGGCGATCGCCGGCCTGATCGAGCAGGGGAAGCTGCGCGCCACGATCGCCGGGACGTTCCCGCTGTCCGACGCGGCCGGGGCGCACACCCTGGGAGACACCGGCCGCACGACGGGCAAACTGGTGCTGCTGAACGACTGACCGGGCGTCCGGCGCGGTTTGGGCGGCCAGTCGGGCGAACCGGACGCGCAGGACCGGGCCGCGCGAGCACGCGGGCCAGGACACACCGAGCCGCACGGGCACGCGGGCCCCAGGGCACACCCAACTGCGCGGGCACGCGGGTCGGGGCAGACCGAACAGCGCGGGAACACTGGCCAAAGCCCACCCAGCCGCGCGTGCTGCGGGTCGGGGCACACCGGACAGCGCGGGCGCGCAGGCCAGGACACGCCGAGCCACACGGGCACGCGAACCCAGGGCACGCCCAGCCGCGCGGGCACGCAGGCCGGGGCTTGGCTGCGGGCGCTGGGGTCGGCTTCGGTTCGCCCGGTGGGGCGGTCGGGTCGCCGTGAACGGCGCATCCCGAGACGGACGAGTTGCCGGAGGACCTGGCGGCCGGCCGCCCGGATCTCGAGTTACCGTCCCGAGCCGTACGGCCAGGCGGGCGTGCGGGGGATGGGCCCGAGGGGCCGGTCAAGCGCCGGCCCCGGCACGGTCCGCAACCAGGCCCGCAGGGCCGCGGAGCCGCCTGTGGCGGTGTCAGAACGTCAGAACCGGCTTGATCGTCTTGCCCGACCGCATGTCCTGGACCGCCCGGTCGATGTCCCCGAAGGGATACGTGCTGATCAGGCGGTGCAGCGGGAGGCGGCCGTCCTTCACCAGGCGGACCAGGGCCGGGATCATGGTCTGGGTCTCGCTGTCGCCGAGGGTGAGGCCGACGATCCGCTTGCCACCGAGGAGACCGTTGACGTCGAGGGCGACCTCCGTGCCGAAGGGCGGGGCGCCGACGACGACCAGCGTGCCGCGGGCGGCCAGCGCGTCGACGCCCTGGCGCAGGACGCCGACGTTGCCGGTGGTCTCCACGATCCCGTCCGCGCCCTGCCCGCCGGTGATCTCCGCGAGGGCGGGGGCGAGGTCCGTCCCGCTGGTGTCGACGGTGTGGGTGGCGCCCAGTTCCGTGGCCAGCGACAGGCGTTCGGCGACCCGGTCGACGGCGACGATCCTGGTGGCGGGGGTGAGGGCGGCCGCCATCACGGCGGACAGGCCGACCGCTCCGGCGCCCAGGACCACGACGGTGCCGCCGGTCTGCGGTTTCAGGACGTTCCACACGGCCCCGACACCGGTCTGCACGCCGCAGCCCAGCGGGGCGATCGACTCCAGCGGCACGTCCGGGTCGACCTTGACGAGGCTGCGCTCGTCCGCCAGGGCCCGCTCGGCGAAGGAGGACTGGCCGAAGAAGTGGCCGCCGAGGGCCTGGCCGTCCCGGCTGATGGTGCTCGTCCCGTCGGCCCGGCTGCCGCCGATCAGGTTCAGCGGCAGCCAGGTCGCGCAGTAGGCGGGGTGCCCGCCGCGGCAGTTGCGGCAGTCACCGCAGGAGGTGAAGGAGAGCAGGACGTGGTCGCCGGGTGCGACGCCGGTGACGGCGGGGCCGACGGCTTCCACGACGCCCGCCCCTTCGTGACCGAGGACCCCCGGCAGGGGGAAGGGCAGTCCGCCGCTCGCCACCCCGAGGTCGGTGTGGCACAGACCGCCGGCGACCATGCGGACCAGCGCCTCGTGCGGGCCGGGCTCGTCGAGGACGACGTCGGAGAGGGTGAAGGGCGCGCCGCCGGACTCGACGACCGCGGCACGGGTGGTGGTGGGCATCGCGATGACTCCTTGACGGTGTCTCAGCCGAGCGAGACGACGACGGACTTGACCTTGGTGTAACCGGCGAGGGCTTCGGGCCCGTACTCGCGGCCGTAGCCGGAGTCCTTGACCCCGCCGAAGGGCACCGCGGGGTCGAGCATCGCCCAGTCGTTGACCCAGACGATGCCCGCCTGGAGCCGGTCGGCGACCCGGTGGGCGCGGGCGAGGTCGGTGGTCTGGACGCCCGAGGCCAGTCCGTACGGCGTGGAGTTGGCGAGGGCGACGGCCTGGTCCTCGTCGTCGAAAGGCTGGACGGTGAGAACCGGGCCGAAGATCTCCTCCTGGATCACGCGGGAGTCGTTCGCCAGGTCGGCGATGACGGTGGGCTTGTAGTAGTAGCCGCCGTCCAGGTCGAGCCGCTCACCGCCGCAGACGATCCGGGCGCCCTCCTTGCGGGCCAGGGCGACGTACTCCTCGACCTTCTTCAGGTGCTTCTCGGCCGCCATCGGGCCGACGACCGTGGCCGGGTCGCGCGGGTCGCCGACCGGCACACCCGGCACGGCCTCGGCGAGGATGCCGAGCAGGGTCGGATACACCGAGCGGGCCACCAGCAGGCGCGGGCCGCCCATGCAGAACTGGCCGGTGTTGAAGACGAAGCCCTTGATGACGGCGCCGACCGCCTTCTCCATGTCGGCGTCCTCGAAGACGAGGTGGGCGGCGTTCCCGCCGAGCTCCATGGTGACGGGCTTGAGGGCCTCGCCCGCGACGCTCGCCACATGCCGGCCGATCGCCGTGGAGCCGGTGAAGGCGACCTTGTCGACGCCCCGGTGCCGCAGCAGCGCCTCCCCCGCCACCGGGCCGGTGCCCGTCACGACGTTCACCACGCCGTCCGGCACCCCCGCCTCCTGGAGCAGCCGGGCCATGTACAGGGCGCTCAGCGGGGTCTCGTCGGCGGGCTTGTGGACGACGGTGTTGCCGGCCGCAAGCGCCGGGGCGAGCTTCGAACCGGCCAGGATGAGGGGGAAGTTGAACGGTGTGATCGCGGCGACCACGCCCAGGGGCTCGCGCTTGGTGTAGGCGAGGGCGTTCATCGGGACGTCGCGCAGGGCGCCGTCCTGGCTCTGGGCGAGGCCGGCGTAGTACTCGTAGTCGTTGGCCGCGTTGGCCACGTCGACCGCGCCGCACAGGGTGATCGGCTTGCCGACGTCGAGGCTCTCCAGGGCGGCGATCTCGTCGGCGTTCTCGCGGATCAGCCCGGCGACCCGGTGCAGCACCCGGCCGCGCTCCCGGCCGCTGAGACCGGACCAGGCGCCGTCGTCGAAGGCCTCGCGGGCGGCGCGTACGGCCGCGTCGACGTCGGCGGGGCCGGCCTCGGCCACGGTGGTGACGACGGTGCCCCGGGACGGGTCGACCACTTCGGTGCGTGCCCCATCGGCTGCCTCGCGCCATCGGCCCCCGATGAACAACTGCCCGGGTGTGCTCTCGAAGGTGGTCATCGCCGCTCCCAGCGTCGTCGCCAAGACTTCAACAAACAGGTTTCCTGTCTGTGCACAGACTGCGCACAGACAGGAAACCTGTCAATGGTCTAGCCTGCCTCCATGCTCGACTCACAGGTGACCAAGGCGCCCCCTTCCCTGCTCTACATGGTCAAGCAGGTGGAGCTCGTCGTGCGCTCCCATCTGGACGAGCTGGTCAGACCCTCCGGCATCACCGCTCTTCAGTACACGGCGCTGACCGTGCTGGAGCGGCACGACGGGCTGTCGGCCGCCCAGCTGGCGCGCGACTCCTTCGTCACCGCGCAGTCCATCGCGGACCTGGTCCGCTCCCTGGAGGGCCGCGGACTGGTGCGCCGGGAGCGCAACCCCCGCAACCGCCGTGAGCTGCTGATCCTGCTCACCGACTCCGGTCGCGAGCTGCTGGCCCGGCATGCCGGACCCGTCCGGGAGCTGGAGGACCGGATGGTGCGCGACCTCACGGCACACCAGGCGGAGCAGTTCCGCCAAGCGCTCACCAAGGCCTGGCACGCCCTGTCGTAACCCCCGGCCCTCCGCGGCGCACCCCCCGCAACGGCACCGGCGCACACTCCGGCGCGAACCTCGGCCATCTCGGCCGCAATTCAAAGACATATGTCAATCGAACATGCTGAAATTCACTCGATGGGGGGTAACTTGCGGGACGGGGAACGGTGTTGAGGCCGTAGCCCCCCCCCACGCACGGAGCAGGCTGGAGGCGATCTCGTCGTGCGGCAGGAACCTGCACCGCTCACCCGGCATCTGCGCGTCCGCCAGGAACGGGGGCACACGGTGCTGGAGTTCCGCGGCGAGATCGACCTCGCCGCGGCCACGGAGATCACCCCGCATCTGGACCGGGAGACGGGCCGCCCCGCCGCCCGGGTCGTGATCGACCTCAGCGGGATCGAGTTCTTCGACTGCTCCGGCCTGCGCCTGCTGTACCGGGCCCGCAGCCGGGTGCTCGACCGGCGCGGACAGGTGCTCCTGGTCTGCTCCCACCCGCTGACCCTGCGCGTCCTGCGGATCACCGGGCTGTCCCGGCTGCTGCCCCCGCAGCCGACGCTGGAGGCGGCACTGGAGCGGCCGGAGGCGACCTCCCACCCCTGACCGCGTGCGCCCCGATCAGCCGCGTCAACAACGCTGCGGGTCAATACACCTAGGTCGCCCGATCCTGAACCCGGCGGTCTGGCGGCGGAAGTGGCGGGCATCCGGACAGTAGGAAGGAGGGCCGTCGCATGACGACTCCCGTCAAGCGCCTCCCTGGGCGCATGCCCGGCTGGGCGAAAGTGGTGGCCGCGCTCGTGCTGGTGCTCGTCGTGTTCTTCGCCGGGCTCCGGCTGAGCGTGCTCCCGGGCCTGAAGGACCTGTTCGGCACCGAGACGCACGACCGGTCCGGTCCCGCGCTGCTGAAGTCCATCCAGGACATCAGCCGTTACGACGCGGCCTCGGGCAACTTCCAGGTCGTCGTGGACCTGGAGAAGGACACCAAGCTCCTGCCCGACGCGATCCGCGGCACCCGCACGCTGTACGTCGGCGCGGGCACCGTCGACGCCTACGTCGACCTGGGCAAAATCGGCGAGAACGACGTGAAGGTCAACGAGGACCGCACGTCCGCCACCCTCCGGCTGCCGCACGCGCGGCTGGGCAAGCCCGCCCTCGACCCCGACCGTTCCTACGCGGTCTCCAAGCAGCGCGGTCTCCTCGACCGCCTCGGCGACATCTTCTCGGACAACCCCAACGGCGAGCAGGCCGTGCAGAAGCTCGCGGTACGGCACATCGGAGACGCGGCGAAGGAGAGCGAGCTGACCGCTCGCGCCGAGTCGAACACCACCGGCATGCTTCAAGGCCTGCTGCGCTCCCTGGGGTTCAAGGAGGTGCGGGTCTCCTACGGCAGCTGATCGGCCTCCGCGGAGCCGGGGCGGCGGTGGAGTGCCCCGGCGCAATGCGGGCAACCGAGGGTGGGAGCGGTCCCCGGCGAAGTCGCCGGGGACCGTGGCCGGTAACGACCCCCCACGGCATCGTCGGCCCGCTCGGGGGTAACCGCCTTGTCACGCCGGGACGTTGAAGAGTGGAGGACACCTCATGGCCAGTGCAGCCTCACGTCCCCGGACCACCGGGTCCGGGAGCGAGCGACGCCCGCTCCCGTGGCCCGCCCGGCTGCTGGCGATGCTGTGCGCGTTCCTGTTCATGGTCGCCTTCGCCGTGGTGCTGGCCCGGCTGACCCTCCAGCCCTCCCCCGCCTCGGAGGCCCTGACCCACAGCAACCTGACACCGGGCAACTCCCTGAAGGCCTATCTCGACCAGCCCGAACTGCGGGACGCCGTCAAGCAGATCGGCGGCAACATCCTGCTGGGCATTCCCTTCGGCGTCCTGGTGCCCGTGGTCGCGCCCCGCACCCGCGGCATTCTGCGCGTGCTGTTCCTGACCGCGATCGTGATGCTCCTGGTGGAGTTCGCGCAGGGCGCCCTGATCACCGGGCGCGCCTTCGACATCGACGACGTCATCCTCAACACGACGGGCGCGCTCATCGGCTACCTGCTCCTGGGGCGCCGCCTCAGCAGGGCCGTGCACGCGCGCAAGCCGCGACGGAGCCGCGCGGAGAGGGAACCGTCGGCCGGCAAGGCCTGACGCACGGCCGCCGGGGCCGGGCGCGGACACGGCCTAGTGCACGGTCCAGGTGAACTTGTCGCCGCCCACCCAGCGGACCACGTCCGGATCGTCCATGTCGTGCACGGTGATGCCGAACGCGGCCGCGGCGGCCAGCACGTCGGTGACGGCCCGGGCCTCCCCGACCACCTGGCCGTCGATCTGCACGATCCGGAACGGCGGTGTGCCCGGCTGTACCCCGAGCACCATGATCCGCGGGTGGGATATGTACGGGCTCGCGCTTTCGGTCATGCTTCGAGCGTAGAACGCAACCGGCGCCCGCGCGGGTTCAGGGCGCTCGCCGGACCGGCCGGGCCCTTCAGGGGCGACGCCAGTCGTGGCCGGTCAGATGGGAACCGGCCTGCGGGCCCATGCGGAGCATGCCGCCGTCGACGCTCCAGGACGCCCCGGTGACGTACGAGGCGTCCGGGCCGGCCAGGAAGGCGATGACGGCGGCGACCTCACGGGCGTCACCCGGCCGGCCGAGCGGGATGCCAGGGCGGCTCTCGGTGTGCGGGTCGGTGTCCTCCTGCCCGGTCATGGGCGTGGAGATCTCCCCGGGCGCGACGGCGTTGACGGTGATGTGGTGCTCGGCCAGTTCGAGCGCCATGACCTGGGTGAGCAGCCCGAGACCGCCCTTGGCGGCGCAGTAGGGGGCGGCGCCCACCCGCGGCTGGTGCTCGTGGACCGACGTGACATTGATGATCCGGCCGCCCTCACCGTGCCCGATCATGTGCCGGGCCGCCTTCTGCCCGCACAGGAACGGTCCGACGAGGTCGACGTCCAGGACCTCGCGCACGTCGGACAGCTCCAGGTCGAGGAAGGGCGTCATGGTGCCGGTGCCGGCGTTGTTGACCAGCACGTCGATGCGGCCGAGCCGCTCGCACAGCTCGTCGACGGTGTCGGCGGCGTCGGGCAGCCGGGTGAGGTCCATCCGGGCGACCTCGGCCCGCCGCCCGTGCGAGCGCACCTCGTCGGCCGTCTCCTCGGCGCCCTCGCGGTCGCGGTGGTAGGTGATGCCGACGTCCATGCCCGCCTGTGCCAGGCGTACGGCGGTGGCCCGGCCGATGCCGGAGTCGGCGCCGGTGATCACGGCGACTTTGCCGGGTGACGCGCTGGGGTCGGGCATGAGGGGGCCTCCAAGTCGGCGGGGTCGGGACGATCGCAGTACCCGGGGGGAAACCGGGCAAACGGCGCCTGCCGGGTGCGGCCCGCGGGGCGCTGGGGAACCCTTGAGGTGGAGGTGGCGATGGACCCCGTCGAGGCACTGGACCGGATCGCCTTCCTGCTGGAGCGGTCCCTGGCACCGACCTACCGCGTACGCGCCTTCCGTACGGCGTCGCGGGTGCTGAAGGACCTGGGCGAGGACGAGGTGCGTCGGCGGGCGGCAGACTGCTCGCTCGAGGGGCTCAAGGGGGTCGGCCCGAAGACCGCGCAGGTGGCGCGGGAGGCGCTGGCCGGGCAGGTGCCGGGCTATCTGGAGAAGCTGGAGGGCGAGGCGCACGAGCCGCCCGCCGTGCGGGGCGGGCAGCAGCTGCGGGCGCTGCTGCGCGGGGACTGCCATCTGCACTCCGACTGGTCGGACGGCGGCAGCCCGATCGAGGAGATGGGGCGGGCCGCAGCGGAACTCGGTCACGAGTGGGCGGTGCTGACCGACCACTCGCCCCGGCTGACGGTCGCGCGCGGGCTGTCGCCCGAGCGGCTGCGGGAGCAGCTGGACGTGGTCGCGGAGCTGAACGAGACCTGGGCGCCGTTCCGGCTGCTGACCGGCATCGAGTGCGACATCCTCGAGGACGGCACCCTCGACCAGGAACCGGAACTGCTGGACCGGCTCGACGTGGTGGTGGTGTCGGTGCACTCCAAGCTGCGCATGGACGCCCGGTCGATGACCCGGCGGATGGTGGCCGCCGTACGCGATCCGCACTCGGACGTGCTCGGGCACTGCACCGGGCGGCTGGTGACCGGCCGGGGGCGGCCGGAGTCGGAGTTCGACGCGGACGAGGTGTTCGCGGCGCTCGCGGAGACCGGCACGGCCCTGGAGATCAACAGCAGGCCGGAGCGGCTCGACCCGCCGCGGCGGCTGCTGCGCCGGGCCGTGGACGCGGGGGTGCTGTTCTCCGTCGACACGGACGCGCACGCGCCCGGGCAGCTGGACTGGCAGATCAACGGATGCGCGCGGGCGGAGGAGTGCGGGGTGCCGCCGGAGCGGGTGGTGACCACGTGGTCCCTCGATGAACTTCTGGCCTGGACACGTGAGCGGCGGCTGCCGTCCGGCGTGGCGGGCGGCTGACGTGGTACCCGCGCGGCCGGAGAGAAAGGGACTGCACTTATGGGAAGCGCGGGACGGGCGGCCGTGTTCGATGTCGACGGCACGCTGGCGGACACCAATCATCTGCATGTCGTGACCTGGTGGGAGGCCTTCAGGCAGGCGGGCCACCAGGTGCCGATGCACGCCCTGCACCGGGCCGTGGGCCTGCCGTCGACCGACCTGATCGCCCATGTGCTGGGCGACGACCGGGACACGGACCAGGACGCCGACATCAGCGCCGGGCACAAGGCGCTGTACGGGCAGTACTTCGACCGGCTCCCCGCGCTGCCGGAGGCCGGGGCGCTGCTGCGGCGGCTGCACGGGGACGGCTGGACGGTGGTGCTGGCCACCTCGGCGGGCGGGGCGGAACTGGGCGCGCTGCGCCGGGCGATCGACGCGGACGAGGCCATCGCGGCCACGGCGAGCGCCGACGACGTCGACGAAGGCAAGCCCTCCCCCGAGCCGGTCGAGCACGCCCTGGAGCTGGCGGGGGTGCCGGCGGAGCGGGCGGTGTTCGTCGGCGACACCGTGTGGGACATGCGCGCGGGAAGCAGGGCCGGGGTGCGCTGTGTGGGCGTCCTGTGCGGCGGCGTCCCGCGTGCCGACCTGGAGGAGGCCGGCGCGGACGCGGTCTACGCCGACCCCGCCCACCTCCTGTCGGTCCTCGACGGCAGCCCGCTGTCGTGAAGGGGCGTGAAACCCCCGGTCACGCGGATACCCGCAGCGCATGACGCGTGTGACGAGTGCCGTACGGCGGGTGACGGGAGGCCTGCGCGGCCGAAGGAACGGGGACGGGGACACGGACAAGGACACGGGAGCGCGACCCCGGGGAGCGCCGACGGCCCGTGGGCGGATGCGTGACCTGGAGCGGGGAGCGCGCGCCGCGCGACCGGTGGATGCCGTGCGGCGTGACGCGCGAGGCGCCTGGAACGCCGTACGGGCGGCGTGGCACGGGCCCGGGCGGGAGCGGGATCTGGTCGTCCAGTCGCTGAAGGCGGCCGGGGCGGCGGTGCTCGCCTGGCTGGTGGGAGGCGTCTGGATGGGCGATCCACTGGCCCTGATGGCCCCCTGGGTGGCGCTGGTGCTGGTGCAGGCCACCGTCTTCAGCTCACTGGTCCAGGGCGCCCGGCAGTTCGGGGCGATCTGCGTCGGCACCCTGGTCGCCTCGGGGGCGCAGGCGATCACCGACGACACGACGGGCGCGCTCGCCCTGTCCGTGCCGGTGCTGATGCTGCTGGCGAACTGGCCCCGCTTCGGGGACCAGGGCATCTATGCGGCGACCACGGCACTGTTCACCCTCTCCTCCGGCATGGTGAGCCTGTCCGCCGTCGGGCACCGGGTGGGCCAGGCGGCGATCGGCGCGGTCATCGGCGTCGCCGTCAACGCGCTCGTCCTGCCCCCGATCCATCTGCGGGACGTGCGGGAGAACCTGGCGGCGCTGGCCCGGGAGGCGGGGGACGTTCTGCACACCGTCGCCGCCGACCTGCGGAAGGGTGAGTGGGACGCGCAGACCGCCTACGGCTGGGTCCGGGCCTCGGCCGGGCTGGACCACCGGCTGAAGGCGCTGCGTTCGGCGCGCCGGTGGAGCCAGGAGAGTCTGCGCCTGACCTACGCGCCGCTGCGCGCCCTGCACCGGGTGCCGCACGAGCTGCCGTCGGTGGACGAGGACGAGCGGCTCGGCCGGGTGACCGGGCATGTCACCACGCTCACCCGGGCCCTCGCGGTGTCGGTGGACGACAACCGGACGCCGGCCCCGCCGGAGGGGCCCGCCCTGCGCGCGTACGCGCGGCTGCTGGAGCTGATCGGGGACGCCCTGCGCGCGGAGGCCGACAGCCTGCGCGACGGCGGCGAGACCGCGCAGCCGGACGAGGAGGCGGAGAAGGCCATGCGGGAGCTGCACGAGGAGTTGCAGGAGAAGTTGCGCCGTCAGGCCGGGGAGGGGGCCGCCCGTACCGCCGTCCTGGGCACGCTGCTCCTCCAGGCGGAGAACCTGTGGGCCGAGACCGCCCCGGGCGAACGGGAGCGGTGACGCACCTCACCGGCCGGGGGTCCCCCGCGCGGAACACCCGGCGGTTGTTGCCCGTTGAACAAGACGTGGGTCCGGGCAGGACCCGTCCCTGAGCCGCCCCGGCCGTGATTCCCCCGTCCGGCCGGGGCTTTCCCTCGTCCACGTGCAATCCGCTCCACCCGGGTACTCGGCACCTCACGCGGAACACGCGGCCGAGAGGAGCGCACGGTGAGCAGCGGAACGGGCAAGCGCGTCGTCGTCACGGGGGCCACCGGCAACGTGGGTACCAGCGTGGTGCGCCTCCTGTGTGAGGATCCGGAGATCGACTCGGTGCTGGGGCTGGCCCGGCGGATCCCCGACTGGTCGCCTCCGAGGACCGACTGGGCCGCCGTCGATCTGGCCTCCGAGCGGTCCGACCTGAGGGAACGGTTCACGGACGCCGACGCGGTGATCCATCTGGCCTGGGCGTTCCAGCCGACCCATGACCCCGCGGCGACCTGGCGCACCAATGTGCTCGGCAGTATGCGGGTCTTCGAGGCGGTGGCGGCGGCAGGAGTGCCGACGCTCATCCACGCCTCGTCGGTCGGCGCGTACTCGCCGGGTCCCAAGGACGAGGCGGTGGACGAGTCCTGGCCGACCCACGGCTGGCCGGACGCCGCGTACTGCCGGGAGAAGGCCTATCTGGAACGCGCGCTGGACACGTTCGAGCGCGACCACCCGGGGACGCGGGTGGTGCGGATGCGGCCCGCCTTCCTCTTCCAGCGGGAGTCCGCGAGCGAGCAGCGCCGCATCTTCGGGGGACGCTTCCTGCCCGGCCCGCTGGCCCGCCCGGAGCTGCTGCCCTTCCTGCCCGACATCCCGGGGCTGCGGGTGCAGGCGCTGCACACGGACGACGCGGCGAACGCGTACCGGCTGGCCCTGCTCTCCGACGTCCGGGGCGCCTTCAACCTGGCGGCCGACCCGCCGGTCGACGCGGGGCTGCTGGGCGAGATGTTCGACGCGCGTCCGGTGCGGCTGCCGCGCACCGCGGCGCGGTCGGCGATCGCCGCCGCCTGGGGCCTGCATCTGCTGCCCGCCTCCCCGCACCTGTTCGACGCGGTGCTGCGGCTGCCCCTGATGGATGCGGCGCGGGCGCGCAGGGAGCTCGGCTGGCGGCCGGAGCACACGGCGCCCGTGGTGCTGGAGGAGTTCCTGCTGGGCCTCCGGGAGGGCGCGGGGGCGAGCACCGAACCGCTGCGCGGGCGCAAGGTGGGCTGACTGAGCCGGGGCGCTCGACGGGGGCACCACGCAGGCCCTCGTCGAACGCCCCGGGACATGCCCGAGGGCCGCAGCCGACCCCCACAGCCGGCTGCGGCCCTCGGTGGGATGCCCTCCTCCGTCAGGCGGAGGGCTCGTCCGGCACCGGGTGCTCGGGGTGAACCGCTCCCGAGCGCGGTGCTCCTTGCCGGCCCGTCCCCGCTTCGTCCGTGTCGGGGACGTCACCGGCGGGCTCGTCGGTCTCGTCGTCGCTGTGCTGCCGCTCGTTCTTCCCGGTGCCCGTGAAGCGCGGGGCGACCTCCCACGGGTCCTCGCCGTCGTCGGCCTGCTGGTCCGGCATGTCCCGCGGTATGGGCTCACCGTTCTCGCCGGGTCCCTCGAGGCGGTGGTCGGTCACGGCGTGCTCCCTTCTGTGGTCCGGGCGCCACGCGAGTACCTCCGCGGTGATCGGCGAAACCTCAGCGGGGAATCCGTTCCTGAAGTGCCGTCCGCCAGGCGGGGAGCTGGTCTTTCGGTGCCGGGTCGGGGCGCCGCCCGCCACGCGCGAAGAAGTCGGCCAGGGGCAGGATCGCGGCACCGACCGTGACCGCGTCGGGCCCGAGCCGGCCGAGGTCGACGGTGACCTTCCCGGCCGGGTGGCGCAACGCATACGACATGGCGTGCCGGCGTACGGCGGGCAGGAAGCGCGCGCCGAGCGCCAGACCGGCCCAGCCGCCGATCAGGATCCGCTCGGGCTGGAAGAGGTTGATCAGGTCGGACAGGCCGGCACCCAGGTACTCGGCGGTCTCCTCCAGGACGGCCAGCGCCACGGGGTCGGCCGCCGTGCCCTCGGGCGGGTAGGCGGCGGCGAGCATCGTGGTCAGGGCGGTCTCCTCGTCGGTGCCGTCCGGGACGCGGCCGCCCTCCTCCCGCCAGCGGGCGAGCAGTGACTCGGCGCCCGCGTACGCCTCCAGGCAGCCGGGGGCCCCGCACCGGCAGCGGCGGCCCCGGACCCGTACCGTCAGATGCCCCCACTCCACGGCGCGGCCCTGGTCGACGTCGGGGGTGACGAGGCTCGCGCCGACGCCGGAGCCGAAGAGCACCACGACGGCGTTGCGGGCGCCGCGTCCGGCGCCGAACCACATCTCGGCCTGGCCCAGCGTCTTGGCGCCGTTGTCGATGAAGTACGGGACGGTGTCGGGCAGCGGGGAACCGGCGCGCAGCAGCGCCTCCAGCGGGACGGCGTCCCAGCCGATGGTCTGCCCGTGCACGAGGGCGCCGCGGTCGGGGGTGCGCTCGACGATGCCGGGCACGCCGATGCCGACGCCGAGGAGCCGCTCGGGGGCGAGGTCCGCGGTGTCCAGTACCTCGGCGATGCCCTGCCGGATGTGGTCGACGATGACCTCGACTTCGTACCGCTGCGGCGCGAGCGGGTGCTCGGCGCGGGCGAGTTCGGTGAGGGTGAGGTCGAACAGCTCCACGCGGACCCGGGTCTCGCCGACGTCGACGCCGATCATGTGGCCGCTGCCGGGCGCGACGCGCAGCAGGGTGCGGGGGCGGCCGCCGTCGGAGTCGACGCTGCCGGCCTCCTCGACCAGACGGTCGGCGACCAGGTCGGCGACCACGTTGCTGACGGAGCCGGAGCTCAGCCCGGTCGCCGGACCGAGTTCGAAGCGGCTGAGCGGACCGTCGAAGTAGAGCCGTTGCAGCACCGCCGTGCGGTTGGCCCGCCTGAGGTCGCGTACCGTGCGCCCGTTGCGCGCCACCATGTGAATCCCCTCGCATCCCCTGTCCGACCTGCAACATACCGTCGGGCGGGGCTCGGCGCGACATTCCTCCACCCCTTATTTCACGATGTGAGCTAACCGGTGACCGACCGGGCGGTTCAGGAGCCCTCGGCGATCTCGTCCAAGGCCGCGACGAGCTCCGGGCCCACCCTCTCCCGCACCCATCGCTCCTGCTCCTCGCCGGCCTGCCGGGGAACCGTCTCGGTGAGCATGATCAGGTACAGGTAGGCGCGGTACAGGGCGAGCCGCAGGCGGCCCGTGACGCCGAAACCGGTCCGGCCGCCCTCCTCCCGGTAGCCCGCGAGGAACGCCTCGTCGTCCCGGATGTCCCCGAGCAGCGCCAGGGAGACGAAGTCGGCCAAGGGGTCGCCCCAGAACATGCGCTCCCCGTCGATGAGGCCGCCGATGCGGGCCCGTCCGCCGGTGCGGTCGACGAGGATGTTGCCCCGCCACAGGTCGAAGTGGACCAGACACGCGTCGGTGACCTCGTCGAGGGCGCCGTACGCGGACGCGGCGGTGGCAGCCACCGCGTCGACCGGGCGCGGCAGCCGGGCCCCGTAACGCCGGGCGTCGTCGAGGACGGCGTCGAACATCGTCGTGAACGCGGTCCGCCAGTCGGCCGCGAGCGGGCCGAGGGCGCCGGAGGGGTAGCCGAAACCGGGTCCCCTCACGCAGTGCAGGCGGGCCACCTGACGTCCCAGTTCCGTCCGCAGGGCGGTGTGCTCCGCGTCGGTGAGCGTGTCGTCCCACGGCTCGCCCGGGACGGCCGTCATCAGCAGGTAGTCCTCCCCCGCGGACACCTCCCGCGGGGCGGGGACCCCGGCCCGGGCGGCCGAGCGGTAGAACTCGGCCTCGGCGACCAGCAGCCGCTTCTCGTGCCGCATGCCGGGGACGGCCGCGGCGGGCGGGATCTTCAGCACGTAGCGGACGCCGTCGGTGAGGCGGAGTTCCTCGACCGTGTTGTAGGTGCCGCCGGTCAGCGGGGCGAGGTGGGCGAGACTGCCGGGGTCCAGGCCCGCCGCCTGAAGGATGTGCCGGGCCCGTTCCCAGGAGTCCACCACCGTGTGCCCACCTCTCCCCTGCCGTCGCGGTCAGCCGGCCGCGTACACGTCCTCGACGTAACGCCCGTCCGCGATCAGCTCGTCGAGCCACTGCTCGGCGGCGGCCTCGTCGGTGCCGTCGGCGGTCCGCGGGTGCTTGCGGTACAGCGTACGGAACGCCTCCCGCACCCCGGGCGCCATTCGGGAACCGTCTCCGCAGACGTACACCCGCGCTCCGGCGTCCAGCAGGGCCATGACCTCCTCGGCCTCGGCGGCGATCCGGTGCTGCACGAACCGCACCTCGCCCTCGGGGGTCTCGCTGAACGCCGGGCGCAGGGAGACGGCTCCGGCGGCCTCGGCGGCGCGCAGCTCCTCGGCGTGCAGGAAGTCCGCGTCGGGGGCGTCACAGCCGAAGTAGCACAGGGCGGGGGCGAGTTCGGCGCCCGCGGCGACGGCCGCCGTGCGGTCGGCGATGACACCGCGGAACGGGGCGAGGCCGGTGCCCGCCGCCACCATGACGACCGGTGCCGCATCGCCGGTGACGTCGATGCGGAAGGCCTCCCGGCACGGCTGCACGCGTGCGTACACGGTGTCACCCGGTTCGAGGGTGGCGAGGTGGCCGGAGCCGGTGCCCCGGTAGACGCCCCTGCCGGAGCGGGCCGGTGCCTCCAGCAACGAGACCATCAGATCCACGTGGCCGGGGTCGACGGCGGGCGAGGAGGAGATGGAGTAGTGGCGGGGGCGCAGCGGGGTGAGCAGGTCCAGCAGCTGCGGCCAGTCCAGCGCGCCGCGCAGCGCCGGGTGGTCCTCCAGGATCTCCACCAGGGTGCGCGGGTCGTCGGTGAGGGCGGCCAGGGCCGCGCGCTCCGGCGGGCACGGGTTGGCGGCGGCGAGCGCGGCCAGCTGCCCGGCGCTCGGGCGCTCCTGGAGCTCCACGTGGTGGGTGAGGAGCTGCCGTACCGTCAGGGGCCGGTCCACGGCGATGCCGTCGCGGCGCGGGCGGGTGGCGCGGATGTCCAGGACGGTGTCGAGGTCGGCGCCCAGCGCGGTGGCGGCGCGGGTCACGAGGTCCGGGGCGTTGGCGGGCAGGACGGTGAGGTGGTCGGCGGTGCGGTAGGTGACGCCGTCCGGCAGCGCCACCCGGACGAACCGCTTGCGGCGGGCGTATCCGGGCGCCGTCAGGTCGCGCGCCTCGGTGACGCGCATGGGGACGAGGCCGTGCCGTTCGGCGAGGGCGTCCAGCGGGCCGCCGGTCAGGGCGCGGACCTCGTAGGCGGTGGCGGGTCCGGGGTCGGCGTCCGTGGCGTCCGGGTCGCCGTAGCGCTCCAGCAGGGCGGTGCGCAGGGACGCGGTGAAGGCGCGGACGGTGCCGGCGAGGTCGCCGGAGGCGTCGGCGGCGGCGCGCTCCAGCAGGCGGCCGGCGCCGGACGCGGCGAGCCGCTCGTCGATCCGGGTGGGGACGTGCTGGTAGGTGGCGGCCCAGTTGCGGTCGCCGACGCCCAGGACGGCGTACGTCACGCCGGACAGGTCGTGGGTCTCCTCCAGCCGGGCGGTGAAGGCGGTGGCGTCGTCGGTGGGGCGGCCGTTGTAGGAGGCGGCGGTGATGACGACGGGGCGGTCGGCGGGCAGGCCGCCCGCGTAGGCGTCGAGAGGCGCCACCTCGGTGGCACAGCCGATCGCGGCGGCCTCGTCGGCGAGTTGGGCGGCGAAGTCGCGGCAGGTGCCGTAGTTGCTGCCGTGCAGGAAGAGGGCGGCGGTGCCTGGGCGGACGCGGGCGGGCAGGCCCTGCGGCTCGGCCGACTCGGCGTCCTGGACCGGGGCGGCGCCGGGCAGCGGCGGGTGGACGCGGTCGGCGGCGGTGCGCGGGGTGAGCGCCAGGGTGAAGCCCTCGGGCTTGAGGGTGAGGGTCTCCTTGACGGTGAGCCGGTAGTCGGCGTGGTCGCTGAGCCGGTAGCGGTGGACGATCATCGCCAGCAGCATGGTCGCCTCGTGCAGGGCGAACTGGCGTCCGATGCAGGCGCGTTCACCGGTGCCGAACGGCTTGAAGGCGTGTACCGGCCGCTCGGCCTCCGCCTCGGGCGTGAAGCGGGAGGGGTCGAACAGCTCGGGGTTGTCGCCCCACACCGGCTGCCGGTGCAGCATCGGGGTGAGGACCAGGGCGGCCTGCCCGGCGCGCAGCGGGATGCGGCCGCCGAGCAGGGTGTCCTCGCGGGCCTGCCGGGCGAACACGGCGGCCGTGGGCCACAGGCGCAGGGCCTCGTTGAGCACCTGCCGGGTGTAGGTCAGCCTGCCGACCTCGTCGTACGTCGGCTCGGGGTCGGCCCGGTCGCCCCACAGCGCGTCGACCTCGCGCTGCACCAGCCGGAGCGCCGTGGGGTGCTTGGCGAGGTAGTACAGCGCGAAGGACATGGCGCCGGAGGTGGTCTCGTGGCCGGCGATTAGGAAGGTGATGACCTGGTTGCGGATGTTGGCGGTGTCGAGGGTGGTGCCGTCGGCCGGGTGTGCGGCGGTGAGCATCAGGGCCAGGAGGTCGTCGGCGTCGCCCTGGCCGGTGCCGGTGCGGGCGGCGATCACCTCGTCGACGACCCGGGCGAGATAGGCGGAGTCGTCGCGGAAGGCCGCGTCCCGCGCCGAGTAGTCCTGGCCCGGCACGCGGGCGAGGCGGGTCATGCTCCACTCCAGGCAGCGGACCATCGACTCGACGAAGGGATGCGGTTCGTCCCGTTCGAAGGAACCGAAGTCGTAGCCGAAGCCGGCGAGCCCGATGGTGTCGAGCGTCATGCGGGTCATGTCGTCGGGGACGTTCACCGGCTGCCCGGCCCGGGCGTCGCGGTCCCAGGACGCGATGAGCCGGCGGGCCACCTTCAGCATCACCGGGTGGTAGGTGCGCATGGAGCCCAGCGCGAAGGCGGGCATCAGGATGTCGTGCGCCTTGGCCCAGTTGGGTTCGTCGTTGTAGGCGGTGAACAGGCCGTCGGCGGCGAACTCGCGGACGTTCTCCAGACCGGGCCCGATGTGCTTGGCGAACCGCTGCTCGTCCGCGAGGTCGGCCACGAGATCGAGGTCGCCCACGAACAGGATGTCCCGCCCGTACAGCCGCCGCACGAACACCGGCCCGTGCTCGCGCATCAGGTCCATGGCCTGCTGGACGGGCGCACCGCCGGGGCCGGTGGCGGAGATGTCGGCGACGGGGACGCCGGGGAGGGCGTCGGCGGTCGGGGGAGTCTGTCCGGTGGGGGGCATGACGCGGCAACTGCCTTTCGCGCTACGGAAGTACTGCGCTCCAGCGTGATCCACGGGGCCCCGGGGACGGTGCCGTGGCCCTACATGATTGTGTAGGGGGAGCAGGTGCGCCGCTCTTGCGCGGGAGCGGCCCGGCATGGCAGGAGAGGCTCGTGGACCTGGCCCGTCAGGAGGCCGTGACCTGGCGCAACCGCGCCCTGCTCCTGTTCGACCGGGTGGCGATGCCGGTCGCGGTGTGCGACGTCTACGGCGCGGTGCTGCTGGCCAATCCGGCGATGGCCGCGGAGTGCGGGACGACGCCGGGGCGGCTGCGCGGGCGTGACGTGCTGGACCTGTTCAGCCCGCGGGAGGCCACGCAGGTGGAGCGCATCGCCGAGGCCCTGCGCCTGCGCCACCGCTCGCGCTATCAGGTGTCGGTGCGCTGGCGGGCACCCGGCGGCGCGGAGCGGCACGGCGAGCTGACGGCGGATCCGGTCAGCGACACCGCGGAGGACACCCCGGCCCTGCTGGTGATGCTGCGGGTGGACGCCGAGCCGGTCCCCTCCCCCGCCGCTCCTGCCGAGCGGGAACGGGTGACACCGGGGGAAGCGCGCATCCTGGCCCTCCTGGCCGCCGGCGCCACGACGGCCCGGGCGGCCCGCGAGACCGGCCTCACCACCGACGGGGTGACCTATCACCTGCGTCGCCTGTCCTCCCGCTGGGGCGCGTCGAACCGTACGGAGCTGGTGGCCCGGGCGTATGCCCTGGGGGTGCTCGGGGCCGGGGTGTGGCCGCCCGCCCCACCGGCGGACGAGGCCTGACGAAAACTCGGTGGCACCGCTTCACCGCGGCTGCCTACCCTGGCCCGGTCCACGAAACCTAGACCCCCTAGGTTTCGCACCGACCACTCCCGAGGAGCCCTCCCGTGCAGCCGCTCACCGAGCAGGACATCCGTGCCTCCTTCATCAACTGCTCGAAAGGAGAGGCCAAGCGCCTGACCGTGCCCCGGGACCTCGACGAGCGACCCTGGGGCGACCTCGACTTCCTCGGGTGGCGGGACCCGGGAGCACCGGATCGCAGCTATGTGGTGACCGAGCGGGACGGGCGGCTCGTCGGCGTCGCGATGCGGTTCCAGGCCGCGCAGCGCGGGTTCCTGCACCGCAGCATGTGCTCGCTGTGCCTGACGACCCACCCGCGGGGCGGCGTCGCGCTGATGACCGCGCGCAAGGCCGGCCCGGCCGGGCGAGAGGGCAACTCCGTCGGGGTCTACATGTGCACCGACCTCGCCTGTTCCCTGTACGTACGCGGGAAGAAGACGCCGGAGACCGGGTCACGGTTCGAGGAGAGCCTCACCCTGGAGGAGCAGATCGCGCGGACCACACGCCGGCTGGCCGCCTTCCTCGACAAGGTGTCCGCCTGACCGCCCTCGGTCGCCCCCGCTTTCCCCCGGCACTAACGTCCTTCGTGAACGTCCTGCATGGATGTGATCATGGATGCGTTCGTGACGCCGGGGAAGGGGAACTGCCCGAGGATGCGAGAGGTACGTGAGTGGACGGCGCACGTCGAGCGGATCCTGCGCAAGCGCCGTGATCCGGTGGTCGTGCAGACGCTGCGGTCCGCGACCGCGGCGACGATCGCGTATGTCATCGCGCTGCGGCTGAGCCCGGAACCGGCACCCCTCACCGCTCCCCTGACCGCGCTGCTGGTCGTCCAGGTGACGCTCTACGCCACGATCACCAACGGCTTCCGGCGGGTGAACGCCGTGGTGACCGGCGTCCTGGTCGCCATCGCGTTCAGCCTGCTGGTGGGTCTGACCTGGTGGAGCCTGGCGCTGCTCCTCGTGGCGTCGCTGGCCGTGGGACGGCTGGTCCGGGTGGAGGAGTACGTCCCCGAGGTCGCGATCAGCGCGATGCTCGTCCTCGGCGTCACCACCGTCGGGGACACCGCCTGGGCCCGGGTGGTGGAGACGCTGATCGGCGCGGGCGTCGGACTCGCCTGCAACCTGCTGCTGGCTCCGCCGGTGTGGGTGGAGGAGGCGGGCGAGTCGATCGAGGGCCTGGCGCGCCGCCTGCGCCAGCTGATGCTGCGCATGGGGGAGGAGGCCGCCGACGGCACGCCCGTGCACCGCGCCGAGAAGCAGCTGCACGAGGCGCGCCGGCTGGACCACGACATCGTCGAGGTGGACGCGGCCCTGCGGCAGGCCGAGGACAGTCTGCGGCTCAATCCGCGCGTGCAGGACAGCGTGCTGCACCGGGTGGTGATGCGCACCGGCCTGGACACACTGGAGATCTGCACGGTCGTGCTGCGGGTGCTCGCCCGCTCCCTCACCGACCTCGCCAAGGAGCGTGAACCGGAGCCGCTGTTCGAGCCCGAGACGGGCGCCGCCCTGGAACAGTTGCTGTCCGAGATCGCGGACGCGGTGGTGAGCTTCGCGGTGCTGGTGACCACCCACCTCAGCGCGAGCGCGGAGTCGGCGGAGGAACGTCTCGCCGCGGAACTGCGCACGGCGGCGGGCACCCGCGACAAGCTGGCCCTGCTGCTGCGCGAGGAGGCCGAACGCGACCCCGGGCACTGGCAGCTGCCGGGCGCCGTCCTGACGGAGGTCAACCGCATCCTCGACGAGCTCGACACCGAGCACCGCACCCGGCGCCTGTTCGAGGAGCTGGACCGGGTCTCGCGGGAACAGCGCGCGCGGATGCCCCGGCTGACACGGCTGCGGGAGCGGCTGGGCGTCACGGAGCAGCTGTGGCGGAACCGCGCGGGGTTCGGCGGGCGTTCTCGCTGAGGGAGCGCCGGCAGGGGGCCGGCCCCCTGATGCGAGGAGCGGGCCGATGGCCGACACGACCGTGCGGATCGACGGGAACACACTGCGGCTGCCGGGCGGGGTGGCGGTCCGCTTCATCCGCACCCTGCGCCTGCCGGAGACCGGCACCCATCCGCTGCCTCCGGGGCTGGGCGAGTTCCCGGTGCGGCGGGTCGCGGACTACGCGGACCGGGTGCCCGAGGAGTGGCGGTCGCGCGGCGGTGTGATGCTCCCCGTGTATCTGCGTGAGGCGATGTGGCTGAGCTTCGCGGGCACCTCGGAGCCGGCCGCCCTCCAGGTCGGCGTCGGCAAGGTGTGCGCGGTCTCGGGCCGCCCCTGGAGCGACCGCCTGGCGCGCGGCCCGCAGAACTACGTGGTGCTCCCCCGCCAGCCCTGGCTGGACGGCATCAACTCCGGCACGGGGACGGTCCGGCAGTTCGTGGCCGTCCCGCTCGGCCTGGGCGCCACCGTCGAGGGGCAGGTCACGGGCGAGGAGGTGTGGGGCGGGGTCCAGTTGCAGTCCTTCGCGCTGAACCAGCGGGAGCTGGCGCGGTGGCGCGAGGAGGAGCGGCAGCGCGCGAAGCGGACTCGGCTGATGCCGCCGCCGGGTGGCTACGGTGCCGCGACGCCGGGCGGCCTGCCCACCGCCGCGTCCGGCGGCTTCGGCGCCGCGATGCCCATGGCGGCCCCGCCCGCGTCCTTCGGGGCCCCGATGCCCATGGCGGCCCCGCCCGCGCCGGGGGCGGTCCCGGCGCCCGCAGCCGCTGCCGCACCGGCGAGTGCTCCGCGCGCGGCCGTGGCGATGGGCCTGGGCGTCGGCGGCTCCATGCGGCAGGAGGTGTACCAGGACGACCGACCGCTCTCGGACTGGTCGCAGGCCCCGGCCGGGCGGGTGTTCGTGCACCTGGTCACGCCGCCGGAGTGGCGCCGCATCACCGGCGAGGCAGCGCCGCCGTCGCCGGTGGACCGGGCCGCGTACACCCGCGCGGGCCTGCCCTGGTTCGACTGGTTCGACCAGGACGCGGAGGATCTCGCCCCCACGGACACGCTCCAGTCCGTCAAGCCGGTCGGTGACTGGATCGGCGACGACCACGAGCCGTGGCAGCCGCCCACGCCGGGG
The DNA here is from genome assembly GCF_040654575.1 of Streptomyces sp. NPDC050674. Lineage (NCBI taxonomy): Bacteria > Bacillati > Actinomycetota > Actinomycetes > Kitasatosporales > Streptomycetaceae > Streptomyces > Streptomyces sp. NPDC050674. Next base: position 105,879 of record NZ_JBFAIG010000001.1, read on the forward strand.
CAGACCCGGCGGCTCAAGGACGCCCCGGGCGAGCCGATCGAGGACGGGAACTGGTAGCCCGCCCTTCCCGGCGCCCTTTTCGGCCCTCTCCCCGCGCGCCACCCCGCTGCCGTGTTTGCACCCGACGGCGGTGAAACGCCAAGGTGGCTGTCACGACGGGGACCGGTGACGACCTGAGGGGCGACATGGACAGTGGTGGCTGGAGCAGGCGCCGGTTCGTCGGCGCACTGGCGGGCGGGGCCGCCGCGGCGGCCCTGCCGTCCTGCGACGACGCACCCGCGCCCACGTCGCCGCCGAGCACGGCGCCCGAGGTGAGTGCCGGCCCGTCCCGCGCGGACCGGCGCCCCTCCGGGCCCCGCCCGCTCCACCTCGGCACCTACACCTCCGTCGAGGGCGGCGGCAAGGGCATCGGCCTGGCCACGTACGACCCGGACACGGGCCGGATCAGCGCCGACGGCACGATCACCGGCGTCGGCGACCCGTCGTACCTCGCTCTCCACCCGGACCGCGGCACGCTGTACGCGGTGGACGAGCGCGACGCGGGTGCCGTGACGGCCGTCCGGCTGTCCGACCGGAAGGTCCTGGGCAGCCGCGGTACCGGCGGCGCGGCCCCCTGCCATCTGTCGGTGCACCCGGGCGGACGCTGGCTGCTCAGCGCGAACTACGGCTCGGGCAGTGTGGCGGTGCACCCCATCGACGCCTCGGGCGCGCTCGGCGAGCGCACCGCCCTCGTACGGCACTCCAGCCCGCTGCCCGGCCCCGGCCAGGAGGGCCCACACGCCCACCAGTTCGTCACCAGCCCGGACGCAGGCCATGTGCTCGCCGTCGACCTGGGGACGGACACCGTCTACACCTACCGGCTGGACGAGAAGGCCGGCACGCTCACCGAGGTCGCGCAGGCGCACACCCGGCCGGGCGCCGGACCGCGCCACCTCACGTTCCACCCGGGCGGCCGGTACGCCTACCTCGCCAACGAGGCCGACAACACGGTGGCGGTCTGCGCGTACGACCGGGCCTCCGGCCGGTTGACCGTGGGCGAGGCGCAGTCCACGGGCACGGGTTCGGGCACGAACTATCCGGCGCAGATCCTGGTGACCGCGAACGGCAGGTACGCCTACCTCGCCAACCGCGGCCACAACAGCCTCACCCGCTACGCCGTCGAGGCCGGCGGCGCCCGGCTCAGGCTGCTCGACACGGTGCCGGTCGGCGGGGACTTCCCGCGTCAGATCGCCTTCTCGCCGGAGGGCACACTGCTGTTCGCGGCGAACCAGAAGTCCTCCACCGTCACCGTCTTCCACGTGGACGAGGCGAGCGGCGAACTGCGCCGCGCGGGCGTGCCCTTCCCCTCACCCGTCGCCGTCTGTGCGCTGCCGCTGTAGGGCCCGCGGGCAGGACGCCGCACTGGCCTGCGACAGCAGGGTGTGCATGCGCTCGGTGAGCTGCGCGACGTCGTCGGCGGGCGCGTGGAACGCCAGGCGTACGTCGCCGTGGGCGCGGGCGCGTTCGATGCGCAGGGTCAGTCCGTGCCGGTCGACCGCGAGCGGCTGGACCCGGACGGCGCCGTACAGGCTGCCGGAGTCGACGAGCCGGGTGAGCCGCTCGACGGCGTCGGCGTGGCAGTCGGCGAGGTGGGTCAGCAGCCGGGCCTCGGCCGTGGTGAGCGGGTCGGGCGCTGCGCCGGCGAACTCGTCGAGGTCCACGACCACGGAACCGGACGGCCTGCGCAGCACCACCCGCGTGGGCGTGAGGACGAGTTCCTCCCCCTCGGCGGCGAACCAGCCGGCCAGCCACAGCCGGGCGCGGATGCGGCTGCGGACGGAGACGGGTGCGACGTCGGCGAACTCCAGCACCGCGGACGGCTCGCCGCGGGGCGCGCAGATCGCGGCCGCGAGCAGGGCACTGTCCTCGGGCACGGCCAGACGCACCCGGCCGTCCTCGTCCACGCTGTGCGCGCCGACGAGTTCCTCTCGCATGCCCTGCGCGGTCACCGCGCAGGACCACGCGGCGGCGAGCACCGAGCGCGCCCGCTCCGCGGCGGCGGGAGCCGCCGTCCAGCCGTGGCTGTCGTCACCCATCCCAGACCTCCTTAGGTAAGCCTTACCTAACCTACCGAAGATCGAGGTGCACGCCAACCACGACGGGTTCTTCGGCGATCGGGAGCTGCCTCAGACCCGCGCTGTCCAGTGCCCGGGGCGGGCGACCGACGTGGGCAGCCGGGTCCCGGCGCTCCCCCGCGCCGCGTTCAGCTGCGGCTGGGTGAGGAAGAACGCCCCGGTCAGGTCGGCGTCCGTGAGGTCCGCGTCGCGCAGATCGGCGCCGATCAGGTCGGCGCCCCGCAGGTCAGCGCCGGTGAGGTCGGCGGCGATGAGGTAGGCGCCGCGCAGGCTGGCACCCCGCAGGTCGGCACCCTTGAGACGGGCGCCCATGAGGTCCGCCCCCCGGCGGTCCTTCTTACGGCCCCCGATGCCCGCCCTGGCCAGCTCGCTCGTCCTCAGCAGCAGGACGTTGACCTCTTGGCGGTGCGCCGCCACGTCCAGCGCGGCGAGCTCCTCGGGGGTCATGGCGGTGAGTTCCCGGGTCTTGTCCAGCGCCTTGCGCAGGTCGGCGTGGACGGGGCGGGCCGCCGGCAGGGTGAGCGCCTCGCTCAGGTACCACAGCAGTTCGTGCAGCTGCCGGACGACCGGGAACACCTCGAACATGCGGCGGGCCCGCTCCGGCGGACCGGTCCGCCAGTCCTGCCCGCCGAAGGTGATCTGCGAGACGTGCTGCCCGGCGCCGAAGCAGTCGTAGACCGTGCAGCCGGTGAACCCCTTCTGCCGGAGCCTGGCATGGATGCCGCAGCGGTGGTCCTCCCGGAGATTGCGGCAGGGCGTGCCTGCGGCCTTGTCGACCGCGAAGTCGGCCGAGGCGGCGAAGGGCAGGGCGACGCAGCACAGCCCGAAGCACCGCTCGCAGTCGCCGCGCAGTTCCGCCTGCCCGGCCTGATGATCTCGCATGCCGTTCAGCATACGAAACGACAACTCGCGGTCGAGGTGGGGTCACCCCGCTCCCCCGGGCACCTCCAGCCGCTCCAGCCGCTCCGGGTCGGCCAGGATGTACAGGTCCGTGATGCGGCCGTCGACGATCGTGACGCCCATGACCGACCGGATGCGGCCCCCCTGCGCGTCGACCATTCCGACCGAGCCGTTGACCAGGACCAGCTCCGCGGACTGCGCGAACGGGGCGAACAGGAGCGCCTGCTCCGCCACCGCCTTCGCGCCTCGCACCAGCTTGGAGGCGGCGGCGCCCCGGACGAGCGCGCCCGAGTCCGCCCGCAGCAGCACATCCGGGTGCAGAAGGGCCACCAGCGCCTCGAAGTCCCCGGCACGTGAGGCGGCCAGGAAGGCGTCGAGCACCTGCTTCTGCCGGCCGAGGTCCGGCTCGGACGACGGGGTGGCCCCGCGCACCCGGCGCCGGGCGCGGCTCGCCAGCTGCCGGGTCGCGGCCGGGCTGCGCTCCACGATCGGTGCGATGTCGTCGAACGGCACGGCGAACAAGTCGTGCAGCACGAACGCGAGCCGCTCGTCGGGCGCCAGGTTCTCCAGCACGACGAGCAGGGCCAGGCCCACGGAGTCGGCCTGGAGCACCTCCTCGGCCGGGTCGATGTGCGACAGGGGCCGCAGCACGGGGTCCGGGACGAAGGCTCGCACCGTGTCGTGGGTGTCCCCCATCGGCTCCTCGCGGCGGGCCGTGCGCGAGCGCAGCAGGTCCAGGCAGACGCGGCCGGTCACCGTGGTCAGCCAGCCGCCGAGGTTGTGGATGTCGTCCGCCTCGGCGCGGCTGAGCTTGAGCCAGGCCTCCTGGACGGCGTCCTCCGCCTCCGCGAGCGATCCGAGCATGCGGTAGGCCACCGCCTTGAGATGCCCCCGGTGTTCCTCGAACCGGTCGGCCAGTTCCACGCTGCCTGTCATGGTCTCCCCCGTCATCCGTCGATCAGCCGCTGATCATCTGCTGAACAGTTCGAACGCCACCGCCGGCCGGCCCCCGAACCTCTCCCCCGTCGCCTCGGCGTGCCCTGTCAGGAAACCGCGCACGTACGTTTCCGGGTCCTCGCTGGTCAACACCTCGATGTAGGTGCGGTGTTCCAGCAGGGAGCGCACAGCCCGTTCCATCCCGGCCGTGGCGTCGACGGCGTGGGTAGGCGTGCTGGAACCGGCGACGGCGACCCAGCGCACACCGTCCCAGGGATCCAGGCCCTGTTCGACGAGCTCGGGGAAGATCCACCGGTTGCCGGCGTCGCCGGCCGCGTCGAGCGTGGCCCGGCCGACGGCCACGTGGTCCGGGGTGTTCCAGGCGACGCCGCCCCAGGTGTCGCGGTGGTTGAGCGTGATGACCAGCTCGGGCCGGTGCCGGCGGATCGCGGCGGCGATGTCGCGGCGCAGGGCGGTGCCGTACTCGATGACGCCGTCCCTGTGGTCGAGGAACTCCACCTCCGACACGCCGACCACCGCCGCGCTCGCCCGCTGCTCCCGCTCGCGCAGCGGCCCGCACCGGGCGGGTTCGATCGTGTCGATGCCCGCCTCGCCGCGGGTCGCCAGCACATAGGCGACCTCGCGGCCCTCGTCGGTCCAGGCCGCGATCGCCGCCGAGCAGCCGTACTCGAGATCGTCCGGGTGGGCCACGACCGCGAGGGCACGCCGCCAGTCCTCGGGCATGGGCTGGAGTTGAGTGGTCGTCATGTCCGCAGACTAGTCCCCGCCCCCGGCATCACCGGGCACACGGCACGGCATCACGCCTCGCCCCGGGCCAGTGCGAGCAGCCGGTCGAGGACGCGGGGGCCGCCGGTGCGGATGCCGTCGTGTTCGTACTCGTCGGTGATCCAGGTGCGCAGGCCCCGGATGGAGCGCGCGGTGCGCAGGGAGTGGGCCGTGTCGACGTACATGTCGTCGTGGTAGACGGCGGCCACCACCGGCACCGTGTTGGCGGCGAGACGGGCGGGGTCGTACAGGGGCGTCCAGTCGGTGCGGGCGGCGAGCAGGTCGGCGGTCTCGCGCAGGGGGCGCAGCGCCGGGTCGCAGTCGAACATCCAGGGGTGAATCGATTCTCCGGTGAACAGGAGAGGCTCGTCGCCCGCGAGGGCCTTGGCGGCGTCGAACTGCGGGAACTCGGCACGGACCCGCTCGGCGGACCAGGCGGTGGGGCGGGCGTCCTGGCCGTAGATCGACTCGTGGATCAGGGCGTACAGCGGGTGGCGGGCGTAGGAGAGCATGGCCTGCGCCTGCTCCTGGAACGCGTCGGAGAGCGTGAAGCCCTGCGGGGTGCGCACAAAGGCGTTCTCCAGCAGGTAGTGCAGGCGGTGGGTGCCGTCGCCGGTGCCGAGGGCGATGCCGAGGGACTGGAAGGCCTCGACGGTGAGCCGGTAGCCGTTCGGCAGGACCACGTCGTGGTGCAGCAGGTGGTCGGCGATGCGGCGGGCGCGCTCGGCGTCCTGCGGGTAGCGGGCGTAGTGGGCGGTGACCTTGCGTTCGATGCGCGGGAACGCGGCGCGGTAGACGTCGTCGGCGTGGGCGTCCAGGGAGGGCAGCCCGCCGGTGATCACGGCGGTGGTCAGTCCCTCGGGGGCGAGGGACAGGTAGGTGGTCGCGCAGAAGCCGCCGAAGCTCTGGCCGAGGACGGTCCAGGGCTCGCCTCCGGTGAGCTGCGCGCGGACGGCCTCGCAGTCGCGGACGATCGAGTCGGCGCGGAAGTGCGTGAGGTAGTCGGCCTGCTCGGCGGGGCCGCCGCGCAGCGGGAGCGTCTGGCGGTTGGCCGGGGTGCTGTGACCGGTGCCGCGCTGGTCCAGGAGCAGCACCCGGAACTCCTTCAGGGCCCTGCCCAGCCAGCCCGGCCGGCCGACGGACCGGTCCGCGCCGAAACCGGGACCGCCCTGGAGGTAGAGCAGCCACGGCAGGTCCTGGTGCGTCCGGTCGCTGGCGACGACCTCGCGGGCGTACAGCTCGATCGTCTCGCCCTCGGGCCGGTCGTGGTCGAGGGGGACGGTGAAGCGGCGGTCGGTGAGGACGACTCCGGGCTGGCGGTAGCTGAGGGTCAACAGGGCTCCCGGGACGGACGGATTTTCGGGCCGCGTCCCAGTTCATCACAGCGATCGTCGGCGGGTGAGCCGTTCGATCATGAAACCTTGCTGAACGGCGCTTCAGGGTTCAGCGGGCGGACAGGCTGGAGCGGCGCACCACGAGTTCCGGCTGGAGGACGACCCGCCGGTGCTCGTGCGGGCGCGACGTGCCCTCCTCCTCGGTCTCCTCCAGGAGCAGGTCGGCGGCCATGGCGCCCATGGTGACGGCGGGCTGGCGGACCGAGGTGAGCGGGACGGCGGCGGCGGCCGCGAACTCGATGTCGTCGTAGCCGACGATGGCGAGGTCGTCGGGGACTCCGACACCGGCCGCGTACATGGCCTGGAGGACTCCGAGGGCGAGCAGGTCGTTGGCGCAGAACACTGCGGTGGGCCGGTCCGCGAGGCCGAGCAGCCGGGCTCCGGCGTCGCGGCCCGCGGCGACGTCCAGCCGTTCGGTGGGCAGTTCGCGCAGCGCGTCGGGCCCGAGCCCGGCCTCGGCGAGCGCTTCGAGGGCGCCGGTGCGGCGGTCGCTGACCTGGTTCAGGCCGGGCGGGCCGCTGACGTAGGCGATCGAGCGGTGTCCGGCGTCGACGAGGTGGCGTACCGCGAGGGCGCCGCCCGCCACGTCGTCGACGGAGACCGAGCACTCGGTGGTGCCCTCGGCGACCCGGTCGACCAGGACGAACGGGATGTTGTGCCGGCGGAAGGTCTCGATGTTGCGGCCGGTCGCGTCGGCGGGGGTGAGCAGCACACCGCGCACGCGCTGCTCGGCGAAGAGCGAGAGGTACTCGGCCTCCTCGTCCGGGCTCTGGGCGCTGTTGCAGACCATCACGCCGAGTCCGGCCTGCCGGGCGGCGCGCTCGGCGCCGCGCGCGACGTCGACGAAGAAGGGGTTGCCCATGTCGAGGACGAGCAGCCCCATGATGCGGCTGCGGCCCGCGCGCAGCTGGCGCGCGGACTCGCTGCGGACGTAGCCGAGCCGGTCTATCGCGGACAGCACCCGGGCCCGGGTCTCGGTCGCGACCGTGTCCGGGCGGTTGATCACGTTCGAGACCGTGCCGACGGAGACTCCGGCGACGCGGGCGACGTCCTTGATACCCACCGACTGGGCCATCGGGCAGGGACCTCCAGAAGGAAGACGGGGGCGGCGGGCGGGGCGGCATCACATTACCGGCATGCCGCCCCGTCGACCGGATGCGGTCAGGCGGGCAGGCGGAAGTCCGTCACGTGCAGCGCCGAGGGCGTCGTGCCGCTGGACTTCTCCTGGTACATGAAGGACAGCACCCCGTCCTGCGCGACCCGTGTCTCGTCGATGACGACCTCGCCGAAGGCGCCCAGGCCGCTGCCGTCGAAGAGGAGCTTCCAGTCGGTGTGTCCGGAAGCCGCGGAGGCGGCGGCGATCCGGCCGAAGGGGAAGATCGCGTACGCGTTGTCGTACTTGTCCAGGATCAGCTTGGTGCGCTGGCTGGAGTTCAGCGGGACCGGTATCTCGGTCTTCTGCCACGCGCCGGAGGCGTTCTTGCGGACGTGGAAGGCACGGCCGTTCGCCGTCCGGTCCGCGACGTAGTTCGTGGTGCACTGGCCGAAGCGGCCCGGGACGTAGGAGATGATCGCGTGCGGCCGGCCCGCGGAGTCCGTGAACTGGCTCTCCTGGTTCATCAGGGAGTGGTCCGGGTTGAGCGGGTCGATCACCAGGCCGGCGTCGGTCACGGACACCTTGTCGGAGCCGCCGGTGACGCCGACGACGGTGCCGGCGTTGTTGCGCCAGGTGCGGCCCCGGTCGTCGGAGTAGACGTAGCCGGTGTCGTGGTTGGTGATGCCGCCGCCGTTGCACATCACGGCGCCGTTCTGCTCGCGCCAGGTGAAGAAGGAGTGCAGCCGGCCGTTCCGGTCGTAGTCGATGCCGTGCAGGTACATGTTGCGGGCCGTCGAGGAGCCGTGCTCGCTGGTGTAGGTGCCGGTGGAGGCGGACCACTCGCCGAGGTTGGTCCACTTGGTGCCGTCGTACTCGGCGAGGGCGTTGCGGCCGTTGCCGGAGACGGCGACGCGGTAGCTGAGCTGGAGCTTGCCGTCGGGCGTGGAGACGAACTGCGGGTAGGTGAACTGCGAGGTGAGCGCCAGTCCGTCCAGGGTCGACTGGGGCGCGCCGAAACGGCTCGCGGTCCAGCTCAGCCCCGCCGGGATGTCCATGAGCCCGGCGACCGACTTGACGTAGGTGAAGCCGTCGCTGTGGGAGTCCATGTTGAGGTGGAGGCGGCCGTCGACCTTGGAGACGCCCATGGAGATGACGTTGTGGGAGTCGTCGTAGCGCAGGGTGTGCCCGACCTTCACGGTCGACCAGGTGCTCGACCCGAGGGCGCGGCGCCCGACGACGGCGTTGCGGTCGGCGGTGTACCAGACGGCGTACTGGTAGCCCTTGTAGGTCAGCAGACCGTTCTTCTGGAAGGCGTTGTTGTTCACCAGCCCGTCGTACGACACGAAGAAGAGGGCCTGGCTGTCGAGGGTGGTGGTGCCGGTCCGGGTGACGGAGGGGCCGGGGTCGGCGGCCCGCGCCGTGCCGGAGGCGAGGGCGGGGGTCACCACCGCTCCCGCGAGGGCGGCGGCCAGCAACGTACGTCTGTGCATCTCGTGGACTCCATCGTCATGCGAGGTGGAACACTTCGGTGAGCGGTTTCATGGCCTCGTCGGGCCGGGCGCCGTCCAGCGACTCGAAGAACGGCGCCATCTCCGCCTGCCAGCGGGCGTTGACGTCGGTGGCTTCCATCCCGGCCTGGGCGGCGGCGAAGTCCTCGGTCTCCAGGTATCCGACGAGCAGTCCGTCCTCGCGCAGGAAGAGCGAGTAGTTGTGCCAGCCGGTCTCCGAGAGTGCCTGGAGCATCTCGGGCCACACGGCGGCGTGCCGCTCGCGGTACTCGTCGAGGCGCTCCGCCCGGACCTTCAGCAGGAAGCACACGCGCTGCATCAACAACCCTCCAGGAACTAGAAGTTGAACTGGTCGATGTTCTTGGCGTCGAACACGGTCGGCTTGCCGAGGCTGATCACGCCGTCCTTGCCGATGGTGTACTCGCCCATGGAGCCGGCCTTGAAGGTTTCGCCCTCCTTGCCGGTGATCTGCCCGGAGGACAGGGCGACGGCGGTACGCGCGGCCAGCTCGCCGAGCTTCGCCGGGTCCCACAGCTCGAACGCCTCGACGGTGCCGTTCTTGACGTACTTGCGCATGTCGTTCGGGGTGCCCAGGCCGGTCAGCTTGACCTTGCCCTTGTACTTGGAGCCGGACAGGTACTGGGCGGCGGCCTTGATGCCGACGGTGGTCGGGGAGATGATCCCCTTCAGGTTCGGGTACTCCTGGAGCAGGCCCTGGGTCTGCTGGAAGGACTGCTGGGCGTCGTCGTTGCCATACGCGGTCTTGACCAGCTTGATGTTCTTGTACTCGGGCTTCTTCAGCTCGTCCTTCATGAAGTCGATCCAGGTGTTCTGGTTCGTCGCGGTCTGCGCGGCGGACAGAATCGCGATCTCGCCCTTGAAGCCGATCTGCTTGGCGAGCAGTTGCACCTCGGTACGGCCGAGGTCCTCGGCGGAGGCCTGCGAGACGAAGGCGTTGCGGCAGTCGGGCGTGGTGTCGGAGTCGTAGGTGACGACCTTGATGTCGTTCTTCATGGCCTGCTTGAGCGCGGTGCACAGGGCGCCCGGGTCCTGCGCGGACACCGCCATCGCGTCGACCTGCTGCTGGGTGAGCGTGTTGACGTAGGAGACCTGCCCGGCGGTGTCGGTGGCGCTGGAGGGGCCGACCTCCTTGTAGCTGGAGCCCAGTTCCTTCAGTGCCTTCTCGCCGCCCTTGTCGGCGCTGGTGAAGTACGGGTTGTTGACCTGCTTGGGCAGGAACCCGACGGTGAGGCCCTTCTTCGTGGCGGCGTTCGGGTCGGCCTTGCCGGCGGTGGCGGCCGAGGCGTCCTCCTTCGCCACGTCCTTCTTGGTGGTGCCGCCGCAGGCGGTGAGGGCGAGCGCGAGACAGGTGGCGGTGGCGAGGGCCGCGCAGGAGCGGCGGAGGGTGGACTTGCGCATGTCGATGGTCCTTTACGAGGAAGGGCTGGGTTACGAGGTGGGAGTCGAGGCGGCTCGTCGGCCCGCCCTCGCGGTGGAGATCTGCCGTACGAGCCGGGGGCCGAGCACGGACAGAACGAGCAGGACGCCGGTGACGACGATCTGGGACTGGGCGGACACGTCCTGGAGGCTCATCACGTTCTGCAGCGCGCCCAGGAGGAACACGCCGGCGATCGCGCCGCCCAGCGTGCCCTTGCCGCCGTCGAAGTCGATGCCGCCGAGCAGCACGGCGGCCACGACGGACAGTTCGAGGCCGGTGGCGTTGTCGTAGCGGGCGCTGGCGTAGTGCAGCGCCCAGAAGATGCCGGTCAGGGAGGCCATCAGACCGGTCAGGGTGAACAGGATCAGCTTCTGCCGCTTGACCCGGATGCCGGCGAAGCGCGCTGCCTCCTCGCTCGCGCCGATCGCGAACAGCGACCGTCCGAACGGGGTGGCGTGCAGCGCGACCACGGCGATGGCGAGCAGGACGAGGAACGGCAGCAGGGCGTACGGGACGAAGGTGTCGCCGATGCGTCCCGAGGCGAAGTCCAGGTACTGCGTCGGGAAGTCGGTCACCGCGTCCGAGCCGAGCACGATCTGCGCGATGCCCCGGTAGGCGGCGAGCGTGCCGATGGTGACGGCGAGGGACGGCAGCCCCAGCCGGGTCACCAGCAGTCCGTTGACCAGCCCGCACACCACACCGAGCAGCAGGCACACCGGGATGATCGACTCGATGGTCATGCCCTGGTTCCACAGGGCGCCCATCACCGCGCCGGACAGACCGGCGGTGGAGGCGACCGACAGGTCGATCTCGCCGGAGACGACCAGCAGGGTCATCGGCAGCGCGATGAGTGCGATCGGGAGCGTGTTGCCGATGAGGAACGACAGGTTGAGGGCGTTGCCGAACCCGTCGACGAACCCGAAGGAGAACAGCAGGACCACGACGAGCAGGGCGCCGACGGCGGAATCCCACCTCTTCAGGCCGGACCAGCCGGCCGCTCGGCTCGGGGAGATGTCAGCCATGGCGGGCGTTCCTCTTCTTCAGGGCGGAGGCCACGCGCAGCGCGACGACCCGGTCGACCGCGATCGCGAGGATGAGCAGGATGCCGTTGATCGCGAGCACCCAGACGGAGCTGACGCCGAGGGCGGGCAGCACGCTGTTGATCGAGGTCAGCAGCAGCGCGCCGAGGGCCGCCCCGTAGACGCTGCCGGAGCCACCGGTGAAGACGACGCCGCCGACCACGACCGCGCTGACGACGGTCAGTTCGTAGCCGTTGCCGGTGCCGGAGTCGACGTTGCCGAAGCGGGCGAGGTACATCGCTCCCGCGAGTCCGGCGAGCGCGCCGCAGAAGGTGTACGCCCCGAGGATCCGCTTGCGGACGGGGATGCCGGCGAGGCGGGCGGCCTCGGGGTTGGAGCCGAGCGCGTACAGCTCGCGGCCGCCGGCGAAGTTCTTGAGGTGGTAGGCGGTCGCGATGAGCACGGCCAGCGCGATCAGCGCCAGGTACGGCACCGCCGAGATGCCGCCGGAGCCGAAGTCGACGAAGCCGCCGGGCAGGTCGGCCGCGGTGATCTGCCGGGAGCCGACCCAGATGGAGTCGATGCCGCGGATGATGTACAGCGTGCCCAGGGTGACGACGAGCGCGGGCACCTGGCCGAGGCTGACGAGCAGGCCGTTGAGCAGGCCGAAGCCGATGCCCAGCAGCACGGCCAGCGCGATCGCCACGACCGGGTTCCCGCCGCCCTGGAGATAGCTGCCGGCGGCGAAGGCGCTGATGCCGAGCGTGGAGCCGACGGACAGGTCGACATTGCGGGTGATGACGACGAGCGACTGGCCGGTGGCGACCAGGACCAGGATCGTCGCGTTGAGCAGCAGGTCCTTGATGCCCTGCTCGGACAGGAACTCGCTGTTGCCGGCCTGGGTGATGCCGATCATCACCAGGAAGACGACCAGGATGGCGAGTTCGCGCATCTTGAAGACGCGGTCGGCCAGCCGGGTGCCGCTCGACTTGGGCACCTCGGCCACGGGGGCCTCTTGCGGGGTGACGACCGTCATGCGGCGGCCCTCCCGGTGGCTGCGGCCATCACGGTTTCCTCGGTGGCGTCGGAGCGGGGGATCTCGGCGGTGAGGCGGCCCTCGTGCATCACCAGCACGCGGTCGGCCATGCCGAGGATCTCGGGCAGGTCGGAGGAGATCATCAGGACGGCCACGCCGTCGGCGGCCAGCTGGGACAGCAACCGGTGCACCTCGGCCTTGGTGCCGACGTCGATGCCGCGGGTCGGCTCGTCGACGATCAGCACCCTGGGGCCGGTGGCGAGCCACTTGGCGAGCACGACCTTCTGCTGGTTGCCGCCGGAGAGGGTGTTGACCGTGTCGGCGATCCGGGCGTACTTGACCTGGAGCTTGACGGCCCAGTCCAGGGAGCGGCTTCGCTCGGCACCGCGGTCCATGAGCCCGGCCTTCACGGTCGTGCGCAGCCCGGTGAGGCCGATGTTCCGCTCGATGGACATGTCCATCACCAGGCCCTGGGCGCGACGGTCCTCGGGGACCAGGGCGAGTCCGGCGGCCATCGCGGTGGAGGGCGCGCCGTTGACCAGGGCCTTGCCCTGGACCGACACCTCGCCGGCGTCCCAGCGGTCGATGCCGAACACGGCCCGGGCGACCTCGGTGCGCCCGGCGCCGACCAGTCCGGCCAGTCCGACGATCTCGCCGTGCCGTACCTCGAAGGAGACGTCGGTGAAGACGCCCTCGCGGGTCAGCCGGCGCACGCTCAGGGCGACCTCGCCGGGTGTCACGTCCTGCTTGGGGTAGAGCTCGTCGAGGTCGCGGCCGACCATGCGGCGCACCAGGTCGTCCTCGGTCATGCCCTCCAACGGCTCGCTGGCGATCCAGGCGCCGTCGCGCAGGGTGGTGACCCTCCCGCAGATCTCGAAGATCTCCTCCAGCCGGTGGGAGATGAACAGCACGGCGGCGCCCTGGTCGCGCAGAGTGCGCACGACGCCGAAGAGGCGGGCGACCTCGCTGCCGGTGAGGGCGGCGGTCGGCTCGTCCATGATCAGGACGCGGGCGTCGAAGGAGAGGGCCTTGGCGATCTCGACGATCTGCTGGTCGGCGATGGACAGGCCGCGGGCGGGCCGGTCGGGGTCGAGTTCGACGCCGAGGCGCTGCATCAGGGCGGCGGTGGCGTTGTGCGTGGCCTTGTGGTCGATCCGGCCGAGGGCGCGGCGCGGCTGGCGGCCCATGTAGATGTTCTCGGCGATCGACAGGTCGGGGAAGAGCGTGGGCTCCTGGTAGATCACGGCGATGCCGGCGTCGCGGGCGTCGCCGGGTCCGTGGAAGGCGACGGGCGCACCGTCGAGCAGCACCTGGCCGGCGTCCGGGCGGTGCACGCCGGCGAGGGTCTTGATGAGGGTGGACTTGCCGGCACCGTTCTCACCGGCGAGTGCGTGCACCTCCCCGGGGAACAGCTCGAGGGAGACGTCCCGCAGTGCGCGGACCGCGCCGAAGGACTTGGAGACGTCCCTCAGTGCGAGAACCGGGGCCGGACCCGTGGTGGACGGGTGGGTCATGAGGGCTCCTCGACGACGTCGGCGGGTCGGCCCTCTCGACGTCGTGAAAGGTTTCAACTGGGTTGCCGGGACGTTAGGCGGGCCGCGCATGTCACGTCAATGGGTTCCGGTCGAAAAAGTTTCGAGGCCGCCAGGTCACGCATGTGTCACGGAATCCGTCTCGACCGGAGGGGTTGACACCCCTTCGGAGGGCCCATAGCTTCGCGTCCTGAATCGTTTCATTCAGTGGTCGTCACGACCCCATGTCACAGGAGCCTGACGTGACCGAGCTCGCAGCGGCGAAGGCCGCTCTCAAGACACAGGCCGTCGAGACGCCGTCGTGGGCCTACGGGAACTCGGGCACGCGGTTCAAGGTGTTCGCCCAGCAGGGCGTGCCGCGCACCCCGTTCGAGAAGCTGGACGACGCGGCCAAGGTGCACGAGTTCACCGGGGTCGCCCCCACGGTGGCCCTGCACATTCCCTGGGACAGGGTCGACGACTACACGGCGCTGGCCAAGCACGCCGAGCAGCGGGGCGTGAAGCTCGGCGCGATCAACTCCAACACCTTCCAGGACGACGACTACAAGCTCGGGAGCATCTGCCACCCGGACGCGGCGGTGCGGCGCAAGGCCGTGGACCACCTGCTGGAGTGCGTCGACATCATGGACGCGACCGGGTCCACGGACCTGAAGCTGTGGTTCGCCGACGGCACGAACTATCCCGGCCAGGACGACATCCGCGGGCGGCAGGACCGGCTCGCCGAGGGGCTCGCCGAGGTCTACGAGCGGCTCGGGGACGGGCAGCGGATGCTGCTGGAGTACAAGTTCTTCGAGCCGGCGTTCTACACGACGGACGTGCCGGACTGGGGCACCGCCTACGCCCACTGTCTGAAGCTCGGGCCGAAGGCGCAGGTGGTCGTGGACACGGGGCACCACGCGCCGGGCACCAACATCGAGTTCATCGTGGCGACGCTGCTGCGGGAGGGGAAGCTCGGGGGGTTCGACTTCAACTCGCGGTTCTACGCGGACGACGACCTGATGGTGGGCGCGGCCGACCCGTTCCAGCTGTTCCGGATCATGTACGAGGTCGTGCGCGGAGGCGGGTTGTCGCCGGAGGTCGCGTTCATGCTCGACCAGTGTCACAACATCGAGGCGAAGATCCCGGCGATCATCCGGTCGGTGATGAACGTGCAGGAGGCCACGGCCAAGGCGCTGCTGGTCGACGGTGACGCGCTGGCCGCGGCGCAGCGGGCGGGGGACGTGCTGGAGGCGAACGCCGTGGTGATGGACGCGTACAACACGGATGTGCGGCCGTTGCTGCGGGAGGTGCGGGAGGAGATGGGGTTGGACCCCGAGCCTCTTGCCGCGTACCGGCGGTCCGGGTGGGGCGAGAAGATCGTCGCCGAGCGGGTCGGTGGGCAGCAGGCCGGGTGGGGGGCGTAAGCGTCTGCCGAGATCTGTTGTCTGCGGGGTGCGGGTCGGTTGTGGTCGATCGCGCAGTTCCCCGTGCCCCTGAAAGCGAGACCCCACCCCCTCTCTTCTGAAAAGGAACTGGCATGGCTGTTCATCCCGAAGCCGCCGCTCTTCTCGACCGGTCGCACCGGCTCGGCAGCGATCCACGCAACACCAACTACGCGGGGGGCAACGCCTCCGCCAAGGGCACCGAGACCGATCCCGTCACCGGCGGGGACGTCGAGCTGATGTGGGTCAAGGGGTCAGGCGGTGACCTCGGGACGCTGACCGAGGCGGGCCTGGCCGTGCTGCGGCTGGACCGGATGCGGGCGCTCGCCGGCGTCTACCCGGGGGTCGAGCGCGAGGACGAGATGGTCGCCGCGTTCGACTACTGCCTGCACGGCAAGGGCGGGGCCGCCCCCTCCATCGACACCGCCATGCACGGGCTGGTCGACGCCGCGCACGTCGACCATCTGCACCCGGACTCGGGGATCGCGCTGGCCTGCGCCGCCGACGGGGAGAAGCTGACCGCCGAGTGTTTCGGGGACACGGTCGTGTGGGTGCCCTGGCGGCGGCCGGGCTTCCAGCTGGGGCTGGACATCGCCGCCGTGAAGAAGGCCAACCCGCAGGCCGTCGGGTGCATCCTCGGCGGGCACGGCATCACCGCCTGGGGCGACACCTCCGAGGAGTGCGAGCGGAACTCGCTGCACATCATCCGCACCGCCGAGCGGTTCCTCGCCGAACGGGGCAGGCCCGAGCCCTTCGGACCGGTGCTCGACGGGTACAGCGCGCTGAGCGCCGGTGAGCGGCGCGAGCGCGCCGCCGCCCTCGCCCCGTACGTGCGGGCCCTCGCCTCCCAGGACCGGCCCCAGGTGGGGCACTTCGACGACTCCGAGGTCGTCCTCGACTTCCTGGCGAGCGCCGAGCACCCGCGGCTCGCCGCGCTCGGCACCTCCTGCCCCGACCACTTCCTGCGCACCAAGGTCCGGCCGCTGGTGCTGGACCTGCCGCCGGCCGCTCCGCTCGACGAGGCGATCGCCCGGCTGAAGGAGCTGCACGCCGAGTACCGCGAGGAGTACGCCGCCTACTACCGGCGGCACGCCGAGCCCGACTCCCCCGCCATGCGCGGCGCCGACCCGGCGATCGTGCTGATCCCCGGGGTCGGCATGTTCTCCTTCGGCAAGGACAAGCAGACCGCCCGGGTGGCCGGCGAGTTCTACGTCAACGCCGTCAACGTGATGCGCGGCGCCGAGTCCGTCTCCACCTACGCGCCCATCGAGGAGTCCGAGAAGTTCCGGATCGAGTACTGGGCGCTGGAGGAGGCCAAGCTCCAGCGGATGCCGAAGCCCAAGGCACTCGCCACCCGGGTCGCCCTGGTGACCGGCGCCGGCAGCGGCATCGGCAAGGCCATCGCGCACCGGCTCGTGGCCGAAGGGGCGTGTGTGGTCGTCGCCGACCTGAACACGGAGAACGCCCAGGCGGTCGCCGAGGAGCTGGGCGGCTCCGACAAGGCCGTCGCCGTGACGGTGGACGTCACCTCCGAGGAACAGATCGCCGAGGCGTTCCGGGAGGCCGTGCTGGCCTTCGGCGGAGTCGACCTCGTCGTCAACAACGCGGGCATCTCGATCTCGAAGCCGCTGCTGGAGACCTCTGCCAAGGACTGGGACCTTCAGCACGACATCATGGCGCGCGGCTCCTTCCTCGTGTCGCGGGAAGCGGCCCGGGTGATGATCGCCCAGGAGCTGGGCGGTGACATCGTCTACATCGCCTCGAAGAACGCCGTGTTCGCCGGGCCCAACAACATCGCCTACTCCGCCACCAAGGCCGACCAGGCACACCAGGTGCGGCTGCTCGCCGCCGAGCTGGGCGAGCACGGCATCCGCGTCAACGGGGTCAACCCGGACGGTGTGGTGCGCGGCTCGGGCATCTTCGCCGGCGGGTGGGGCGCCAGGCGGGCCGCCGTGTACGGGGTGGAGGAGGAGAAGCTGGGCGAGTTCTACGCGCAGCGGACCATCCTCAAGCGCGAGGTGCTGCCCGAGCACGTGGCCAACGCCGTGTTCGCGCTGACCGGAGGGGACCTCACCCACACCACCGGCCTGCACATCCCGGTCGACGCCGGCGTCGCGGCCGCCTTCCTGCGATGAGCGGGGCCGTGAAGTCCTACGCCGCGGTCGACCTCGGCGCGTCCAGCGGACGTGTCATGGTCGGCCGCGTCGGCCCCGACTCGCTGGAGCTGAGCGAGGCGCACCGCTTTCCCAACCGGCCCGTCCGGGTCCCCGAGGGGCTGCGGTGGGACGTGCTCGGGCTGTACGCCGGGGTGCTGGACGGACTGAGGGCGGCCGGGCAGGTCGACTCCGTCGGCATCGACAGCTGGGCCGTGGACTACGGGCTGCTCGACGCGGACGGGGCGCTGCTCGGCAACCCCGTGCACTACCGGGACACCCGTACGGAAGGGGTCGCGGAGAAGGTGTGGGCGACCGTGCCCGCGCGGGAGCTGTACGCCGCGACCGGGTTGCAGTACGCGCCTTTCAACACCCTGTACCAACTGACCGCCGCGCGCTCGACGGCCCAGCTGGCGCAGGCCCGGCGGCTGCTGCTGATGCCGGACCTGCTGGCGTACTGGCTCACCGGCGAGCAGGGCACCGAGCTGACCAACGCCTCCACGACCCAGTTGATCGACCCCCGCACGCGCGACTGGTCGTACGACATCGCCTCCCGGCTCGGTGTCGACCTGAGCCTGTTCGCGCCGCTGCGGCAACCCGGCGATCCGGCCGGGCTGCTGCGCGGGGAGGTACTGGAGGAGACCGGGCTCGCCGGTCCCGTGCCGGTGACGGCCGTCGGGTCGCACGACACCGCCTCGGCGGTCGCCGCCGTACCGGCGTCGGGCGAGCGGTTCGCCTACATCTGCACGGGCACCTGGTCGCTGGCCGGTCTGGAGCTGGACGCGCCGGTGCTGACCGAGGAGAGCCGGGCGGCCAACTTCACCAACGAGCTGGGACTGGACGGCACGGTCCGCTACCTGCGCAACATCATGGGCCTGTGGCTGCTCCAGGAGTGCGTGCGGACCTGGGGCGACCCGGATCTGGGCGCGTTGCTGCTGGAGGCGTCCAAGGCTCCGGCGCTGCGGTCGGTCGTGGACGCGGGTGACGCGGCGTTCCTCGCGCCGGGGCGGATGCCCGAGCGGATCGCCGAGGCGTGCCGTGTCTCGGGGCAGCCGGTGCCCGAGACGCCGGCCGAGGTGACGCGGTGCATCCTCGACTCCCTCGCCCTCGCCCACCGTGAGGCGGTCCAGGACGCCCAGCGGCTCGCCGGGCACGCGGTCGACGTCGTGCATGTGGTCGGGGGCGGTACGCGCAATGCGCTGCTGTGCCAGCTCACCGCCGACGCCTGCGGGCTGCCGGTGGTGGCGGGGCCGACCGAGGCCGCCGCGCTCGGGAACGCCCTCGTGCAGGCGCGGGCGCACGGGCTGGTCGGCGACCTGGCCGGGATGCGGCGGCTGCTCGTCCGCACCCAGCCGCTCACGCGGTACGAGCCGCGCGGCGGCACCGAGCGCTGGCGGGCTGCGCGGGCCCGGCTCGCCGGGCACTGACGGGGCCTCCCCAGCGCCGTCCGCCCGGATTACGCTGCACCCATCCGATGACCGAACACAAGGAGCCGCGATGCGTGTCGCCCTGTTCCTGACCTGCGTCAACGACACGCTGTATCCGGACACCGGGCGCGCCGTGGTGAAACTGCTGACCAGGCTGGGCGTCGATGTCGACTTCCCGAGCGCGCAGACCTGCTGCGGGCAGGCGCACTACAACACCGGATACCGTCACCAGGCCGAGCCGCTGGCGCGGCATTTCTCCGATGTCTTCGGCGCGTACGAGGCGATCGTGACGCCGTCCGGGTCGTGCGGGGCGATGGTGCGCGAGCTGTATCCGCGGATGGGCGAGCGGGCCCGGGCCGAGGGGCGCGGGGACACCCTCGCGGCCACGCTGGCGCCGGTGGTGCCCAAGACGTACGAGCTCACGGAGTTCCTGACCGACGTGCTGGGCGTGACGGACGTCGGGGCGTACTACCCGCACAAGGTGACCTACCACCCGACCTGTCACGGGCTGCGCGGACTCGGGCTCGGCGAGCGGCCGAGACGGCTGCTGGAGGCGGTGAAGGGGCTGGAGCTCGTCGAGCTGCCGGGCGCGGACGAGTGCTGCGGGTTCGGCGGCACCTTCGCGCTGAAGAACCCGGACGTCTCGGCGGCGATGGGCGCGGACAAGGTGCGCAACGCCGAGTCGACGGGCGCCGAGGTGCTGTGCGCGGCCGACAACTCCTGTCTGATGCACATCGGCGGGACGATGACCCGGCTGCGGACCGGCATGCGGCCGGTGCACATCGCGGAGATCCTGGCGAGCACGGAGGAGGAACCGGCCGAATGAGCGGGACGTATCTCGGGATGCCTGCGTTTCCACAGGCCGCGCGGGAGGCCGTGGCGAACACGACCCTGCGCGGCAATCTGCGGCACGCCACCCACACCATCCGCGCCAAGCGGGCCAAGGCCGTCACGGAGGTGTCCGACTGGGCCGAGCTGCGCGAGGCGGGCAAGCGGATCAAGGACCACACGCTGCGCCATCTCGACCGCTATCTGGTGCAGTTGGAGGAGTCGGTCACGGCAGCGGGCGGCGTCGTGCACTGGGCCGCCGACGCGGCCGAGGCCAACGAGATCGTCACCCGGCTCGTGAAGATGACCGGCGAGTGCGAGGTCGTCAAGGTCAAGTCGATGGCCACGCAGGAGATCGGGCTCAACGAGGCGCTGGAGGCCGAGGGCATCCACGCCTACGAGACCGATCTCGCCGAGCTGATCGTCCAGTTGGGCAAGGACCGGCCCTCGCACATCCTGGTCCCGGCCATCCACCGCAACCGGGGCGAGATCCGGGACATCTTCACCCGCGAGATGGGCGAGTGGGGCCGCCCCGCTCCCGAGGGCCTGACCGACACACCGGCCGAACTCGCCGAGGCCGCCCGGCTGCACCTGCGGGAGAAGTTCCTGCGGGCCAAGGTCGGCATCTCCGGCGCCAACTTCATGGTCGCCGAGACGGGCACGCTCGTGGTGGTGGAATCCGAGGGCAACGGCCGGATGTGCCTGACCCTGCCCGAGACGCTGATCTCGGTCGTCGGCATCGAGAAGATCGTGCCGACGTGGCAGGACCTGGAGGTGTTCCTCCAGACCCTCCCCCGCTCCTCCACGGCCGAGCGCATGAACCCCTACACCTCGACCTGGACCGGCACCACGGACCAGGACGGGCCCGGCACGTTCCACCTCGTGCTGCTGGACAACGGCCGCACCGACACCCTCGCCGACGAGGTCGGCCGCCAGGCACTGCGCTGCATCCGCTGCTCGGCCTGCCTCAACGTCTGCCCGGTGTACGAGCGGGCCGGCGGTCATGCCTACGGCTCGGTGTACCCGGGGCCGATCGGCGCGATCCTCAGTCCCCAACTGCGGGGCACGGGCAGCGAGATCGACGCCTCGCTGCCCTACGCGTCCTCGTTGTGCGGGGCGTGCTACGAGGTGTGCCCGGTCGCCATCGACATCCCCGAGGTGCTGGTGCACCTGCGGGAGCGGGTCGTCCAGGGCGGCACGGTCACCCGGGAGGGCAACAAGGTGGTGCTGCGGCCCGCGAAGGGGCACGCCGCCGAGCGGGCTGCGATGCGCGCGGCCCGCTGGGCGTTCAGCCACCCGGGCGCGCTGCGCACCGGCCAGCGCGCCGCCTCGCGCACGCGCCGTTTCCATCCCCGTACGCTGCCCGGCCCCGGCCGGGCCTGGAGCGGGACCCGGGATCTGCCGCCGGTGCCGCCCGAGCCGTTCCGGGACTGGTGGCAGCGGACGCGTGGCGGGAAGGACGGCGGCAAGTGAACAGCAGGGAGCGGATCCTGGGGCGGGTGCGGCGCGCGCTGGCGGACGTACCGGCCGACGAGCCACCCCTCACGCGGGACTATCTGCGCGAGCACGGCCGGCGGACCGTCGCGGAGACGGTGGAGCTGCTCGCCGAGAACCTGGCCGACTACCGGGCGCTCGTGCACCGCACGGACGCCGACGGGCTGGCCGCCCTGCTCGCGGGGCTGCTGGCGGGGCACGGCTCCTCTTCGGTGCTGGTGCCGCCCGGGCTGGACGAGGGGTGGCTCGCGGCGACGGATGTGCCGCGTGTGACGGACCGGGTGGAGAGCACCCCGGCCGAACTGGACCGGGTGGACAGTGTGGTGACGGCCTGTGCGGTCGCGATCGCCGAGACCGGCACCCTCGTGCTGGACGGCTCACCCGACCAGGGGCGCCGCCGGATCACCCTCGTCCCGGACCACCACATCTGTGTGGTGCGGGTCCCCGACCAGGTCGTGTCGTCCGTGCCGCAAGCACTCCAACGCCTCGACCCGGCACGCCCGTTGACCTGGATCTCCGGCCCCTCGGCGACCAGTGACATCGAACTGGACCGGGTCGAGGGGGTGCACGGTCCGCGCACTCTGGAAGTGGTGCTGGTGGGTCAGGCCGGGATCGAGTCCACGTAGCCGCCGGGCCCGGGAGACCGAGCATCCGGGGGTGTCGCTGGGTACACCCCGCGATACGGGTTCTGCGGCCAGTGTGGTCACGCCCCCTTCTCCGTAGCGTCGAGGTCGTGACACAGGGCGTGTCGACGAAGGGGGACGACGACGATGTTCCGCACCGGCCCACGACAGGACCAGGACCCGGAACCCGCGGCCGAGGCGCTGCGGCTGGTCAAGGTCACCAGGACGTACGGGAGCGGCGACGGCGCCGTGACCGCCCTGGACGGGGTGACGCTCGGCCTCGGGCGTGGCACGTTCACGGCGGTGATGGGGCCGTCCGGCTCCGGCAAGTCGACGCTGCTCCAGTGCGCCGCGGGGCTCGACCGGCCCGACGGCGGGATCGTACGGGTCGACGGCACCGAGCTGACGGGGGGTGGCGAGGCCGAGCTGACGCGGTTCCGGCGCGGCCGGATCGGGTTCGTGTTCCAGCAGTACAACCTGCTGGAGACGCTGACCGTCGCGCAGAACACGGTGCTGCCGCTGAAGCTGGCCGGGCGGCGCGTGGACCGGCGGCGGGTGCGGGAGGTGCTGACGGCCGTGGGGCTCGGCGACCGGCTCGGGCACCGGCCGGAGCAGCTCTCGGGCGGTCAGCGCCAGCGGGTGGCGATCGCCCGGGCACTGGTCACCGAACCGCGCGTGATCTTCGCGGACGAGCCCACGGGCGCGCTGGACACCCGCAGCGCCCGGGGCGTGCTGCGGCTGCTCCAGGACGCGGTGCGGACGCACGGCCGCACGGTGGTGATGGTGACGCACGACCCGGTCGCCGCCTCCTACGCCGACTCCGTGCTGTTCCTCGCCGACGGCCGGCTCGCGGGCCGGATGGACGCCCCGACCGCGGACGCGGTCGCCGAGCGGCTGGCGCACCTGGGTGACGACGTGACGGCGGGGGTGTGAGGTCGTGTTCATGCTGGCGATGCGGTCGATCCGGCGGCGGCCCGGGCGGTTCCTGGCGACCCTGCTGTCCGCGTTCCTGGGCGCGGTGATCATCATGACGTTCAACGCGATGCACGACACGGCCGGGCAGCCGGGCGTGGACGAGGTCAGCTCGCACACGCTGTCCACCGCGGCGGGCGTGGTCGGCGGCTACGGCACCCTGCTGGTGTTCTTCGCGATCGCCTCGGCGTTGACGGTGAACGTGCGTCAGAGGGCGGCCGAGATGGAGTTGCTGCGCTGCTCCGGGGCGACTCCGGCGCAGCTCAAGCGGATGGTCGTGGGCGAGGCGGTGGTGGTGGCGCTGGTGGGCGCCGCGCTCGCGGTCGGCCCGGCGATGGTCGGCGGCCGGGTGCTGCTGGAGGTGTTCCAGGACAGCGGCCAGGTCGCGCGGTCGGTGGAGTTCTCCTTCGGACCCGTGGCGTTGCTGACCGGTTTCGACGTCACCCTGCTCGCCGCCGCGGGCGCCGCGTTCCTCGCCGTGCGGCGGGCCGGCTCCAGGAGCCGGCGGCGGGGCCGGGCGCGGACGGTCCTCGCCCATGCCGCACTGGGCACCGGTGCTGTCGCGGTGACCTCGACGTTCATGTTCTCGGCGACGGACGCCGCGCTGATGGCACCACCGGCGTACGGGGCGATCCTGCTGTCCGTCGGGTGCGCGCTGAAGGCACCGCGACTGCTCGCGGCCGTGCTGGACCGGCTGCCGCTCGATGGTGCGGCCGGCTGGCTGGCGGTGCGCAACCTGCGGCAGCGGGCCGGACAGCTCGCCGGGATCCTGATGTCGCTCATCCTGTTCACCGCGGTCGCGACGGCGACCCTGACCATGCAGGCGGTGGAGAGCGACGCCGTCGCCGCGTCGGGGGCGGTGAAGTCGGTCGACGCGAAGAACCTGGAGACGCTCAACTTCACGGTCGTCGGCATCATCGTGGTCTTCGTCTGCGTCATGCTGGTCAACTCCCTGTACGCGGCCACCAGTTATCGCGAGAGTGAGTTCGGCCGGCAACGGCTCTCCGGGGCGACTCCCGGGCAGGTGCTGGGCGTGGTGGGCGTCGAGGGACTGATCCTGACGGTCGTCGGTGTCTTCTTCGGCACCACGGCGGCGCTCGCGGGCATCGTCCCGTTCACGGTGGTGCGCACCGACGGGGTCCTGCCGGAGCAGGCGTTCGGCGTCTGGCTCGTGGTGGTGGCGGTCGGCGCGGCGGCGACGACGGGAACGGTCCTGGCCACGGCCCGGCGGGTGCTGCGCACTCCGGCGGTGCGGGCGGTGGCGTCGGCCGTGTGAGCCGAGGGCCGGTGCCGGCCACCCGGGCCGGCGCAGATCGCCACGGACTGCGGGCAACGGACCGTTCGTGGCGATCGTCCTGACGGCAACCCCGTGACAGCCTGGCTGAACAAGCGCTTAGATAGTGCGTGTCCGTTCGCCCGACGCCGCCGTCCTGGAGGCCCCCGTTGTTCACATCCGTCGACGACGTCTCCGCTCGCCTCGCCGAGACCGGCTACCTCGCCTCCCCGGCCGTCGCCACGACCGTCTTCCTCGCCGACCGTCTCGGCAAGCCGCTGCTGGTGGAGGGCCCGGCCGGTGTCGGCAAGACGGAACTCGCCAAGGCCGTCGCCGCGGTGGCCGGCGCCCGGCTCGTCCGCCTCCAGTGCTACGAGGGGGTCGACGAGTCCCGGGCGCTGTACGAGTGGAACCACGCCAAGCAGCTCCTGCGCATCAGCGCGGGCCGTGACGAGACCTGGGACCAGGCCCGTACCGACATCTTCAGCGAGGAGTTCCTGCTCACCCGGCCGCTGCTGACCGCCATCCGGGGCGAGGACCCCAAGGTGCTGCTGATCGACGAGACGGACAAGGCCGATGTCGAGGTGGAGGGCCTGCTGCTGGAGGTGCTGAGCGACTTCCAGGTGACCGTCCCCGAGCTGGGCACCATCGCGGCGACGCGCCGCCCCTTCGTCGTCCTGACCTCCAACGCGACCCGGGAGCTGTCGGAGGCGCTGCGCCGCCGCTGCCTCTTCCTGCACATCGGGTTCCCGGACGAGGAACTGGAGCGCCGGATCGTACGGCTGAAGGTGCCGGGCCTCGACGAGGCGCTGGCCCGCTCGGTGGTGCGGGTCGTGGGCGCCCTGCGGGCGATGGACCTGCGCAAGGTGCCGTCGGTCGCCGAGACCGTCGACTGGGCGCGCACCCTGCTCGCGCTCGGCGCCGACTCGCTGGAGGAGACGGTCGTGCGGGCCACGCTGGGGGTGCTCCTCAAGCATCAGGACGACGTCGTCAAGGCGTCCGCGAAGCTGGACCTGGACGCGCTGTGACCACGCGGGCGGGCGTCGCCGAACGGCTGACGTCCCTGGTCGCGGCGCTGCGCGCGCACGGCATGCGGATCGGCACCGGCGAGAGCGTCGACGCGGCACGGGCTGTCGAGGAACTCGGCCTCGCGGACCGGGAGCTGCTGCGCGAGGGTCTCGCCGCGACGCTGCTGCACGGGCCCGGGCAACGCCAGGTGTTCGACCCGGTCTTCGACCTCTACTTCCCGAGCGGTGTCGGCGGCCCGGAACAGCGGGCGGCGGGGCGCGAGGACCTGCGGGACAGGCTGGCCGAGGCACTGGCGGCCGACGACCGGGCGATGCTGGGCCGGCTGGCGATCGAGGCCGTGGACGGTTTCGGTGGCTACGGCTCCTCGCCGGGGTCGGACGGCTGGTCTTCGTACCAGACGCTCGAACGGCTGCGGCCGCAGACGCTGCTGGCCAGGGTGCGCGACGACATCCGGGGGCAGGGTGGTCGTCAGGGATTCGCGGACCGGCTGCTGGAGGACGAGATCCGGCGGCGCATCGACGTCTTCCGTGCTCTGGTGGCCGCGGAGGCACGGCGGCGGGTCGCCGAGCGGCGCGGCAGGGACGAGATCGCCCGGCGGGCGGTCGCCCCGACCGCCGACCGGGTCGACTTCCTGTTCGCCGGGAAGGACCGGCTGGCCGAGTTGCGCAGGACCGTGCAGCCGCTGGCCCGTAAGCTCGCGACCCGTCTGGCGGCCCGTCGACGGCGCGCCTCCCGGGGCTCGATCGACCTGCGGCGGACCCTGCGCGGTTCGCTGTCGACGGGCGGTGTGCCGATGAAGCCGGTCCTGCGCCGGCGTCGTCCCGCCCGCCCGGAACTGGTGCTGCTGTGCGACGTGTCGGGCTCGGTCTCGGGTTTCTCGGACTTCACGATGCTGCTGGTGCAGGCGCTGCACGATCAGTTCGCCAAGGTGCGCGTGTTCGCCTTCGTCAACCGGATCGACGAGGTGACCGCGCTGCTGGAGCACGGCCGGGCCGACCCGGAGGGGCTGGGCCTGCGCATCCAGGCGGAAGCGGCGATCACCGGCTATCACGGCAGCAGCGACTACGGCATGGCGCTGGGCGAGTTCGCCGAGCGGTACGCGGACGCGGTCGGTTCGCGCACGACCGTGTTCGTCCTCGGTGACGCCCGCACGAACCGGAGCGACCCGAACCTGCCCGCCCTGCGGCGCATCGCCGAGCGTGCCCGCCGTGTGCACTGGCTCAACCCCGAGCAGCGCTCCCGCTGGGGCACCGGCGACTCCGCCGCCCCCGCCTACGCCGAGCTGGTCGAGATGCACGAGTGCCGCAACGCTCGGCAGCTGAGCGCGCTGGTGGCTCGGCTGCTGCCGGTGTGATCAGGCGGGGGTCGTCGGCTTGCGGGCACAACGCCGCGGGCCCGGCCCCCACCTGCCGCCAGACGTCGCCGGTGGCCGTCGTCTAATCCTTCTTGGCGTACTCCTTGGCCATGCTGCCGGCGAAGTCGTACACCACGCACTGCTCGTCGCCGACGACCCAGGCGTCGTGGCCGGGCGTGCAGACGAAGACGTCGCCGGGGCCCACCTCGCCCTCCGCGCCGTCGTCCATGCGGATGTGCATACGGCCCGAGACGACGTAGCCGTTGTGGTGGATCCGGCAGCTGTCCGTCCCGGCGATCGGGGCCACGGACTCGGACCAGCGCCAGCCCGGTTCGAAGGTGGCCACGGCGAAGTCCAGCCCCGTCATGTGGACGGCTTCCAGGTGGCCTCGGGGGTAGTCGCGCCGCTCGTCCGGCTTGTCGAGCGTCTTCACCTCAAGCATGACGCTCCTCCTCGGTGAGGGTGTGCCTCCATCGTCCGTCCGGCAGGAGGGCCGCGCCATTTCAGCAGGCGCCGCCGCAGAGTTCGGCGAAGCGCCCGGCGTCGATGTTGCCGCCGGAGACGATCACGCCGACCCTGGGCGGCAGTGGGCCCGCCCGGCCGGTGAGCAGGGCGGCCAGGGGGGTGGCGCCGCTCGGCTCGACGACCGTCTTCAGGCGTTCGAAGGCGAACCGCATCGCGTCCCGGATCTCGTCGTCGCTGACCAGGACGACCTCGTCGAGGAGGCGCCGGTTGACCGAGAAGGTCAGCTCTCCGGGGGTGTGCAGGGCCTGCCCGTCGGCGATGGTGCGCGGGACCGGGACGCTGACGCGCCGGCCGGCCTCCAGCGAGCGCTTGGTGTCGTCGCCGGCCTCCGGTTCGACGCCGATGGTGCGGATGCCGGGGTGCAGGGCCTTGGCCACGGTGGCGCTGCCGGCCATCAGCCCGCCCCCTCCGACCGGGGCCAGCAGCGCGCCCAGCTCCCCCACCTCTTCGAGCAGTTCGAGTGCGGCCGTGCCCTGCCCCGCCATGACGTGCGGGTGCTCGTAGGGCGGGATGAGGGTGAGGCCGCGCTCGGCGGCGAGGGCCTCGGCGATGGCGACGCGGTCGCCGGTGTAGCGGTCGTACGACACGATCTCGGCGCCGTAGCCGGCCGTGGCCGCGCGCTTGGACGGCGGGGCGTCCTCGGGCATGACGATCACGGCGGTGGTGCCGAGCTCGCGGGCGGCCAGGGCGACGGCCTGGGCGTGGTTGCCGGAGGAGTAGGCGGCGATGCCCCGGGACAGCTGCTCGGGGGTGAGGCGGGAGGCGGCGTTGTAGGCGCCGCGGAACTTGAAGGCGCCGACGCGCTGCTGGTTCTCGCACTTGAGGAAGATCTCGGCACCGGCGAGCGCGTCCAGGGTGCGGGAGCGCAGCACGGGGGTGCGGTGGGCGACGCCCCGGAGCCGCGCGGCGGCGTCCCGGACGTCGTCGAGGGTGACCGGCGGGGTGGTGGTCACGTGGGTCCTCCGGTGGTGGTGTCGTGGGCGGCCCGGGCCTGGGACAGGTAGTGGTAGGCGGATGCCCGGGAGATGCCGAGCCGGGCGGCGACCTGTTCGACGGCGCCGCGCACGGCGAAGACCCCGCGGGTGTCCAGCCCGCCGAACAGCTCCAGGCGCTCCGCGCGGTCGAGCTCCGCCCAGCTGCCCCGCTGCTTCGACTGGTGGGCGTCGAAGAGGGCGTCGACGACGGAGTCGATGTCGTTGCCGAACGTGGTGGTCGGCACCTCCGCCGGGGTGGCCCCGAGGCCGGCGAGCGCACCGAGGAGATCGTGGACCCGGGTGACGGCGCCGACGTCCACATTGACGCAGAGAGCGCCGAAGACGGCTCCGGTGGAGTCCCGCAGGACCATCGTGGAGGACTTCACCCGTGTCCCGTCACGGGTGCGGGTGACGTAGTTCAGCTCGTCGGACGCCGCGTCACCGCGAGCCAGGACGCGCATGCCGATCTCGCTCATCGCGCCTCCGACCGTCCGCCCGGTCACCGAACCGGCCACGGCGACGACCGACTTCTGCGGGTTCCGGTAGTCGTGCAGCACGACCTCGCAGACCGGTCCGAAGGTCGCTGCGATCCCCTCCACGACGGGCGTCAGCGCCGCGAGGATCGCATCCCGCTCGGCGTTCGGTTCGACGGCCATTCCGCCTCCTCTCACCCCGCCACTTTAGACCAGAATTCCAGTCTCTGGATAGACAGTCCAGCCAATCTCCAACAGTTGGCAATGGTTTTCACATGACTTCGACCCGAACACGCTTTTGACATTCATTCCCATCTAGCGTGTGGTCGTCTGCCGATCATCCCTGTGCACATCCGCCCTGGAGGAGCCATGCCCCTGTCCACGTCCCGCCGCCTCGCGCTGCTGACCAGCGCGTCACTGGCCCTGCTCGCGGGCTGCGGCAACGCGTCGGACACCGCCGACGGCAAGGGCGCACCGGCCCGGGTGACCGTGGTCGCCTCCACCGACGTCTACGGCGACATCGCCCGGCGCATCGGCGGCGACCGGGTCGACGTCACGTCGATCATCAGCGACCCGGACCAGGACCCGCACTCCTACGAGGCCGATCCGCAGAACCAGTTGGCCCTGTCCAAGGCGAAGGTCGTGATCGAGAACGGCGGCGGCTACGACGACTTCGTCGACCACATGCTCAAAGGCGGCCACAACGACTCCGCCGAGGTGATCAACGCGGTCCGGGTCTCCGGCAAGACGGCGCCCGAGGGCGGCGAGCTCAACGAACACGTCTGGTACGACTTCCCCACCGTGGCCAAGCTCGCCGACCGGATCTCCGCCGCCCTCGCCAAGGCCGACCCGGACCATGCCGCGGCCTTCGGCAAGAACGCCGGCGCCTTCAAGGCGAAGCTCGCTCCGCTGGAGGAGAAGGAGGCGCGGATCAAGAAGGCGCACGGCGGTGAGGGCATCGCCATCACCGAGCCCGTGCCGCTGTACATGACCGAGGCGAGCGGCCTGGTGAACCGCACGCCCCCGGCGTTCAGCGAGGCGATCGAGGAGGGCGACGACGTCTCCCCGCGGATCCTCCAGGAGAGCCTGGCGCTGTTCAGCGGCAAGAAGGTGAAGGCACTCGTCTACAACCAGCAGACCTCGGGCCCGCAGACCGAGAAGGCCGAGGCGGCGGCCAAGGCGGCCGGCATCCCGGTCGTCCCCGTGACCGAGACCCTCCCGAAGGGTGAGAGCTACCTCGGCTGGATGACCGCCAACGTCGACGCGCTCGCCGGAGCGCTGGCCGAGTGACCCCGATACCCGGCCAGGACGGCACCCCCGTCGTCGCGCTGAGGGAAGCCGCCCTGTCCTACGGCGACCGCGAGGTGTGGAGCGGCCTCGATCTCGACGTGCGGCCCGGTGAGTTCCTGGCCGTACTGGGGCCGAACGGCGCGGGCAAGACGAGCTTCGTCCGGGCGCTGCTCGGCCGGCAGCCGCTGTCGGCCGGCACCCTGGCCGTCCTCGGCCGGCCCGCGCGTGAGGCCGCCCGGCACATCGGCTACGTCCCCCAGCAGGCGGCGCTGTCGGCGCAGGCCATGCTGCGCGCCCGCGACCTCGTCCGGTTCGGCATCGACGGCCACCGCTTCGGGCCGCGTCCGCGCACCGGCGGGATCCGCCGCCGCGTGGACGAGATCCTCGAGTCGGTCGGCGCGTCGGCCTACGCGCACGTCCCGCTTGGGATGCTCTCCGGCGGCGAACGGCAGCGGGTGCGCATCGGACAGGCCCTGGCGACCGACCCGCGTCTGCTGCTGTGCGACGAGCCGCTGCTGTCGCTCGACCTGCACCACCAGCGGGCCGTCACCGAGCTGATCGACGCCCGGCGCCGCTCCCACGGCACGGCCGTGGTGTTCGTGACGCACGAGATCAACCCGGTCCTGGGGCTGGCCGACCGCGTGCTGTACCTGGCGCCCGGCGGCCACCGGGTCGGCGCCCCCGAGGAGGTGCTGACCTCCGAGTCGCTGTCCCGCCTCTACGGCACTCAGGTCGACGTGCTGCGCGTGCGGGGCCGGGTGGTGGTCGCGGGAGCACCCGACGGGACGGCCGGCCCGCCGCACCACCCCGAGCAGACCCACGAGACGGACGGAGTGCGGGTATGACACTCGCCGACGGGATCTGGCACCAGATCTTCGACTTCACCGATTACGGCGAACTCCTCGTCCTGGTCCGCAACTCCCTGGTCGCCGGCGTGGCGCTGGGCCTGGTGGGCGGGCTGGCCGGGGTGTTCGTGCTGATGCGGGACCTGCCGTTCGCGGTGCACGGCATCAGCGAGCTGTCCTTCGCCGGGGCGTCGGCGGCGCTGCTGCTGGACGCGAACATAGTGGCGGGCTCGATCGCCGGTTCGCTGCTCGCGGCCGGGGTCATCGGCGTCCTCGGGACACGGGCCCGGGACCGCAACTCGGTGATCGGCATCATCATGCCGTTCGGCCTGGGCCTCGGCGTGCTCTTCCTCGCCCTCTACAAGGGCCGCGCGGCCAACAAGTTCGGGCTGCTCACCGGGCAGATCGTCGCCGTGGACACCCCGCAGATGTCCTGGCTGCTCGGCACGTCCGTCCTGGTGCTGGCGGCCCTGGCGGTCATGTGGCGACCGCTCGCCTTCGCCAGCACCGATCCGGAGGTCGCGGAGGCCCGCGGGGTGCCGGTGCGCGCGCTGTCCCTCGCGTTCATGCTGGTGCTCGGGCTCGCGGTCGCCCTGTCGGTGCAGATCGTCGGCGCCCTGCTGGTGCTCTCCCTGGTCGTCACCCCGGCGGCGGCGGCCGCCCGCGTCACCGCCTCGCCGGTGCTGCTGCCCGTGCTGAGCGTGGTGTTCGCCGTGGTGTCCATCGAGGGCGGCATCCTGCTCGCCCTGGGCAGCAGCGTTCCCATCAGCCCCTACGTCACGACGATCTCGTTCACGGTCTACGCGGTGTGCCGGGTGGCCGGCCGGTATCGCACCCGGCGGTGGGGGGCCCGGCGCACGGCGGTGCGGGCGGCCTGAGGCGCCTCACCGTTCGAAGACGACCTGCCCGTCGAACACGGTGAGATCCACCCGCACCCGAGTGATCTCGTGCGGGTCGAGGCCGAGCAGCGGCCGGTCCAGGACGCACAGGTCGGCCGCCCGGCCCGGTTCGACGGTGCCCTTCCAGTCGTCGGCGAAGTCCTGCCAGGCGGGGGTCGAGGTGTAGGCGCGCAGGGCGTCGGCGAGGGGCACGCACTGCTCGGGACCGCTCGGGCGGCCGCTGGCCTTGGACTCGCGCAGCATCATCGAGGCCACGCCCTGGCGCCAGTCGGGTTCGGTGATGGGGGCGTCGGAGCTGGCGCAGACCCGCACGCCGGCGTCGAGCGCGGAGCGCACCGGCCATTGGTATGCGGAGCGTTCGGGTCCGACGATCTCGTCCATCAGGTCGGAGATGGTCCACTTGATCGCGGGGTTCATGTTGACGCCGTAGCCGTGCGCGGCGAGCCCGGCCAGGCTCCTCGCCCACTCGGAGGCCGTGTCGGCCGCAGACCGCTCCTTCCGCTTCAAGGCCGCGATCAAGGAACTGGCCCGCAAGGAAGGCCGGCTGGCCACCTTCATGGCCAAGCCCTTCAACGACGCGGGCGGCTCCGGCTTCCACCTCCACCTGTCCTGTGACGACGAGCAGGGCCGCAACACCTTCGACGACCCGTCGGGCGCGTACGGCCTGTCCGCCACCGCCCGGCACGCCGTCGCCGGTGTCCTCGCCCACGCGCCCGCCCTCGCCGCGTTGCTCAACCCCACGGTCAACTCCTACAAGCGCTTCGGCCCGGGCACCCTCGCGCCCTGGCTGATCGACTGGGGGCTGGACAACCGCAGCGCCATGGTGCGCGTCCCGCCCGAGCGCGGCACCGGCGCCCGGCTCGAACTACGCCTCGGCGACGCCAGCGCCAACCCGTATCTGGCGATCGCCGGGATGACGGCCGCGGTGCTGCTCGGCGTGCTGGCCGGCGAGGAGCCGCCCGCCCCGCTGAAGGGCTACGGCTACGACACCGCCCGCTCCGCCGTCCTGCCGCAGACCCTGTCCGCCGCGCTGGACGCGCTGGAGGCGGACACCGCCCTGACCGAACTGCTCGGCAAGGGATTCACCGCGTCCTTCCTCTCCTACAAGCGCGACGAGGTCGAACGCTTCCACCGGCACGTCACCGACTGGGAGTTCACCGAGTACGCCTACCACCTGTGACGCCCCCTGTGACGCCGAGGAGCTGCCGATGACCACCGAGACCCCGACCGACGCCGTGCGTGAACCGCTGCCCCTTGCCGAGGTGGACCTCGCCGACCTGGACCGCTTCACCGACGGTGTCACGCCCTGGCGGATGTTCCACACCCTGCGCCCCGAGGACCCGGTGCACTGGCAGCCCGAGGAGGCACCCAACTCGGGTTTCTGGGCGCTGACCCGGCACGAGGACATCGTGCGGGTCGACCGCGACGCCGAGACGTTCACCTCGGCGAAGTTCGTCGACCTCGAAGAGGTGGACGACGACCAGATCAAGAAGCTCAGTGGGGTCGTCGGCGGCGGGCCGCTGCCCCACGGGCGCAGCCGCCACCGGCGATGCCCGGCCGGCAGGGCCGGGGGCACCGCCGGCGGCAGTGCGTCAGGCGGCGACGGCGGGTTCCGGTTTCTCCGCGTCGGCGAGCAGGGTCACGAGTTCCGCCCTCGCGCGGGCCACCCGGGAACGGATCGTGCCGATCGGGCAGTCGCTCAGCGCGGCGGCCTCCGCGTAGGGCAGGCCGAGCAGTTGCGTGAGGACGAACGCCTCACGGCGTTCGTCCGCCAGCCCGGCCAGCAGTTCCAGCAGGGCCACGCCGTCGTCGAAGCCGGGCAGGCCGCGCGGCTGGGCGAGTTCGGCCGCCGGCCGCCAGTCCGGCAGGTCGGCCGGGCGGGGGCGCACGGCCCGGTACCGGATGCTGTCGGCCACCGCGCGCCGGGCGATGGCCAGCAGCCAGGCGCGAGCCGAGGAACGGCCCTCGAAGCGGTGCAGGCTGCCGAGCGCCCGCAGGAACGTGTCCTGTGCCAGATCGTCCACCGCCTGCGGATCGGCGCACAGATGGGCGACGTACCGGATGACGTCACGGTGCAGGGCGCGCACGAACCGGTCGACGGCCTCGGCGTCGCCGCCGCGGGCGGCCAGCGCCCAGGCGGTTATCGAGGCGTCGGCCGACGCCGATCTCTCGTGCGGAAGGGGCAGGGCAGGAGTGATCACCTGATGTCCTTCGGAGGAAATCCGGGACCGCGCCGGAGCGGGCAGGCCGTGATGCCGGGCGTGCGTGTGTGCGGGCGCGGTCCCGTGAGCGGGGGGTGCGGGCGTGCCCCGTACGGCACCCGGGGAGGCGGGACCACCTGGGGGTGCGCCGAAGTACGGAGGGAACGACCGCGGCCGGGGCGCGCAGGGGCTGCCCCGGGTGATGACCGGCTGCCGTCAGGCGGCAGCGGCTCCCGCGGGTGGTCCCCTGGTGGTGATCGCGTGGACGAGCAGGAGGGTGTGCGGCGTACGGTGCGAGGGCCGTCGTCGTCCGCGCACGGGCGGCGGTGGCGGTGCGGGGAGAGCGGTCAGGAGCCGCAGGGGTGCGGCGAGCCGGCTGCCCAGGGCGCGCAGCAGCCGGAAGACGGCCCGTTCTCCGTGTCCCAGCCACAGGCCGCACAGCAGCGCGGCCAGGAGGTGGGCGGCGAGCATGCCGAGGGACGCGTCACCGCCCGGAGCGTGCCCCGCGTGCCCGAGGGGCAGAGGCAGGGAGCCCATGTCGTGCGTCATGGATCCCATGGCGTGGCTCATGGAGCCCTCGCCGTGCCCCATGCCGTTGCCCCTGGGCATGGGCATGGGCGGCGTGGTGTGGCCCATGGACGGCATGGTCATGGAGTGCATGCCCTGGACGGACGGTGTCCGCGGCCCGAGCGAGAACGCCGAGTGCAGAGCCGTCTGGACGGCGACGGCGACGGCCACGACCGTCCGCAGCCCGCGCTCACGGCCCGCCAGGCACCAGCCCGCCACGCCCGTCAAGGCCCATCCGGCCCCCAGCGTCACCGGGGGCACGTGGTCGCCGGACATCATGACGTGCCCCAGGGCGGCGAGCACGACACAGGCGGCCGCGAACACCGCGGCCCGTATCGTGCGAGCACACCACCCAGCAGTCATGGCGCCTCATCCTCGCATCCGGACCCGCTCCGACACCCATGGGTACGGACATCGCCCGGGCGGGGCACTCACTACCGGCCATGTGATCCGGGCCACTGTCCTGGAGCCGAGGCCGCCCCACCGCGGAGCCCGGGCCGCCCTTCGGACTGCGTCCCGATCTGGCCGCGTCACCCCTCGCGGGTGGCGCTCCGGTGCCACGCCCGGAGTCGGCGGCGCAGTCCGCTCCGGCGGCCGGTGCGTCGTGGCCGCCCGGCGCCGCCCAGGGTGTGCCGGGCGGAGCGCCAGGGGTCGCCGGGTACCGCGGCGGGGCTCTATGCCCGCGCCTGGGCCTGGATCTCCTGGTGGGCGTCATGGGCCGTCACCTGGAAGGCCTCTTCGTACGAGGCCATGGCCGCGCGGATCCCGGAGCCGGCGAGCCCTCGACGCCGGACCACGGACGCGAGCCGCACGATGACAGTGCGTCAGTGGTGGGCGTGGACCACGGCGTGCCCCCTGCCGCGGCCGATCATCCACTTGTTGACGGGGGTCGTGATCAGGAAGGCGACCGCGAAACCGCCCAGGAGGGCGTACCAGAAAAGTCCTTCCGACAGGTGGGCGTCCATGGCGCCGGGAGTGAGGGCGATGATCACGTTGTCGACGAGTTCCATCACGGCGATCGAGACCGTGTCCGCGGCGAGCGCGATCCGGATCGCCGCCTTCAGGCGGAGGCCGACCCGGACCACCGCGAACAGCGTGAAGGAATAGCCGAAGAGGAACGCGAGCCCGATCGCCAGAACCATCGTGGGCACGTTGCCCCACGCCAGCGCTGTGCCGATGACCATGCCGAGGATCTCGCCGATCGCACAGCCGGTCAGGCAGTGCAGGGTCGCCTTGACGGCGGTTCCCCAGGACGCCGTCCCGTGCGCATGCTTCTCAGGTTCGTGAGCGGTGTGGTCCATGAGCTCCACTATATACCCCCCCGGGGTATACGCATCGGATCCGGCTAAGGTGGATCGCCATGACGACCCAGCCGACCCAGCAGACCCAGCAGACTCGTCCGACGCCGCAGACGCCGATCCAGCCCACGCCGCGGGCGCCCGCGGCCCAGGCCTACCTCGCCGAGCTGTTCTCCCTCGAAGGCCGGGTCGCGGTCGTCACCGGGGGGAGTTCCGGCATCGGCCGCGCCATCGCCGGTGCCCTGGCGCGTGCCGGGGCGAGCGTGGTGGCCGTGGCCCGCGGTGAAACCGGCCTGAACGCGACGGTCGAGGAGCTGACGGCGCAGGGCTGCCGCGCCGCGTGGGTCGGCGCGGATCTGAGCACCCGGGAGGGCGTACGGACGGCCGCCGAGCGGGCGGTCGAGGCCTTCGGGGAGCCCGACATCCTCGTCAACAGCGCCGGGATCAATCTGCGTCCGCCGATGGACGAGCTCACCGAGGACGTCTGGGACGCCACGATGGCCGTCAACCTGGAGGCACCCTTCCTGCTGGGGCAGCGCTTCGGCCCCGGCATGGCGGAGCGGGGGTACGGGCGGATCATCCACATCAGCTCGCAGCAGGCGCATCGCGCGTTCGTCCAGAGCGGCGCCTACGGCGCGTCCAAGGGCGGGCTGGAGGCACTGGCCCGGTCCCAGGCCGAGGCGTGGTCGCCGCGCGGCGTCACCTGCAACCTCCTGGTGCCGGGCGTCGTCTTGACACCGCTCAACGCGCGCCTGTCGTCGGACCCGGAGAAGGTGGCCGCCCTCGCCGCCCGCACGATGGTGGGGCGCAACGGCCTGCCCGGGGACTTCGCCGGGGCCGCGGTCTTCCTGGCGAGTGCGGCGTCCGCCTACGTCACCGGTCAGTCGCTGTTCGTCGACGGCGGGCTGTCCGTCCACTGACGCCGGCCCTCCGGTCGCGCGATGCGCCTGCCGAGGGCGGCGGCCGGGGGGTCAGGCTCCGGGCGGGTCCCTCCACCACACGAACACCTCCGTGCTCGGACCCCGTTCGCAGAACAGGCCGGACGGTGACGCCTCCCGCAGTGAACGCCGCAGCTCCGCCTCGAAGGCGTCACGGCGGCCCGCGAACAGGTGGGGAGCGGAGAACGACATCGAGAACACCCCGTCGACGACGTCGTCGCAGGTCCGCTCCAGCGCCTGCCCCCAGCCGGTCACCACGCCCGCCCACCGCCCTCACCGCACACAGGTCCGCGGCCACCCGCCCGGGTGACCGTTCCGAGGATTCCATGAAGGGGCCGGCCACCGGCGATCCCCCGAACGGACAGCCACCGGCAGGCGATGACCGGGACCCGGTGCCACGCTGGGCAGACACGACCCGTGGAAGGGAAACATCGCCATGATCACGACGGAGTACGTCCCCGGTTCCCCCTGCTGGCTCGACCTGGGCGCTCCGGACGTCCGGGCCGCCGCCGCCTTCTACGGTGCCGTCCTCGGGTGGGACTACCAGCCCATGGGCGAGAGCGAGGACTTCGAGGGTGGGCTGTTCAAGAAGGACGGCAAGATCGTCGCAGGGCTCGGCAAGCTCACCGAGGAGGGCGCCCGCCCGGCCTGGATGCTCTACTACAGCGTGAGCGACGCCGACGCCACCACCCAGGCGGTGCAGCAGGCGGGCGGCACCGTGCGGGTCGCGCCGATGGACCTCGACGACTGGGGCCGGATGGCGCAGTACAGCGACCCGCTGGGCGGCCAGTTCGCCGTCTGGCAGCCGGGGACGAACAAGGGCCTGGAGCTGGTGGACCAGCCGGGCTCGCTGTCGTGGACCGAGCTGATGACGACCGACGCGGCCGGTGCGCGGGAGTTCTACGGCGCCCTGTTCGGCTGGCAGTTCAGCGACATGCCGCTGCCGGGTGACGCGGGCACGTACACCCTGATCACTCCCGCCGGGCTGTCCGAGGACCGGATGCACGGCGGCCTCATGGAACTGCGCGCGGAGGACCTCACGCCGACCGGCGGGCGGCCGTACTGGCACCCGGTGTTCGCCGTCGACGACTGCGACGCGGCGGTGGCCGAGGTGACCCGCGGCGGCGGCAGCGTGCAGATGGGGCCGGTGGACATGGAGGGCGTCGGCCGGCTCGCCGTCTGCCTCGACCCGGCGAACGCGGACTTCGTCGTGCTCGCGCCGTCCGAGAGCTGAACCGGCTCCCTCGCAGGGCCGATCGCCTCTCCTCCCGGGCCGACCGGCTTCCTCGCAGGGCCGATTGCGTCTCCGACCGGGCCGACCGTCCCTCCTCCCGGCCGACCGCCCCTCCTCTCGGGCCGACCGCCCCCCAGCCGGGCCGATCCGCGGCCGTCCCGTGCATGCCGACGGACCCCCGGCCCGGCCTGAGATCTCTTCTTGCATATGATGCGCAAATGCGTGACTACAGCATCAGGCAGGCCACGGAGGCCGACGTCGACGATGCCCGGGCGGTGATGCTCGACACGGTGTACCGAGACTTCGCCACCGGCTATGTGCCACGGTGGCACGCCGACATCATCGACCCGGTGTCGTTCTACCTCACGCCGCCCCGGCACACCCTCCTGGTCGCCGTCGACGAGCGGGACGGGACGGTGGCGGCCACGGCGGCACTCGACGCGCGCGGCCCGGCGCACCCGCCGAACCCGCGCTGGCTGGCCGAGCGATTCCCTTCGGGTGAGACCGCCCAGCTCCGGCGGGTGTACGTGCGCCCCGAGCACCGGCGCCGCGGGCTGGCCCGTCAACTGGTCGACGAGCTGCTGGAGTTCGCCCGGGCCGACGGCGGATACCGGTCCGTGTACCTGCACACGTACCCGCACTCCCCCGGCGCGATGGGCCTGTGGCGAGCACTGGGCAAGGAGCTGTGCGACGAGCGGGAGGAGGTGCCCGGCGGGGGCAGCGGCGCCGTGCACTTCGAGGTGCCGCTGGCGTGACGCCGCGCGGCCGAGGCACCCCGCCCGTACCGCCCATCTAACGAAAATGATATTCATATACTCTATGAGAACCACCCGCCTCCGGCTCATGTCCGGCCTGCTCGCGCTGCCCGTGCTCTCCGGTTGTTTCGCGTCCTCCGGTGACGACACCTCGGCCTCCTCCGACTCCCCCGCAGGCGCACGTCTGCGTGTCGCCCTCCCCTTCGCCCCGACCGAGAACTACTCGCCGTTCGGCCAGGACGCGATGCTCCTGTCCCGGCTCGGTGTCGTCGAGGGGCTGACCAAGCTGGACGCCAACGGCACGGCCGTTCCCGCGCTCGCCGAGTCGTGGAGCAGTGAGAACGGCGGCAGGAGCTGGGTGTTCACCCTGCGGGACGCGAAGTTCCAGAACGGCGAGGCCGTCACCGCCAAGGCCGTCGCCGGGGCCCTCACGGCCGCCGGGAAGGCCGACCCCGCGCCGGCGGCGATATCCGGCGTGCAGCTGACCGCCACGGCCGAGAACGACAGGCGGGTCCGGGTCGCCACCGCGAAGCCCGACCCCGTGCTGCCGCTGCGCCTGTCGAACCCCTCCCTCTCGGTGTTCGCCCCCAAGGCCTACGGCGCGAAGGGCACGGTGGACGTCGTCGGCACCGCGACCGGCCCCTTCGCACTCACCAGGATCAATGGAGACACCGGGGCCACCCTGGACCGCTTCGACGACTACTGGGGCGGCCGGGCCCAGGCGTCCGGCGTGACCGCCAGGTTCGTCTCCGACGGCACCGCCCGCGCCAACGCCCTGCGCACCGGCGACGTCGACATCGCCGAGTCCCTCCCCGTCGCCCAGGTCGCCTCCCTGGACAAGGACGACGTCCACGAGATCAACACCGCCCGCAACACCAGCCTTTACCTCAACACCAAGTCGGGCGCCTTCACCGACGCGGGGCTGCGGGCCGCCGCACGCGAGGCCATCGACACCTCCGTCATCGCCAAGGGCGCGTACGAGGGGTACGCCGTGCCCGCCCAGGGCCTGTACGGGCCCGCCCTGACCTGGGCCGCCGGCAAGCGCGTCGAACCGGCCGGACGGGCACGGGCGACCGACCCCGACGGCAAGAGCATCACCCTCGCCACCTACAGCGACCGGCCCGAGCTGCCGGAGGCCGCCCAGGTGCTGCAACAGCAGCTCCAGAAGGCCGGTTTCAAGGTGAAGCTGGAGGTGCGCACCTACGCGCGCCTCGAAGGGGACATGATGGCTGGCGCCTTCGACGCCGTCGTCTTCTCCCGCAACATGATGCTGGACACCGGCGACCCGGTCACCGTCCTCGCGAGCGACTACACCTGCGACGCCCCGGGCAACCTGTCGTTCCTGTGCGACAAGAAGGTCGACAAGCTGGTGGCCGACGCCCAGGCCGAGGCGGACACCGCCCAGCGGCAGGCCGCCGCCATGAAGGCGGAAGCGGCCGTCCTCGGCACCGACGCGGTGATCCCGCTGGTGCATCTGAAGCTGGTCGCGGGCATCGCGACCTCCGTGCGGGGCGCGCTGCCCGACCCGTACGAGCGCACCCTCATAGGTACGGGGACCCGGCGCTGAAAAGCTCGCACACACCCTCGATGAACAGCGCGTCCGCCGCTCTGCGCGCACTCGCGGGCGGCGCCGCCCCGACGCTGCTGTGGCGGGCCGCGCTCATGGCCGCCCTGGTGTGCGGCATCGGTCTGCTGCCCTGGCTGTCGCACACCGATCCCGCGCTGACCGTCCTGCGGGCCCGGTCGGCGGACCGCGATCCCACTCCGGAGACCCTGCGCGCCATCCGGGACCAACTGGGCCTCGACGACGGCCCGCTGCCGCTGCTCGGCCGCTGGCTGGGCGGGCTGCTGCACGGGGACGCGGGCACCTCCTGGGTGTCCGGCGGCCAGGTGCTGCCGGGCGTGGTGCAGGCCCTCGGCGTGTCGCTGCTGCTGATGGCCGGGGCCCTGACGGTCGCCGCGGTCACGGCCGCCGCCGTCTGCGCCCGTACGCTGCGGCTGGGCACGCGGGGCGGGCTCGGGGCGCGCCGTCCCGGCGGGACCGCCACGGCCGTGCTGGCCGCGCTGCCCGAGTTCCTCGTCGCCTCGGTACTGGCCTCGGTGATCGGCGTGCAGCTCGGCTGGCTGCCCGCGCTGGGCTGGTACGGGCCGCAGTGGATGGTGCTGCCCTCGCTCGCCCTGGGCCTGCCCGCCGGGGCGGTCCTGGGACGGATGCTCGACGACCTGCTGCCCGGCGCGTTCGGCGAGCCCTGGGTCATGGCGGCCGCGGCACGCGGTGTGCCGCCGAGGTCCGTGGCGCGGCAGGCGGTGCGCCGCTGCGTGCCCGGACTGCTGACCAACCTGGGGCTGTTCGTCGTCGGTCTGACCGGCGGCTCGGTCGCCGTCGAGCAGATCTTCGACATCCCGGGGCTGGGCCGGCTCACCCTGCACGCCGCCCTGGCCCAGGACCTGCCCGTCCTGCAGACCGGCACGCTCGCCCTGGTGCTGCTCGCGGCCACCGCCGGGGTCCTCGCCCGGCTCGCCGCCCGGCTGCTGGTCGGGCCGGCGCTGCGCGACGGCGCCCTGCAGTCCCTGCACCGGCCCCGGCCGCCCGCGCCCCGCGCCCTGCCGCTGCTCTACGGAGCGCTGCTGGCCGCCGTCATCGGATCCGGGCTGGCCCGCGACCCGCTCGCCCTGGACACCCTCGCCCGGCTGCGGCCCCCCTCCCCGGCGCATCCCTTCGGGACGGACGCGCTCGGCCGGGACGTCCTCGCCCGGATCTCCCACGGGGCGCTGACCACCCTCGGCCTCGCCGTCGCGGTGAGTGCCGCCGCCCTCGTCGTGGGGCTGCTGCTGGG
Source organism: Streptomyces sp. NPDC050674 (assembly GCF_040654575.1). Lineage (NCBI taxonomy): Bacteria > Bacillati > Actinomycetota > Actinomycetes > Kitasatosporales > Streptomycetaceae > Streptomyces > Streptomyces sp. NPDC050674. The sequence continues at coordinate 147,048 of NZ_JBFAIG010000001.1, forward strand.
GCTGGTGCCGAGGCTGTCCGGGCCGCTGGTCGACACCGTCAGCGCGCTGCCGCCGGTGCTGGCCGGTCTCCTCGTCACCGGCATCGCGGGCAGCGGCCCCTGGACACCCGCCCTGGCCGTGGCCGTCGTGGCCTGGTCCCCGCTGGCCGCGCACGCCTCCTCGCTGCTGCGGGAGGAGCGTGCGACCACCCATCTGACGGCCACCCGGGCGCTGGGCGCGGGCCGCTGGTACCTGCTCCGGCACGAACTGCTGCCCGCCGTCGTGCCCCCGGTCGCCCGCCACGCCCTGCTGCGGCTGCCGGGCGTCGCGCTGGGTCTCGCCGCGCTCGGCTTCCTCGGGCTGGGCGCCCAGCCGCCGTCCCCCGAGTGGGGCCTGCTGCTCGCCGAGAACCAGCCGTACGCCGAGCGCGCCCCGTGGGCCGTCCTGTTCCCCGCCGCCGTGCTCGCCCTGCTCGGGGCGCTCGCCGTGACGGCCGCGGGGGGCCTGCGCCTGCCCCGGCGCCGCACCCGGCCCACGCCCCCGGCCGAACCGCCCGCCGACCGGGCCGCACGGGTCCGGCTCGGGCGGCCGGACCGCCCCGCCGCCCTCCTGACGCCCATGTCCGCCTCACCGACAGAAGAACGATGACCGGTCTCCTCTCCCGTGCCCTCGCCCGCAAGTCCGCCCGTACCTCCGACGCCGGGGTGCGCGACGGCACCTGGCGTCTGTGCAGGGAACTGTCGCCGCTGCTGCGGCTGCTGATCCTCACGCAGCTCGCCTTCAACATCGGTTTCTACGCGGTGCTGCCGTTCCTCGCCGAGCACCTCGGCACCGCGATCGGCATGGCGGGCTGGCTGGTCGGGTTCGTGCTCGGCCTGCGCACCTTCAGCCAGCAGGGCCTCTTCGTGGTCGGCGGGTGGCTCGTCGACCGGTTCGGGGTGCGGCCGGTGGTGCTGGCCGGCTGCGTTCTGCGCGTCGCCGGGTTCGTGTGGCTCGGGTACGCGCAGGCGAGCGGTGCCGTGATCGGGGCGGTGCTGGTGATCGGCTTCGCCGCCGCGCTGTTCTCCCCGGCCGTGGAGTCCGAGGTGGCCCGCCAGGCGGTGGTCTGGGAGGAGGAGGGGCACGGTCCGCGCACCCGGGTCCTGGCCCTGTTCAGCGTGGCGGGCCAAGTCGGGGCGTTCGCCGGGCCGCTGCTCGGGGCGCTGCTCCTCGCGGTGGACTTCCGCACGGCCTGCCTGGCCGGCGCCGGGGTGTTCGTGCTCGTCCTCGCCGGGCACCTGTGGCTGATGCCGCAGCACATTCCCGGCCGGGTCCGCGTCCGGGAGCGCGGCGGGATGCGTGTCCTGCTGCGCGACAGGCGTTTCCTCGCCCTGTGCTGCGCGTACGGCACCTATCTGCTCGCCTACAACCAGCTGTATCTGGCCCTGCCGGACGAGGTGCAGCGTGCGGCGGGCTCCCAGGCGCCCCTGTCCTGGCTCTTCGCGCTGTCCTCGGTGCTGGTGGTCTTCACGCAGCTGCCGGTGACCCACTGGGCGGGCGAGCGGCTGGATCTGCGCCACTCCATGGCCGCCGGACTGCTGCTGATCGCGTCCGGTTTCGCGGTGGTGGCCGCCGCCCGGCCCGCGGGCTGGACGGGCACCGCGGGGCTGCTGCCGGCCGCGGGCTTCGTGATCTTGCTCACGGTGGGGCAGATGCTGGTCGTACCCGCCGCGCGCGCCTGGGTGCCGGACCTCGCCGAGGAGGGGCGGCTCGGCCTCTACATGGGTGCGCTGTCGTCCGTCTCCGGCCTGATCGTCCTCGCCGGCAGCGCGGCCACGGGCTCCCTGCTCGATCTGGGCCTGCCGCCCGCCGTGCCGTGGCTGGTCCTCGCGGCCGTACCCGCCCTGGCCGTGTTCCTGCTGCCGCGCCGGGTGAAGGAGGCGGGCGCGACGGCCTGAAACGGGGTCGGGAGGCGCCCCGCGCGCGGCGGGAACCGGGTGCGCGGGGGTGTCACCCGGCGTGCGGCCGTCCCGCCCGGCGTTTTCCGCGGCCGTACCGTCCGGGGACACCGCTGTGGGGCTCCGTGGTCATACCGCGCCAGTATCCTGGGTCGGCTGCGGCGCCCCTGCCAATCCCCGCGCACGAGCGGGGAGTTCGGCCTGCGGCGACGACCTTCCCACACGCATGAGACGAGGACGAGTGCTGCTAGCGGGCCGCTACCGGCTGGATGTTGAGATCGGGCGCGGTGGAATGGGAGAGGTCTGGCGCGCGTACGACGAGACGCTCGCCAGAGCGGTGGCCCTCAAGCTGCTGCTGCCCCAGGACACCGACGCCACGGCGACCTCCCGGTTCCGACTGGAGGCGCAGACCGCCGGGCGTCTCAACCACCCCAACGTCGTCGGTGTCCTGGACTTCGGCGAGTACGACAACCGGCTGTACCTCGTGATGGAACTGGTCGAGGGCGACAGTCTCGCCGGGGTGCTGACCAAGTCCGGCGCGCTTCCCGCCGAGGAGGTGGCCCGGCTCGCCGCGCAGGCGTCCGCGGGGCTCGCCGCCGCCCACGGGCAGGGCATCGTGCACCGGGACGTCAAACCCGCCAACCTGCTGCTGGACACCCAGGGCACGCTGAAGATCGGTGACTTCGGCATCGCGCGGTTCCTCGACGACCCGGGCGCCGCGCTCACCGCCACCGGCCAGATCGTCGGCACCGGCCTCTACCTCGCGCCCGAACGGGCCCTGGGCAAGCCCGCCGGGCCCGCCTCCGACATGTACTCCCTGGGCTGTGTGCTCTACCAACTGCTCAGCGGCCGTCCTCCGTTCCAGGCCGACACCGCCGTCGCCCTTCTCCACCAGCACCTCGACTCGGCCCCCGTGCCGCCTCGCGACCTCGGTGTCTCCGGACTGCCCCCGGCGTTCGAGAACTACCTCCTCGGGCTGCTCGCCAAGCAGCCCGAGGACCGGCCCACCGCCCAGCAGGCCGCCGAGTGGTTCGCCGGGGGCGCCTGGCGGGGCCTGCCCGAGCCGTTGCCGGAGGTCTCGCCGCCGCCGCTGCGGCCGCGGCCCGCGCCGACGGCGCTGTCCGCGCCCCCGGGCCGGTACGCCGCCGAGGCGGGCAGCCCGACCACGTACGCGCTGCCCGCGACCACGGGGCACCGCACCGCGGCCCGGGCGGCCCAGGCGGGGCGTTCGGGCCGCTCGCGCGGGCGCGGCGGTCCCGGCAACCGGCCGAGGCTGGTCGCGACGGCCGCCGCCGCGGCCCTCTTCCTCGCCGCGATGCTCATCGGCATGCGCTGGTTCTCCCCCGACACCACGGCGGAGGGCACGGAACCCGACGCGTCCCCGTCCGCGAGCAGTCCGGCCGCGACGCCGTCCGCCGGCTCCGCCGCGTCCCCCTCCACCGAGCCCGCATCCGGCCAGGGGGCCGGTCCGGGGTCCGGCCAGGGGGCAGCCGGCACGCCGGCCACCGGAACCGTGGCCGATGTCACCGCGTCCGCGCCGGCCGCTTCCCCGACCCCTGCCGCGGCCCCGCCCGGCGCCGCGCCTCCGGCGGAGGAGGCGGGTGACGGCGGCCCGGCGCAGCCGAACCCGCAGGACCCGCAGGCCGGGCAGGACGGGGAGGGTGACGACGGCGGGGACGAGGGCGGCGACGACTGACACGGCCCGGACGCCGGACGACGCGGCCGTGCGCGCAGCGCGTGGATCAGCGGGGGGATGCGCCGGCGTGCGAGCGGACGCCCCCTCGCGCGCCCCCATGGGTGGCTTGTCATCGCCCTTACCCCGGCCTTATTGTCACCAGGCCTTGGTGAACGGGAAATCCGGTGTGATGCCGGTGCGGCCCTCGCCACTGTGAATCGGGAAGTCCGGCTCCGGCCCTCACGGGCAGCCACTGGGTCCTTGTGACCCGGGAAGGCGGAGTCCGGGCGGTGGTACCCGTCAGCCAGGAGACCGGCCAAGGCGCGTCAACCATCCACGAGGTGCTGGAGAGGGTCTGCTGAGCCATGCACATTGCCGAGGGTTTCCTTCCTCCGGCGCACGCGGTCGCCTGGGGCGTCGCGTCGGCGCCGTTCGTCGTCCACGGGGTCCGGTCGCTCACCCGTGAAGTGCGCGAGCACCCCGAGAGCACCCTGCTCCTCGGTGCGTCCGGCGCCTTCACCTTCGTCCTGTCCGCCCTGAAACTGCCCTCCGTCACCGGCAGTTGCTCGCACCCGACCGGCACGGGCCTGGGAGCCATCCTGTTCCGGCCGCCCATCATGGCGGTGCTGGGCACCATCACCCTGCTCTTCCAGGCGCTGCTGCTCGCGCACGGCGGTCTGACCACGCTCGGCGCCAACGTCTTCTCGATGGCGATCGTCGGCCCCTGGGCCGGATACGCCGTCTACCGGCTGCTGCGGCGCTACGACGTGCCGCTGATGGTGACGGTGTTCTGCGGCGCGTTCGTCGCCGACCTGTCCACCTACTGCGTCACCAGCGTGCAGCTGGCGCTCGCGTTCCCCGACCCGGGCAGCGGCTTCCTGGGCGCGCTCGCCAAGTTCGGCTCCATCTTCGCCGTGACCCAGATCCCGCTCGCGGTGAGCGAGGGCCTGCTGACCGTGCTCGTGATGCGGCTGCTGGTGCAGTCCAGCAAGGGCGAACTGACCCGGCTGGGCGTGCTCCTCGCCGACAAGCAGGCCCCTGCCGAGTCGGAGGCGGTGGCCCGGTGACCAGGAACACGAAGATCAACCTGATGCTGCTCGCCGCCGTGGCAGCGCTCGCGGTGCTGCCCTTGGCGCTCGGCCTCGGTGACCACAAGAAGGAGCCGTTCACGGGTTCCGACTCCGAGGCCGAGACGGCGATAACCGAGCTGAAGCCGGACTACGAGCCGTGGTTCTCGCCGCTGTACGAGCCGCCGTCCGGCGAGATCGAGTCGGCGCTCTTCGCGCTCCAGGCGGCCCTCGGCACCGGTGTCCTCGCCTACTACTTCGGTCTGCGCCGGGGACGCCGGCAGGGTGAGCGGCGGGCGCTGGAGCGGGAGACCGACAGCGCGCTGTCCGGCGCCGCCGCGAAGTCCGCCGCGGAACGGGACTGATCCCGGGTGCTGCCGATCGACGCGGCGGCGCACAGCAGTCGCTGGCGCCGCCGCCATCCCGTGGACAAGGCCGTGCTCGGGCTCGGCCTCACCGTGCTCGCGATCTCCCTGCCGCCCTGGCCGGGCGCGGCCCTGGTGCTCCTGACGGCCCTGGTGGTGCTGCTGGGGCCGGCCGGGGTGCCCGCGCGGCGGCTGTGGCGGGCCTACCGGGTGCCACTGGGCTTCTGCGTGACCGGCGCGGTCACCCTGCTGGTCCAGGTCGGCGGGCCGGGGGGTTTCTTCTCCTTCGCCCCCGACGGCCCCGTCCGGGCCGGGGAGTTGCTGCTGCGCACCTCGGCGGCCTCCCTGGGCGTGCTGCTGTTCGCCTTCACCACACCCCTGTCCGACCTGCTGCCGCGCCTGATCCGGGCCGGGATCCCGGCGCCCGTCGTGGACGTCGCGCTGGTGACGTACCGGATGAGCTTCCTGCTGCTGGACTCCGTGCGCCGCATCCGGGAGGCCCAGGCGGCCCGGCTCGGGCACACGGGCCGGGCCGCGGAGTGGCGTTCCCTGGCCGGGCTCGGCGCCGCCGCGTTCGTCCGGGCCTTCGACCGGGCCACCCGGCTCCAGGCCGGGCTCGCCGGACGCGGCTACGACGGCACCCTGCGCGTCCTGGTGCCCGAGGCCCGGGTCTCCGTCCGCTTCACGACGGCCAGTTGCGCGCTGCTCGCGGGGCTGGCCGTCCTCACCCTCGTACTGGAAAGGCCGCTGACATGAGCGAGCCCGCCCTCGTCGCCCTGCGGGGCGCGTCCTTCGCCTACGAGGACGGCCCGGCCGTGCTCAGCGGCCTCGACTTCGAGATCCGCGAAGGGCGCGCGCTCGCGCTGCTCGGCCGCAACGGCAGCGGCAAGACCACGCTGATGCGGCTGCTCTCCGGGGGACTGCGGCCCCACCAGGGGCGGCTGACGCTCGAAGGGCGGCCGGTGTCGTACGACCGCAAGGGTCTGACCCTGCTGCGGACGACCGTGCAGCTGGTGGTGCAGGACCCGGACGACCAGTTGTTCGCGGCGTCGGTGGAGCAGGACGTGTCGTTCGGGCCGCTGAACCTGGGCCTGGACGACACGCAGGTGCGGGCGCGGGTGGCGGAGGCGCTCGCCGCGCTGGACATCACGGCCCTGGCCGACCGGCCCACCCATCTGCTCTCCTACGGGCAGCGCAAGCGCACCGCCATCGCGGGCGCGGTCGCGATGCGACCGCGGGTGCTCGTCCTCGACGAGCCGACGGCCGGGCTCGACCCCGAAGGCCAGGAACGGCTGCTCACGACCCTCGACGGACTGCGCGCCGCCGGCACCACGGTGGTGATGGCCACGCACGACGTCGACCTCGCCCTGCGCTGGGCCGACGACGCGGCGCTCCTCACCCCCTCCGGTGTCCGCACCGGACCCGCGGCCACGGCACTGGCCCGCACCGATCTGCTGCGCGAGGCCGGGCTACGGCTGCCATGGGGCGCGGCGGCGGCGGAACTCCTGCGCGCCCAGGGGTTGTTGTCCACCGCGGAACCGGGACCGCGGACGCCGGACGAACTCGCCGCGCTCACGGCGGCGCGGCCGGGGGGCGTTGCGGGCTGAGCCCTCCGCGCGCGAACGCACCGGCGGGCACGTCGGCCCCGCCGGGCGTTGGCCCCCACCCCGGCGCGTCAGGCTCGCCGGGCGGCTTGCCCCACCTGGTGCGTTCGCCCCCGGGCACGCTTTTCCAACCGGGGCGCGCAGCCGCCGGGCGTTGACCCCACCCCGGCGCGTCTGCCTCGCTGGGCGCGGCTTGCCCCGCCGAGCGCGCTCGCCCCACCGGGGCGCGTCCCACGCTTGCCCCACCGGGGCGGCGTCAGCCCGCACGAGCTCGCTCGCCTCGCTGAGCTCGGGCGCCCCACAGGGCGCTTCCGCCCGCTGGCACTGCTTGCCCCGTAGGGCTCCTTGACCTACCAGGCGCGTGGCCCCATCTCGATGGGTCCGCCGTCAGGCGCGCTTGCCCACCGGGGCACGTGGCTGCGCATGGCGCCCGCCGAACGCGTGGGGTCCCAGGGATTGCGGGCGGTGCCCAGCACGCCGTCCGTCGTGCCGAAGACACACAGTTCGGGGACGTTCGCGCTTGCCCCACCGGGGCGCGTCAACCCTGCCGAGCTCGCTCGCCTCGCTGAGCTAGCGTGCCCCACAGGGCGCTTCAGCCCCGACTGGCACCATTTGCCCCCTAAGGCACGCTTGCCCCACCGGGGCGCGTGGCCCCACCCGCGCGCTCGCCTCGCCGGGCGCGCTTGCCCAACCGGGGCGCGTTGGCCCCATGCCGGCGCGTTCGCCCTCGCCGGGCGCCACCGCACCACCGCACCGCCGGGCCTCCGCCGACCGGGCGGTCGTCCGATATGTGGTTGTCCGGTGTCGCGGCGCGGCACTACGGTGCCGAGGTGGATCTCTTCTCACACACCTGGGCGGCGTTGCGGGCGGCGGTGGCCGAGCTGGCCGACGAGGACTTCGGGCGGCCCTCCGGCTGCACCGGCTGGCTGGTGCGGGACCTGGTGTGCCATCTGATCGTCGACGCGCAGGACGTCCTGATCACGCTGGCCACTCCGTCCGACCGGGAACCGACCCGTGACTCGCTGACGTACTGGGACGTCTCCGACACGCCGCCGACCGGTGACGACCCGCTCGACGCGCTGACCGTCCGGCTGGCCGCCGCGTACGAGGACCCGCACCTGCTGAAGTTCCATCTGGACGACGTCGGGTCCGCCGCCGGCCGTGCCGCACTGCTCGCCGACCCCGCGGGCCGCGTCGGCACCCGTGACGAGGTCCTCACCGTGGGTGACTTCCTGTCCACGTACGTCATGGAGTGGACGCTGCACCACCTCGACCTGATCGCCTACCTCCCGGACGCGGAGCAACCGCCCGCGGAGGGGCTCGCCCGGTCCCGGGAGATGCTGGAGCGGATCGCGGGAGGCCCCTTCCCGTCCACCTTCCACGACGTGGACGCACTGCTGATCGGCACCGGCAGGCGGCCGCCGACCGCAGCGGAGCAGGCCGGGCTCGGCGCGCTGGTCTCGAAGGTACCGCTGTACCTGGGCTGACGTCGCCGTCGCGAAGACCCTGCTCACCGGCCCGCCGTCGAACGGCCCCGGCCGAGGTGGGAGCATGGGCAGTATGGACATCCGCAGCAGGAACAATGTCAACGTCATCGGCCGCGACGACGCGCCGGTGCTGCTCCTGGCACACGGGTTCGGCTGCGATCAGAACATGTGGCGACTCGTGGTGCCGGCGCTGGCCGAGCGCTACCGGGTGGTGCTGTTCGACTACGTCGGTTCCGGCGGCTCGGACCTCGGGGCTTGGAGCGAGGAGCGGTACTCCTCGCTCCAGGGCTACGCCGCCGACGTCGTCGACGTCTGCGAGGAGCTGGACCTGCGGCAGGCGGTGTTCGTGGGGCACTCGGTCAGTGCCATGGTCGGAGTGCTGGCCGCGCAGGCCGCCCCGGAGCGCATCGGGGCGCTCGTCATGGTGACCCCCTCCCCCTGCTACCTCGACGACGAGGGCTACCGCGGCGGCTTCAGCACGGAGGACATCGACGAGCTGCTCGCCTCCCTGGAGGCCAACTACCTGGGCTGGTCGTCCGTGATGGCACCGGTGATCATGGGCAACCCGGAGCGGCCGGAGCTGGGCGAGGAGCTGACCAACAGCTTCTGCGCCACCGACCCCGACATCGCCCGTGTCTTCGCCCGCACGACGTTCCTCACCGACAGCCGCGAGGACCTGAAGAACGTGTCCGTGCCGACGCTCGTACTGGAGTGCGAGCAGGACGCCATCGCACCCCGTGAGGTCGGCGCCTACGTGCACGCGGCGATTCCCGCGTCCCGCCTGGTCACGCTCGACGCCACCGGCCACTGCCCGCAGCTCAGCGCGCCGCAGGCCACCACGGAAGCGATCCTCGGCTTCCTGGAGTCACTGAAGTGATGTGCCGTACGGGCGGCGTACCGGAGCCCGCCGGGACGGGGGGCCACGCGAGCACGGACGCGGCCTTCTCCGCACTGCTGGAGGACTGCGCGGACGACCTGTACGAATCCGCGCCCTGCGGTTACCTGTCCACGATGATGGACGGCACCATCGCCAAGATCAACACGACGCTGCTGGACTGGCTCGGCCTGGACCGTGAAGCCGTGGCGGGCCGCAAGCGCTTCACGGACCTGCTCACCGTCGGCGGCAAGCTGTACCACGAGACGCACTTCGCTCCGCTGCTGCGCATGCAGGGCGAGCTGCGCGGCATCGCCCTGGACATGCGGCGCCGCAGCGGCGGTCCGCTGCCGGTGCTGGTCTCCGCCGTGATCAAGCACGGCACCGAGGGCGAACCGCTGCTGATCCGCATCACCGTCTTCGACGCCTCCGACCGCCGCGCCTACGAGAACGAGCTCCTGCACCGCCGCCGGGAGGCCGAACGGGCCCGCGCCGAGGCCGACGAGGCACGGCGGCAGGCCGAGGCCGACCGGGTCAGACTGGCCGACGCACTCGCCGTCCTTCAGCGCTCCCTCGTGCCGGACTCGCTGCCCGTCGTGCCGGGCCTGGAGACGGCCGTCCACTACCACACGGCCGCGCCGGACCAGCTCGGCGGCGACTTCTACGACCTGTTCCCCGTCACCGGCGACCGGTGGGCGTTCTTCCTCGGCGACGTGTGCGGCAAGGGCCCGGAGGCCGCCTCCCTGACCTCGCTGACCCGTTACACGCTGCGCGCCGCGGCCCACCACGACCCGGATCCGGCCTCGGCGCTGAGCACGTTGAACGCCGTGCTGCACGAGCGGTACACCGGTGACGGCAACCCCCGGTACTGCACCTGCATCGTCGGGATCGTCGAACCGGGCGGCGAGCACGGGCCGACGCGCGTGCGTCTCGCCTCCGGCGGTCACCCGCCGGCGCTCGTCCTGCGCTCCGACGGCCGCGCCGAGTTCCTGCCGACCCCCGGGGGACTGCTCATCGGCGTGCTCCCCGACGCGCCGATCGGCACCGCCGAGACCGTCCTGGCGCCCGGTGACACGCTCGTGCTGTACACCGACGGCCTCACCGAGGCCCGCCTCGGCGTGGGCCGCGACGACCTGTACGGCGAGGACGCCCTGCACGCCTTCGCCGAGAAGCACGCGCCCGCCGGACCGCAGGAGGTGATCAACGCCCTCACCGAGCTGCTCGAGAGCTTCGGCGACGGCCTCGACGACGACACCGCCCTGCTCGCCCTCGGCGTTCCCGCCGCCCCTTCCGTCAACGCTCCGGCCACGCATCACACCTCATGAACCCACTCACCGTCAGGCAGCACGACACCGCGACCGGCCCCGTGCTGCACGTGGCCGGCGACCTGGACTTCGACCAGGCCCCCGTCCTCCGCGGCAGGCTCGACCAGCTCTCCCTGTCGCCGGGGCAGTGCCTGGTCATGGACCTGTCCGGACTTCGGTTCTGCGACTCCTCGGGCATCACCGCGCTCCTCGCCGCCCGCCAGCACGCCCTGGCCGCCGACGCCGACCTCGTCCTGACCGCCGTACCGGCGAACCTGCTGCGCGTCCTCACCCTTGTCGGCCTCGACCAGGTTTTCACCCTGCGCCCGGGCTCCAGCGCCGCGTCAAGGCCGGCTTGAGGTGTTTCTCCGGCAGCGGCTGGGAGCTTCGGGTCGGGCGCCTCACGCCACTCGACGGTGCCGGGCGACGTAGGTCGGTTCACGCATCGGCCCGCTTCGCCAGCGCCACCAGAGCTGCGTGGCGGACGACGGCGCCGCCGGCGCCCCAGGTGCCGTCGGGCTGTTCGTGCACCAGGACCCACACGCGCAGGGCGTCGTCCGTGGTGAGTCCGGCGGCGGACAGGACGGTCTTCGTCGCGTCCTCGACCAGACCCGCCCGGCGGCGCTCGGACAGGACGCCCTGCGGCACGGTGACCTCCACCAGGAAGCGCGCTTCGTCGTCCTCGGCGGTGCGCTGGGCGCCCTCGGGCAGCTTGACGAGGTAGCTCGCCTTCGTGCCGTTCTTCCCGCTGCGCGGCGGCTTCGGCGACCTCACCGGTGGCCGCCTGGCCAAGGCGGCGGAACGGCACGGGGCGAGCGTCCCGCAGATCACCCTGACCGCGCGGGACCTCTCCCACCTCACCTGACGCACCGGCAGGGCACCACGCCCGCCGCTCGCCGGAGCGCGCGACCGTCCCACCCCGAATCCGCCCGCCGCGCCCCAGAGCGCTCCCCGCACACCACTCACCGGCCGGAAAAGGCTTGGACGCCATGGCCGGCATCGCGGGACACTTCCGGACTCGACCCGAAACCTCACACATCCGTTGCGGCGATGGCCCCTGCCCGCGCGCGGCTTGGCGGGCGGCCACAGGACGACACAGGGGTGGGATGGAAACGCCGGAAACACACAGGGTTTTACCGGGCAGGCGCTCGGTGCTGCTCGCACTTCGCTACTACGGACGGGAGTTGTCCCGGCTGCGCCGGTGGACGGCACCCGCGATGCTGCTCTCGGCGCTGGGCAACATCGGAATCAACTACATCGCGCCGCTGATCGTCGCCAGGCTCATCGGCGACATCGCGGGGGGCGAGGACGTCACGGCCGGCTCGATGCTGCCGTACGTGCTCGCCTTCGCCGGTGTCCTGCTGGTCGCGGAGGCACTGTGGCGGATCGCGCTGCACTGCCTCAACCGTCTCGACGCCCTGGGCATCGAGCACCTCTATGTGATCGGCATGGACGAACTGTTCGCCAAGGACGCCGCGTTCTTCCACGACAACTTCGCCGGTTCGCTGACCAAGCGCGTCCTCAGCTTCGCGTCACGGTTCGAGCCGTTCGTCGACACGCTGACGTTCCAGATCATGGGCAACCTCGTGCCGCTGACCTTCGGAGCGGTGGTGCTCTGGGGCTACGAACCGCTGCTCGTGGCCGGACTGCTGGTCATGATCGCGCTGACGGCCGTGCTGGCCGTGCCCCTGATCCGGCGACGGCAGCGGCTCGTCGACCAGCGTGAGGAGGCGATCGCCCGGGTGTCGGGCCATGTCGCCGACAGCCTCATGAACATGGACACGGTCCGGGCGTTCGCCGCGGAGGAGCGCGAGGCCGCCGAACACCGCTCACGGGTCGCGATGTCCCGCCGGCTCACCATCCGCTCGTGGGACTACGGCAACCTGCGGATCGACACGCTGGTCGCGCCCATGTCCGTGCTCACCAACGTGATGGGCCTGCTGCTCGCGGTCCTGCTCGCCGGGGACGCGCACGGGGTGGAGGCGATCGTCGTCGCCTTCGCCTACTACAACAACGCGACGCGGATCATGTTCGACTTCAACCAGATCTACCGGAGGCTGGAGAGCTCGATGACGGAGGCGGCGCAGTTCACCGAGCTGCTCCTGACACCGCCGACCGTGCTCGACCCGAAGACGCCGGAGCCGTTGCGGCCGCGGGCCGCCGACGTCCGCTTCGAGAAGGTGACCTTCGCCCACCGGGGCGGCCGGCCACTGTTCGAAGGCCTCGACCTGCATGTGCCGAGCGGGGCCAAGATCGGCCTCGTCGGCCGGTCCGGCGGCGGCAAGACGTCCCTCACCCGGCTGCTGCTGCGGATGACGGACATCGACGGCGGCCGCATCCTGGTCGGCGGCCAGGACATCAGCAAGGTGCGCCAGGCCGACCTGCGCGCGCGGATCGCCTACGTGCCGCAGGACCCGGCGATGTTCCACCGCACCTTGCGGGACAACATCGCCTTCGCCCGGCCGGACGCGACCGACGCCGAGATCCGCCGGGCGGCCGAGGCGGCCCATGTCACCGAGTTCGCCGCCGCGTTGCCCGACGGCTTCGACACCATGGTGGGCGAGCGCGGCGTCAAGCTGTCCGGCGGGCAGCGCCAGCGGGTCGCCCTGGCGCGTGCGATCCTCCGGGACGCGCCGATCCTGCTGCTCGACGAGGCGACCAGCGCCCTGGACTCCGAGAGCGAACTGCTGGTCCAGGAGGCGCTGTGGCGGCTCATGGACGGGCGGACCGCGCTGGTGGTGGCGCACCGGCTGAGCACGGTCGCCGGCATGGACCAGCTCGTCGTCCTCGACCGCGGCCGGATCGTCGAGCAGGGCACCCACCAGGAGTTGCTCGCGGTCGGGGGCGCCTACGCGAAGCTGTGGCAGCACCAGTCGGGCGGCTTCCTGGACGACACCTCCGGGCGGGCCGAGGTGCTGTAGCGCGGTTTCGCTACCCGCCCGGGATAGCCCGTGCCCGGGCCGCAAGGGCCTCCAGCAGGAGGTCCACCGCCTCTTCGAAGGAGCTGTCCGCCATCGCGGGCAGCTCCGGTCGTACCGCGGTCAGGGAGGGGTAGGCCACCGGGTCGAGGTCCTGGTAGACGTCACGCCACGACCGGTGGTCCGCCTCGCGCCGCTGTGCGGGGAGCGCGTGGAACGCCGCCTCCGTGGCTGCGTGGCTGAGCACGGTGTCGATGAAGGCCAGGTAGAGCCGGGCGGCGTCGGCCGGCGGGAAGCCGGCGCCGAGCAGCAGGCCGATCCCGGTCTCGACGGCACGGATCTCGTTGCGGCGCCGGGTCACGCGGTGGGCGGCCATCGCGGCCGCCCGGGGATGGGCGAGGTAGCCCGCGCGGACCCGCAGGGCCATCTCGCGCAGTGCGGCCACCCAGTCGTCCCCGGGCGCGAATCCGGCCATGGCGTCGCCGATGATCCGGTCGGCGATGGCGAGCACCAGGTCGTCGGTGCCGTGGAAGTAGCGGTAGAGCGCGGTCGGGTCACAGCCCAGGGCCGCGCCGAGCCGGCGCACGCTCAGCGCCTCGGGCCCGTGCTCGCCGATCAGCCGCAGCGCGGTCTGGACGATCAGCTCCTCCGACAGCAGGACCCCCGACCGGGTCGGTCTGCGACGCCTGCGTTCCTGCGGGACTCGGGTGCTCATGGCCGGGCTCCTCTCCTGAACACGCCAGAGGCGTGGCGTACTTGAAGCTTGTGGCGCGCCCAAGGCCCTGCGGCCCGCCCAAGGCCAAGGCCCTGTGGCCCGCCTGAGGCCCATGGCCCGCCTGAGGCCCATGGCCCGCCTGAGGCCCATGGCGCACGCAAGACCCGCGGCGCGCCGAAGGCCTGGGGCGCACCTGACATCTGTCGCGCACCGGCGGCCGCACGCCGTCCGGCGACTCGTCGCTCAACGCAGTGAACGGCCCCCGGCGCCTTACGTCAACAGGGTTGACCCAATACGGGCCCCGGCTGTTCCATCACAGTCCCGCGCGGCTCTTCCCACCCCGTCCCCCGAGGAGCCCTTCATGTCGTCCGCACCGCCCCCGCCCCGCCCCGCGCTGCGCCGTTCCCTCGGCGTCGTCGACGGCGTCGCCATCGCCGCGTCCAGCACCGCGGCCACCACCAGCATCGCCATCGGCATGGGCACGATCGCGACCGTCGTGGGCCTCCAGGCCCCCGCGCTCCTGCTGCTGGCGTTCCTTCCGGTGCTGGGCATCGCCCTCGCCTACGCCCGTCTCAACCGCTCCGAACCCAACTGCGGCAACGGCTACACCTGGGTGGGCAGATCCCTCGGACCATGGCCGGGCTTTCTGACCGGCTGGGTGACGCTGGCCGGTTCGGTGATCTTCTGCGCCTACACCAGCGCGATCATGGGCTCGGTCGTGCTGGCCTTCGCCAACAAGGCGGGGCTGCGCAGCCTGGCGGGTGTCGCCCTGGACCCGGCGTCCACCGGTGTCTGCACGGCGGTCGGGCTGGTGGTGCTGCTCGCCCTCACCGCCCTGGCCGTCACCGGCGTCCGCGGCGCGACCCGGTTCCAGTTCGCCCTGCTGGTCTTCGAGTACGCGGTGCTGCTCGGCTTCTGCGGCTGGGCCCTGGTCACCGGCGACCACGCGGTGTCCCTGTCCTGGTTCAACCCGTTCGAGATCTCCAGCGGCACCGCCTTCGCCCAGGGCATGGTCCTCGCGGTGTTCTTCTTCTGGGGCTGGGACGCGGCGTTCAGCGTCACCGAGGAGACCAAGGACCCGGGCGACTCGGCCCGCGGCGGCCTCATCGCGCTGTTCGCGATGCTCGGCCTGTTCCTCTTCGCCTCGGTCGCCTTCCAGCGGGAGATGAGCCTGGCCGAACTCGTCCGCAACGGCCCCCAGGCCCTCGGCCACCTCGGGGAGAAACTGGCCGCCGAGCCCTGGGCGACCCTGCCGCTGCTCGCCCTGATGTTCTCCGCGGTCGCCTCCGTGCAAGCCACCCTGATCCCCACGGCACGCGGCCTGCTCGCCATGGGCCGGGACCGCACCATGGGCCCGCTGTGGACCCGCGTCCACCCGCGCTACGGCACACCGGCCGCCGGGACGGTCGTCGTGATGTCGGTCGCCGCCGTGATCGCCCTGCTCGCCTTCGCGCTCCCCCAGTTGAGCGACATGCTGCTGGCCGCCGTCAACGCCATCGGCCTGATCGTGGCCCTCTACTACGGCCTCACCGCACTCGCCTGCGCGGTGCGCTTCCGCTCGGCGCGGCACGAAGGAGCACGCGAGGCACTGCTCTGCGTCGGTGTGCCCGCCGTGTCGGGGCTGGTGCTGCTGGGGCTGGGCGGTTACCTCGGATACTCGTACCTCACCATGAGCGACCACTTCGAACTGAGCCCGGACAACGGCTGGTTCATGTTCTCGCTGCCCGCCGTGATCGTGCTGGCGGGCCTCGGCATGGCCGCCGTGGCCAAGTACGTCCGGCGCTCGCCCTACTTCACCACCGGGCGCGGCACCGACGCCGACGCCCTCACCCTGCCGATGGACCGCACGGCGGCCTGACCCTTTTTGGAGTTCACCCCGATGTCACACCCCCCTGCCCAGGGCCCCGCGGACCTCGTCCTGACCGGCGGTCCCGTGCACACGGTCGACCCGGCCCGCAGCCGCGCCACCTCGGTGGCCGTGCGCGGCGGGCGGATCGTCGCCGTCGGTCACGACGAGGTGCGCGCGCTGATCGGGCCGCGCACCGAGGTCGTCGACCTCGCCGGGAAGCTGCTGCTGCCCGGCTTCCAGGACGCCCACGTCCACCCGATGGGGGCGGGTCTCGAGCTCGGCCAGTGCCATCTCGGCGACACCACCGACCCGGACGCGTACCTGCGCAGGATCGGGGCGTACGCCGACGCCCACCCGGACGTCGAGTGGATCACCGGGGGCGGCTGGTCCCTGGAGGCGTTCCCCGGCGGCTCCCCCACGGCCGCCGCCCTCGACGCGGTCGTCCCCGACCGGCCCGTCTTCCTGCCCAACCGGGACCACCACGGCGCCTGGGTGAACAGCCGGGCCCTGGAACGCGCGGGCATCGACGCCCGGACCCCCGACCCCGCCGACGGCCGCATTGAGCGTGACCCCCGGGGCAACCCGACCGGGATGCTCCAGGAGGGCGCGGTCCACCTGGTGGGCCGGCTGGTGCCGGACCCCACACCCGAGGAGCAACTCGCCGGTCTGCTGCGTGCCCAGGCCGTACTGCACTCCCACGGCGTCACCGCCTGGCAGGACGCCATCGTCGGCACGTACGCGAATCTGACCGACCCGGCCCCGGCCTATCTGACGGCGCTGGAGCGGGGGCTGCTCACCGCCCGGGTCGTCGGCGCCCTGTGGTGGGACCGTGAACGCGGTGCCGAGCAGATACCCGAACTCGTGGCCCGCAGGGAGGAGTTGAGCCGGGACAGGTTCCGGGCCGGCACGGTGAAGATCATGCAGGACGGCATCGCCGAGAACCACACCGCCGCCATGCTCTCGCCCTACCTGACCGGCTGCGGCTGCTCCTCGGACAACAGCGGCATCAGCTTCGTCGAGCCGGGCGAGCTGCGGAAGTACGTCACCGAGCTGGACGCGCACGGCTTCCAGGTGCACTTCCACGCGCTCGGCGACCGGGCGGTGCGCGAGGCGCTCGACGCCGTGGAGTCCGCCCGGGCCGCGGGTGGCCACCGCGACACACGTCACCACCTGGCGCACCTCCAGGTCGTCCATCCCGACGACCTGCCGCGCTTCCGGGCACTGGGGGCGAGCGCGAACCTCCAGATGCTGTGGGCCGCCCACGAGCCGCAGATGGACGAACTGACCCTGCCCTTCCTGGGGGCGGAACGCGGCGGGTGGCAGTACCCCTTCGGGGATCTGCTGCGGGCCGGGGCCACCCTCGCGGCCGGCAGCGACTGGCCCGTCAGCTCCCCCGATCCGCTCCAGGCCATCCATGTCGCCGTCAACCGCGTCTCCCCCGACGCGCCCGAGGGCACACCGTCCTTCTTCCCGGAGCAGCGCCTCGACCTGGGCACCGCCATCGCCGCGTACACCGCGGGCAGCGCCCATGTGAACCACCTCGACGACCTCACCGGCAGCATCGCCGTCGGCAAGGCGGCCGACCTCGTCGTCCTGGACCGTGACCCGTTCGCGGGCCCGCCCGAGGAGATCGCCCGAACCCGGGTTCTGGAGACGTTCGTCGAGGGCAGGCGGGTCCACAGCGGCGCCTGAACCGTGTTCCAATGCTCCGGGGTCCGTGCGCGGAGGGGGTGGGACGCGGTGGGGTCGTCGGGGGACGGGACCATGCGGTCCGTGGTGTGGCTGCTGATGGCCGTCGTGACGCTGGGCGTCGGAGTGGCGTCGGCCCGTGAGGTCCGCGGGGCGCTGGAGCGGGAGCGGGAGTACCACGCGGCGCCGGTCTGTACCGCGGTCCCCGTCGAGGCCTCGGGATGCCGGTGGGAGCAGGAGTTCACCGTACGGAGCGCCGCCGTGAACCGCGGGAGGCGAAGCGAGTCTCCGGAGGCGGAGCTGGTGCTGCCGTCCGGCAAACCGTGGGAGGTGACGTTCCGGCGCACCGAGCCCGTGATGTCCGAGATGGAGCGGGGCGAGAAGGTCGTCGGTGTGATCTGGCACGGCCGGGTCGTCGAGGTGCGCGACGCCGAGGGACGGCGCCAGCAGACGTCCGACGGTCCCGTGGGGTGGCCCGAGGACCGGCTGGGCGGTGCGCTGGCCTGCCTCTCGTTCGGCCTCGCGGCCCTCGTCGGCGGCCTGTGGCCGCTGTTCGCGCGGGGCAGGGAGCGTCACGTGAGGGCCGCGAGGATGGTGCGGTGGCACGGCGTCGGTCTGGGCGCCACAGCGATCCTGACGCTCTGGGCACAGGCCTCCAACTACTGGCCGCTCTGGGCCCTGCCGGCGATCTGGGGCCCGCTCGCGCTGCTGATCCTGGCGTCCATGACCGCTTTCGCCCTCGGCGCGCTGCGCGGCGAACTGGACGACGACACGCCCGCCCCACCGCACCCGCAACCACAGGCCGCACCCGACTGGCCCTGACTGGGCCCGCCTTGATCCTTCCGGCAGGAGGAGACGATCCCCCGCATACGATCGGCCGATGGAGAAGATCGCTGCACGGCTCCAGGCGGACGCAACACCGTCGGCCCCTGCTCTCATACTGCGTCCCTGGAGCCCGGCGGACGCTGCCGACCTGGTTGGGCTGCATCGGGATGACGCCCTGCGCCGGTGGACGAGTTCAACCGTGGACGACCGGGCGGGCGCGGCTCGTTGGATCCACGAACAGCAACGGGGATGGGAGGCGGGACACCGCTTCGCGTTCGCCATCGTCGAATCCCACCCTGCGGACGCCGACGGCAGGTTGGCGGGGCACGTGGTCCTCAAGAACGTCACACCGGGCGCATCGTCCGCCGAGGTCGGTTACTGGACGGCAGCGCATGCGCGCGGCCGGGGAGTGGCGCCCCGAGCGCTCGAGGCACTGACGAACTGGGCCTTCACCGCTTTCCCCGGCCACGAACTGACGCGCCTTGAACTGCTGCATCGCGCGGACAACACAGCGTCCTGCCGCGTCGCACAGAAGACCCGGTACGTACTGACCACGCGCCTGCCCTCGGCACCGCCCGCCCACCCCCTCGCCGGTCACCTCCACACACGGGCACGCGACCTCTGAGCCGACGTAGGGTGGGATCCCCTGTCGCGAATCCCCTGTCGCGAAGTCTCGTCGAGCCCCCGGGGGTGGAATGCTCGCCGACCTGTCGGCGCTGGCGGCCGGAAGGCGTCATTCGGTCGGGCTGCGCCGGGATGGAACCGTTCTCGCCGTGGGCGATGACGCAGCCGGCGAATGCCGGGTCGAGCGATGGGAGAACGTCGTCGCGGTGGCCGCCGGCAACGTCCACACCGCCTCGAACACCGGCAGGTCTCACACGGTGGGGCTCCGGTCGGACGGCACGGTGCTGGCAACGGGGTGGAACGCCGACGGGCAGTGTGATGTCGCCGGATGGCGAGGCGTCACGGCCGTGGCCGCGGGCTGGCGCCGCACGCTCGGACTACTGGCGAGCGGCCGCGTGCTGGCCGTTGGCAGGGGTTCGGAAGGACAGTGCGACGTGCGGTCCTGGCGCGAGATGGTCGCCCTCTCGTGTGGTGACTGGCACTCGGTCGGCGTCCGGTCGGACGGTTCCGCACTGGCCACGGGGAACAACCGGCGGGGGCAGTGTGCCGTTGACGGGTGGCGTGACCTGGCCGCCGTTTCGGCCGGGTATCTCCATACCGTCGGCCTCAGAACCGACGGGCGGCCCGTGGCGACCGGGGACCGGGCGACCGGGGCCTGCGAGGTCGACGAGTGGGAAGACATGGTGGCGCTCGACGCGGGCAGCTACCACACCGTCGGGGTGACTGCGTTCGGACGGGTCCTCGCAGCGGGAGACAACAGCCACGGGCAGTGCGACGTCGGCGACTGGCGCGACATCGTCGCCGTGGCGGCCGGTTCGACGCACACGCTCGGCCTGCGTGCCGACGGCACAGTTGTGACCGCGGGGAACAATGCCGATGGACAGTGCCTCCTGTGAGGTCCGGTCAGAAAGCGCCCCTCCCAGACCGGTTGGCTCGAAGACCCGCTCCCGACCAGCAGAACCGCGGTCATCGCCCGCGACCGGCCCATGGCTGCGGGGCCTCGCCGTTCAGGCCCGCCGGTGGACGACCCGTTCCCACCGCCCGTCCTGGGCGTTCCAGGTGACGGTGACGATCCGGCCCCGTGGATCGGGCTCGGCGAGGGCTTCGATGCCTTGATCCCCGAGGGCGACGAGTGCGTGCAAGGCCGCGTCGGGGATGTCGCTGGGCATGCGGATCTCGACGCGGCCGTCGCGCTCCTCGACCACGAGGTGCGGTCCGGCGATTCTGCCTCCCCTGCCGCTGGGGAGCGACGCCCGGATCGTGGCACGCGCGATGTCGAACGTGCGCTGCCCGGCCTGCGCGGCGATCGTCTGAAGGAACGGTACGAGTCCCACCGCAACCGCGAACCCCATCGCTGCCAGGGCTTCGTCGGGGAGCGCGCCCCCGTAGGAAGGGCCGCCTCGCCCATCGGAGGGCTCAGGCATCTGACGCACGGGCGGCACCGGTGGAGGGAACTCGTCGGATGCGGTGATCACGGGCGCCGCGAACACCGGGTGGGCGAGCAGCCGGTTCCATGACTCACCCGTCTGCCCGGCGAGTTGCACGAGATGGCCGGCGGCCCGCCCGAGCTGAAAGGCGAAGTCGCGCTCCTCGTGCCGACTGGACCGCGGCCGGCGTGCCTGGGCCGCGTCCAGCCAGGTCTGTGCGGCTTCGAGGGTCACTCCTTCCACAGCCTCACGCTCCTCCGGCCGGCCGTAGCCGGCGAGATGGCGTCTGAACAGCAGGTCCTGGATCGCCTCGATGTCTCCCCGAACGGCCCGCGCTGGTAGGTCCTCAGTCATTCCGGTCCCCCTCGATCAAGTGTCAGCGAGGCTATACAAGGCGGATCGGCCCAGGTGTCATGCCCGCCTCACCTTTCCGCCGAACTTCCAGCCATGGGCCCGGCGATGCGGCCCAGCGCTGAGCGCGGGCGAGCAAGGCACGCATCACCTGTGCGACGTCGCGGGCGTCGCCGAGGGCGTCGGGTCGGCCGAGAGCTTCGCGGCGAGGTGGACGAGGTGGCCGACGCTCGTGCCGGGTGACCGCTCAGGTCTGCCGGGCGTGCACCGGGTGGTGGGCGACGTCGTCCGGACACCGGCCGTGCGGCTCCCCCGTACGCCGGTGGCGCCGCCAGTCGTACGCCGCGAGGGCCAGGGACGCGGCCATCCCGGCGAGCCCGGCGACCAGCGCGAGGAACAGGGCACCGCGGTAGTCGTCGCTCCTGCTGCCGAGCACCAGGTAGTAGAGACCGGGCAGGGCGGCGGTGCCCACCGCGGCGCCGAGCCGCTGCCCGGTCTGCAGGGCGCCGCCCGCCGCTCCCGCCATGTGCACGGGCACGTCGCGCAGGGTCATGGTGATGTTGGGTGAGATCACGCACCCGCCGCCGACGCCGCCGAGGAAGAGGACCGGGGCGGCGAGCCAGGGGGCGATGTCGAGGGGCGCGAAGCGCAGCAGCAGCGCGGTGCCGCCCAGTCCGAGGATCACGCCCGTGAGACCACCCACGGTGAGCAGGCGGCCGAGCCGGTCCACCAGCCGCCCCGAGACCGCGGCGGCGACCGCGGAGCCGAGGGCGAAGGGCGTCACGGCGAGGCCGGACCGGAGCGGGCTGAAGCCCAGGCCGTGCTGGTAGAACAGCGCGAACACCAGCCAGACACCGCTGAACCCGATGAAGTAGAGCGTGCCGACGCCGGCGCCGACGGCATAGCCGCGCACGGTCGTGAACAGACGTGGGTCGAGCAGCGGCTGCGTTCCGCGGTCGACCAGGCGCCGCTGCCATCGGGTGAAGACGACGAGCAGTGCGGCACCGACGAGGAACAACCACCACAGCCGGGTGAGGCCCCCGGACTCCGCCTGGACCAGCGGATACATGAGCGCGAGGACGCCGAGACCCAGGAGCAGGACACCGGGCAGGTCGACGTGCTCGCGGCCCGAGCGGCGGGTGCGGGGCAGCAGGTGGCGGCCGAGGAGGACCGCGAGGATGCCGATGGGGACGTTGACGTAGAAGATCCAGCGCCAGCCCTGGGCGCCGTCGGCCAGGGCGAGGATCAGACCGCCGGCGAGCGGGCCGACGGCTGAGGAGATGCCGACGGTGGCGCCGAAGAAGCCGAAGGCCCGGCCGCGCTCGCCGCCCCGGAACATCTGCTGGATGAGCGCGGAGTTCTGCGGTGCCATGAAGCCGGCCGCCAGGCCCTGGGCGAGCCGGGCCACCACCAGCAGCGTGATGTTCGGGGCAGCCCCGCAGGCCGCGCTGCACAGCACGAAGCCGCTGAGGGCGAGCAGGAAGATGCGGCGCCGGTCCAGGGCGTCGCCGAGGCGGCCCGCGGTGACGAGGGCGAGCCCGAAGGAAAGGGCGTAGCCGGACACCACCCACTGCACCTCGGCCGCTGAGGCGTGCAGCTGCTGCTGGACGGTGGGCAGGGCGACCGCCACGATCGACACGTCCAGCAGGCTCATGAAGCCGGCCACCAGCGTGACCCACAGGGCCCGCCACCGGTTCGGGTCCGGCTCGTAGCCGTCCTGCTGCCCGCCCTGGTTCCGGCCGCCCGCCGCCGACGCTGCCACTTGGGCTCCTCTCACCAGGCACGCACCCGGCGGAACAAGTTCCCCACCAGGTCGGCCGCACACCCCGCCGCACACCCGCCGCGCAATCGTCCCGGAGTGCTCCCGGAGTGCTCCCCTGCGGCGTCTCACTCCGGGCGCCCGCACGTCACGCTGGGTGGCCGGCCGGATGCCGCGCGAAGGGGTCCGTTTGATCACGCGAGAACTGCGCAGGCGTGCTGGGTAGTACGAACGGCGAAAGGACCACGTGATGGCGGAGACCGACAACGACGAGTCGGTGGATCCCGCGGCGGTGAGACGACACCGGGTGCTGTTCCGGGCGATCGAGAAGCGACGTCACCCCAGACTGCGCCGCAGCGACATCACGGTGACCGATGAGGCGGCGGTCAAGCGCGCCACCAAGGCCGCCGCCCTCGGCAACGCGATGGAGTGGTACGACTTCGGCATCTACAGCTATCTGGCGTCGACCATCGGGAAGGTCTTCTTCCCCTCGGGCAGCGACACCGCCCAGCTGCTCGGCTCTTTCGCGACCTTCGCCGTGGCCTTCCTGGTGCGTCCTCTCGGGGGCATGGTCTTCGGCCCGCTCGGGGACAAGGTCGGGCGCAAGCGCATCCTCTCCCTCACCATGATCATGATGGCGGTGGGCACGTTCGCCATCGGTCTGGTGCCCTCGCATGCGGTCATCGGCCTGTGGGCCCCGGCGCTGCTGATCTTCTTCCGGCTGGTGCAGGGCTTCTCGACCGGCGGGGAGTACGGGGGCGCCTCGACGTTCATCGCGGAGTACGCGCCGGACAAGCGGCGCGGTTTCTTCGGCAGTTTCCTGGAGCTCGGCACCCTCGCCGGCTACGTCGGGGCCTCCGGCCTCGTCGTCGTCCTCCAGATGCTCCTGAGCGACGACCAGATGCTGTCCTGGGGCTGGCGTGTGCCGTTCCTGGTCGCGGCCCCGCTCGGCCTCATCGGCCTCTACCTGCGGCTCAAGCTGGACGAGACGCCCGCCTTCAAGAAGCTGGAGGGCGGCCAGGCCAAGGCGAGCGAGGCCGCCGACGCCGTGGAGACCTCGGCGGCGGCCGACCTCGGCAAGATCTTCACCCGGTACTGGAGGCCGCTGCTGCTGTGCCTGGCGCTGGTCGCGGCGTACAACATCACCGATTACATGCTGCTGTCGTACATGCCGACGTACCTGTCCGACGAGCTGGGCTACGGGACCAACCACGGGCTGCTGATCCTGCTCGTCGTGATGGTGCTCCAGATGTGCGTCATCAACCAGGTCGGGCGGCTCTCGGACCGCTTCGGGCGCAAGCCGCTGCTGATGACGGGGATGCTCGGTTTCCTGTTCCTCTCACTGCCGTCGTTCCTGCTCATCCGGCAGGGCAGCGTCGTCCTCATCACCCTCGGCCTGCTGCTGATGGGGCTCTCGCTGGTGGCGATGCTCGGCACGATGTCGGCGGCGCTCCCGGCGATATTCCCCACCCAGGTGCGCTACGGGTCGCTCTCGGTGGCCTACAACCTGGCCACCTCGGTCTTCGGTGGCACGACACCTCTGGTGATCACCGCTTTGATCAGCGCTTTCGACTCGACCCTCATGCCGGCGTACTACGCCATGGGCGCCGCGGCCATCGGCGTGATCGCCGTGCTGTGCATGCGGGAGACGGCCAACCAGCCCCTGGCCGGGTCTCCGCCGTCCGTGGAGACGGAGGCGGAGGCGCGGGAACTCGTCGAGGCGCAGTCCCCTCAGCCGCGGTTCTGACCGAGGACCGACGCGAAGGGCCCCGTCCGGTGCGGACGGGGCCCTTCGCGGTTGGGCCCGGGCAGGCCGGGAACGCGGTGCGCGGAACGACCCCGAGGTGAGGTCCGAGGCCATGACCGAGTACGAACGCTCCCGAACGATGCCCGCACAGCCCGAGCACGTCTTCGACCAGGCCGCGAACGTCGGCCGGCTGGACAGCTGGCTGCCGGACGCCCTGCACGTGCGGGCCGAGGAACTGCCGACCGTCACCGTGCACGAGGACCGCACGGACGAGGACACCTCCGCCGTGCTGCGCGCCCGGCGGGACCAGATGCGGCTGGAGTGGGGCACCCGCGAGCAGGGCGGCTACGCGGGCTGGCTCCAGGTCGCCGGGCTCGGCAGCGGGGCCAGCGAGGTGACCGTGCACCTGTCGTTCTTCGACGACGGCCACGATCCGGGCGAGCAGGCCGTCGGTGACGCCCTGGACACCAGCCTGCGGAGGCTGGAGGAGCAGGTGCGGCTGCACACCGGCCACGCGGCCGGCTGAACCGCCGTGGCCCGCGCGAAACGGTACGCCGTCGCGGCGTCCGGGCAGTGGACCGACGAGGAGGAGGGACGCCGCCGCCTGCCCTCCGGTGAGGTGCACGCCTGGGAGCCGGGACACAACGAGACGGTCTGCGGTCTGTCCCTCAGCCGCTCCCGGCTGGCCCGCTTCCCGCACGTCGACTGGCCGGACACCTTCCCCGAGTCGGGCGGCGCCGCGGACCGGGTACGGCGCCTGTGCCCACGCTGCGCCTCGGTGGCCGGCCGCCGCGGCCCCGACGCCCGGCCACGCTGGCATCGCACCAACCCCCGGCCATGAGATCGAGCGCCCCGGCTCCGACCTCACCGTCCCCCGGGCCCGTCCCGCCGGACCCCGCGTCCCGCCGCGGCCACATCGCGCATGGCCAGCAGGAATCGCCGCACCACGGCCAGTTCCGCTTCGTCGAAGGAGCGCATCGAGTCGACCATCTCGTGGATCAGCGGTCCGAAGAAGGACCAGCCCAGAGTGACGGCTTCCTCGCGCACGACCAGCAGCACACGTCGGCGGTCCTGTGTGTCCCGCTCCCTGCGCACCAGCCCCAGGCGCTCCAGCCGGTCGACCAGGGCCGTGGTCGACGCCGAGTTGATCCCCAGCTGGGCGCCGAGCCACCCGGGCGTGGCGCGCACGTCCTCCCGTGCGGCGTCCAGCAGGTGGACCAACGCCCGCACGTCCGTGGGATGAAGACCGTGGCGACCGGCGAACTCGGCTGCGAACAGGTCCAGTTCCATCGTCACCGCCCGCAGCAGATGCACCAGCCGCAGCCCGGGGTCCTGGTCGTCCATGGTTCACTCCCCTAATATCTCGGTGGCCGAGAATATCGCCAGGCGAGTCATACGGGGTGGGACATGGACGACCAGACAGCCTTCTTCGCCGCGTACGACGCGGTGCTGCGACGGTGGCCCGTGGACGTGCGCGGCGTCGACGTCCGCACCCCGTACGGCAGCACCCGCGTCCACATCAGCGGCCGCGAGGACGGGGTGCCGCTCGTACTGCTGCCCGGCGGCGGCGCCACCTCGCCGGCCTGGTTCGCCACCGTCGGCGCCCTGGCACCCGCTCACCGGGTGTACGCCGTCGACCTGATGGGCGACATCGGCCGCAGCGTGCACGACGGAGCACCGCTGCGGGGTGCCGCCGACCTGTCGGCCTGGCTCGACGCCCTCTTCGACGAGCTGGACCTGGACGGCGCGCACCTGTGCGGGCACTCCTACGGGGCCTGGATCGCCCTCACCCACGCACTGCGCGCGCCCCGTCGGCTCGGCAGGCTCGTGCTGCTCGACCCGGTCAACTGCTTCTCGGGCATGAGTCCTCGCTACCTCGCCCGCGCGCTGCCGATGCTGCTGAGGCCCACCCCGCAGCGGGTGCGCGCGTTCCACCGGTGGGAGACCGGCCGTGAACCCGAGGACCCGGTCTGGCAGGCGTTCCTGGACAGCACCGCGACCGCCCGCCGGTCGAAGGTGGTCGCCATGCGGCGCCCGGCGGCGCGGGAGCTTGCGGGCTGCGCCGTCCCGGCCCTGGTGGTCCTTGCCGGACAGAGCCGGGCGCACGACCCGCGACGCGCGGCGACCGCGGCACGCCGCCTCCTGCCCGGGGCGCGCGTCGTCACCCTGCCCGGCGCCTCCCACCATTCGCTCCCCACCGAACAACCCGCCGAGCTGAACCGGCTGTTGACGGAGTTCCTGGCCTGAAGACCGGCGGGCCCGCCGCCCGGGTCAGCCGCGCCCCGGGCCGTCGCAGAGCGAGGCGGCGCCGCACCCGGTGGTCCGGGGCCGGATGGGGACGCCGTTGGTGCGCAGCACCTCGCGGACGTCAAGGATCAGCGAGAACACCTCGCGGTTGCGGTCCTCGCCCTGTTCGTCCCAGGCCCGCTGCTCGGCCTCCACGGCCATGCGGTCCTCGGCGAACACGCGCTCGGTGAAGCGCCTGATGAGCGGCCGGGCCAGGCGCAGCACGCCGGGAATCCTCGGTTTCTCGATCATCAGCAGGCCGAAGGTGTGGCACCTGCGCTGCTCGGCGTCCTCGGGCACATAGGCGACCCAGAGGCGGAAGGCGGGCCGCTCCGCGTTCTCCGGGACCAGGTCGAGGGTCTGGTACGGGTACTCGGTGCGGATCGTCATGACGTCCCGGGAGTCGCTGCCGCCGAGGCCCTCCGAGGCCAGCAGGCTGGCCCCGCGGTTGCGCTTGCCGCCGGTGTGGCGGAACAGGTACCTGGCCTCCACCGACCGCTCGTCGGTCCGGTGGTCCAGCAGTTCGGGGTGGAGTCTGCCGACCACGCCCCGGTGAAGGAACTGGTGGTTCATGTCGAGCAGGTTCTCGTGCATGAACGAGTAGTGGCAGCGCACGGTCCGGGAGTAGGTCATCGTGCTGTAGCACGGTGAGCCGAACGCCGGCAGGTCCGGCAGCGGGGTGACGGCCGCCTTGTCGGGGTCGCCGGGGAAGGCGAACACCAGGCCGTACGCCTCGCGGACGGGGTAGCCGCGCACGCCGCGCGGCGGCCTGCCGTCGCCCTTGGCCAGGTACGGGATCTGCGAGATGCGGCCGTCACCGCGATAGGCCCAGGCGTGATAGCAGCAGCGCAGGGCCTCGCCCTCCACGACGCCCATGCTCAGCGGCACCTGCCGGTGGGCGCAGCGGTCCTCCAGCGCGTACACGGTGCCGCTCTCGCCGCGGTACAGCGCGATGCGCTCACCGGCGAACGCCGTCGCGAACGTCCCCGTGGCGCGCACGTCCTTCGACAGTGCGACGGGATACCAGAAGTCCGGGTGCGCGCCGACGCGCCGGAGGTCGATCATGCCGGTGACCGGGTCGCGGTGCTCCGAGGGCCAGTCGGCCCCGGCAGAGAAGGTCCCGGCCTCGTCGGTCTCGGTCATACCTCTCCCTCGCGCGGTACGGGCGGCGACAGCCACGCGCGTCACATCGGGCAGCACCGGGCTGCCGGTCCGGACGCCCGGGCACCGCCCATCCTGGTCGCGGCGCGCCGCTCACGCCCTGCCCAGCGCGTACGGACGGGTGACCTCGGGAGGCGGCGGTACGCTCGGCGGCCGGCCGGATGCGGACACGGCCTAACGGTCGAGGGAGGGCAGGCCGGCCATGCCGGTGTCGACCATGATGCGGTCCACGGTCTCCCGCAGAGTGCTCTCCGCGCCGATGACGGTCTCGAATCCGCCGGG
Organism: Streptomyces sp. NPDC050674; assembly: GCF_040654575.1. Lineage (NCBI taxonomy): Bacteria > Bacillati > Actinomycetota > Actinomycetes > Kitasatosporales > Streptomycetaceae > Streptomyces > Streptomyces sp. NPDC050674. Next base: position 174,974 of record NZ_JBFAIG010000001.1, read on the forward strand.
CAGCAGATCCCGTTCCCGGTACCAGTCCCGCAGTTGTGCCTCGCCGACCTCGTGCGCGATCGGCTTGGTGGCGTGGCGCAGGAGGGTCTCCTCGAAGGGCACGTGCAGGTAGTAGGCGTGGGTCGGGCCGCGGTGGTCGGCCCGCAGCCGGGTGAGCATCTCGCCGTAGTGGTCGGCGTACAGGATCCCTTCGACCACGACGTGGTACCCGGCGTCCAGGGCGTAACGGGCCGTCAGGTCGATCAGACCGATGTTCGCCGCCCCCGGCCGGTCCCTCTCCCGCAGCACGACCCGGCGCAGATTGTCCTGCCCGACCAGCGCCAGCCCCCGCCCGAACCGCTCACGGATCCCGTCCGCCACGGACGACTTCCCCGACCCGCTGTTCCCCCGCAGGAGCACGAGCCGGGTCTCCTCACTCCCGGTCCTCAACCGGCCGCCTCGGCGTCGGCGTGTGTGTCCCGCCTCGTCGCACGGGCCATGTCAGGGCCGCACCAGCCCGCCGACCCACCAGTCGTGGGGCTTTCCGTCGTTGGCGATGCCGCGTCGGCGCAGTGTTCCCTCGAGGGTGAAGCCCAGGCGCTCGGCGACGGCACGTGAGCCGGTGTTCCCGGTCATGGCCCACCACTCGATGCGGTGGACGTCGAGCGTCGCCCACCCCCAGTCGCACAGCGCCCGCGCCGCTTCCACCGAATACCCCCGGCCGCGCTGCTCCTTGACGGCCCAGAAGCCCAGTTCGTACACGCCCCGGCTCACCTTGGTCAGGCAGTGGGAACCGACGAGGTCCGAGGTGTCCTTGCGGAAGGCCCCGAGGACGTAGTCCTTGTCGGTGGCCCAGGCCTCGGGCCACTCCTCGAGAACTTGCCTCTCGGCGTCCCGGCGTTCGAAGGGCACGGGGACCGGCGTGTAGAACCGGATGTCCTCGTCCTGGCAGGCTTCGTACACGGCGTCCACGTCGCCCGGCTCGAAGGGCCGCAGGATCAACCGCTCGGTCGTGAGAGTCACCGGATGCACCGCGTCAGTATGGGCGCCGCCCGGGGCCGGCGACCAGCGAATATCGCCGAGGGCGGCGTCGGCGCAGGTCACGGGCGCCGGAGCCGTGCGGTGCGCCTGGACGGATCCACCCAGCGGGTCACCGCCGCTGACCCGCACCGCAGGGCACGCGGAGCGAACGATCCGGACGAAAGGCCCGGGGCGGGGGTGATGGTCCGTCCCCGCCCCGGGCCTCGGGTGTCACTCCTCGTCGCGCAGCCGGGCGGCCAAGGTGGTCAGTGACTCCGTCTCGTCCGTGTGGCCGAGGGCGGTCAGCCGGACGATCGCCGCGTCCAGACGCGTGAGGGCGGGGGCGGGACGTTCCAGATACAGACCCTCCACCACACCCGCGAGGCGGACGCACTCGGCCCACTCGCCGACGCGGTCGTCGTCCCGGCCCGGCTCACCGAGCAGGCCGAGCGCCTTCTCCAGGGCGGCCAGCGCGTCCTCGTACTCCCCGGCGTAGGCGTTGACCCGCCCGTGTTCGTAGGCCAGGGCGGTGTCCAGGGAACGGCCGTGGGCCTGGTATCCGGCGGCGCGGGCCTCGTCGGCGATCCGGCCGGCGTCCGCGAGCAGTGCGAGGGCGGCGGGCAGGCCGTCGGAGCCCTGCTGCTGCGCCTGGAGGCGGGCGATCTCGCGCAGGGAGTTGCTGAGGAACTCGTAGCGCGGGTCCCGGGCGTGCGCGGCGAGCGCCTGGTCGGCGGCCTCCCGGGCCCGGTCGAACTCGCCGGACTCGGCGAGGAGTACGGCCGTCTCCGCGGCGATCACGGCGTGGCTGCCCGGGTCGTCGTCCCAGCCGGCCGACTCGGCCGCGAGCGCGACGAACTCCGCCGTGGCCGCCTTGAGGTCCTCCCCCGCGTGCAGCGCGCGGGCGCGGGTCAGACGCAGCTGGGCGACGAGCCGGTCGTCCAAGTCTCCGGCGACGACGTCGGGTTCGGCCAGCAGGGAGTCGAGCAGGGCGATGCAGTCCTCGACACGGCCCAGGTCGAGGCTGAGCTGCGCGGCGTTGCTGTACGTGCAGAACGCCTCGGTGCGGTTGCCGCCGCGCAGGTCCAGCTCGGCCGAGCGCGTCAGGTGCCGCAACGCCTCGTCGGGACGGCCCAGGCGCATGCAGGTCTCGGCCAGGTCCGCGTGCAGGCGCGTGGTGCCGACGGCGTCGGCCGGCCACTCGGCGGCCAGGCGCAGCCCCTCGGACAGGTCGCTGTAGGCGGCCTCGGGGTCCTGGAGGACGAGCTGGACCCGGCCGCGCAGTCCGAGCGTGCGGGGCAGGTGCCAGGCGGGGCCGTGCGCCCTGAGGTGCTCGAGCAGCGCGTCGGCCTCGGTGACCGCGGCGGGCAGGTCGCCGGCGATGGCGTGGGTGGTGACCCGCAGCAGCCGGGCGCCGGAGAGCTGTCCGGCGAGGTCGTGCCGGGATGCGAACGCGCCCAGCAGGTCCGCCTCCGCGAAGACCGGCTTGACGTGCTCCTCGCTGCCCGTGCTCTGCAGGCGGAGGGCGAGCGCGGTCGCCCGCAGTCGCAGCAGCCGGGCCTCCTGATACGGGGTGAGACCGGGTGTCTCCTCCTGCAGACGCGCCACGTGGGCATGGGCGGCGGTCAGCGCGGCGGCCCTGGCCTCGGGTCCGTCGGCGCCTTCGGCGGGGATCTCGGCCGTGGCGAGCAGGACGCCGGCACGGGCGATCGCCGCGTGCCCCGGTGCGCCGGCGTCGTCGTACAGGCCGGCGGCCTCCTCGTGGAGGGCCGCGGCGTCGGTGTACTCGTCCTTCTCGTGCGCCTTGTTCGCCTCGTCGGCGAGCAGGTCCGCGCGCAGCCGCACGAGCGGGCCCACGGCCGGGTCGTCGGGGTGGGCGTAGTCGCGGGCGGCGACGAGCGTGCGCAGCCGCGCCCAGCAGGCCGTCGCGTCCGGGTGCCCCTGCTCGTCCAGCTCCCTCGCCTTCAGGATGAGTTCGGACAGGGTCTCGGGGACTGCCGGGGCTGTGCGGGAGGCGGGCGCGGGGAGCGGGGCGGCCGGGGCCACCTCCTCGAGGCCGCGGGTGCGCAGGGTCAGCTCCAGGGCGTCCAGGAGCGGGGCGCGGTCCAGTCGGATCCGGCGGCGGTCGGCGTGGGCCGTGGTGCCGTTGCGGGCGTCGAAGCGGGCGGCGAGGTCGTCGGCGCGGCCCCGCACCTCCGCGCGCAGCCCGGTCACGGTCCAGGTGCGGCCGGCGTACCCGGCGGCGGGCAGGTCGCCGTGCCCGAGGAGCTCGACACGCTGGAGGAGGACCTCCACGCCGGTGAGGAAGTCGAACTGGTCCAGCGGGGAGTCGACCTCGTCGAACAGGCTCCGGTTCTCGGCGAGCAGTTCCAGGCCGCGTGCCTCGTTGCCGGTCAGCGCGCAGAACTCCAGGTGACGGCCGACCTCCCCGGACATCGAGGGGTTGCGGCGGCAGCCCCGGTAGCCGGCGAGGTGCAGTTCACGGGCCCGGTCGGCTTCGCCGCTGCGCAGCAGGGGCAGCAGCGCGTAGGACATGGAGCGGGCCGGCTCCTCCTGGCAGGACTCCTTGCCGGCCAGGACCGGCTCCCAGGCGCGCAGGGCGCGCTCGTCGTCGTCGGCGGTGAGGTGGTGCAGGGCCCGCTCGCAGATCTCGCAGGCCTCGCAGTCGCTGAGCCGGGTGCGGGTGCGGCCCGCCCACAACTCGTAGGCGAGGGTGGTGTCCTCGCCCACGTGGGCGGCGAGCTGGTACGCCTGGCCGTAGTAGGGGTGGAGGCCGAGGCCGGCCTTCTCGTAGCGGTCGCGCATCTCCGTCAGCCACTGGCGCAGGCTGGCCAGCGGGATCTCGGGCAGCTGGCGCAGGGCGTGGCCCACCCACTTGAACCGCCAGAAGAGCATGTGGCGCAGCCGGTCGTCGAAGACGTCGGGCTGCTCGTCGAACAGGGTGAGCAGCCGGGCGAAGACGACGGGTGACTTCCGGGGCTCGGAGCCGTAGGTGTACGCCTCCTGGAGCTCGAAGAGCGCACGGACGAGCGGCAGGGGCTCCCCGAACTGTTCGGCGGCGTCGACGAGTTCCTCGGCGGTGACGGTGCGGGTGCGGCCGTAGGGGCGCCGGTCGTTCTCCTGGAGCGCCTGGTACAGCTCGTCGGTGGTCTGGGGGTGGGACGCGGTGGGCATCGTCAGCTGTCCTTGCGGAGGGCGTGGGCGAGCAGGTCGAGGAAGGAGCGGTTGATGAGGCTCGACTCGGCGGGCCTGAGCGGGCGCCGGGACAGCATCGCGGCCTGTCCGTAGAGGGCTTCGGCGCTGGTGCGGGCCAGTTCGGGCTCGTCGATCGAGACGGCCGTGCGGACCAGCGGGTTGAGCTGGTTGAGGATCAGCTGGGCCCGCGGCGCCTCCTGGCGCAGAGCGCCGAGGATGTCGCCCCACAGGCCGCCCTCCTGCTCGCGGGCGAGCTGGGAACGGGTGCGTTCGTGCCGGGCCTCGCGGCTGTCGATGAGCAGGGCGGGCGCGGAGACGGGCTGGAAGGTGCGCAGCGCGACGTCGCAGTCGAAGACGGCGAGGGCGTCACGCGCCTGGGCGAGGTAGGCCGCGGCGGCGAGTTCCGTCTCCCGGTCGACGGGGTCGAGGTGGGCGGTGAGGGTGGCCGGGTCGAGGTCGGCGACGGTGGCCTCGGGCCTGATCTCGGGCAGCCGGTGGACCAGTTCGCGGTCGTAGGTGTAGCCGCCGTTGACGACGCCGAGTCCGGCGGCCGAGGCGATCGCGGCGACCTGCCGGAACTCCTCCACGCTCGACGTCACGAGCACGGTGCGGTGGGTGCGGGCGAACTCGTCGAGGGTGGTGTGCCCGTCGGTGGTCTCGAACGGCAGCCAGGGCAGCAGCATCCGCAGGATCTCGTCGTCGTGCACGGCAAGCGACTTGACGGCCAGGTGGTGGGCCTGGAGGAAGCGGTGCAGCAGCTCCGGGTCGCTGGCGGCGGCCCGGGCGATCCAGTCGCGCAGCCGCTCGGCGAGGGCGTCGCGGACGGCGGCCAGGGTGTCGTCCTCGTAGAGGGACTCGCGGGACGCCGTCGGGCGCAGGCTCTCCGCGTCGACGACGCAGCGGACGAAGAACGCCCACTCGGGCAGGATCTCCTCGGCCTGCTCGGACAGCAGCATGCCCTTGACGTGCACGCGGTGGCCGTGGCGGCGCCCGGCCGGCACCGTCTCGGGCAGCACACAGGCGATGCCCTTGAGGCCCACGGCCGGCAGGTCCAGTTCGATGGTGTCCAGCGGCTTGAAGCCGAAGACCTCCTCGCCGTACGCGGCCAGCGCGCGGGAGCGGGCCCCCGGTGTGGGGTACGTCCGCGCCCAGGGGGCGGGTTCGGGGTTGACGGACGTGGCCGTGCCGCCGGTGCCGTTCGTCCCGCCCGTGCCGTCGTCGAAGGTCACCGGGTGACGGAGGAGCGAGCCGAAGTGGCGTGCCAGCGCGTGCACCTGCGCCGGGCTGGTCCACTCCCCCGCGTCGGCGCGCGGGGTCAGCGTGACGGTGGTGCCCGGCCGGGGCCGGGCGGTGGCGGGCAGGGTGCGGACGCTGTAGCTGCCGTCGCCGCGGCCCCGCCACTCGACGGCGGGTGCGTCGGGGGTACGGGCGGAGCGGCTCAGGACGTGGATCTCGTCCGCCACGAGGAAGCAGGAGAGCAGGCCGATGCCGAACTGCCCGATGAAGTCACCGCGTTGCTCGGCGATCCGGTCGGCCCGCTTGCTGCTGCGGCCGATGGTGGCGAGGAAGCTGTGCACATCGGCCTCGGTGAGCCCGACGCCGTCGTCCTCGACGCGTACGACCGAGCCGTCGGCGTACAGACGGACACCGAAGGCGCCGGTGGGGGCGGCCGGTTCGAGGGTGTGCCGGGCGGTCAGCGCGTCCACCGCGTTCTGCATCAGTTCGCGCAGGTACACGCGCGGGCTGGAGTAGAGGTGGTGGGAGAGGAGATCGACGAGGCCGCGCAGGTCCACCTGGAAGGTGCGGTCGGCTCCGGGCGGGGTCGGGGCGGTGTCGGGGAGAGTCATGAGGCAGTCCGGGGGTGGGATGGGTGGTGGGGTGGGGCAATGACGGTGGGGCGGCGCGGGGCCGGGCGGGGAGGGGCGTGTGCGGCTGGGGTGTGAGCGGCGGGCCGGGGTGGTTGCGACGCGGTCCCGGCACAGGCGCTCGGCACGGGTGCTGAAACGCGTACGCCCCAGCACGGCTCGGCCGGACCGGTCGGCCGGACCCCGCACGCCCTCGGGTCGCTGCTCGCGGGTCGCTGCTCGCTGCTCAGGCTCGGCGGTGCGCTCGGGCGAACTGCTTCTCGGGCTCGGCGAAGTACGTCCAGGGCCACGGTGTGTAGGCGCCGTCCAGCGTCTGGAAGACGCGGCGCACGGTGTGGCGCTCACCGGACAGGGACAGGGCCATGGCGAACATGTTGAAGTCGTGCTGCCAGCCCGGGCGCCACACGTAGGCGGGGTGGAGGATGCTGTGGTCGGCCGCCTCGCGCAACTGCGCCTGGATCTCGGAGGTGACGAGGTAGTCCCCGCGCTCCGCCTCGACCCACTCCTCGATGTACGCCATGGCGATCACACAGCCGAGGGGATGCCCCTGCGGGGCCCGGGAGAACGCGTCCTGGGCGAACGCCAGGGCCTGCCCCGGCTTCCCGCCCCAGCGCGGCTGGAGCTGCGACAGCCATCCGAGGTGGGCGTCCAGGTTCAGCGGGTCACGGCGCAGGGCGGCGTCGCGGCGGGTCTCGTTCACCGCGCGGTCCAGCGACATGCCGCGGCCGGAGGTGAGGAGGTGGCACCAGGGGGTGACCCATTCCGGCCGCAGCTCGGCGGCCTCAAGCAGCTGCTCCTCGGCGATCTCGAGCCGCTCGTGGAAGACCCGCCACTGCTCCCGCGTGACGTTCACGGCGCGTTCGGCGGTACGCGCCTCCCAGCCCCAGGTGATGTGACGGGCCCCGGATATCAGCAGGGCGGTCGCCCGGTGCTCCTTGTCGTCCTCGACGGCCCGCCCGATCCAGTCCTGCACGCCGTCCAGCTCGGCGAGCTCCGCCAGGACCCGGCGGTCACGGCCGAGATCGAAGGGGGCCAGCGCCGCCTTGACCGCCTCCCAGTCCCCGGCGTCGGCGGCCTCGACCAGTGCGAGCACCCGTGTGTCCCCGAGCGCGCGCAGCGTGTACATCCCGTTCTTCTGTCTGCGCGGCGCCGGAAGGACGTGCGGATCCGCCGCCGGTCTCTCCGCACCCCTGCCGAACAGCTTGCCGAACATGCCGCGCCCTCCCCTGGTCCCGCGTGATCGTCCGGTGCAGCATAAGGGGGCCCACCGACACACCCTCCACCGGGTTTTCACCATGACTTCACGAGGTCGGAACGCCTGTCGGGAGGGCGCCGCCCGCGGGTCACAGCGCAGGGACGAGCGACACGGCCCCGATGTCGCAGGGGCCGGTCAGCCCTCGGGCACCCGTATCGCCAGGACGGCCACGTCGTCGTCGTTGCCGGGGGGCCGGACGCGGCGCAGGAGTTGGTCGGTGAAGGAGGTCAGAGGGCGGTGTGCGAGGGCGGCGGCGTGCTGGCGCAGCAGGTCCAGACCCTCGTCGAGGCTGCGGCGGGGCGCTTCGACGAGGCCGTCCGTGTAGAGCACCAGGGTGGAACCGGGCGGGAGCAGCGCGGTGGCGTCGGGGCGCCGGGTGCCCGTCTGGGTGCCCAGGAGGATGCCGTGTCCGTCGGTGAGGTAGCGGGCCAGGCCGTCCCTTCTGATCAGCAGCGGCGGAGGATGGCCGGCGTTGGTCCAGGACAGTTGCCAGTCGCCGTCGTCGGCCGGTTCGACCCGGGCGAAGATCGTGGTGGCCATGGTGACGTCGGTGATGTGCTGGATCGCCTCGTCGAGCCGTTCGACGATCCGGCTGGGGGGTTCGTGCTGGGACCAGGCGTAGGCGCGGAGCATATTGCGGACCTGCGCCATGCCGGCCGCCGCCTCCAGGTCGTGACCGACGACGTCTCCGATGGCCAGGGCCGTGGACGCGTCGGACAGCGGGAAGGCGTCGTACCAGTCACCGCCGACCTGTGACGCGTCGGGCGCGGGCAGGTAGCGCACGGTCATCTGCAGGCCCGCGACGCCCGGCATCTGCGGCAGCAGATGGTTCTGCATGGTCTCGGCCACCTTGCGCTGGCGCTGGTAGAGGCGGGCGTTGTCCAGGGCGAGACCGGCACGGCGTGCTATGTCCTCGATGAGGGGCAGGTCCACGGGCGTGAAGGCCGCCGGGTTCTCGTCACGGCCGAGGGTCAGCGCTCCGAGGACCGAGCGGGTGCTGCGGATGGGCGCGATGGCCGCGGAGTGCATGCCGGTGACTTCGAACAGGCGGCGCTGCTCGACCGCGATGCCGGAGTCCGGAGCTCCCTGGTAGGTCTGTGGCCCGGCCAGATTGGAGGCGACACCGCGCAGGGCCCTGGACAGCGGCATCGGCGATTCCTCCGGGATCGGCGGCATGGGGCCCTGGAGGTCCTCGTGGTGGACGAGCGTGTCCCCGTCGGCGTGGACCACGACGCTTCGCCACACCTCGTCCCGCTCGGTGATCAGGTCGATGACCGCCCAGTCCGCGAGGCGGGGCAGCACCAGGCTGACCAGGCGCCGGAGCGCTTCCTCGACGTCGAGGGTGGAGGTCAGCTGCGCGGTGGTCTCGGCCAGCAGGGCCAGCCGGTGCAGTTCCGACAGCGGCTGGGCCACCGGTTCCGGGTGCGGCTCGCCGGCCTGCGGACGGCCGGGCGTGTGGAACACCACGAGCGTGCCGCCGGGCCGGCCGTCGACGTCGTACGGCGTGATCAGCCAGGAGATCCGCAGCAGGGAGCCGTCGGAGCAGGCGAAGTAGTCCTCGTCGGCCTGGGCCGTGCGACCGGCGTGGAACGCCTGCCGCATGGCGCACTGGGTGCGGGGCAGAGGCTGTCCCTGCGGGCCGCGGTGCAGCAGGTCGTGCGCGTCGTGCCCGATCATGTCCTGCGCGGGCAGGCCCAGCAGGTGCTCGGCGCGGGCGTTCACGGCGATGATGCAGCCCTGCTCGTCCACGACGTAGGCACCGGTGCCGATGGCTTCCAGAGACCCGGTCAGCGCGATGGACGCTGTCGACACGGACGGCCCGTGAACGGCGTCCGTGTGCTGCGGCCCCGTCATCGCGGCCTCCCTGCTCCTCGGGCCGGCGTCCCGCTCGCCGGCATGCCCTGCTTGCTTGCCCTCCCCGTATGCCCCTGCGAGCGAGAATTCCACGTCGTACGGTCGGAACGCCCTGTTCCGGCCGCTCGCCCGAGTCGCTGACCTGCGGTTTCGCTGCACCGGGCGGTCCTGGGAGGTCGAGGCCGCACGCGCGTTCCCGCTCTCCGTGAGCAGGTCGACGAGCGCGGTGGCGGTCAGCTCGGCAAAGCTGGCTCGTGCCGGGCGGCGGATCCCGGCAGCGGCCCGGAGAACCCGGGGCGGCCGCTCACGTCAGGTCCAGATCGGCGTAGAGGGGGTGGTGGTCCGAGTACGGGCTCGGCAGTACCCGGTGTCCGAGCGGGGTGATGCCGCGCAGGAAGACGTAGTCGAATTTGCTCTGCCAGTCGGTGGTCGGCAGGCAGGTCCCGGTGGGCGAGGGACGGCACTGCGGGTCCGCGTCGGTGGCCAGTGCCCAGATGCGACCGAGCTCGGGGGCCTCCGGCACGGCGTTGAAGTCGCCGAGCAGGATCGCGCGGTCGTGCCGGGCGACCTCGGCGGCGAGCACGCGCGTCTGCTCGTCCCGGACCGTCTCCTGGCGTCGCTGGGCGAGATGGGTGTTGAAGACCCGCACGGACCGGCCGCCGACCGTGGTGGTGACCGCCATGTAGCCACGGTCCTCGGAGCCGCCGTCGGGATACTCCACGGTGACCGGGTCCGTCATCGGAGCGGCCGAGAGGATCGCCTGACCGTAGGCCCCCGGGTTCCACGGCGCGCCGCCGCAGCGGCCCCATTTGCGCAGTACGGTCCCGTACTCGACGCGGTAGACCAGTCCGTGGAGGTTCTCCAGGTACTCCCGGATCCTCTCGACGTCGCGCACGCACGCTTCCTGCACGCCGATGACCTGGGGCGCGTACGCGGCGATCTCCGCGGCCCGGTCCACGTCGCTGGTGTCGCAGGGGTTGCAGAGGTTCCACGTCATGACCCGGTTCGGTACGGCGTCCCGGGCGGCCACGGCGGGCCGTCCCCCGGCGTAGAGGGCGCCGCTCGGGGCACTGGGACCGACCAGCACCACGCAGATCGCCGCCAGGGCGCCCGCGAGCAACCGTGCGCCCGTGCCGCTTCCGAGCACCTTCGCCTCCCCACGGTGGAACACCCGAATTCTCCCGCACGAGGTTATGGGACGCGGCTGTGGATCCCGCGCGCGGTGCCCTCCCGGACACGGGACCCGGCCCTGGCGTCTTCGCCGGTGAGGGGTCAGGCTGTGCGTAGGGTGGGCGGATCGATGATCGACACGGGCGGTGGCACATGGAGTGGCAGAAGTTCGCCGAGGACATGGCCGTGCTCGCGCGGACCTTGCTGAAGCAGGACTCGGTGCAGCAGACGCTGGACGAGATCGCGGCGTCGGCCGTGAAGCTGGTGGAGGGCTGTGACGCGGCCGGGATCCTCGCGGTGCGCAAGGGCCGTGCCGTCACCCTGTCCTCGTACGGCGACATGGTCGAGGAGTCCGACCGGCTCCAGGGCGAACTGGGCGAGGGGCCGTGCTTCGATCTGGCCCGTCGCGCCGGCGACGACCGCGTGTTCCGGATCAAGGACATGACACGGCCCCAGCCCCACTGGCCGCGGTACGCCAAGGCCGCACGCGACCTGGGCATCGGCAGCATGACCGGGGTCCTGCTCTACACGCACGACGAGGACTTCGGCGCGCTCAACCTGTACGCGCGCCGGCCGGGCGTCTTCACCGAGGAGAACGCGACCGCCGGCTGGCTGCTGGCCTCGCACGCCGCCGTCGCCCTCGCGGACGCCCGCACCATCGACCAGCTCGAACACGCCCTGGAGACGCGGCACGCCATCGGCGAGGCCATGGGCATGCTCATGGAGCGGCACGGAATGAGCGAGGACGACGCCTTCAGCGTGCTGCGCAACATCTCGCAGCACCACAACATCAAGCTGCGCGACGTCGCCCAGCGGATCAGGGACAAGCGCACCGGCGACCCGGCGTGATGCGCCCGGCCCCTCAGCGGCGTGTGTCGGCGCCCCCTCAGGTCAGGTTCAGCCCGCCGTCGAGGACGACGACCTCGCCGGTGAGATAGGTGCCGGAGATCAGCGAGGCCACCAGGTCGGCGACGTCTTCGGGGCGGGCCGGGCGACGCATGGGGGCGCGCTCCCGCCACAGCTCGTGCGCCTGGGTCCAGTCCTTCGTCATCGGCGTGTCCACCAGCCCCGGCGCCACCGCGTTCACCCGCACCTGAGGCCCGAGCGCGGCGGCGAGCAGCCGGGTCACGTGGTTGAGCGCGGCCTTGCTCGCCGCGTACGGCACCGAGGAGCCCTTGGGGCGGACGCCGGCGTGGCTGGTGATGTTCACGATGCTGCCGCCCGCCGGGGAGCGGCGCAGCGCCGGAACGGCCGCGGTGCACAGCACCCAGGGCGCGATCAGGTTGACCTCCAGCAGGTGCCGCCAGTCCGCCGGTGTCGCCGCGGCCAGGTCGTCGTGCGGGATGGGCCGGCTGACGCCGGCGTTGTTCACCAGCACGTCGAGCCGCCCGCACCGGCCGAGAGCCGTCTCGACCAGTGCCCGGGCCTCTTCCTCCTCGGCCAGATCCGCCTGTACGTACGTCCCGCCGAGCTCCGCCGCCAGGGCCTCTCCGGCCTCGGTGCTGCGTCGCGAGTGCACGACGACGCGCATCCCGTCCGCCGCCAGCCGCCGGGCGACGGCCTCTCCGATGCCCGAGGTGGACCCGGTGACCAGGGCCACGGGCCGATCCGCTTGTTCGAACTCCATGCCGCCGGATCCTGCCACGCCGGTGCCCGCCGGGTGAGCGGATGTTCCTCGGCGGGCCTCAGGTTTCACCCGTTGCCCCAGGGAGAACACAGGCAACGGATCATGCCGCCCCCAACTCCGGGTACCGTCAGGGTATGAGTCACCCGCACCCCGAACTGAAAGCCGCCCCTCCCCTTCCCGAAGGAGGTCTGCGGGTCATCGCCCTGGGCGGCCTGGGTGAGATCGGCCGCAACATGACCGTCTTCGAGTACGCCGGCAAGCTGCTCATCGTCGACTGTGGCGTGCTGTTCCCCGAGGAGACCCAGCCCGGCGTGGACGTGATCCTGCCGGACTTCACCTCGATCCGGGACCGGCTGGACGACATCGTGGGCATCGTCCTCACCCATGGCCACGAGGACCACATCGGCGGCGTGCCGTACCTGCTGCGCGAACGGCGCGACATCCCCGTCGTCGGCTCCAAGCTGACACTGGCGTTCCTGGAGGCCAAGCTCAAGGAACACGGCATCCGGCCGCGCACGGTGCGGGTCCGGGAGAGCGACCGGCGCGGCTTCGGACCCTTCGACCTCGAGTTCGTGGCGGTCAACCACTCCATCCCGGACAGCCTCGCGGTAGCGATCCGCACCGGCGCCGGCATGGTGCTGCACACCGGCGACTTCAAGATGGACCAGTTCCCCCTCGACGACCGCATCACCGATCTGCGCGCCTTCGCCCGGCTCGGCGAGGAGGGCGTGGACCTGTTCCTCACCGACTCCACCAACGCCGAGGTGCCCGGCTTCACCACCTCCGAGCGTGAGCTGAACCCGGCGATCGAGCAGGTGATGCGCACCGCGCCGCGACGGGTCATCGTCTCCAGCTTCGCCAGCCATGTGCACCGCATCCAGCAGGTTCTGGACGCCGCCCACCAGTACGGCCGCAAGGTCGCCTTCGTCGGCCGTTCCATGGTCCGCAACATGGGCATCGCCCGCGATCTGGGCTATCTGAAGGTCCCCTCCGGCCTGGTCGTGAGCACGAAGGAGCTGGAGAAGCTCCCGGATCACAAGGTCACTCTGGTGTGCACCGGTTCCCAGGGCGAACCGATGGCCGCGCTGTCACGGATGGCCAACCGCGACCACATGATCCGCATCGGCAAGGGCGACACCGTCCTTCTCGCCAGTTCCCTCATCCCCGGCAACGAGAACGCCATCTACCGGGTGATCAACGGACTCACCCGGTGGGGTGCCCACGTCGTCCACAAGGGCAACGCCAAGGTGCACGTCTCCGGGCACGCCAGCGCGGGCGAACTCGTCTACTGCTACAACATCGTCAAGCCCCGCAACGTCATGCCCGTACACGGCGAATGGCGCCACCTGCGGGCCAACGGCGACCTCGCCATCCGTACCGGTGTCGACCCCGACCGTGTCGTCATCGCCGAGGACGGCGTCGTCGTCGACCTCGTCGACGGGCGCGCATCCATCACCGGCAAGGTCCCCGCCGGCAACGTGTACGTGGACGGAATGGAAGTCGGCGGCGCCACCGAAGCGTCCCTGAAGGACCGCCTCACCCTCGCGGAGGAAGGCGTGGTCACGGTGGTGGCCATCGTCGACGCGGACACCGGCGCGCTCGCCGAGGCCCCCGACTTCCTGGCCCGCGGCTTCGTCCACGACGACGCCACCTTCGAGCCGGTCATCCCCGTCATCGAGAAGACCCTGGCCACCGCGGCCGAGGAAGGCGTCGGGGACGCGCGCCAGCTCGAACAGCTCCTCGCCCGCGCCGTGGCGAACTGGGCCTTCCGCACGCACCGCCGCAAGCCCCTCATCATCCCCGTCATCATCGACGCATGAGCCACGGGCCGGGGAGGTGATCGGTCAGTCCCTCGCCACATCAGGTATGTGCGACCACTGGCCGACGCCGACGGGAACCGGCTGCACACAGTGTGGGCCCGACCGGTGCACCGGTCGGGCCCACACTGCCGCTCAGGTGCCGGCTCGTGTCTGTTGACCCGGTCAGACCGTGACGGGGGTGCCGAGCATCGCGGAGGCCTGCTGCATCGGGCTGAGATCGTCCTGGGGCGCTGCCTCGGGTACGACGCGGCAGGTGAAGCCGAGTTGAGCCATGGCCCGCAGGACTTCGGCGGCGCTGAAGTCACGGCGGTCCTGGCGCGTGATGACCTGGCCGACCTGCTTGACGGGGTAGTGGCGGCGGCCGATGATCACCGATTGGCCGGTGACCGGTTCGGGCTTGACGCCCTTCATCGATTCCAGCACGCCGCCCTTGGTGAGCTCGAAGGGGAAGCGGGCGATGACGCAGCGCATGTGGCCTCACAGAGAGAAGGGAAGAACGGTCCGGGCAGGGGCCAGGTGTTGGAGCGGGAGAGGGCGAGGATGCCCCGGGCGCTGCCTTGCCGCTTCCTGACCACGAGGGTTCTAGGCCACCGGGCCGAAGCCGGACTGGCGTGCGGGGGTGCGCCTGGTCGCGGAGGTGGGGCGGCGGCGACCTCGGGAGGTGGCGCTGCGCTTGGGGCGTTCGACCACCGGTGCGGTGATGACGACCGGGATGCCGGACGGGGTCTGGGCGCCGGTGATCCGGTTCAGGGCCTCGTCGCCCGAGCGGACCTGGGTGGTCTGCGGCCGGATTCCGGCGTCCGACATCAGACGGACCATGCCTCGGCGCTGGTTCGGCGTGACCAGGGTGACGACGCTGCCGGACTCGCCGGCGCGGGCGGTACGGCCGCCGCGGTGGAGGTAGTCCTTGTGGTCGGTCGGCGGATCGACGTTGACGACGAGGTCGAGGTTGTCGACGTGGATGCCGCGCGCCGCGACGTTGGTCGCCACCAGCACGGTGACGTGCCCCGTCTTGAACTGCGCCAGCGTGCGGGTGCGCTGGGGCTGCGACTTGCCGCCGTGCAGCGCGGCGGCCCGCACCCCGCTGTCGAGCAGGTCCTGGGTCAGCCGGTCGACGGCGTGCTTGGTGTCCAGGAACATGATCACGCGGCCGTCACGGGCGGCGATCTCGGTCGTGGCGGCGTGCTTGTCGGCGCCGTGGACGTGCAGGACGTGGTGCTCCATCGTCGTGACCGCACCGGCCGACGGGTCGACCGAGTGCACGACGGGGTCGGTCAGATAGCGGCGCACCAGCAGGTCGACGTTACGGTCCAGGGTGGCGGAGAACAGCATTCGCTGTCCCTCCGGGCGCACTTGGTCGAGCAGCGCGGTGACCTGGGGCATGAACCCCATGTCGGCCATCTGGTCGGCCTCGTCCAGCACCGTGATGCCCACGTGGTTCAACCGGCAGTCGCCGCGGTCGATGAGGTCCTTGAGCCGCCCCGGCGTCGCGACGACGACCTCGGCTCCGCCGCGCAGCGCGCCGGCCTGCCTGCCGATGGACATGCCGCCCACCACCGTGGCCAGCCGCAGCCGCACGGAGCGGGCGTAGGGGGTCAGCGCGTCGGTCACCTGCTGTGCCAGCTCACGCGTGGGGACGAGGATCAGCCCCAGCGGCCGGCGGGGCTCGGCACGCTGTCCGGCGGTGCGGGCGAGCAGGGCGAGGCCGAAGGCGAGGGTCTTGCCGGAACCGGTGCGGCCGCGGCCCAGGACGTCACGGCCGGCCAGGGAGTTCGGCAGCGTCGCTCCCTGGATGGGGAACGGTGCGGTCACACCCTGCCGCCGGAGTTCGGCCAGGAGCTGCTCGGGCATGTCGAGATCGGCGAAGCCCTCGACGGCGGGCAGCGCGGGGGTGATCGTCCTGGGCAGCGCGAACTCACCCTGCGCCGCGGCGGGCCGACGGCCGTAGCCGCCGGAGCGGACGGGCCCGCCGGTACGGCGCGGTGCCTGCGAGCCGTAGCCGCTGCCGGCCCTTCCGGCATCGGCGCGGCCGTCACGGGTGCGGGCGGGGCGGTCGTTCGTGTACGTGCGGTTCATGCGGAACCTTCCTCGATGTGGCGCATATCAAGGAATTCCCGCCGCGATGAACGGCACGGAGAATTACAAGTATGGACCGGTGGCAAGAGAAAGCAGATCTGGCCGACCGAAATATTTTCCGGGGGGCGCAGGTGCTGAATGGGTGACGCGATGGGGACCTTGCGATCCGGGCGCCGGCTGTCCTCCGGGCGTCCCGCGGGTGAAAACCGCCGCGGGATACGCGTGCAGCTGGGGCCCGCACCCCGGAGGATGCGGGCCCCAGCTACAGATGGTGCGTGAGCGTCAGGCCGGAACGATGTTCTCGGCCGTCGGGCCCTTCTGGCCCTGCGCGATGTCGAAGGTCACCTTCTGGCCCTCGAGCAGCTCACGGAAGCCCTGCGCGGCGATGTTCGAGTAGTGGGCGAACACGTCGGCGCCGCCACCGTCCTGCTCGATGAAGCCGAAGCCCTTTTCCGCGTTGAACCACTTCACGGTACCAGCAGCCATGTCATATCTCCTTTGGGGCAGTGCATCGGCGTCCGCACTGTGCGGACGCCGTGTCGCCGCGATGATTACCCCGCCCGGAAATGACCGGAAATACAAAAGTGCTCCCGGTCGGCAGAAGCCTGGCGGGGGCACTTGAAGTTTCGGGAACCACAACTGCAACTGAGATCGACAGTAGCACGCCGAAACGGCCCGTGCACGCTTGATAATTCCACTCTGCTTCTCGCGGCAAAAAACTCCCGCTGCACGGCCCTCCAAAACTGATCCACGGGGAACAGATATTGTGAATTTGGCCCGGGGAATCCATCAGATCCGGACGATGCGGGGCTCGGCCGAGAGCTGAGCGGGACCGGCCGCGCCCGGTACGGCAGCAGGGCCCGGACCGCGCGTCGCGGTCCGGGCCCTGCCCCGTGCGGTGCCGCCCCGCGGCGGCGGTGCGTCAGCTCTGTGCGGTGTCGTCGCTCGTCTGCCCGGCGCCCTCGGCTGCGCCTGCCTTCTCGCGCATCTTGCGCACCAGCTCAGCCTTCTGCTCGGCGGCGCCCTGGCGGTCGAGGTTGCGGTGCGGACCGTTGTTCTGCCGTTCGGCGCGGGACAGCCTCTTGCGCTTGCCGCCGCCCATGCCCACGGGGTTGTTGATGTTCTTGCTCACGGGTTCTCCCGGAATGAAGTGAAGTGATCTACGGATTCATCGGTGGGGGACGGGCGCGGCGACGCCGGAGGACATCAGCAGGGGCCCGTCACGCTCTCACTCGTAAATCGGCGTCGGGAAGAACATGACCGAGACGTTACCCGGTTCCGCCGGCCCCGCACACCAGCTTTTCCGCCGTCCCTCGTCGGCCGGTGCCGGGCGGGACCACTGGGCCGGCTGAGACACCCTCCTGGGTCATGCGGCTTCGGTGGTCGCGATCACCATCAGCTTGGTCACCTTCCCGTCGTCGCCGGTCACGTCCCGTACGTGCCGGAAGCCCAGGCGGCGGCACATGGCCAGGCTGGCGGCGTTGTCTGCTCCGACCATGCCGTATGCCTCCTTCAACCCCAGGTTGTCGGCGGCGTGGCGCAGCAGGCCGTGGACCGCTTCCGTGCCGAGACCGCGACCCCAGTAGGGGGGCGCGAGGGCGGCGATCAGCTCGTGTCCGTCGACGTTCCCGGTCTTCTTCACCTCGGCGTGCCCGACGAAGACGTCCTCCTGCCACAGCCCCCACACGTCGAACAGGCGCTGAGGGTAGACGTCCTTCAGGATGGCGCGGAACAAGGTGCGGATGTCCGCCTCGGGCACGCGTTCCTGGCCCATCCAGCGGCAGACCTCCTCGTCGCGCAGCAGGGCCACGAAGGCGTCCTCGTCCTCGGGACGATAGGGGCGGAAGGTGAGTCGTGCGGTGTGCAGGACCGGTGTCATGAGGGCTCCTCGGGATGGGCGGACAGAAGGGCGGACCGGGCCGGGGCGCGCTGCCGAAAAGGCGCG
Organism: Streptomyces sp. NPDC050674; assembly: GCF_040654575.1. Taxonomy (NCBI): domain Bacteria; kingdom Bacillati; phylum Actinomycetota; class Actinomycetes; order Kitasatosporales; family Streptomycetaceae; genus Streptomyces; species Streptomyces sp. NPDC050674. Next base: position 192,777 of record NZ_JBFAIG010000001.1, read on the forward strand.
CCCCGGCCCGGTCCCGTCTGACTCCGCGCGGGCGCGTCAGGCTTCGGCGTTCTCCATGCGCTCACGCAGGCTGCGCGGGCGCATGTCGGTCCACACCTCGTCGACGTAGGCGGAGCACTCGGCCTCCGTGCCCTCCTTGCCCACGGGCTGCCAGCCGGCGGGGACCTCGATGTCGGCGGGCCACAGCGAGTACTGCTCCTCGTCGTTGCGCAGCACCTGGTAGCGGGTGTTCTCGTCCATGTCTGTCGGCTCGCTCTCTTTGTTCGTGACGGGTGACGGCGGTTCGGGTCGGTCGTGCGGTGACGGCGGTGGGGCTCGGCCCCCGGGGCGGGGCGTCATCGGCGGTCGCGGGCGTGGTGGGCGATGTGGCGCAGTGCCTGGGCGAAGTCCTCGGCGACCTGGCGCACGGTGTCGGTGGCGTGCAGGGCGGGCCGGTGGTGCCAGGTGAAGGACAGCCGGCCGCGCTGGACGGCGCCGACGATCTCCAGCGGGTGGGAGCCGCTGTCGCGCGGGTCGTGGTGGCGGCCGAACGAGCCGTGTTCGGCGCGTACGAGGCCGTCCCCGGGGTTCTCCGGGCGGGCGTCCCACTGTCCGAGGTAGTTGAAGACGACCTGTCCGTGGGCGGCGCGGCCCAGGCGCTCGCGCACCTCGGGCGGACCGAAGGTGCGCAGCGCGCCGAAGCCGAGGCCGTTGCCGGGTACGGCGCGCAGCTGGCGGCGTACGGACTTCACCAGGGTGCGCCAGTCGCGGTCGGGGCTCAGGTCGGCGGGCTCGGGGACCTGGAGGGCGACGGGGTGGACGGTGGTGAACCAGCCGACCGTGCGGGTCAGGTCGACGTCGTCGAGGACGTCCTCGCGGCCGTGTCCCTCCATGTCCAGGCGGACGTCCTCGTGGCCGGTCCAGCGGGCCAGGGCGAGGGCGAGGGCGGCGAGGAGCACGTCGTTGACGCGGGTGCGGTAGGCGGTCGGCGCGGCGCGCAGCAGCGCCTCGGTGTCCGCCTCGTCCAGTTCGACGGTGAGCGTGTCGACGGCGCCGGTGTCCGGCCCGGCCGCCGGTTCGGCCGGTAGGGGTTCGGTGTCCACCGCGCGTTCCCAGTAGGGCAGTTCGTGGTCCAGGGCACCGGAGGCGACGTGCGCGGCGAGGCCCCGGGCCCAGTCGCGGAAGGAGGTGGTGCGTTCGCCCGGTGTCACGGTGTCGCCCTGGGCGGCCTGCCGGTAGGCGGCCTCCAGATCGTCGCGCAGGATGCGCCAGGACACGGCGTCCACGACCAGGTGGTGGCCCACCAGGAGGAGGAAGTCGGGCCGGTCGGCGGCGCCGGTGAACAGGGCCGCCCGCAGCAGCGGGCCACGTGCGAGGTCGAAGCCGGTGTGCAGGTCGTCGGCGGCCTTCTCCATCGCCGCGTCGGCATCGGTGGACGTCAGTCCGCCGAGGTCGTGACGGGTCAGGAGCCCGTCGCGGTCGGTGTCGGCCGCCGGTGGGTTGTACTGGCGCCATCCGTCCCGGCCCGCGGTGAACCGCATGCGCAGAGCGTCGTGGTGGTCGAGCAGGGCGTTGAGGGCGGTTTCGAGGGCGGTGGCGTCCACGCCGGGGGCGAGTTCCACCAGCAGGGACTGGTTGAAGTGGGAGTGGCTGGCGCGCGGTCCGGTCAGGAACCACTCCTGGATCGGGGTGAGCGGCACCTCCCCGCTCACCGCCTCGTCGCCGGAGTGCCGGGGTGCGGTAGTGACGACGCCGGCCAGCTCGGCGACGGTCTGGTGGGTGAACAGGTCACGGGTGGTCACGTGCAGTCCGTCGCGTCGCATCCGGGAGACGACCTGCATGCTGAGGACGGAGTCGCCGCCGAGGTGGAAGAAGTTGTCGTGTGCCCCGACGTCGGCCACGCCGAGGACGTCGGACCAGATGCGGGCGATGCGGCGTTCGGTGTCGGTGCGCGGTGGGGTGTGCGGCCCGGTGGCGGTGTGGGCGGGTCCCGGTTCGGGCAGCGCGCGGCGGTCGGTCTTGCCGTTCGGGGTGAGCGGCAGCTGGGCCAGCGGTACGAACGCCGAGGGGATCATGTGCGCCGGGAGCAGCCCGGCGAGGTGCTCGCGCAGCTCGGGGACCGGCAGGGTCTCCGGGGTGCCGTCGGCGGGGACGACGTGGGCGACCAGCCGTGCGCCGGAGCGGCCGTCCGGGTCGCTTCCGCCGGCGCGTACGGTGACCACCGCGTCGCGCACCAGCGGGCTGCCGCGCAGCGCGCTCTCGATCTCCCCGGGTTCGATGCGGAAGCCGCGCAGTTTGAGCTGGGCGTCGGCGCGTCCGGCGAAGCGGAGTTCGCCGCTCGCGTCCCAGCGGGCGCGGTCGCCCGTGCGGTACATGCGCTCGCCCGGGGCGCCGAACGGGTCGGCGACGAAGCGGGACGCGGTCAGGCCGGGCCGGTGGAGGTAGCCGCGGGCCAGGCCGGGTCCGGACACGTAGAGGTCGCCGGTGACGCCGGGCGGGACGGGGCGCAGGGCGGCGTCGAGGAGGTGGACGCGGGTGGCGCCTGCCGGGCGTCCGATGGGCGGGGCGCCCGTGCCCGGGGTGAGCGGGCCGGTCCAGGTGGCGACGACGGTCGCCTCGGTCGGGCCGTAGGAGTTGATCATCCGTCGGCCGGGGGCCCACCGTTCGACGAGGTGGGCGGGGCAGGCCTCGGCGCCGACGATGAGGGTGCGCAGGTGCGGCAGGGCGTCGGCGGTCCCCGGGTCGACCGTCGCGAGGGCGGCGGGCGGGATCAGGGTGTGGCTGACGCGCCGCCCGGCGAGGACCTCGGCGAGGCGCTCTCCGACGAGGGGGCCCTCCTCCCCGGTGAGCAGGGTCGCGCCGCTCAGCAGGGACACGCACAGCTCCAGCACCGAGGCGTCGAAGCTGGGTGAGGCGAACTGAAGGACCCGGTCGCCGGGGCCCGCGTCGTAGCGGTCGGCGGCTGAGGCGGCGAAGGCGGCGAGGCCGCGGTGCGTCACCGTGACGCCCTTCGGGGTGCCGGTGGAGCCGGAGGTGTAGATCACGTACGCCGGGTGGTCGACGGTCAGCGGGGCCGTGCGGTCGGCGTCCGTGGGCGCGGTGTCCGGGCCGTCCGCGTCCCACACGGCGGCGGGGTCGTCCAGGACGAGCCAGGCTGCGGCGTCGCGGAGCATGAACTCCCGGCGCTGCTGCGGATAGTCGGGGTCGACGGGCAGGAAGGCGCCGCCGGCCTTGGTGACGGCGAGCTGCGCCACGACGGTCTCGGCACTGCGGGGCAGGGCCAGCGCCACGATCCGCTCGGGTCCCACGCCCCGGGCGATGAGGCGGTGGGCCAGCCGGTTGGCGGCGCGTTCGACGTGCGCGTACGTCAGCTCCCGCCCGTCGGCGTCGGCCAGGGCCACGGCGTCGGGGGTGTGGGCGGCCTGTCGTTCGAACAGCTCGGGCAGGGTGGCCGCCGGGACCGGGCGGGCGGTGCCGCGGCCCTGGTCGAGGACGGCCTTGAGGGTCTCGTCGGTGGCGAGGGGCAGGGCGCCCAGGGGCCGTTCGGGGTCGTCGGCGACGGCGGTCAGCAGGGTGCCGAGCTGGTCGGCCATGCGTTCGGCGGTGGCCGCGTCGAACAGGTCGGTGTTGTACGTGAGGACGCCGTGCAGTTCGCCGGTGCCGGTCTCGGCGAACTCCAGGGTGAGGTCGAACGCGGCGTGCCGCAGCTCGGTGTCGACGTCGCCGGCCTCCAGGCCGGGCAGGTCGAGGTCGGCGGCCGGGGCGTTCTGGAGGACCACCATGACCTGGAACAGCGGGGTGCGGCTGGTGTCGCGGACCGGCTGCACCTCGTCGACGACCTGCTCGAACGGCGCCTCCTGGTGGGCGAAGGCGTCCAGGACGGTCCCGCGGACCTCGTCGAGGAACTCGGGGAACGGGCGGTCGGGTTCGACGCGGGAGCGCAGGACGAGGGTGTTGACGAAGAAGCCGACGAGGTGCTGGACCTCGGCGCGGTCGCGGCCGGAGGTGACCGTGCCGACGGTGATGTCGTCGCCGCCGGTCAGCCGGGCCAGGTAGGCCTGGGCGGCGGCGACCAGCGTGGTGAACAGGGTGGCCTGCCGGTCGCGGCCCACCCGGGCGAGGCGGCGGGTCGTGTCGCGGGGCAGGACGAGCCGTACGGAGGCGCCGTGGTGGGTGCGCACCGCCGGGCGGGGCCGGTCGGTGGGCAGGTCCAGCGTCTCAAGACCGGCCAGGTGCTCCTTCCAGTACGCGAGGTGGTCGTCGGTGCCGCGCCCGCGCTGCCAGTGCGCGTAGTCCGCGTACTGCACCGGCAGCGGCGGCAACGTGCCCGTCTCCGCACCGAGTTCGGTCCGGTAGAAGTGGGCGAGATCGCCGGTGAGGACGCCGGTGGACCAGCCGTCGGTGACGATGTGGTGCAGGGTCAGCGTCAGGACGTGCTCGTCGTCCGCGAGCCTGAGCAGCCCGGTGTGCAGGAGCGGGCCGCGCCGCAGGTCGAAGGTGCGGGCGCGTTCGGCGTCCAGCAGCTCCGCGAGCCGGGCGTCGCGTTCCCCGTCCGGGAGCGCCGACAGGTCGTGCAGGGTCAGCGGCACGTCCCCGGCCGGGTGGACGATCTGCACGCCGTGGCCGTCGACCGCGTCGAAGGTGGTGCGCAGCGCCTCGTGCCGCTCGACCAGCGCGTGCAGCGCCGAGGTGAGGGCCGGCACGTCCAGCCGGCCGCGCAGCCGCAGGGCCAGCGCGGTCACGTACTCGCCGCTGCCCGGCGCGAACTCCTCCAGGAACCACAGGCGTTGCTGGGCGTACGACATGGGGGCGGGCGTGTCCCGGGTGACGGGGACGATCGCCGTGGGCGCGGTGTCGCCGGGGCGTTCCTCGGTGAGCAGGGCGGCGAGGGCCTCGGGGGTCGGGTGGGTGAACACCGCGCGCGGGGACAGTTCGGTGCCGAACGCCTCGGACAGGCGAACGGCCAGCCGGATGCTGAGGATGGAGTCGCCGCCCAGCTGGAAGAAGTCGTCCCGCACACCGGGTCGCGGCACGGACAGGACGTCGGCGAAGACCTCCACCGTGCGGCGCTCCGCGTCGGTGCGCGGCTCCGCCGGTGTGCCCTCGGACGCGCCGCCCGCGGGCTCCGGAGCGGGCAGCGCCGCCCGGTCGACCTTGCCGTTGCGGCTGAGCGGCAGCTCGGGCAGGACGACGAACGCCGACGGCACGAGGTAGTCCGGCAGGGAACGCCGGGCGAACTCCCCCAGGGCGGTGACGTCTTCGGTGCCGACCACGTAGGCAACCAGGCGGCGGCTGCCGGGCCGGTCCTCGCGGGCCAGCACCGTCACGTCGCTGACGGCGGGATGCGCGGCGAGGACCGCCTCGACCTCGCCGGGTTCGACGCGGAAGCCGCGGATCTTCACCTGGTCGTCGGCGCGGCCGAGGAACTCCACGGTGCCGTCGGGGCGTCGGCGGGCCAGGTCGCCGGTGCGGTACATACGACTGCCGGGCGGACCGGCCGGGTCGGCGAGGAAGCGGGCCGCGGTGTCGCCGGGGCGGCCCAGGTAGCCGCGGGCCACACCTTCGCCGGCGAGGTACAACTCGCCCGGGCAGCCCGGCGGCACGGGCCGCAGCCGGCCGTCGAGGACGTGCACGCGCATGTCGTCGAGCGGGTGGCCGATGGGCACGGTGTCGGGGACGGCGGCCGCGTCGGCGAGCGGGAAGGACGTGGCGAACGTGGTCGTCTCGGTGGGGCCGTAGCCGTCCACGACGGCCAGGCCCGGGCAGGCCGCCAGGACGCGGCGTACGGCTGCGGCGGGCACGACGTCGCCGCCGGTCCACACCTGGCGCAGCCCGGTGAAGCAGTCCGGTGCGTCCTGCGCGAGGAGCCGGAACAGGCCGGCGGTCAGCCACAGCGCGCTCAGGCCGCAGTCACGGACCAGCTGCCGCAGCAGCGCGGCGTCCAGCGGCCGTGGCGGTGCCACGACGACGCAGCCGCCGGTGAGCAGCGGCGCCCACACCTCGAAGGTGGCGGCGTCGAAGGCCACCGGGGAGTGCAGCAGCACCCGTTCGCACACACCGCCGGTGAAGCGGCCGTCGGTGGCGAGGGCGGCCACGTCACGGTGGCGTACGGCGACAGCCTTGGGTTCGCCGGTCGACCCGGAGGTGAACATCACGTAGGCGAGCCGGTCGGGGTCAGCCGGTGCGGCGAGGGGCGCGTCCGGCACGGGAGTGCGCGCGGCGGTGACGTCCTCGGTGGTCAACTCGGCTGTCACGCCCGCCCGTTCGATCAGCGTGCGGCGCCGGTCCTCGGGGGCGCGGGCGTCCACGGGCACGTAGGCGCCGCCCGCCTTGAGGACCGCGAGCTGGGCGACGACGAGTGCGGCACCGCGGTCCATGAGCAGGGCCACCCGGTCCTCGGCCCGCAGTCCGCCGGCGAGGAGCTGGGAGGCCACCGCGTCGGACCAGGCGTCGAGGTGACGGTATGTCAGCTCCGTGTCGCCGTCGCGCAGCGCGGGTGCCGCGGGGTTGCGGCGGGCCTGCTCGGCGAACAGGTCGACGGGGCTGCGCGGCTCCGCCGGGCGGACGGGGGTGTTCCACCGGTCCAGCACGGCGTGGTCGTCCTCGGACAGCGCTTCCAGGCCGGTGACGGCCGCGTCGGTCTCCAAGGCGTCGGCGAGGGCGCGCAGGACGACCGTGAGCCGGTCCGCGAGGTGTTCTGCGGTGTCCGCCTCGAAGAGGCCGTCGTCATAGGCGAGGTCGATGCCGAGCCGGTCGCCGAGGTGGGCGCGCAGGCACAGCGGGAAGGTGGGCGCGTCCTCGGCGCGCACCTCCTCCACCTGTACGCCCGTGCGGGCCGTGGCGGACTCGTCGACGGGGTAGTTCTCGAACACCACCATGCTGTCGAACAGCGGCTCGCCGGCCGGTGTCTCGCTCAGCGCCTGGATGCGCGGGAGGGCGAGGAAGTCGAAGCGCCGGGTGTCGCTCTGGCGCTCCTGCACCGCGCGCAGCCAGGCCACCACTCCCCCGCCCGTGACGCGGACGCGGGTGGGCACGGTGTTGATGAACATGCCGATCATCGACTCCACGCCGGGCAGTTCGGCGGGGCGTCCGGAGACGGTGGTGCCGAACACGACGTCGTCGCGGCCGCTGTGACGGGCCAGGAGCAGCGCCCAGGCGCCCTCGACCACGGTGTTCACCGTAAGCCCGGCCCGGGCGGCGCTCTGCCGCAACCGCGCCGAAAGGTCCTCGTCCAGCCGCCGGTGGGTCAGGGCGGCGGCGCGGGCGCGGTGCTCCTCGGCCGGCGTGCGGTCGTACGGCAGCGGGGTGCGGTCCGTGAACCCGGCGAGGGCCCCGGCCCAGTGGGCCTCGGCGGCGTTCTCGTCCTGGTCGTGCAGCCAGCGCAGGAAGTCGGCGAACGGGCGCCTGACCGGTGCGGGGGCCGCCCGGCCGCCGGTGAGGGCGGCGTAGCGCTCGCACACCTCGGTGAGGAGCTGTCCGGTGCTCCAGCCGTCCAGGATCAGGTGGTGCGAGGACCACAGGAGCAGGACCTCGTCGCCGGGCAGCGCCGCCAGGGTGATGCGAGTCAGCGGTGTCGTGGTCAGGTCCATGCCCGCCGCCCGGTCGGCGGCCAGCAGTTCCCCGGTGGCCGCCTCGCGCTCCTCGGGCGTGAGGCGCCGCCAGTCCAGGTGGGTGACCGGCAGTTCCACGCGCCGGTGCACGACCTGCACCGGATGCGGCAGGCCCTGCCAGTGGACACTGGTGCGCAGGGCCTCGGTACGGTCGGCGACCTCTTGCCAGGCGGCGGCGAAGCCCTGCGGGTCGCTCACCCCGGACAGGCGCACGGCCACGCGGTCGGAGTAGGCGCCCTCGGTGTCCACCAGGCCGTGGAAGAGCATGCCGGCCTGCAGCGGTGTCAGCGGCAGCACGTCGGTCACGTGCCGTCCGTCGCCCACCAGGCGGTCCAGTTCGCTCTGGGCGAGCCCGGCCAGCGGGAAGTCGGACGGGGTGCGGCCACCCGCGTCCGGGCGGGCGCAGTGGGCCGCGATCTCGCGCAGCGCCGCGCACATCTCCTCGGCGAGCGCGCGGACGGTGGACTCGTCGTAGACGGCCGGCGGGTAGGTCCAGCCGAGTTCGAGCCGGCCGCCCTGGACCACGCCGGTGATGTCCAGCAGGTAGGGCCGGGGGGCGTCGGGGTCGGTGTCGGAGCCGGCCGGGGGCAGGGCGGCGCCGTACAGGCCGCTGCCGCCGCCGTCGGCGTCCCACTGGCCGTGATAGTTGAACCCGACCTGGGGCGCCGGGGCGCCGGCCAGGGGGCTGTCGGGCAGCAGGTGGCGCAGCGCGCCGTGGCTCAGCCCGTGCAGGGGCACCGCGCGCAGCTGCTCCTTGACCGAGCGCAGGGTGTCGTGCCAGCCGGCGTCGGGGGTGACGGTCAGCGCGAGGGGGAACTCGGCGGTGAACCAGCCGACCGTCCGGGACAGGTCCAGGTCGTCGAAGAGGTCCTCGCGGCCGTGGCCCTCCACACCGACCAGCACGCTGTCGCGCCCGCACCAGCGGGCCAGGGTGCGGCCGAGGGCGCTGAGCAGGATGTCGTTGACCTGGGTGCGGTAGACCTCCGGGACCTGGCGCAGCAGGGCCTCGGTGGTCTCCGGCTCCAGTTCCACGGTGACCGTGGCGGCGGTGCCGTGGGTGTTGGGGCCGGGCCGGCCGGTGGGCAGGTCGGCGGGGGCCGTCGTGGTGCGCCGCCAGTGGCCGAGGTCGCCGTCCAGGGCGCCGGAGCGGGTGTGGGCCTCCAGGCGGGCCGCCCAGTGGCCGTACGCGGTGGTGGCCGGGGGCAGCTCGACGGGGTGTCCGGCGGCGGCCTGCCGGTGGGCGGTCTCCAGGTCGGCCAGCAGGATCCGCCAGGAGACGCCGTCGACAACCAAGTGATGCACTGCGAAAAGGAGTTGTGCAGGCGCGTGCGGGCCACGGTCGAGGATGAGGACGCGCTCCACCCGACCCTCGGTGGGGTCCAGGCCGGCGCGGGCCTCGTCCGCGAGGCGGGCCGCCTCGGCCTCCAGGGCGGGGCCGTCGAGCCCGGTCACGTCGTGCCGGGTGACGGTGCCGTCCTCAGGAGCGGGCAGAACCTCCTGGCGCCAGCCGTCCTCGGTGCGGCGGAAGCGGGTGCGCAGCGCCGGGTGGTGGCGCACGAGGGCGTCGGCGGCGGTGCGCAGGGCGGACAGGTCGGTGCCGGGGGCGAGTTCGAGGCGCTGCGACATGGTGAAGCGCAGCGGGTCGCCGGGGCCGCGGTCGTCGAGGTACCAGTGCTGGATGGGGGTGAGCGGCGCCTCGGCGGGGGCGGTCGTGTCGGTGGCGACCGGCGCCGACTCGGTGACCCGCAGGGCGAGTTCGGCGACGGTCTGGTGGCGGAAGACGTCCTTGGTGGTCAGCGCGAGTCCGGCCTGGCGGGCCCGGGAGACGATCTGGATGCTGAGGATCGAGTCGCCGCCGAGCGCGAAGAAGTTGTCGCGCGCGCCCACCCGTTCGACACGCAGGACGTCGGCCCAGATCGAGGCCAGCGTCTGTTCGGTGCCGGGGCGGGGAGCCACGTAGGCGGCGGTGGAGTCGGGCTGCGCGGGCGGCGCGGGCAGGGCGCGCCGGTCGGTCTTGCCGCTGGTGGTGCGCGGGATCCGGGTCAGCGGGACGAATGCCGCGGGCACCATGTGGTCCGGCAGGGTGCGGCGCAGTGCGAGGCGCAGTTCGTCGGCGGCCGGGGCGGTGTCCCGGGCGGGCACCAGGTAGGCCACGAGCATCAGCCGGCCCGCGTGCTCGCGTGCCGTGACGACGGCCTCGGTGACGTCCGGGTGGGCGAGCAGCGCGGCCTCGACCTCGCCGGGCTCGATGCGGAACCCGCGGATCTTGATCTGTTCGTCGGCGCGGCCGAGGAACTCCAGCACTCCCTCTTCGTCGCGGCGGGCGCGGTCGCCGGTGCGGTACATCCGCTCCTCCGGCGCGCCGAAGGGGTCGGCGAGGAACCGCGTCGCGGTCAGCCCGGGGCGGTTCAGGTAGCCGCGGGCGACCTGCGCGCCGGCGAGGTACAGCTCGCCGGGTGTGCCGGGCGGCACCGGGCGCAGGGTGCCGTCGAGGACGTAGGCGCGCAGGTTGGCGCCGGGGCGTCCGATGACCGGCCGGGCGGGGCGGTCGGTGACGCGGCCGTAGGTGGCGTCGACGGTGCACTCGGTGGGGCCGTACATGTTGTAGGCCGTGACGCCGAGTTCGGCGGCGGCACACAGTTCGCGCCAGGTGTCGGGGCCCGTCGCCTCACCGCCGACCAGCAGGACGCGGGGGTGGTGACGGCCGGGCGCGAGGAGTCCCGCGGCGAGCAGTTCGCGCAGGAAGGACGGGGTGACGTTGACCAGGTCGAGGCGCCGTTCGGTGATCTGCGCGCAGAACGCCTCGGGGTCCAGGCGTACGTCGTCGTCGACGAGATGGACCTCCTGGCCGAGGGCGAGCAGCAACGGCCCCTCCCAGGAGGTGTCGAAGGAGAACGAGGCGCTGAGCGCGGCGCGCAGCCGCTGTCCGTCCGCGGTGTGCGGGGCGACGAGCCCTGCGCGGTGGTCGTGGCAGAGGTTGACCAGGTGGCGGTGTTCCACGACGACGCCCTTGGGGCGGCCGGTGGAGCCGGAGGTGTAGACGATGTAGGCGGCGTGCTCCGGGCGCAGGGGGGCCGGGCGGTCGCTGTCGGTCGGGTTGCGGGCGGGCAGCCGGTCCCAGGGGGTGACGCGCAGCGCGTCGGCGGTGAGCACGGTGTGCGGGGCGGCGTCCGCCAGGAGCCCGGCGGCGCGTTCGGCGGGCAGGTCGGGGTCGAGGTAGAGCAGGGTGGCGCCGGCCTTGGCGACGGCGAGGACCGCGACCATCAGCTCGGAGGTGCGCGGGAGCCGGACGGCGACCACCCGCTCGGGGCCGGTGCCCTGGGCCAGCAGGTGGTGGGCGAGCCGGTTCGCTCGGTCGTTCAGGGCGGCGAAGTCGAGGGTGGTGTCCCGGGCGACCAGCGCGGTGGCATGCGGGGTGCGGGCGGCCTGGGCCTCGAACAGGGCGGGGAAGGTGGTGGCCGGGACGGTCAGGAGCGGTCCCTGCTCGTCGTGCAGCACCCGCCGCCGTTCGTCGGCGGTCATCAGCTCCAGCGCCCGTACGTCGCGTTCCGGTTCCCGCACCGCCGCCTCCAGCAGCAGGCGCAGGCGGGCGGCCAGGCGGCGGACGGTGTCCTCGTCGAACAGGCCGGTGTCGTACTCCAGGTGGCCGGTGACGCCGCCGTCGCCCTCCACGAAGTCGAAGGCCAGGTCGAAGGTCGCGTGCCGGACCGGCGGCAGGAGCGGCTCGGCGTCCAGACCCGGCAGGACGGGGGCTTCGGCGCCCAGGTTGTGCAGGGCGACCATGACCTGGAACAGGGGGGTGCGGCTGGTGTCCCGCTCGGGCTGGAGGGCGTCCACCAGCCGTTCGAAGGGGACGTCCTGGTGGGCGAACGCGTCCAGGACGGTGCCGCGCACCCGCTCGAGGAGCGCGCGGAACGACGTGCCGGGCCGCACCTCGTTGCGCAGCACCAGCGTGTTGACGAACATGCCGACGACATCGTGCAGTTCGGGCCGCTCCCGGCCCGCGGTGACGGTGCCGACGGCGAAGTCGTCCTGATCGGCCCAGCGGGACAGCAGGACCGTGCACGCGGTGAGCAGGGTCATGTAGAGGGTGGCGTCGGCCTCCCGGCCCCGCTCGCGCAGCCGGTCGGTCAGCTCGGCGGGCAGGGTGAAGGTCACGAGCGCGCCCTCGCGGGTGCGTACGGCGGGACGCGGCCGGTCGGTCGGCAGCTCCAGGGGCGGTACGCCGGCCAGCTTCTCGCGCCAGTGGGCGAGTTGGCGCTCGACCTGGTCGGTGCGGGCGCGTTGCCAGGCGGCGTGGTCGGCGTACCGCACGGGCAGTTCGGGGAGTTCGGGACGGCGGCCCTCGTGGGCGGCCGCGTACAGCTCGCCCAGGTCCCGGCCGAGGACGCCGAGCGACCAGCCGTCGGTCACGATGTGGTGGACGGCGAGGGCCAGCACATGCTCGTCGTCGGCGGTGCGGGCCAGGCGGGCGCGCAGCAGGGGTCCGGTCGCCAGGTCGAAGGGCGCGGCCGCCTCGCGCTCCAGCAGCTCGTCCAGTGCGGCCCGCGGATCGGATGCGGTGGTGAGGTCGTCCACGGTGAGGGCGGCCGGGTGCGGTGGGTGCACCATCTGCCGGGGCTGCCCGTCCTGTTCGGTGAAGGTGGTGCGCAGGGCCTCGTGGCGGGCGACGAGGCCGTCCAGGGCGGTGCGCAGGGCCCGCTGGTCGAGCGGGCCGCGCAGGCGCAGCACGGACAGCGTCGTGTACTCGGTGCTGCCGGGCTCGAAGCGGTCGAGGAACCACAGGCGTTGCTGGGCGTACGACAGGGGCGCCGGGGTCTGCGGGGCGGTCGCCGGGATCGCGTCGGCGGGCGGCTCGGAGGGCTCGCCGGCCGGTTCGCCCAGTTCGGCGGCGAGCGCGGACAGCGTGCTGTGGGTGAACAGCAGGCGCGGGGAGACGTCCGGGCCGAACGCGGCGCGCAGCCGGGCGGTGACGCGGACGGCGAGGATGGAGTCGCCGCCGAGCGCGAAGAAGTCGTCCCCGGCGTACACCTCCCCGACCGCGAGGACGTCCGACCAGGCGGCGGCGACGGCCCGTTCGGCGGGGGTGCGCGGTGCGGTCCGGTCGGTGTCGGCGGCGTAGCCGTCCGCTGTCGGGGCGGGCAGGGCGCGCCGGTCGAGCTTGCCGTTGACGGTGAGCGGGAGGGCGTCCATCGGGACGTAGGCGGCGGGCACCATGTGGGACGGCAGCAGCCGTTCCAGGTGGGCGCGCAGCTCGGCCGCCGGAGGTGTGGCGCCGCTGGTGCCGACGACGTGCGCCACCAGGCGGCGGGTGCCGGAGGTGTCCTCGAACACGCCGACGGCGGCGTCGGCGACACCGGGGTGGGCGTGCAGGGCGGCCTCGATCTCGCCGGGCTCGATGCGGTAGCCGCGGATCTTCACCTGGGCGTCCGCGCGGCCCAGGTACTCCAGGGTGCCGTCGGCCCGCCACTTCGCCCGGTCGCCCGTGCGGTACATGCGGCTGCCGGCCGGGCCGAACGGGTCGGCGAGGAACCGGGTGGCGGTCAGGCCGGGGCGGCCCAGGTAGCCACGGGCCAGGCCCTCTCCCGCCACGTACAGTTCCCCGGTCGCGCCCGGCGGCAGGGGGGTCAGGCCGGCGTCCAGCACGTACACCCTGAGGTCGGGTATGCCGACGCCGATGGGGCTGGCGGGGCCGTGCGCGGCGGTGGCGGGGTCGAGCGGGGCGTGGGTGACGTGCACGGTGGTCTCGGTGATGCCGTACATGTTCACCAGGCGCGGCGCGTCGGCCGGGTGGCGGGCCCACCAGTCGGCGAGCCGGCCGACGTCGAGGGCCTCACCGCCGAAGATCACCGTGCGCAGGGCGAGGCGGGCACCGGTGTCGGGGTGTTCGGCGTCGGCGCGCACGAGCGGGTAGAACGCGGACGGCGTCTGGTTGAGGACGGTGACCCCCTCGTCGGCCAGCAGCCGCAGGAAGTCCTCCGGGGAGCGGGCGGTCTCGTCGGGTACGACGACGAGCCGGCCGCCGTGCAGCAGCGGGCCCCACAGTTCCCACACGGAGAAGTCGAACGCGTAGGAGTGGAACAGTGTCCACACGTCCTGCGGACCGAAGTCGAACCACGGGCGGGTGCGGGTGAACAGCCGCACCACGCTGGCGTGCGGGATCACCACGCCCTTCGGACGGCCGGTGGAGCCGGAGGTGTAGATGGCGTAGGCGGGGCTCTCCGGCAGCGGGCGGCGGGCCGGGACGGGTCCTGTGGCCGGGCGCCGGGCGAGGCCGGCCTCCTCGTCCGGGGCGTCGAGCAGGACGACGGGCACACCGGTGCCGTCGACGCGGGCCGCGGTGTCGCGGGTGGTCACCAGGGTCACCGGGGTGGCGTCGGTGAGGAGGTGCGCGATGCGTTCGGCGGGCGAGTGCGGGTCGATCGGCAGGTAGGCCGCGCCGGACTTCAGCACGGCGAGGACCGCGACGACCTGGTCGGTGGAGCGGGGCAGGGCGAGGGCGACGAACCGCTCGGGTCCGGCGCCGAGTTCGGCGAGGCGGTGGGCGAGCCGGCCGGCGCGGGCGTCGAGGGTCGCGTAGTCCAGGTGCTCGGTTCCGCAGGTGACGGCGATGGCGCCGGGGGTGCGGGCGGCCTGCGCCTCGAACAGGTCCACCAGTGTTTCGGCGGGACGGCCGGACTCGGTGCCGTTCCAGTCGGTGAGGATCCGGCGCCGTTCCTCGGCCGTGGTCCACGTCAGGGCGCGCAGCGGCCGGTCGGTGCCGTCGGCCAGCCCGTTGAGGAGCAGGCAGAGCCGGCCGGCGAGGGCGCTGACGGTCGCCGCGTCGAACAGGTCCGGGTCGTAGGCGAGGTCGAAGCCGAGGCGCTCGCCGTGGTGGGCGCGCAGGACGAGCGGGTAGTTGGTGGCGTCGCGGGAGGTCACCCCGGCCAGCCGGATCCCGGACCCGGCCGTGCGGGCCTCGTCGAAGGGGTAGTTCTCGAAGGCGACCATGCTGTGGAAGAGCGGACTGCCGGACGGCACGTCGCTCAGCTGGGTCAGCTCGGCGAGCGACGCGGCAGCGAATCGCCTCGACTCGGCCTGCGCGTCCTGGAGTTCACGCAGCCAGGCCCCCGCCGGACGCCCGGCGTCGACGCGGACCCGGGTGGGCACGGTGTTGATGAACATGCCGACCATCGACTCGACGCCGGGCAGGTCGTCGGGCCGCCCGGAGACGGTCGTGCCGAACACCACGTCGTCCTGGGCGGCGTAGCGGGCCAGCAGCAAGGCCCAGGCGCCCTGGACGACCGTGTTGAGGGTGAGGCCGGCCGCACGGGCGGTGCGCACGAGACGGGCCGACGCCTCCGCGTCGAGACCGGCCGTGTGCACCTCCGCGGAGCGGGCCTGATGGGCATCGCGCAGGGGGCGGTCGGTGGGCAGCGGGGTGGGTTCGGCGAAGGCGGCGAGGACGCCCTGCCAGTGGGCGCGCGCGGCGTCGGGGTCCTGCTCGGCCAGCCAGCGCACGTATGCGCCGAAGGGGCGCCGCAGCGGCGGCCGCAGCTCGGTGCCCGCGGTGAGCGCCGCGTACTCCTCGCACACCTCGGTCAGCACCTGGGCCAGGCTCCAGCCGTCCAGGATCAGGTGGTGGGAGGTCCACAGCAGGTGCAGCCGGGCATCCGGCAGCCGGACCATGGTCAGCCGCATCAGGGGCGCGGCGGCGAGGTCGATGCCCCGGGCCAGGTCGTCGGCCCGCAGCCGGTCCAGGCGTTCGGCGCGTTCCGTCTCGTCCAGATCACGCCAGTCGAGGTGGGTGACCGGCACCCGCACGTCGCGGCGCACGACCTGGAGGGGCACCGGGACCTCCTCCCAGACCACGCAGGTGCGCAGGGCGGGTGTGCGGTCGGTGACACGCTGCCAGGCGACGGCGAAGGCGTGCGGGTCGGCGACGCCGTCCAGCAGCAGTCCCGCCTGGTCGACGTAGACGTCGTCGGGGCCGCCGACCAGCCGGTGGAAGAGCATGCCCTCCTGGAGCGGGGTCAGCGGCAGGACGTCCTCCACGTCGCGGCCGTCGCCGACCAGCCGGTCCAAGCGCTCCTGGTCGAGGCGGGCAAGCGGGAAGTCGGAGGGAGTGCGGCCGCCCGCGCCGGGCCGGGCGCAGTGCTCGGTGATCGCGGCCAGCGCGCGGGTCATGCCGTCGGCGAGGGCGCGGACGGTGTCCTCGTCGTGCACCTGGTCGCTGTAGTGCCAGGTGATCCGCAGTTCGCCGTCGGTGACCACGGCGGAGACGTCCAGCAGGTGGTCCAGCGGTTCGTCGGGGGCGATGTCGCGGCCGGGTGCCTCGCCCGCCGGGGCGAAGTCGCCGCCGTCGGAGGCCTCCCACTGGCCGTGGTAGTTGAAGCTGATCTGCGGCAGCGGCACGTCCCGCAGGGCTCGGGCGGCCGGGTCGGGCGAACCGAGGCGGGCCAGGGCCTCGTAGCTCAGGCCATGCCGGGGCACGGACCGCAGCCGTTCCTTCACCGCCTTGAGGGTGGCGCCCCAGTCGGGCGCCCCGGACGGTCCGGCGGGCGCGAGGGTGACGGGGTACTGGGCGGTGAACCAGCCGACCGTGCGGGACAGGTCCAGCGTGTCGTCCTCGCGGCCGTGGCCCTCCAGCAGGACGGTCACGCGCTCGCCGCCCGTCCAGTCGGCGAGGACCCGGCTCAGCGCGCCGAGCAGCACGTCGTTGACCTGGGTGCGGTAGACGGCGGGCACCCGGCGCAGCAGCGCCTCGGTGGTAGCGCGGTCCACGCGGGTGTCGAGGGTGCGGACCGAACCGGCCGGCGGGGTGCCGGGGCGGTCCACGGGCAGCGGGCTGCGGGGCTCGGCGGCCTCGGCCGTCCAGTGCGGCAGGTCGGCGTCGAGGTCGCCCTCGCTCACCCGGCGCGCGAGGTCCGCGGCCCAGTCGGTGAATGGAGTGGCGACGGGCTCCAGCCGGACCGCCTCTCCCCCGGCGGCCTGCCGGTAGGCCTCGGCGAGGTCGGCGAGCAGGATCCGCCAGGAGACGCTGTCCACCGCCAAGTGGTGTGCGGTGACGAAGAGTTGGGGGCGCTCGCCGGTACGGGTGAACAGGACGGCGCGCAGCAGGGCGCCGGTTGCCGGGTCGATCGAGGCGCGGGCGGCCCCGGCGGCGCGTTCGCGTTCGGCCGCCGGGTCCGTGGCGCCGGAGAGGTCATGGCGGGTGAGCAGCCCGGTGGCCGGGCCCTCGCCGGGGTGCTGGAGCCAGGTGTCCCCCGAGCGGGCGAAGCGGGTGCGCAGCGCCGGATGGTGCGCGGCCAGCGCCTCCAGGGCACGCTCCAGCGCCGGGGCGTCGAGGTCGTGCGGCAGGTCCAGCAGCATCGACATGGTGAAGTGCCGCAGCGGGCCGTGGGTGGCGAGGAACCACTCCTGCACGGGGGTCAGCGGCGCCGGGCCCCGCTCGGCGGGGCGGCGGGGCGCGGGCGCCTGCGCGGTGCGCACGGACGCGGCGGCGGCGAGGTCGGCGACGGTCTGGTGGCGGAAGACGTCCCGCGAGGTCAGGTGCAGCCCCGCCGCGCGGGCGCGGGAGACGGCCTGGATGCTGAGGATGGAGTCGCCGCCCAGCTCGAAGAAGTTGTCGGTCACGCCGACCCGGCGCGCGCCCAGCACCTCGGCCCAGATGCGGGCGAGGGTCTCCTCCTCGGGGGTGCGCGGGGCGACGAACTCCCGCTCTTGCTCGGCGCCTTCGAAGTCGGGCGCGGGCAGGGCACGCCGGTCGACCTTGCCGCTGACGGTCATCGGCAGGGCGTCGAGCACGGTGAAGGAGGACGGCACCATGTGGTCGGGCAGCACCCGCCGTACGGCGGACCGTACGTCGCCCGCGGCGGGCGGCGCGTCGGGGTCAGCGGGAACGAGGTGGGCGGCGAGCCGGACGTGGCCGTGCGGGTCGGTGACGGCGACGACCACGGCGGCGGAGACCTCGGGCAGGTCGGTCAGGGCCGCCTCGACCTCGCCGGGCTCGATGCGGTGGCCGCGCACCTTGACCTGGTCGTCGGCGCGCCCCAGGTAGTCCAGGCGTCCGTCGGCGCTCCAGCGGGCCAGGTCGCCGGTGCGGTACATGCGGGTACCGGGCGGCCCGAACGGGTCGGGCAGGAACCGCGCGGCCGTCAGTCCCGGCCGCCCGCTGTAGCCACGGGCCAGTTGCACACCGGCCAGGTACAGCTCACCGCCGACGCCGGGCGGCACGGGCCGCAGCCGGTCGTCGAGGACGTAGGCGCGCACGTTGGGCAGCGGGCGGCCCACGGTCGGCCGGCCCTCGCCCTCGATCCGGCAGGCCAGCGCGTCGACGGTGCACTCGGTGGGCCCGTAGAAGTTGTACGCCGCCACGTCGTGCCGCGCCGCCAGTTCCCGCCACAGCGCGGGTCCGACGGCCTCGCCGCCGAGCATGAGGACGCGCGGGTGGTGGCGCGGGTCGTCGAGCAGTCCGGCGGGCAGCAGCTGGCGCAGGTAGGTGGGGGTGAGGTCGAGGAAGTCGACGCGGTGCTCGACGACGTACTCGACCAGCGCGGCGGCGTCGAGGCGGGTCGTCTCGTCGACCAGGTGCAGCGGGTGGCCGTCGGCCATCAGCAGCACGCCCTCCAGCGAGGTGTCGAAGGAGAACGACGCCGTGAGCGCCACGTTCAGCGGCCCGCCGCCGGCCTCGGCGACGAACCCTTCGCGGTGGCCCGCCAGGAGGTTCGCGGCGG
Source organism: Streptomyces sp. NPDC050674 (assembly GCF_040654575.1). Classification (NCBI taxonomy): domain Bacteria; kingdom Bacillati; phylum Actinomycetota; class Actinomycetes; order Kitasatosporales; family Streptomycetaceae; genus Streptomyces; species Streptomyces sp. NPDC050674. The sequence continues at coordinate 211,081 of NZ_JBFAIG010000001.1, forward strand.
AGCGGTGGGTCACGGTCACGCCCTTGGGGCGGCCGGTGGAGCCGGAGGTGTAGATGACGTAGGCGGTGGTGTCGGGGTGCGGCGGGGCGAGCGGACCACCGATGGTGTCGTCGGCCTCCCGCAGGGCGGCCTCGTCGAGGACGAACGCGGGCCGCGCGTCCTCCAGCAGGAACCGCACCCGGTCCTCGGGCAGCGCCGGGTCGAGCGGCAGGTAACCGGCGCCGGCCTTCCAGACGGCGAGGATCGCCACGATCATGTCGGCGGTGCGCGGCAGTCGCAGGGCGACCAGGCGCTCGGGTCCGGCTCCCCGCGCCACCAGGTGGCGGGCCAGGCGGTCGGCACGCGCGTCGAGCGTCGCGTAGTCCAGGCGTACGTCGCCGGCGACGAGGGCGGTGGCGTGCGGGGTGCGGGCCGCCTGCCGTGCGAACAGCTCGGGCAGGCTCTCCCCGGGCACCGGACGCGCGGTGGCGTTCCAGTCCCGCGTCACCTGCCGCTCCTGCTCGGGCGAGAGCAGGGGCAGGGCGCCGAGCGGCCGGTCGGGGCCGGCGGCGGCGCCGTCCAGGGTGCGCAGCAACTGGTCCGCCATGCGCTCGGCGGTGGCCGCGTCGAACAGGTCGGTGCGGTACTCCAGCAAGCCGGTCAGCCCGTCGCCGTCGGGCACGAACTCCACGCTCAGGTCGAACGTGGCGGCTCGCCGGGGCACGGCGACCGGGGAGGCGGTCAGGCCGTGCGGGTCGGGCGCGGTGGGCGGCGCCGGGTGCAGCAGCACCATCACGTCGAACAGCGGGTTGCGGCCCGCCTCGCGGGTGGCGCCGACGGCCTCCACCAGCCGCTCGAACGGCGTGTCGCCGTGCGCGAAGGCGTCGTTGACGGTGTCGGCGGCGGCGGTGAGCAGGTCACGGAAGGTGCCGCTCGTCTCGACGCGGGTGCGCAGCGCGACGGTGTTGACGAAGAACCCGACGGCCCGCTCCAGGTCGGTGCGTCCGCGCCCGGGGGTGAGCGAGCCGACGGTGATGTCGTCCTGCCCTGACCAGCGGGCCAGCAGGGTCTGGCAGGCGGCGACCAGGGCGGTGAACAGGGTCGTGTGCTGCTCGGCCGCGAGCTGCTTCAGCCGGGCCGTGGTGGCCGCCGGGACGGTGAAGGTGTGCACCGCGCCCGCGCCGGACTCCTCCGCGCGGCGCGGCCGGTCCAGGGGCAGTTCGGGTGCGACCGCTCCTGACAGTCTCTCCTTCCAGTGCGCCAGCTGACGCTCCAGCCGGGTGCCGGACAGCTGCTCGCGCTGCCAGACGGCGAAGTCCGGGTACTGCGTGGCCACCGGCGCCAGTGCGGGCCTCGCGCCTTGGGCGAGGGCGTCGTAGGCGGTGCACAGTTCGTCCAGCAGGACGCCCATCGACCAGCCGTCGGTCACGATGTGATGGGCCGTCAGCAGCAGGACGTGGGTATCGGGAGCCTCCCGCAGGAGCAGGGCGCGCAGCAGCGGCCCTGCCTCCAGGTCGAAGGGCCGCTCGTACTCGGCCAGCAGCGCCGCCTCGGGGTCGGCGCCGGCCGCACCCGTGAGGTCGTGCACGGGCAGCGGGAGCGGGCCGGCGGGGTGGACGGTCTGCGCGGGGGTGCCGTCGTGCTCCTGGAACGTGGTGCGCAGCGCCTCGTGCCGCCCCACCACGTGCTCCAGCGCGGCGGACAGGGCGGTGCGGTCGAGGGCGCCGGTCAGGCGCAGCGCGACGGCGCTGTTGTAGCGCGGGTCGCCGGGGCGCAGCCGGTCCAGGAACCACAGGCGCTGCTGGGCGAAGGACAGCGGCAGCGGCCGAGTGCGGTCGGCGCGCGGGATGGCCTGCCGGGCGGCGCCGGGGGCGCCCGCGGCGGCCCGTCCGGCCAGCCGGCGGCGGAGTGCTTCCTGGAGGTCCTGCGGGAGGGCCTCGGCACGGTTTCGCTTCGAAGACGTCATGGTCGTCCGGTCCTCACCGTTCATCGTGGTCGCTGTCGCCGCGTGCGGCGTCTTCGAGTTCGCTCAGCACCTGTTCCTCCACCAGGTCCGCCAGGGCGGCGACGGTGCGGCCCACCAGGACGTCGCGGGGCGTGAGGGTCACGCCGAAGGTGTCGTTGGCGCGGGAGGCGATGAGCAGGGCGCGCAGGGAGTCGCCGCCCAGGGCGAAGAAGTCGTCCTCGGCGCCCACGGTGGTCTCCAGCGCCTCCTCCCACAGGGCGGCGACGGCCTCCTCGGTGGGCGTGCGCGGCGCTACGTACCCCGCGTCGGGCTCCCGGGTCTCCGGGACGGGGGCGGGCAGCGCGGCCCGGTCGGTCTTGCCGTTCTCCGTGAGCGGGAAGCGGTCCATGACCACGAACGCCGAGGGCACCATCGGCCCGGGCAGGGTGCGGGCGGCGAGGGCCCGCAGATCGGCGCCGGTGGGCGGTTCGGCGCCTGGGGCGGCGAGCACGTGGGCCACCAGGCGCGGCAGTCCCGGTTCGTCCTCGCGCACGCTCACCACGGCGTCCAGTACCGCCGGGTGGCGCACCAGGGTGGCCTCCACCTCACCGGCCTCGATGCGGTGGCCGCGCAGTTTGAGCTGGTGGTCGGTGCGGCCCAGGTAGCGCAGTTCGCCGCGGGCGTCGCGGCGGACCAGGTCGCCGGTGCGGTACATGCGCGTGCCGGGCGGCCCGAACGGGTCGGCGGTGAAGCGGGTCGCCGTCATGCCGGGGCGGCCCAGGTAGCCGCGGGCCAGGGCCGGTCCGGCGAGCCACAGTTCGCCGGGGACACCGTCCGGGACGGGACGCAGGCGCGCGTCGAGGACGTAGGCGGCGGTGGCGGGCAGGGCGCGGCCGATGGGCGGTGCCTCGCCGTCGGGTTCCAGCGGGTCGGACCAGGTGGCGACGACGGTGGCCTCGGTGGGGCCGTAGGAGTTGACCATGCGGTGGTGCGGTGCCCACCGGGTGACCAGCTCGGCCCGGCAGGCGTCCGCGCCGACGATCAGGGTGTGCAGGTGGGGCAGGGTGCCGGGGGTGTCCGGCGGGAGGGTGGCGAGCGCGGCGGGCGGCAGCAGGGTGTGCGTGATGCGCGCGTCGCGCAGGACGCCGGCCAGGTCGGCGCCGAGCAGCGGCCCGGGCGGTGGTACGACGAGGGCCGCGCCCTGCGGCAGGGACATGCACAGCTCCAGCACGGAGGCGTCGAAACTGGGCGTGGCGAAGGCCAGCACGCGGCCCCCGGCACCCACCTGGTAGTGCGCGGCCTCGGCGGCGGCGAACGCGGCCAGTCCCCGGTGGGTGACGACGACGCCCTTGGGGGTGCCGGTGGAGCCGGAGGTGTAGATGACGTACGCCGGGTCGTCCAGGTGCAGCGGGCGCACGCGGTCGGTGTCGGCGGGCCGGTGGCCGGGCGTGCCGTCGGGCGGTGCCGCGAGCAGGCCGGCGACCTCCTCGGCGGTCAGGGTGACGGCGGGCCGCGCGTCACGCAGCATCAGCTCGACCCGCTCGGCCGGGTAACCGGGGTCCACCGGGAGGAACGCGGCGCCCGCCTTGGCCACGGCGAGCTGGGCGAGGACCATGTCCGCCGAGCGCGGCAGGACCAGCGCGACGAGGTCGCCGGGCCCCGCACCGCGCGCGATGAGCCGGTGGGCCAGCAGGTTGGCGCGGGCCTCCGCCTCGGCGAAGGTGAGCGTCGACTCCCCGGCTTCGAGGGCCGGTTGATCGGGCCACCGGTCGACGGCGGCCTCGATCAGCGTGGGCAGCGTCGCCGGGGGCGGAAGCGGGAGGTGCGGGCGGGCGGGGCCGTGCAGCAGCCGGTGGCGCTCGGCGGGCGGCAGCACGTCCACCGCGTGCAGCGGCGCCTCGTCACCGGACGCGGCCAGGGCGGTCAGGCCGTGCACCAGCCGGGCGGCCAGGGCCTCGGCGGTGGTCTCGTCGAAGTACCGGGGGTCGTAGCCGAGTTCCACGGTCAGCTCGTCGCCGGGCGAGATCACGACGGTCAGCGGGTAGTTGGTCGCCTCGCGGGCGTCGAGGCCGTGCACGCGCACACCGTGCGCACCGGCGGTGGCGTCACCGACCGGGTAGTTCTCGAACACCAGCAGGCTGTCGAACAAGGGCGTGCCCGGCGGCAGTTCGCTCCACTGGTGCAGGTCCGTCAGCGGCACGTGGTCGAAGCGCCGGTCCTCGGCGCGGGCGGCCTGCAGCTCCCGCAGCCAGGCGGTGCACGGCGTGGACTCGTCCACCGTGACCCGCGCGGGCAGGGTGGTGATGAACAGGCCGGTGATGGTGTCCGCGCCGGCCAGGTCGGCGGGCCGTCCGGAGACCGTGGTGCCGAAGCACACCTCCCGGCCGCCCCCGGCGCGCGCCAGCAGCAGCGCCCAGGCACCTTGGGCCAGGGTGTTGAGGGTGAGCCGGTGGCGGCGCGCGAAGTCGGTCAGCCGGGCGGTGCCGTCCGCGTCGAGCCGCTGCGACAGCCAGGTGCCCGACCGGGCGGCGGCGCCCGGGGCGGGCCTGCGGTCGTACGGCAGCGGGGTCGGCGCGGCGTATCCGGCGAGGGCGGCCTTCCAGTGCTCCTCGGCGGCGGCGGTGTCGCGGCCGGCCAGCCAGGCGGCGTAGTCGGCGAAGGGCCGCCGCTGAGGCAGCCGCGGCTCGGTCCCGGCGGCGAGCGCGGCGTGCGCCTGAAGGACGTCCGACAGCACGTGGAAGACGCTCCAGCCGTCCAGCAGGACGTGGTGGAAGGTCCACACCACGCGCACCTCGTCCGCGCCGAGGCGGATCAGGGTGACGCGCAGCAGCGGGGGGCGGTGCAGGTCGATGCCGCGGGCCTTGTCCTCGTTGAGCAGCCTGCGCAGTTCGCTTGCCTGCCGCGCCGGGTCGAGGTCGCTCCAGTCGAGCCGGCTGACGGGCAGCGGGACGCGGCGGTGCACGGTCTGCAGCGGCGTCGGGACCCCGGTCAGGGCGACGGCGGTGCGCAGCACGGGCGTGGCGTCCACGACGTGCTGCCAGGCGTCCGCCAGCAGCGCGGGGTCGCGTACGCCGTCGGCGACGAAGGTGATCTGCTCGACGTACAGGCCCTCACCGGGCTCGTCCATTCCGTGCACGACCATGCCGGTCTGGGTGGGGGTCAGCGGGTAGACGTCCGTCACGTCCCGGCCGTCGCCGACGAGCCGGTCGACTGCGGATTGCTCCAGGGCGGCCAGCGGGAAGTCGGACGGCGTGCGGCCGCCCGCGCCGGGCCCGGCGCAGTGCCGGACGATCCGGCGCAGTTCCTCGGCCGTCTCCTCGGCGAGGCGGGCGACGGTGTCCTGCCGGTGCACCGCGCGGGAGTACGACCAGGTGAACTCCAGCCGCTTGTCGGTGACCCGGCCGAGCACGTCGATGAGGTGGGGCCGGTCCGCCGAGCGGTCCATGCCGCCGGTCAGGCCCTCGTGGGGTGCCCGCAGCAGACCGTCTCCGGTGGCGCCGAGGTCCTGCTGCCCGAGGTAGTTGAAGCCCACCTGCGGCAGGTCGGGCAGTTCGGGTCCCTCGGGGTGCAGGTGCCGCAGCGCGCCGTAGCCCACTCCCCCGCGCGGTACGGCCCGCAGGTTCTCCTTGACGGTCTTCAGCGCGGTGCCGAGGCCGGCGTCGCGGGGCACGTCGAGGCCGACGGGGAACATGGTGGTGAACCAGCCGACGGTGCGGGACAGGTCGACGCCGTCGAAGAGGTCCTCGCGGCCGTGCCCCTCCAGCGCGACCACCACCCGGTCCCGTCCCGTCCAGCGGGCGAGGACGCGGCCGAGCGCGCACAGCAGTACGTCGTTGACGCGTGTGCGGTAGGCGTCGGGCACCTCCTTCAGCAGACGCTCGGTCTCCTCGGCGCCGAGGCTCACCGTCACGGTCTCCTCGTCGGCGGCGGTGTTGCCGCCGGGGAGGTCGGTCGGCAGGCCGGTCGGGTGAAGGGCGCTCCAGTGGGCGGCCTCGTCGTCGAAGCCGCCGTCGGCGGTGTGCGCTGCCAGGCGCCGGGCCCAGTCGCGGAAGGAGGTCGTCTTCGCGCCCAGGTCGGGGGTTCCCCCGGCGAGCAGTGCCCGGTAGGCGGTGTCGAGGTCTTCGAGGATCACCCGCCAGGACACCGCGTCGACGACCAGGTGGTGGGCGGCCAGCAGCAGGACCGGCGGCAGGTCGCCGTCCCGGTGGCACAGGGCGGCCTTCAGCAGCGGCCCGCCGGTCAGGTCGAACCCTGAGCCGAGAGCGGCGGCCACGGCGGCCGGTTCCTCCGGGGCGCGGTGCACCTCCAGGTGCGGTGCGGCGCCGGGCGGGGTGCCCAACTGCCGCCACCGGCCGTCGCCCGTGTGCTCGTACCGCGTGCGCAGCGCGTCGTGCTGCTCCAGCACCGCCGCTAGGGCGGCGCGCAGCAGGGTCTCGTCGGTGTCGGGCGCCACCTCGTAGGAGACCGCCTGGGTGAAGTGGGCCGGGTCGCCGATGAGGGTGTCGAACAGCCAGTGCTGTACGGGTGTGAGGGGGACGTCCCCGATGACCGGGCCCTGGTCGGCCGTGGCGGTGGCCGGGCCGCCCGGTGAGGCGTCGACCGCGGCGGCGAGTTCGGCGATCGTCTGGTGGGCGAAGAGGTGACGAGGTGTCAGGGTCAGTCCGGCCCGGCGGGCCGCGGAGACGATCTGGATGCCGAGGATGGAGTCGCCGCCGAGCGCGAAGTAGTTGTCGGTCGCGCCCACTTCGGGCACCCCCAGCACCTGTGCCCAGATCGCGGCGAGGGTCTGCTCGGTGGCGGTGCGCGGCGGCCGGGTGTCCTGCGTGGTGGGAGCCGCGGACCACACCGGTTGCGGCAGGGCGCGCCGGTCCAGCTTGCCGGTGGCGCCCAGCGGCAGCCGCTCCAGGGGCATCACGGCCGCCGGGACCAGGTGGTCGGGAAGGGTGCGGGCGAGGAACGCCCGCAGCTCGGCCGGCGCCGGGAGGTCGCCGGCGCGCGGCACGGCGTAGCCGACGAGGCGTTTGTGGCCGTCGTGTTCGACCACGCGGGCGGCGGCCGCGGCGACCTGCGGGTGCCGGGCCAGCGCGGCCTCCAGCTCGCCGAGTTCGATGCGGAAGCCGCGCACCTTGACCTGGTCGTCGGTGCGGCCCAGGTACAGCAGGTCGCCGTCGGCGGTCCAGCGGACCAGGTCGCCGGTGCGGTACATGCGGCTGCCGGGCGGGCCGAAGGGGTCGGCGAGGAAGCGGCCGGCGGTCAGGCCGGGCCGGTTCAGGTAGCCGCGGGCCACCCCGGTCCCGGAGAGGTACAACTCCCCGGGCGCCCCGACGGGCACGGGGCGCGTGCGGGCGTCGAGGACGTAGGCGCGGGCGCCGCCGACGGGCCGGCCGATGGGCGGGACGCGGTCGGGGTCGGCCGGGTCGCAGGTGAAGGCGGTGGCGTAGACGGTGGCCTCGGTGGGGCCGTAGATGTTCATCACGCGGCAGCCGGGGATCGCCTCGCGCACCTGCTGGACGGCGCGGGCGGGCAGGGCCTCCCCGGCCAGGACGACGGTGTCGGCGCCGACGTGCACGGTGTCCTCGGCCAGCAGCCGGCCGAGGGCGGAGGGCACGGCGCTGAGCAGCCCCGCCCGCCACGGCCCGGACCGCTCGGCGAGGGCCAGCAGGTCGCGGACGACCTCCACCCGGCCGCCCGCCAGCAGCGGCGAGAAGATCTCGAACACCGACACGTCGAAGTTGAGCGAGGTGGACGCCACGACGTGGGCGAGTCCGCGGCCGGTGAACTCGGCGGCGGCCCAGTCGGTCAGCGCCACCACCGAGGCGTGCGGGACGACGACGCCCTTGGGCCGGCCGGTGGAGCCGGAGGTGTGGATGACGTAGGCCGGGTGGTCCGGCAGCAGCCGGGCGCGCCGCTCGTCGTCGCCGACGGGTGCGGCGGACGCGGCGGCGATCCGGGCGGCGCAGGCCGGGTCGTCCAGGGCGATCCGCGTGTATGTGCCCTCCGGGAGCCGCGCGGAGGTCTCCGCGCAGGTGATGACCGCGTCGGGGCGTACGTCCTCGAAGAGGAACGCGATGCGCTCGGCCGGGTAGCCGGGGTCGACGGGCAGGTAGGCGGCGCCGCTCTTGAGGACCGCCAGGAGCGCCACGATCAGGTCGGCGGTGCGGGGCAGGGCCAGGGCGACGAACCGCTCCGGCCCGGCTCCGGCGTCGATCAGCAGGCGGGCGAGCCGGTTGGCGCGTTCGTCGAGTTGCCGGTAGGTGAGGTGCTCGGCGCCGGAGCTGACGGCGGGCGCGTCGGGGGTGCGGGCGGCCTGGGCCGCGAAGGCGTCCGGGAGGGTGTGCCGCGGGAGCTGTGCGCCCGGTCCGGCGAGTCGGTCCAGCAGGCGGCGCCCGTCGGCGGCCGAGAGCGGGGTGAGGTCGGCGAGGGGGCGGTCGGCGTCTGCGGCGAGCTGCGTCAGGAGGGTGCGCAGGCTCGCGCCGATCCCCTCGACGGTGGCCGCGTCGAAGGCGGCCGGGTCGTAGTCGAGGCTCACGGTGACGTCGTCGCCGGGGGCGACGACCACGCTGAGCGCGTAGCTGGTCGGCTCGACGTCGCGTTCCTGCTCGACGGCGAGTCCGTGCCGGGCCAGGGCGCCCGCGTCGAACGGGTAGTTCTCGAAGACGACGATGCTGTCGAACAGACCGGTGCCTCCGGGCACTTCGCTCCACGACTGCAACTGGGCGAGGGACACGAAGTCATGGCGCCGGGACTCCGACTGGGCGGCCTGCACCTCGCGCAGCCACTCCAGCAGGGGGCGGTCCCGGTCGATGCGCAGCCGGGTGGGCAGGGTGTTGATGAACAGGCCCACCATGGAGGTCACGCCGGGCAGTTCGGCCGGGCGGCCGGACACGGTCGTGCCGAAGACGACGTCGTCACCGCCGCCGTAGTGGTGCAGCAGCAGGCCCCAGGCGCCCTGGAGCACCGTGTTGACGGTCAGCCCGGCCCGCTGCGCGGTGTCCCTCAGCCGTGCCGACACCTCCGTGCCGAGAGTCACCCGCACCGTGCCCGACGAGGACGCGCGGTGGGCGTCGGCGGGGCGCCGGTCGCGGGGCAGTTCGGTGGGCACGGCGAATCCGGCGAGGGTCTCGCGCCAGTGCTGTTCGGCCCGGGCGGTGTCCTGGGCGGTCAGCCAATCCAGGTAGCGGGCGAAGGGGGCCCGGTCGGGCACCTGCGGGCGGCGGCCGGCGGTACGGGCCGCGTACCGCTCGCACACCTCGTCGAAGACCTGGGCCGCGCTCCAGCCGTCGAGCAGCACGTGGTGGAACGTCCACACCATGCGCACCCGGTCCGGTGCCAGCCGGATCAGCGCGAGCCGCATCAGCGGGGCCGCGCCGAGGTCGATGCCGGCCTCGCGGTCGGCGTCGAGCAGCGCTTCGGTCTCGTGCGCGCACCGCTCGGCGGTCCGGTCGGTCCAGTCGTGGTGGGTGACCGGCACGACGGCCCGCCGCTCGACCACCTGGAGGGGTTCGGCGGTCTCCTGCCACACCAGGCGGGTGCGCAGGATCGCGTTGGCGTCCGCCGTGTCCTGCCACGCCGCGGCGAGTGCGTGCGGGTCGGTGACGCCGTGCAGGACGACCTGCACCTGGTTGACGTAGGTGCGGCCCTGGGGGTCGAGGAGGCTGTGGAACAGCATGCCCGCCTGCATCGGGGTCAGCGGGTACACGTCCTCGACGCCGCGGCCGTCGCCCACGACCCGGTCCACGGCCGCCTGGTCGAGCCGGGCCAGCGGGAAGTCCGAGGGGGTGCGGCCGCCGGCCTGCGGAGCGGCGCAGTGCGCGACGATCTCCTCCAGCGAGCGCAGCATGCCCTCGGCGAGGGAGGCGACGGTCTCCTCGCGGTGGCGGCCGCCGCTGTAGTGCCAGGTGACCTCCAGCTCGTCGTCCTCGACGCGGGCCACCACGTCCAGCAGGTGCGGGCGGGGCGCCGCGGGGTCCTCGGCGCCGTCCAGGCCGCCGGGCACGGCCCGGACCAGCTCGGCGTCGGCGGCGGACCAGTCGAACCGGCCCAGGTAGTTGAAGCTGATGCCGGGCAGCGGCGCGGCGGCGAGCCGTTCGTCGCCCGCGAGGTGACGCAGCGCGCCGTAGCCGATGCCCCGGTCGGGCACGGCCCGCAGTTGTTCCTTCACGGCCTTCAGCGCGGCGCCCCAGTCGCCCTCGGGCAGGTCGAGGGCGACGGGGTAGAGGCTGGTGAACCAGCCGACCGTGCGGGACAGGTCGAGGTCGTCGAAGTGCTGGTCCTCGCGGCCGTGCCCCTCCAGGCCCACGGCGACGGTGCGGCGGCCCGTCCAGTCGGCCAGGACGCGGCCGAGGGCGGTCAGCAGGACGTCGTCGACGCGGGTGCGGTACACGCCGGGGACCTTGCGCAGGAGGTCCTCGGTGCGCTGCCGGTCGAGGCGTACGGTCACGGCGCGCAGGTCGGCGACGGTGTTGCCGCCGTCCAGGTCCTCCGGCAGCGGTTCGGCGCACTGCCGGGCGACGTCCGCCCAGTGGGCGCGCTGCGCGGCGAGGTCCGCCTCGCCGGTGCGGCTGGTGAGCCGCCGCACCCATTCCCGCACGGACGTGGTGCGCTCCGGCAGCCGGACCGGCTCCCCGGCGCGGGCCTGCCGGTAGGCGGTCTCCAGGTCCTCCAGCAGGACGCGCCAGGAGACGCCGTCGACGATCAGGTGATGGGCCGTCAGCAGCAGACGCGGGGTCCGGCCGGCGCCGGTGAACAGGCGCGCGGCGATCAGCGGTCCGGTGTCCAGGCGGAAGCCGGTGTGCGCCTCGTGGGAGAGGCGGGCTTCGGTCTCCGACGCGGCCTGCGCGTCGTGATCGCTCAGGTCGTGCACCCGCAGCAGCTCCGGCACGTCGGTGTCCGCGACGGTGTACTCCTGGCGCCAGGTGCCGTCCGCCGCGCGGGTGAAGCGGGCGCGCAGGGCGTCGTGGTGGGTCCACAGCGCGGCCAGGGCGGCGCGCAGCGCACGGGGGTCGACGTCCTCGCCGGTCTCGACGACCACCGACTGGTTGAAGTACTCGGGGCGCGGCGGCTCGGCGTCCAGGAACCAGTGCTGGATCGGGGTGAGCGCGACCTCCCCGGACACCGGGCCGGTGTCCGCGACGGCCGCGCGGGCGCCGGTCGAGGCGGCGGCCAGGGCGGCGAGCGTGGGGTGGCGGAACAGGTCCCTCGGGGTCAGCGCGAGCCCGGCGGTGCGGGCCCGGGAGACGACCTGGATGCTGACGATCGAGTCGCCGCCCATCATGAAGAAGTGGTCGTCGAGGCCCACGCGTTCCACACCCAGCAGCTCGGCCCAGATGCCGGCGAGCACCCGTTCGGCCTCGGTGCGCGGCGCGCGGTAGGCGGCGTCGGCCGCCGCGGACCACTCGGGTTCGGGCAGTCGGCGCCGGTCGACCTTGCCGTTCGCGGTCAGGGGCAGCTCGGCCAGGGGGACGAACGCGGCCGGGACCATGTAGTCGGGCAGCTCGGCGGCCACGTGGGCGCGCAGCTCGGCCGCTTGCGGCACGGCGGCGCCCGGGGCCGGCACCAGGTGCGCGACCAGGCGTTTGCGTCCCTCGTGCCGGGACACCGACACGACCGCCTCGGCGATCGCCGGGTGGGCGGTGAGCCGGGCCTCGATCTCGGCGGGCTCGACGCGGAAGCCGCGGATCTTGATCTGGTCGTCGGCGCGTCCCACGAAGTGCAGGTCGCCGTCGGCGCTCCAGCGCACGATGTCGCCGGTGCGGTACATCCGCCCGCCGGGCGGTCCGTAGGGGTCGGCCAGGTAGCGGGCCGCGGTGGCGCCGGGACGGCCGATGTAGCCTCGGGCCAGGCCGGCGCCCGCGAGGTACAACTCCCCCGGCACGCCCGGTGGCTGCGGCTGGAGGGCGCCGTCCAGGACGTAGGCGCGGGTGTCGTCGAGGGGGCGGCCGATGGGGAGCGCCGCGGGCAGGGTGTCACCGGCGCGGAAGGGCCGGCGGGTGGCGAAGGTGGTGGTCTCGGTGGGGCCGTACACGTCGACGACGGTGAGGTCGGGGCAGGCGTCCAGCACGCGCCGTACGGCGGCGCCGGGCACGGCCTCGCCGCCCGTCCACACCTCGCGGGCGCCGCGCAGGCAGGCGGGGTCCTCCTGGGCGAACAGCCGGAACAGGCCGATGGTCAGGAACACGCAGCCGACGCCCTGTTCGGTGATCGCGTGGCGTACGGCGGCGGCGTCCAGCTCTCCCGGCGGGGCGAGGACGGCCGTGCCGCCGCGCAGCAAGGGAACCCACAGCTCGTAGGTGGACGCGTCGAAGGCGTGCGGGGAGTGCACCAGGACGCGGTCGTGGCTCGTGAAGGCACGGTCGAGGGCGAGCGCGGCGACGTCCCGCTGCCGTGCGGCCACGCCCTTGGGGTTGCCGGTGGAGCCGGAGGTGAACATGAGGTACTGGACGTTGTCCGGGTGCACGCGCGGCACGGTGGCGAGGTCCGCGGTGGGCCCGTCGGTGTCGAGGTCCGCGCGCAGGACGTGTCCCTCGGGGAGCAGGTCCGCGGCCGTCCCGTGCCACTCGGCGTCCGTGAGCAGCAGCTCGGCGCCGGCCTCTGCGAGCATGGTGCGCAGCCGGTCCCCGGGGGCCCGGCCGTCGAGCGGGACGTAGACGCCGCCGAGGCGGGCGAGGGCGAGCTGGGCGACGACGAGGGCGGTGGAGCGGTCCATGAGCACGCCGACGGCGACCTCCGGGCGCACCCCGAGCGCGGCCAGCCGGCCGGCCAGGGCACGCGCCCGGGCGTCGAGGTCGCGGTAGGTCAGCCGCTCGTCGCCGGCCAGCAGGGCGACGGCGTCCGGGGTGCGTTCCACCTGGGCGGCGAAGAGGTCCGCGGTGGTCGTGACGGGCGCGTCGGTGGCCGTGTCGTTCCAGGTGTGCAGCACCTGCTCGCGGCGGGCGGCCGTCAGCAGGGACAGACGGGCGGGGACGGACCGCGGGGTGGTGGCGAAGCCCTCCAGCAGGACGGTGAGGTACTCGGCCATCCGCTCGACGGTGGCGGCGTCGAAGAGGTCCGGGTCGTAGCCGAGGCGCAGGGCGAGTTCCGTGCCGGGGTAGGCGACCAGGCTGAGCGGGTAGTTGGTGGTCTCGACGCCGTCCAGGCCGGTCAGCCGCAGTCCGTGCGCGGCGGCGAGGTCGTCGTCGACCGGGTAGTTCTCGAACACGACGATGCTGTCGAACAGGGCGGCCCGCTCGGGCAGGTCGGTGTACGCCGTCATCCGGTGCAGCGGCACGTGGTCGTGGCGCCGGTCCTCGCTCTGCTCCTGCTGGAGCCGGGCCAGCCAGGTGAGCAGCGGCTCGTCGCGCGGCACCCGCACCCGGGTGGGCAGGGTCGCGATGAACAGGCCGGTGATGGCGTCGGCCCCGGGCAGTTCGTCGGGCCGTCCGGAGACGGTGGTGCCGAAAACCGCCTCGTCGCGGCCCGCCTGACGGCTCAGCAGCACCGCCCAGGCGCCCTGGACGAGGGTGTTCATCGTGAGGCCCGCCGTCCTGGCCAGGTCCTGCAGCGCCTTCGTGGTGGCCTCGGGCAGGGTGACGCGCACGGCCGCCGTCGACTCCGCGCGGTGGCTCTCGCGGGGCTCGCGGTCGAAGGGAAGCGCGGTGGTCTCGCTCAGGCCGTCCAGACGGGTCCGCCAGTGCCGTTCGGCGTCGGCGCCGTCGGTGTGCTCCCGCAGCCAGGCGACGTAGTCGCGGAACGGGCGGCGCTCGGGCAGCGTCATCGGTGCGGTGCCGGACAGGCCCGCGTGGCAGGCGAACACGTCGGACAGCACCTGGAACAGGCTCCAGCCGTCCAGGATCAGGTGGTCGAAGGACCACACGACGCGCACCGCGCCGTCGGAGACCCGGGCCAGCACCAGGCGCTGGAGCGGTGCGCGGGTCAGGTCGACGCCCCGGGCGCGGTCCCGGTCGAGCAGGTCGCGCAGTCGCTCGTCCTGCTCGGCGGCGGTCAGGCCGCGCCAGTCGGCGAACTCCACCGGTACGGCGGCCCGGCGCTGCACCACGAGCAGCGGCTCGGGCACGTCCTCCCACACCACCCGTGCGCGCAGCACCGGGGTGCGGTCGGTGATCCGCTGCCAGGCGCCGGCCAGCACCGCCGGGTCGGGTACGCCGTCCAGGACGAACGTCAACTGCTGGAAATACACGCCGCGGTCGGCCTGGGAGAGCCGGTGGAAGAGCATGCCGGCCTGGGTGGGCGTGAGCGGGTGGACGTCCTCCAGGCCCGCCGGGTCCTCCCCCGCGATCCGGTCGACGTGGTCCTGGTCGAGCCGTGCCAGCGGGAAGTCCGAGGGGGTGCGTCCGGCGGCGCCGGGACGGACCGCGTACCGGGCGAGACCGGCCAGCGCGTCGGCGTAGCGTTCCGCGAGGTCCGCGACGGTCTCCGGGCGGTGCAGCCGGTCGGAGTAGAACCAGGTGAACTCCAGGCTGTCGCCGTCGAGCCGCCCCACCACCTCCAGGGGGTGCGGGCGCGTCGAGGCGGGGTCGGCGTCCAGCTCCAGCGGACGGGCCAGTCCGCGGAACAGGCCCTCGGCAGAGGTCTCGGACAGGCCGAACCGGCCGAGGTAGTTGAAGCTGATCTGCGCGCCGGTCGCCGCGAGGGGTGCGCCGTCGCGGCCCGGCAGGGCAAGGGCGCCGTGGCCGATGCCGTGCCGGGGCACGGCGCGCAGGTGTTCCTTGACCTGCTTGAGCACGCTGTCCCAGCCGGCCTCGGGCGGGACGGCCAGGGCGACGGGGTGGCGGGTGGTGAACCAGCCGACGGTGCGGCTGGTGTCGAGGTCGGCGAAGAGCTCCTCGCGGCCGTGTCCTTCGACGTCGACCAGGACCCGTTCGTGCCCGCTCCAGCCGCACAGCACCCGCCCGAGCGCGGCGAGCAGGACGTCGTTGGCCTGGGTGCGGTACGTCTCGGGGAGCGTCCGCAGCAGCGCTTCGGTGTCCTCGGGGCCGAGTCGCACCGTCACCGAGCGCTGGGAGGCGTAGGTGTTGGTGCCCTCCCGGTCCGCGGGCAGGGCCGCCCCGGCGCCTTCGGTCTCGCGGATCCAGTACGCCCGCTCGTCGTCGAAACCGCCGGCGGCGGTGTGCGCGGCCAGGCGCTCGGCCCACTGGCGCAGCGGGGAGGACTTGCGGGGCAGCGCGGCCGCGCCGTCCCGGCCCTCGCGGCGGGCCCGGTAGGCGTGTTCGAGGTCTTCCAGGAGCAGGCGCCAGGAGACGCCGTCCACGACGAGGTGGTGGACGGACAGGTGCAGCACGGGCGGCCGTCCGTCGCCCCGGTCGTGCAGGACGGCGCGCAGCAGCGGGCCGTGGTCCAGGTCGTACGGGCCGAGGTGCGGGGCGTCGGTGTCCGGGCCGGTGTGGCGGGTGAGGCGGCAGCGCGAGGCCGGGCCGTCGATCAGCCACCGTACGCCCGTGCCCTCGGCGAGGAAGCGGGAGCGCAGTGCGTCGTGGTGGGCGACCACGTCGTCGAGGGCGGCCTGGAGCGCGCTTTCCTCGACATCGGCGGGCAGTTCCAGCGACAGCGTCTGGGCGAAGTGTCCGGCCCGCTCGCCGGCGCTGTCGAAGAGCCAGTGCTGGATGGGTGTCAGCGGCGCGGCGCCGGTGGCGTCGAAGGGGGCGGACGGGGCGGCGGTCCGGGAGGTGCCCGTCTCGTCGGCGCGGCGGGCCAGGGCGGCGACCGTCTGGTGCTGGTAGACGTCCCGCGAGGTGATCGTCAGACCCGCCTGCCTGGCCTGGGCCACGACCTGGATGCTGAGGATGGAGTCGCCGCCCAGCGCGAAGAAGTTGTCGTCCGCTCCGACCCGCTCCACGTGCAGGACGGCGGCCCAGATGGCGGCGAGGGTTCGTTCGGTGGGGGTGCGGGGCGCGACGTGGCGTGCGGCGGGTTCGGCCGGTGCCGGATCGGGGAGCCGGCCGCGGTCCAGCTTGCCGTTGGGGTTGAGCGGCAGGGCGGGCAGCACCAGGATGGCCGAGGGGACCATGTAGTCGGGCAGGGTGCGCCCGAGTTCGCGGCGTACGGCCTCCGGCTCCACCCGGGCGCCGGGGGCGGCGACCACGTATCCGGCCAGGCGGCGGTGGCCGTCGGCGTCGCGGACGGTGGCGGCGGCCTCGGTGACGCCCGCGCAGCCGCGCAGGGCCTCCTCGACCTCGCCCAGTTCGATGCGGAAGCCGCGCACCTTGACCTGCTGGTCGACCCGGCCGAGGTACTCGAGCCGGCCGTCGGCGCTCCAGCGCACCAGGTCGCCCGTGCGGTACATGCGATCCCCGGGTGCGCCGAACGGGTCGGCGACGAAGCGGGCGGCGGTCAGCCCGGGCCGGCGCAGGTAACCGCGTGCGAGTCCGCCGCCGCCGAGGTACAGCTCGCCGATGACGCCCGGCGGCTGGGGGCGCAGCAGCCGGTCCAGCACATAGGCGCGGGTGCGGGCGACGGGACGGCCGATGGGAGGGGCCTGGTCGGGGAGGGTGCCGTCGGCGAACCAGGCGGTGGCGTAGACGGTGGCCTCGGTGGGGCCGTAGATGTTCGCCACCTCGGCCGCGGGCATGGCGTCCTTGATGTCCCGGACGGTCCGGGCGGGCAGGGCCTCGCCGGCCAGGACGACGGTGTCCGCCTCGATGGCGCCGTCGCCGCCGAAGACGCGGGACAGCGCGGACGGCACGCCGCTGAGCAGTCCGGCCCGGCGCGGGCGGGAGCCGTCCGTGAGGTCGGCGAGGGCGGTGAGGTCGGCGACCACTTCGACGCTGCCGCCGGCCAGCAGGGGGCACAGCAACTCGAACACGGACACGTCGAAGTTGAGGGAGGTGGAGGCGACGACGTGGGAGAAGCCGCGCGAACCGAACGTGTCCCCGGCCCAGGCGGCGAGCGCGGCCACGCTGCGGTGGGTGACGACCACGCCCTTGGGCCGGCCGGTGGAGCCGGAGGTGTAGATGACGTAGGCGGGGTGGGACGGGTGGAGGGGTGCCGTGCGGTCGGCGTCCGTGAGGTCGGCGTCGGCACCGGTCGGGGCGTCGGCTGCGGTGTCGGCGACGAAGGGCGCCACGTCCTCCAGCAGCAGCGGCTCGCAGTCCTCGGGCAGCGCGTGCGCGGTCTCCCGGGTGGCGAGGACGAGGGCGGGAGCCGCGTCGCTGAGCATGAAACGGATGCGCTCGGCCGGGTAGCCCGGGTCGACGGGCAGGTATCCGGCGCCCGACTTCAGTACGGCCCACAGCACCGGGAGCAGGCCGGCGGTGCGCGGCAGGCACAGCGCCACCAGGGACTCAGGCCCCGCACCGCGCGCCGCCAGCAGCCGGGCGAGACGGTTGGCACGCCGGTTCAGCCCGGCGTAGTCCAGCCGGGTCTCGCCGCAGGTCACGGCGGTTTGGCCGGGAGTGCGGGCCACCTGCTCCTCGAAGAGCGCCGGGAGCGTGGCGCCGTCTGCCCGGTCCTCGCCCGACGCGGGTGGGTTCCAGGACTCCAGGAGCACGTGCCGCTCGTCGTCGGACAGCAGCGGGAGTTCGGCCAGCGTCCGGTGCGGGCCGTTCGCCATGCCTTCGAGCAGGTGGTGCAGTTGCCGGGCCATCCGGGCCACGGTCGCCGTGTCGAACAGGTCGGTGTTGTACTCGACCGTCAGCTCGTGGCCGCCGTCGGCGCGCGGCGCGAACTCAAGCACGAGGTCGAAGCGGGCGGCCGGGCGGGGCAAGGGATGTTCCTCGATGTGTACCCCGGCTGCGGCCGGCGGCCGGGCGGGCGCCGCCTGCTGGACCACGAGCGCCTGCACCAGCGGGGTGCGGCTGGGGTCTCTCGGCGGGGCGAGTTCTTCGACCACCCGGTCGAAGGGCACGCGGTCATGGGCGAACGCGTCCAGCACGGTCGCGCGCATGGTCTGCACGAACCGGTCCACGGTGGCGGCGTCGTCGACCTCGCCGCGCAGCACGACGGTGTTGGCGAAGAAGCCCGCCACGTCCTCCAGTTCGCGGCGGTCCCGCCCGTTGGTGACGGTGCCGAACGCGACGTCCCGCTGCCCCGAGTAGCGGGCGAACAGCACGGCCGCCGCCGCGGCGAACACCGTGAAGACGGTGGTGTCGCGGCCCGCGGCCAGCTGCCGCAGCCGGTCCACCAGATGGCGCGGTATGTCCTGGCGGTGAGCCGCGCCCGCGGTGGTGCGCACCGCGGGGCGCGGCCGGTCGGTGGGCAGGTCGAGCTGCTGGAGGCCGGCGAGGTGGCGTTTCCAGTAGACGAGGTCGTCCGCGTCGGCGTCGGACGTGTGCCGCTCGACCTCCCACAGCGCGAAGTCCGGGTACTGCACGTCCGGCCGGGGCAGGTCGGCGGGTTCGCCGGCGGCCTCCGCGCGGTAGAGCGCCGCCAGGTCCCGGGTCAGGACGCCGACCGACCAGCCGTCGGTGACGATGTGGTGCTGGGCCAGCAGCAGCACGTGGTCCTCGGGTGCCCGGCGGATGAGCAGCGCCCGGGTCAGGGGCCCGGTCGCCAGGTCGTGGGGCCGGCGGAGTTCCTCGGTCAGCAGGCGCTCGACGGCCTGCTCACGCCGGTCGTCCGGCACATGGCCGACGTCGGTGGTGCGCAGCGGCAGCTCCGCCTCGGCGGCGACGAGCTGGACACCCTGTCCGTCGACGGTGGCGAAGGTGGTGCGCAGTGAGTCGTGGCGGGCGGCGAGCCGGTGCAGGGCGCGTTCCAGGGCCGGTGTGTCGAGGGGGCCGCGCAGCCGCAGCGCTACGCCGGTGTTGTACTCGGTGCCGCCGTCGGCGAGGTCGTCGAGGAACCACAGGCGCCGCTGGGCGCTGGAGAGCGGGACGGGCTCCGAGCGCGGGGCGGCGGGGATCGGCTCCGGCGGGGCGGCGGCCGGATCGGCGGTCAGGGGGGCGAGCGCGCCGACGGTCCGCGCGGTGAACACGTCGCGCAGGGTGAGCCTGGCGCCGAACGCCTCCCGGATGCGGGTCAGGGTGCGGGCCGCGAGGATCGAGTCGCCGCCCAGGTCGAAGAAGTCGTCGGTGACGCCGACGGTGTCGACGCCGAGGACGTCGGCCCAGATCGCGGCCAGGGTCCGTTCGTCGTCGGTGCGCGGTTCGACATGCTGCTCGGCCGGCGCGCCGCCGGGGGCGGGCAGCGCACGCAGGTCGATCTTGTGCTGTGGGGTGAGCGGCAGCGCGTCCAGCACGACGACGGCGGAGGGCACCATGTGGGCCGGCAGGGCGGCGGTGAGGCCGGCCCGCAGCCGGGGCGGGTCGGGCCTGCGAGCGGGGTCGGCGGGGGTGACGTAGCCGATGAGCCGGCCCCGGGCGGGTTCCTCGTCACGTACCACGACGACGGCCTCGCGGATCTCTGGGTCCCGCATCAGGGCGGCTTCGATCTCGCCGGGCTCGATGCGGAAGCCGCGGACCTTGACCTGCCGGTCGGCCCGGCCGAGGAACTCCAGGTCGCCGTCGGCGCGTCGGCGCACGCGGTCACCGGTGCGGTAGAGGCGGGCGCCGGGCGGCCCGGACGGGTGGGCGACGAACCGTGCCGCGGTCAGACCGGGGCGGTTGAGGTAGCCGCGGGCCAGTCCGTCGCCGCCCACGTACAACTCGCCCTCGGTACCGGGCGGCACCGGGCGCAGCGCCGCGTCCAGGATGTGCGCCTCGGTGCCGGGAAGCGGGCTGCCTATGGCGGGTGTCCCGGTGCCGGCGGTCAGTGGTCCGGTCCAGGTGGCGACGATGGTGGCTTCGGTCGGCCCGTAGGAGTTGATCATGCGGCGGCCGGGCGCCCACCGGTCGACGAGCGTGGCCGGGCATGCCTCGGCCCCGACGATCAGGGTGCGCAGCGACGGCAGGTCTCCGATGTCCGCCGGGTCGGGCAGCGTGGCGAGGGCGGCCGGCGGTATGAGGGCGTGGCTGATGCGGTGTTCGTCCAGGACGGCGGCGAGTTCGTCGCCCAGCCAGGGCCCGTTGGGCGGGACGACCAGAGTTGCGCCGGACAGCACGGAGATGAACAGCTCCAGCACGGAGGCGTCGAAGCTGGGCGAGGAGAACTGCAGCACACGGTCGCCCGGGCCGACGGCGTAGCGTTCGGCGGCCGCCGTGGCGAAACCGGCGATGCCGCGGTGGGTGACGGTGACGCCCTTGGGAGTGCCGGTGGAGCCGGAGGTGAAGATGACGTACGCCGCGTGATCGGGGAGCGCCCGGCTCGGGACCGGGTCCGTCTCCGGCTCCTGGCCCTCCATCAGTGCGCGTATTCGGCCGAGGTCGTCCAGGACGACGGCGGGAGCGGCGTCGGCGAGCATCAGCGCCCGTCGTTCGGCCGGGTAGTCGGGGTCCACGGGGAGGAAGGCGGCACCGGTGAGGGCCACGGCCAGCTCGGCGGCGATCAGTTCCATCGAGCGCGGCAGGACCAGGGCCACCGTCCGCTCCGGTCCGGCGCCGCTCGCGGCCAGATGGGCGGCGAGCCGGCCGGCCCGCCGGGCGAGTTCCGCGTACGACCAGGTGCTCCGGCCGTCGGTGACTGCGGGGGCGTCGGGGGCGCGCGTCACCCACCCGGTGAACAGCTCACCGAGCGGGACGTGACGGGAGACGTCGCATACGGGGGCCGGGGGGACGGTGCCGGCCCGTGGGGGGACGGGCATGGCGGGGCGCTGGGCGTGCGGGTCCGTCATCGGGGTGCAGTCCTTCGGGCGGGGGCGGCGCGCGGACCCGGCGCGCCGTTCTCGGGCGGCGCGTGGGCACGCCGGAGCGGTGCGGGTCCTTGCGTACGGGGGCGGGTGCGGGGCGCGATCGGGCCGTGCCGGTGGCGCGCACGGACGGACCGGTGCCGGTCCGGCGCACGGCGGGAACGGTGCCGGTTCGGCGCACGGCCGTCGGGCGGTGCCGGATCGGCACGCGGTCGTCGGACGGTGCCGAATCGGCACGTCGTCAGGCGGTGCCGGTCCGGCGCGCGGTCAGTGGGTGCCTGTGCGGCGCGCGGTGCGTCCGGAGATCTGCAGGCGATCGATGGCCCCGGTGGCGGGATCACGGTGGAAACGGCCGCCCGGTTCGACCCGGCCGGTGGCCGGATCCATCAGGTCGCAGGACAGGTCCGGATAGCAGACCAACGGGATGGGGTAGTCGCCGTCGACGGACAGGGTCGGCGTGTCGTCCCCGTCGAGTTTCACCACGTACTCGATGCCCCCGTTGCGGTAGGTTCCGGCGCACTCCGGGAGCGACACGGCGAGTCCGCGGCGGGTGTCGGCGGCCGGGGCGGTGGGCACGCGGACGCCGGTGAGCCGGGCGAGTTCCGCGGCCATGTCACGCCACAGGGCGGTGGCGGCGCCCGCGTTGCCGGTGAAGGCGACGACGACGCCGCTGTCGGGGTCCGCCCGCAGGTGGCAGGAGGTGCCCTGGGCGTTCCCGTCGTGGCCGCACCACACCCGGCCGTCCTGTCGGAAGAGGGCCAGGCCGAGGCCCCAGGAATCGGCGAGGGCACCGGGGTCGGCGGACGGTTCGGGGTGCCGCATCCGGTCGGCGACGGCGGCCGGCAGTCCGGCGGACCCGCCGATCGCTGCCCTGCCCAGGGCGACCAGGTCCTCGGCGCTCGCCAGCAGCGCTCCGGCCGGGGCCTCCACGGGGGCGAGGTTCTGGTGGGCCGGGCGTACCAGGCCCGTTGCCGTGTTGAGGGCGTGGCCGCTGGCGAGCGGCCGGGAGGGGGTGGCGTCGCCCAGGAAGGCGGGGACGATGCCCAAGGGCTCCAGGACGAGCGCTGCCACTGCTTCCTGCCAGGTCATACCCGTCACTTCGGACAGGATGCGGCCGGCGGCGACGTAGCCCGCGTTGGAGTACGAGAAGCCGGTGCCTGGCGGGAACAGGGTGTTCCGGGCGGTGCAGACCGCGGAGAGGTACCGGGAGGCGGTGGTGCCGACGGCGCTGTCTGAGTCGGGTCCGGTGGGGAGGCCGGCGGTGTGACTCAACAGGTGACGCACCGTCACCTCGGGTATCTGACCTGATAAGTCGGGCAGCAGTT
Organism: Streptomyces sp. NPDC050674; assembly: GCF_040654575.1. Classification (NCBI taxonomy): domain Bacteria; kingdom Bacillati; phylum Actinomycetota; class Actinomycetes; order Kitasatosporales; family Streptomycetaceae; genus Streptomyces; species Streptomyces sp. NPDC050674. Next base: position 232,985 of record NZ_JBFAIG010000001.1, read on the forward strand.
CGCTGACGGGTTCGTCCAGGTCCACGTCTCCGTCGTCGGCGAGGAGCAGGACGGCCGCGGCCGTGGCGACCTTGGTGACGGACCCCAGGGGAACGGCCGTCTGCGCGGTGAACGGGGTGTTCGCCACCGCGTCGGCCGTGCCGGTGTGCGCGCTGAGGACATGGGCGCCTGTGTGGACGGCCAGTTGGGCGCCGGGCACGCGGTGGACGCGCGCGAGGGAGTCGAGGTGGCTGCTCAACTCCTGCTGCAAGGAGGTCGGCGGCCGGTGTGCGGCCGGAGCGGCGGTGGGGTACGGCATGGGGAGGGAACTCCTGGTGAGAGCGGGTGCGGGGAGGGGGACGCGGGCGGCCCGCGAGTGAGCGGTGCGGGTGTGCCCGTCGGCGCGCTTACGGCCTGGTGACGAGGACCGGCAGGTGGCGTACGCCGACGATGACGGCCGGATTCTGGTACGTGACGTCGTCGTACGAGGGCACGACGATGGAGGAGAAACGTTCCATCAGCAGTTGCAGGGCGATACGGGCTTCCAGCCGGGCCAGTGGGGCGCCGAAGCAGAAGTGGATGCCATGGCCGAAGGTGAGATGGGGATTGGGGTCGCGGGCCGCGTCGAAGACATCCGGTGCGGTGAAGCGGGAGGGGTCACGGTTGGCAGCCCCCAGGTGCGCCATCAGCAGGGTGTCGGCCGGGATCTCATGCCCGCCGAGCACCACCGGCCGGGTGGTGCGCCGGCCCAGCTCGGGGAAGGGCGGCAGCCAGCGCAGGACTTCCTCGACGGCGTCCGGCACCCGGTCCGGGTTCTCCCGCAGGGCGGTGAGCGTGCCGGGATGCCGGTCGAAGGTGACCATGGCGTTGCCGAGGAGCGCGGTGGTGGTGATGTGCCCGGCGACCAGCAGCAGGGCGACGAACCCGACGATCTCCTGGTCCTCGAGTCGCGTTCCGTCGACCTCGGCGGTGAGGAGTCTGCTCGTCAGGTCGTCACCGGGGTGGGTGCGGCGGTGCCGGATGTGGTCGAGTACGTAGCCGTTCATCTCACGCACGGTCGGGGCGATGGCCTCCAACGCCCGTTCCAGATCGGCCATGTCAAGACTGTCCCCGAGCTGGTCGCCGCCGAAGAGGGTGGCGGCCCACTCCTGGAACAGCCGGTGGTCCTCGGCGGGGATACCGAGGAGTTCGGCGATCACGATGATCGGCAGCGGATAAGCGAGGGTGTCGACCAGGTCGAACCGGTCGCGGTCGGCGACGCCGTCGAACAGCCGCTTGCACACGGCCTCGATGCGCGGTGCGAGGCCATGGACCACTCGCGGAGTGAAGGCCTGACTCACCAGGGTGCGGAGCTTGCGGTGCTCCGGCGGGTCCATGCCGACGAAGTTGCCCTGCCGGAAGGCCTCGAAGTCCTCCTGGGTGGGGGCGATCGGCGTCATGTCGGAGGAGTACGTCGCCGGGTCGGACAGGACCGCCGAGACGCCCTCGTGGTCCACGACGTGCCACTGCCGGCGCTCTTCGTCGTACGTCACGGGGCCGGCGTCGCGTAAGGACCGCCATCGCCCGGGTAACGCGTCAAGAGGCGATTCGGCCCCGGTCAGCTGTGTGCTTGTCACCGTTTCTCCTTGAGTGTGGGCGCGCGTGCCCGACGGTGGACCACCGAGGTGCGCGGTGGCCGACCGCGGGCAGTGCTGGCCGTCACGGGTTCGGCCATCGGGGGTGCGGCACGGCGGGGCGGTTGTCGCTCCGCGCCAGGTGGACCCTTGCGCGGCTCAGCCGGGTCGGCCCACCGAGGGCGGCCGGCTTGTCCACCCCTCAGGCGATGGCGGCCCTGGCGTCAGCGGAACCGAGGACTGCACAGGGGACGGTGGGGCGGCGGTTCCGAGTGGTCCGGACGCCCGCCGAGCCACGGACGAGCCTCCACCTGCGCAGCCCGGCATGACGCGCCCAGGGCACCTTCAGACACCACCACGTCCCCCATTGACTTCCCCGCGCAGCAGCCCTGCGCAGAACTCCCCTGCCCTTCGATGCACGTGTCAAGAACACACTTCGACACGATCATCTCGACCGATTGCGCTCACAGTTTTCACGTTGGGTCACAGGTTCGCAACCCCCCGAAGTTGAAGGGGATGTGACCGTTCAGCGACCCGCCAAAGAGGCCGTGTATCCCGCTCTTTCACCCTCAAACCAAGGCTCTGAAGAGAAAGTGGGACCGCGCTTCGACGCCTCGGGGCACCATCGCATCCGTCGTCCTTGGCCGCACAGCCACCCGCCTGCGGATTCCGTCACGACGGCCGGTAAATGGCGGTGTTGCCACAGCGGCCTCGAAAGAGCCACAAGGCGACCTACGAGGATCTGACATCGCGGCACCGCAACCACCGGCCCTGCCGCCTCTTTTGAGCCAACCCTGCCTCTCAGGACAACACGGTCCAGGCTCTGTGCGAGAAATGATCACCGTGGGCGGAGCCGGAGGACGAGTGAAGCGAACCGGAGGCCGGCGAGACACCGGGCGGCCGGCTCCTCGAAACGGGTGGCGACCGCCCGGGCCTGCTCGGCTCCTGCCGATACAGCGCCCGATGACCTCGCGGTCCTTGTACTGCTCCAGGTCGAAGTCCGGCGGCCGGTCCCGGCCCAAGCACGGCGCCGTCAACCCGCGACACCAAGGTGGAGACCGGCTCGGCGCGCTCGCACCCTCGGTTCGCGCACCCGCGTTCGACGACGGAGTGATGCATCACAACTTCCGCTTGCTACACGCACTTTCGGCCAATCAGCACTCGATGGTGTGCTCGGTAGATCCTCGATCGTGTTCTCGATCTTGCGGGCTGCCGGGCCCCGGTCGCGAATCTGCTCCCGGGCCTCCTCGGAGTTGTCGCACTGGGCCCGGTTGACGGTGAAGCGGGTGTCGTCGTCCCGCATCGCCTGCCGGGCGGCCCGGGGTCGCTGAAGCAGCTCGGAGGTGACGCGGGTGGCGACCTCGTCGTCGCGGGTCAAGTCACGGACCGCCGGCTGGGTTCGAGTGCCAAGCGGGAGGGTACGGCCCAGAGTGCTCGCGTCTTGAGGCTGTGGTCGCCGGGCCGGGGAGCGGACGGTGGCCGTTGGGGGGCTCATGTCGGATGTGATGCGAAGGCGGGAGTACCGGGCGTCCGCGTCCACCACCAGAACCGTGCTTGTCCTCATGGGACTCACTCTGGCCGGCGCGGCGGTGGAGATCGCGACTGTCGGAGGAATGCCGGGCCGGCTCAAGTTGACGGTCATCGTCTGCCTGACGGCTCTGTTCGTCCCTCTGCTCGCGTGGAGTCTGCGGAGCGCGACCGTCATCTCCCGCGAGGGCGTGACGGTCAGAGGACTCAGGCGTGAAAGACGGACGGCCTGGCGGGACATTCAGGGCATCGACATCGAGCCCGGCCCGGGGAGCCGTCCCAGAATGCTTGCCGTGATGTACGACCGGCAGGGGCACCGTACGGCGCTGCCGCATCTCGACGACCGGAACGTGGCGTCCCTGGAGGACGAAGTGCTCGCCCTTTGTGCGCAGTGGAAACGGCTGCGCGGTGGGGACTGGCAGCCGGTGCAGCAGATGGCCACCGCACAGGGATTCTTCCTTCACCTGGCGAGTTCGGTGATGGCCGGCCTCCTGGCCGCACTGGCAGCGATCATGTGGTCGGCCGGTGTCTTTGTCGTCCTGCTGTTCCTCGGCGTGCCACAGGAGGCCGAGGATTACGGCCAGCCCCTGTCGGTCCTCCTCTCGGCCGAGATGCTGCTCATCGTGCCTGCTCTGGCATTCACCGTCACCACGATCCGGGTGATGCTCCACCGCAAGCGTTGAGTCCGGCTCCCCCACGCACGCTCGCTTCCCGCGGCCTGGCCGGCCTCACGCGCACGGTAGAGCTGCGGAGGCAACACAGGGCGGCGAGTCATCCACCCGTCACCGACCACTCCGCCATTTCGCAGATCAGCGGGGCCGTCATGCCCGTCGCGTCGTCAAGACCAGGTGACCCCGGCACGCGCCAGGCGATCACGTACCCGCGCCCACTCCAGCGGACCCATGCCCTCGTCTTCGTACCGCGCGTCGTGCTCCGACACCGGATCCGTCGCTGGATCAGCCATCCGGACGATCTCAGTGATGAGTTATCGCGCCCGCACCCGTCACACATACGACGGGACACCACGAGGCGGAAGGATGACGTGATGAGCGCGGACACGCGACCGGAGGAACTGGGCGTGAACGGTCTGAGCGAGGCGGACGAGCCGGCGTTCTCGAGGCTGGCGGAGCGGCACCGGCGGGAGCTGCACGTGCACTGCTACCGGATGCTCGGGTCATTCGAGGACGCCGAGGACACCGTGCAGGAGACGTTCCTGCGTGCCTGGAGGCGGCGGGAGACCTTCGAGGGGCGGTCGACGTTCCGGGCCTGGCTGTACCGGATCGCCACCAACGCCTGCCTCGACCTGCTCGCCAAGCACCGCCCGCAGCCCGCGACCGGTGGTGAGGTGCTGTGGCTGCAGCCCTACCCGGACCGGCTGCTCGACGAGCTGCCCGCAGGGGACGCGGACGAGCCGGAGACCGTCGCCGTCGCGCGGGAGACGATCGAGCTGGCGTACGTGGTCGCAGTCCAGCACCTCGCGCCGCGCCCACGGGCCGTGCTGATCCTGCGGGACGTGCTCGGCTGGCCGGCGAAGGACGTCGCGGAGACCCTCGGAGACTCGGTCAACTCCGTGAACAGCGCGTTGCAGCGGGCCCGCGCCGGCATGCGGGAGCACCTGCCCGCCGAACGGCAGGACTGGACCGGTGGCGAACAGGACGCCGGGACGCGCGAGCTGGTACGCCGCTTCACCGACGCCAGCGTGGCCACGGACGTCCCGGCGCTCGCCGCGATGCTGCGGGACGACGTCCGGTGCTCGATGCCGCCGACGCCGGGCCTGTACGTCGGCCGCGACGCGGTGGTGAACGACTGGGTGGAGAGCGGCTTCGACGGCATGAAGGGCCTGCGCGCCGTCCCCACCTCTGTGAACCGGCAGCCCGCCGTCGCCTTCTACCTCTGGCGGGAGCAGGAGGGCGCATACCTGCCACTGACCATCGACGTCCTGCGCGTCACCGGTGGGGCGATCACCGAGATCACAACGTTCCACGACGACCAGTTCCCGCGGCTCGGGCTGCCCGAGCGCCTGCCGGCCGACGGCACGCAGTAATCCCGGCGTGGACGCTCGCGCAGCGCGGTGACGCGCGTGTCACGGTCGTCGCGGCGCAGCGGTACGACGCGTTCGACGTCGTGACCCGCGGGCGCGTGCAACCGGAGCTGCACAACGGCCCTGCCGCACGCCAGTCGACGCCCCGTACGCCAGTTAGCGAACGATGGAGGAACGACGTGAACAGCTTGAATGACACCGAGGTCGTCGCAGGCCCGGCTACGGGCCAGACCCGCCTCACCCACCGGCTACGCGGGCTCGCCGGCTCCGGCTTCATTGCCACGCTCGCAGCGATGGTGGCCACCACCCTCGCCGCGGCACTTGCCCAGGCCGTCGGCGTCGACTTCGAGGTCCCCGATGGTGGCGAGACGATCCCGTTGTCCGGGTTCGCCGTGGTGACCGGCTTCTTCTCGGTCGTGGGCATCGTCATTGCCGTCGCTCTTCGTCGTTGGAGCGCTCGCCCCGCCCAGCGATTCGTGTGGACGGCAGTGTCGCTGACCGCGATCTCGTTGGTCCCGCCCCTCCTCTCCGGGGCAAACACCGCCACCACCACCGCCCTCCTCGGGCTACACCTCGTCCCCGCGGCGGTGATGATCCCCACCCTGACGCGGAGCCTGCGCACCCGGACCGATTGACTCTCGAGTCGACGTCGGGCTTGAACCGCGCCAGGACGCGCTCGCAGCCGGGTCCACGAAACGAACCAGGGCCGAGGGGCCGTCGGCCCTCTGGTCAGCTATCCCACCGCACAGCACGCCCTGCTGCCCCATCAGCCACCGAGAGTCCCCATGCACGTCATGCACCGGCTCGTCGCCCGCAGCTGCGCGTTCCCCCCAGTGGCGATGGCTGGGCTGCTTTCGCTGATACGGTCCCAATCCCCCGGGGTTGGATCGAGGATCCAACCCCACTTCGGGGGCCGCACCTCGTCTTCTGCCATGTGATCGCAGGCGCCTGGAACGTGCGCCTTACCATTCTGCTTGATCAAGATGGCGTTGCCGGGGAACCGCCGCCATTCCTGTCGAACATGCCTTTCCTCTGGGTGTGCCTTGGGCACGCTGCCATCAGGAGGGCAGGCGCATCCCATGCCGATGATGTTGTCGCATCGCTCGCACCGCACCTCTTTCATGTGAACGAGTCTCCCATCCGAGAGTGCGGAGCTCACACCTAGCGGCAGGTCGAGTGCTGAAGGAACTGCTCTTCTCGGACCGGTCATGTGTGCTGTCCGACGGCCCCGTTTGCTCGTCATCGGCAGTCTGACGTTCGCGTGGGACCTGTGGCGCAGCCCCTCTTCATGTGCCCCGGCTACTCCTCTCCAGCGGGAAACCCGTGAGGGACAACGCAGGACGGTCGGCCGACTGACTGCCACCAGCCCGTCAGTCATTCCTACAGGTCAGCGGGTCCTTCCGCGCGGCTTAAGGGGGACTGGAGGCAGCGCAGGAGCAGGCAGCGGGGCGCCGTCGTAGCCCTTCACCTCTCCGAACCGCGTCCCCTCCATCCAGTCCCGGCGCGCCTGCTCGATCTCCGCCTGCGACCGTCCGATCCAGTTCCAGAACATGATCAGTTCCTCGTCGAACGGTTCACCGCCCAGCAGCATCAGGCCCGCCTCCGACTCCGCCCGCAGGGGCAGTTCACCGCGGCCGCAGCCGAGGTAGAGCATGGAGCCGGGCAGGACGGGGACGCCGTCGACGTGGGCCTCGCCGGACATGGACAGGACGGCGTACTCGAAGTCCGGTTCGAGGGGGAGGCGTACGTCCGCACCCCGGGTCAGGGCCAGGTCGGCGCCGACGATCGGGGTGTAGGCCGTACCGGGGGACGTCGCGCCGTCGAGGTCGCCGAGGATCAGCGTGGCCGTGAGCCCGGGGGCCGTGACGACCGGCAGCTCGGTGTGGTGTTCGAAGCGGGGCTCGGTGTGGCGGTGGCTGTCGGGGAGAGCGACCCACAGTTGCGCGCCGTGCAGGAAGCGGGCGTGGGAACGCGGGCTCTCCTCCGAGTGGCTGATGGCCCGGCCGGAGGTCATCAGGCCGAGTTCACGCGGGCGGATCGTCTGGAGGCTGCCGGTGGAGTCGCGGTGCAGCACCTCCCCCTCATGGAGCCAGCTCACCGTCTGAAGACCCATGTGAGGATGCGGCGGCACCTGCATGCCGGGCTCGTCGGCGATGTCGTCGGGGCCGTAGTGGTCGACGAAGCACCAGGCGCCGACCATCCGGCGGCCGAGGTTGGGCAGCAGCCGGCGGACTTCGCCGGACTCGCCCAGCCTGACCCGGCGAGGGCTGAGGAGTTCACGCACCGGCTCCGCCACCACGAAGCCACGGCCACCGCACAGGGAGGGGGCCGCCTCGCGCTCAAGATTGCTCATGACGCACAACCTAGTCCGGCGCGGAGGCTTGCGTCAGCGTCACCTTCGACGACGCCTCGACGCCTCGACGCCTCGACACCGAAGAATAGTAGCCATGTACATAGTATCTATGTACTGTATCCGGCATGAGCAACGGTTCCGAAGGTGCGACTCCCGGATTCCTCGTGTGGCGGCTGTCGACGAAGTGGCGGGTCGCGGTCGACCGCGCGATGGCTCCGCTGGGGCTCACCCACGCGCAGTACGCCCTGGTGGCCTCCCTGCACGGCATGCAGCGCTCGGGCGAGCGGCCCAGCCAGCGCCGCCTCGCCGACCACACCGGACTGGAGCCGCTCTACGTGTCGAAGCTGGCCCGAACACTGGAGACCGCCGGTCTCCTGGAGCGCACCCGTGACCCGCGCGACCCGCGCGCCGTGCAACTCACGCTCACCGAACAGGGCCAGGAGGTAACCCGGCGGGCGATCGAGGTCGTGCACCGTCTCCTCCAGCAGCTTCTCGGCCCGCTCGGCGGCCTCGACAGCACCCGCACCCGGGAGTTCACGCGTGAGCTGACGGTCCTGCTCGACGCACCTCTTGATCCCTCCAGCGAGAACGAGACGGAGCAGTCATGACCACCACCGCACCCCACGTCGACCCACGCGTCATCGCCCTGGCCCACTACGCCGGCCGCGCCCTGCTGGAGCACGTGCTCGACCGGCACGGGGTCACCTTCCAGCAGTCGGTCACCCTGCGGCTCGCCGCCCTCGCCGACGGCCCGGTCGCGCGCGAGCGGCTCGTCGACGGCGTCACCGACGCCCTGAAGACCGGCGCGGCCGAGGTGCACGGAGTGCTCGACGAGCTGATCGCCGCGCGCTGGCTGGCTCCGGTCGGGGCGTCGGACGTCCGGATCACGGACGCCGGGCGTGAGCTGTACGCCACGATCTCCCGCGAGACGGCGCCCGTCACCGCCCGGATCTATGCCGGCATCCCCGCGGAGGACCTGGCCGTAACGGGCCGTGTGCTGAGCCTGATCACCGAACGGGCCGGTGCCGAACTGGCCGTCCTGAGCCGCTGATCCGGCCCCCTCCGGCCGGTGGAATAACGGGCCGGCGGGCTCGGTTGTCGGCCTCGAAGGAGGCACCGAGTGAACACGATCCAGGACACGACGTACTACGCCCACGGGACTCCGGCCGAGCGCTGGGAGCGCGCGCGGCTGTTCTTCGACGCCAAGGACTACGCGGCCGCGGCGCGCGTCCTGGCCGGGCTGGTCGAGGAGGTGCCCGAGCAGACCGGGCCCCGGCTGCTCCTGGCGCGCTCCTACTACCACTCGGCGCAACTGCGGCGCGCCGAGGACGAGTTGCGGACGATCGTCGAGAAGGACCCGGTGGAGCACTACGCGCGGCTGATGCTCGGCCGCACCCTTGAGCGGCAGAACCGGCACGAGGAGGCGGAGTCGCACCTGCGGATCGCCTCGGCGCTCGCCGGTGACTTCGAGCAGGGCTGACCCACCCTCCGCCCCGGATGTCCGGCCTCACGTGAGGCCGGGCATCCGCGCGTCGGCAGGCGGTCCGCTACCCCTTGGGCGTCGCGTACGACCGCCGCCCCCGCCGGTGGGCGATCTCGCCCAGCAGGATGTCGACGGCGAGGAAGGCCGCCAGCGGGATGCCGAACAGCGGCAGGAAGTATCCGAGGACGGCGACCCCCGCCAGCAGCGGTACGAGGATCTGCGGCGGTACCTGCTGCCAGGCACCGCGCGGGATCGGACGGCCGAAGGCGCTGCCCCGGCCGCGCTGCCACCACATGCGGTATCCCCACACGATCAGCAGGATCAGGGAGCTCGCGAGCAGCATCAGGGCGATCTGGTTGGCCGGCCCGAAGAGGACGCCGGTGTGCAGGTCGATGCCCCACCGGGTGAGCTTGGCGAGCACGGGGTGATCGGCGAATCGCACCACGTCCATGACCTGGCCGTCGGCCGGGTCGATCGCGACGGCGTCCTGCTTCGAGGGCCAGCCGCGCTGCACCTGCTTCACCACGTACGCCGAGTCCGCGTCGGCGGGCGGCACGATCTCCACCGGGTCGCCGAGGCCCTCGGCCCGGGCCGCCGCCAGGACCTTGTCCAGGCCCACGCCGTGGGCCGCGTCGCCCGCGCGCCCGGTGGCCAAGTCGTGACCGGCGTGTTCACCGCCGGCCGCCGCCGACACCGACGGGGTGGCCTGGCCCAGCGAGGTCCGCAGCTCGTCGATGGTGGTGCCGGCGTAGGCCGACCAGGTCAGACCTGTAGCCGACAGGAAGAAGAATCCGGCCGCCGCCCATACGCCGACCGTGCCGTGCAGGCCGAGCGTGCGCCGGCGCCCCTTCGTCCCGCGTACCGTGCGCAGGGCCCTGCGGCGGGAGAACCACAGCACCAGCCCGCCGGCCGAGATGACCCACAGCCAGCTGGCCGCGAGCTCGCTGTACAGCCGCCCCGGCTCACCCAGGTGCAGATCGCGGTGGAACTCGTCGATCCAGGTGCGCAGCGGCAGCGCGCCCGTCGAGCCGTACTGTTCGAGGGAGCCGCGCACCTTCGCGGTGTACGGGTCGACGAACACGGCGAGGGTGTGGCCCTCGCCGACGCCCGGGACGCCGGACAGCATGACCCTGGTCGTCGCGTCGGCCTCGGGTGAGGGGCGTACGGCCGAGATCGTGCCCTCGGGGTGGGCCTTGCGGGCGGCGGCCACCTGCTCGCCGATCGGCAGCTTCTTCTCGCCGGCCGGGACGGTCAGCTCGTGGTCGTACACGAGCTTCTCGGCCTGGAAGGAACCGGCGTACAGCAGGCCGGTGACGGCGGCGACGAGGAGGAACGGCGCCACCAGTACCCCGGCGTAGAAGTGCAGGCGGAGGATCAGCGGGCGCAAGGGGGCCCAGCCGCCCTTCGGCGGTGCCGGGGCGGCTGGTTGCGGGGCCTCGTCCTTGGCGGTCGAGGGAGCGGTGGTCATCGGCGGGCTTCTCCGGGGACGTCATCAGGGCCGTTGCGGTGGGGGCGGTGGCCGTTGCGGTGCAGTAGTCGGGACGGAGGGGCGTCGAGTTCCCGGCGAACACGTGTGACGTGCGTCACGCTGGAGTGGGAGGTGGCGTGCCATCCTGGCGCGATGGGAACACCGAGCCATCGCCCGCCCCTGGCCGAGCGGGTCGAACAACTCCTCGAAGCGGGGCTCCCGTTGACCGTCGTCGCGGCCGGCGACCCGGTGCTGCGGCAGGGCACCGGGCCGTACGACGGGCAGCTGGGGCCCGGCCTGCTGGCCCGGTTCGTCGAGGCCCTGCGGATCACCATGCGTGCGGCGCCCGGGGTGGGTCTGGCCGCTCCCCAGGTCGGGGTGCCGCTCAGGATCGCGGTGATCGAGGATCCGGCGCCGGTGCCGGAGGAGGTGCGGGTGGCGCGCGGGCGGGTGCCGCAGCCGTTCCGGGTGCTGGTGAACCCCGCCTACGAGCCGGTCGGTGACGCGCGGGCGGCCTTCTTCGAGGGCTGTCTGAGTGTGCCGGGCTGGCAGGCGGTGGTGGCGCGGCCCGCCGAGGTGCGGCTGACCGGGCAGGACGAGCGGGGCCTGGCCCTGGACGAGGTGGTCACGGGCTGGCCGGCCCGGATCGTGCAGCACGAGACGGACCACCTCGACGGCGTGCTGTACCTGGACCGCGCCGAGCCGCGTTCACTGTCGTCCCATCAGGCGGTGGCGGAGCGCTGGGGCCAGCCGACCCCGCGGGAGGCCGCGCGGGCGCTGGGTTTCGAGCTGCCGTAGCGCGAGCGGAGCCGCTCCGCCGACATTCGGCGGCGCCCGTGGCGGGGTCCCCGTTACCGTGACCGCATGTCGCGGGACACGGCTCCCTGCCGCTGGACGAGCCGACGAACCACCTCGAGGGTGTCGGGATGGTCGGCGCCGAACGGTTACCGGGAGCTGTTGGAACCCGCGCACGGGTAGTCCCGGCCGGTGCCGTCCGGGGCGCCGGCCGGGGGCGGGTCACGCGTCCCGGTACGCCTCCAGCAGCCGCAGCCACACCTCGCTGATCGTCGGGTACGACGGGACGGCGTGCCACAGGCGGCCGACCGGGACCTGACCGGCGACCGCGATCGTCGCGGAGTGGATGAGTTCGCCGACGCCGGGGCCGACGAGGGTGACGCCGCGCAGGATCTCGTCCTCGAGGTCGACGATCATGCGGGCGCGGCCCTGGTAGCCGTCGGCGTACAGGCCGGCCCCGGCGACGGTGGACAGGTCCACGTCGACGGCCCTGACACGGTGCCCGGCCTGTTCCGCCTCGGCCAGGGACAGGCCCACGGCCGCGGCCTCCGGATCGGTGAACACGACCTGGGGCACGGCGGCGTGGTCGGCGGTCGCGGCGTGGGCGCCCCAGGGCTCGGCCGCGAGGGTCTCGCCGGTGGCGCGGGCGGCGATGGCGGCACCCGCGACGCGGGCCTGGTACTTGCCCTGGTGGGTGAGGAGGGCGCGGTGGTTGACGTCGCCGACCGCGTACAGCCAGTCGTGGCCGCTCACGCGGAGGCTGTCGTCGACCGGCAGCCAGGAGCCGGGGTCCAGGCCGATGGTCTCCAGGCCGATGTCGTCGGTGCGCGGGGCGCGGCCGGTGGCGAAGAGGATCTCGTCGGCCTCGATGCGCTCGCCCGTGCCGGTGACGGCCACGACCGTCCCGTTCTCCCGGGTCACCGACTCCACCGAGGTGCCCGTGCGGACGTCCGCTCCGGCCTCGGTGAGCGCCTCGGCGATCAGTTCTCCGGCGAACGGCTCCATCCGGGGCAGCAGGCCCTTGCCGCGGACCAGCAGGGTGACCTTCGAGCCGAGGGCCTGCCAGACCGTGGCCATCTCGGTGGCGACCACTCCGCCGCCGACCACGATCAGCCGGCCGGGCACGGTCTTGGAGCTGGTGGCCTCCCGGCTGGTCCACGGCTTGACCGCGTCGAGTCCGGGCAGGCCGGGCAGGGCGGCGCGGCTGCCGGTGCAGACGGCGACGGCGTGCCGGGCGGTCAGGACGCGTTCGCCGCCGTCCGGGCCGGTGACCGTCACCGTGCGGGGGCCGGTGAGCCGCCCGTGGCCGCGATACAGGTCGGCGCCGATGGAGTCGAGCCACCCGACCTGTCCGTCGTCCTTCCAGTTCGAGGTGTAGTAGTCCCGGTGGGCGAGGACCGCGGAGGCGTCGAGGTCGCCCCGCACCGACTGGCGCAGGCCCGGTACGCGGCGGGCGTCGGCACGGGCGATGACCGGTCGCAGCAGGGCCTTGCTGGGCATGCACGCCCAGTAGGAGCACTCGCCGCCGACCAGTTCGCTCTCCACGACCGCGGTGGTCAGCCCGGCCGCGCGGGTGCGGTCGGCGACGTTCTCCCCCACGGGCCCGGCCCCGAGCACCACGACGTCGTACGCGTTGGTTTCCGTTTCCGTCATGGGGTCAGTCTGGTGGGTGGTGTGCGCCCTGGCCACATGGGTAGGGGCGCGGAATACGTGTCCGGTCGGCCGTGTTGTGCCGACGGCTTGACCCCACCCCAGGAAGTAGGGATGTACGCCATGAGCAGCACCGTGGAGCTCACCAAGGAGAACTTCGACCAGACGGTCACGGACAACGAGTTCGTCCTGATCGACTTCTGGGCCGACTGGTGCGGGCCGTGCAAGCAGTTCGCCCCGGTGTACGAGAAGGCGGCCGGGGAGAACCCGGACCTGGTGTTCGGCAAGGTGGACACCGAGGCTCAGCCCGAGCTGGCCGCGGCCTTCGGCATCCAGTCCATTCCCACGCTGATGATCGTCCGGGACCAGGTCGCCGTGTTCGCCCAGCCGGGCGCCCTGCCGGAGGCCGCCCTGACGGACGTCATCGGGCAGGCCCGCAACCTCGACATGGACGAGGTGCGCAAGACGATCGCCGAGCAGCAGGCCCAGCAGCCGGCGGAGTGACCCGCCGGGCCCTTGTGACGGGCCCGGCGAGGGGCGGGGCGCGTCCTAGAAGGGGTAGGGGGCCACGTCTCCGCGTACCGTCGTCCAGCGCAGTTCGGTGAAGGCCTCCAGATTGGCCTCACCGCCGAAACGGGCGCCGGTGCCGGAGGCGGCGACCCCGCCGAAGGGTGCCACGGCCTCGTCGTTCACGGTCTGGTCGTTGATGTGGACGATGCCGGTCGGGATGCGCTCGGCGAGGTCCAGGCCGCGGGCCGGGTCCCTGGTGATGATGCCCAGGGAGAGGCCGTAGGGGCTCTGCGCGGCCAGCGCCGCCGCTTCGTCGGCGGTGGTGAAGGAGCGGACGGGCGCGACCGGGCCGAAGACCTCCTCGGTGTACGCGGGGCTGTGGTCGTCGACGTGGGCGAGGACCGTCGGCCGGTAGAACAGCCTGTCGTGGGTGCCGCCGGCGGCGAGCTTGGCGCCCGCGCTCGTGCTGGCCTCGACCAGGCCGCTGATCTTCGTGAGCTGGCCCGCGTCGATGATGGGGCCGAGGTGGACCTGGTCCCGGTAGGGGTCGCCGACGGCGAGTGAGTCGGCCTTGGCGGCCAGCCGCTCGACGTACTCGTCGTAGAGGGACGCGTGCACCAGATGGCGTCCGGTGGTCATGCAGATCTGGCCCTGGTGGAAGAACGAGCCCCAGGCGGCCGTGGAGATCACCGCGTCGAGGTCGGCGTCCTCCAGCACGATCATGGCCGAGTTTCCGCCCAGTTCCAGGTGGGCCCGCTTGAGGTGACGGCCGGCGGCCTCGCCCACGGCCCGTCCGGCGGCGGTGGAGCCGGTGAAGGAGATGACCGGCACCCGCGGGTCGGCGACCAGGGCCTGGCCGGCGTCCGGGCCGCCGGGGAGCACGTGCAGCAGGTCTTCGGGCAGGCCCGCGGCGGCGAAGACCGCGGCCAGGGACAGCCCTCCGCAGACGGCCGTGCGCGGGTCCGGCTTCAGCAGGACCGCGTTGCCCAGGGCCAGGGCCGGTGCGACGGAGCGGATGGACAGGATCAGCGGGGCGTTGAACGGCGAGATCACGCCCACCACACCGGCCGGGACGCGGCGCGTGTACGACAGGCGCGGCGCCTCGCTCGGCAGGACCTGCCCGGCCGGGCGGGAGGCCAGGGCGGCGGCCTCGTAGCACTCCTGGGCGGCGACGTGCAGTTCGAAGTCGGCCTTGCCGGGGACGGAGCCGGATTCGCGCACGAGCCACGCGCGCAGTTCGGCGGCGTGCTCGGTGAACAGGTCACCCGCCTTGCGGAGCACGGCGGCCCGGGCGAAGTGCGGGGTGCGGGCCCAGGCGCGCTGGGCGGTGGCGGCCCGCCCGGCGGCGGCCCCGACGTCCTCGGGCCCGGCGAGGGTCAGGGTGCCGAGGGCCTGGCCGGTGGCGGGCTCGGTGACGGTGTACCCGGGCCCCGTGAGGCGGTGGGGCTGCCAGCTCCTGGTATCGAGCAACGGCATGACGGCTCTCCGATCGATCGGTCACCGGCTGACGGGGCGGTCGGACTCCCGTACGTGCGCGGCCGGTTCGGCGGTCACATGGCGGGACGCGCCGAACGGACGCGGCGGTGTGCGCCTCGGCCCGCGGGTGAACACGTCCCCGTTTTGTTGAGCATGCAACATCCTAGCCGTGCCGCGGCACGAAAGCCCGGTCGCCGTCCGTCCGCCGGCCGGTCGCGTCGCGCCCCGTCGCGCCGGATCAGCTCGACGCGCGGTGCACCACCGTCGCGCCCAGCACCTTGTGCGTCTCGGGCGCGGTGGCGGGCTGGCGGACCGTGCGGTCGACCAGTTCGGCGAGTTCGCGGCCGGAGGGCAGCTCCAGGCGGACGGTGCTGAGCCGGGGCCTCAGCAGCCGGCCGAGCACCAGGTCGTCGGCGCCGATCACGGCCGTCTCCTCGGGGATGCGGATGCCCTCGTCCAGCAGGGCCCGCATCAGCAGCATCGCGTACTCGTCGTTGTAGGTGAACACGGCGTCCAGGCCGAGCCCGCGCCACCGGGCGGCGAGCCGCGCCGCGGCCTGCTCGTCGTAGGCGAGGGGCAGTTCGGTGAGCGTGGCGTCCGTACCGCGCAACGACTGGCGCACACCGTCGAGGCGGGGTGCGGAGAACGCCTCGAGACCGGGGTCCTGCGGCACGACGACGCCGATCCGGCGCCGGCCGCGGTCGTAGAGGTGGGCGCCCGCGCTGTGGCCGACGATGTCGTGGTCCATCAGCAGGGCGTGCGCGCCCTCGATGGTCTCGGGCCCGAGGGTGACGACGGCCCGCGCTCCCGAGCGCTTGAGCACCGCGACGCCGCGCGGGCCGAGCCCGGAGCCGGGCACGAGGACCGCCACGGGTCGTAACTCGGCCCAGGCGCGGGCGGCTTCGTCGCCGTGCGGACCGCCGGTGCCGTACTGCACGACCGTGTAGTCGAGCCCGGCGAGCGAGCTCTGGAGGTCGGCGAGGAACCGGCTGTAGAGCGGGCCGACGGGGAAGGTCGGCGCGGGGATCAGGACCATCCGGCTGTGCCCCGCGCGCAGGCTGCGGGCCGCCGCGTGCGGTACGTACCCGAGCTCCCTGGCGGCCTCGCGCACACGACGGCGGGTGGGTTCGCTGATCCGTACGGCACTGGTGTTGTTCAGGACGTAGGAGACGGTCGCGCGCGAGACGCCGGCCAGGCGGGCCACATCGGCGCTCGTGGGCACGGAGCGCGACGGTGCGGGGGACGGGGGCGCGGGCGTTTTCGGTATCTGCACCATGACGTACGGCATCTTGGCAGAAGCCCCAATGCGCGCTTTAGGCGGGGGAGTTGTGAGGAAGCCGTGAGCGCTCACGACGGCGGGCGGGCGGGAGTCAGCGCGCCGTGCCCGCCTCCGTCACCCGGTCGACCAGGTCGACCCACGCGGCCTCCAGGCGGGACAGCGGCAGGCCGCACTGCTTGGTCAGGTGATGGATCAGGGCCGGGTCGAGCTGGGCCATCAGCGCGTGGGAGAGGAGTTCGCCGTCCGCCTCGGGGACCGCCTGCCGCAGCAGCATCTCGATGTGGTGCCGCAGGACGCGGCGGGCGGGGACGACGTAGCGGCGGCTCGCGCCGGGGTCGGCCGCCAGTTGCAGCTCCAGCTCGTCGGCCGAGCGGCGCAGCATCGCGAGGCCGAACGCCCGCAGCCGCTCCACGGGCGGCGCTCCGGGCCCGAGGGGCGGCGGGCCGCTGAGGAACGCGGCCTGGAACTTCTTCTCGGAGTGGTCGAGCAGTGCCGTCAGCAGGCCGGTGCGGTCGCCGAACCGGCGGAAGACCGTGCCCTTGCCGACGCAGGCCTCGGCGGCCACGGCCTCCATCGTGACGGCCTCCGCGCCGCGCTCCGCCACCAGCCGTGCGGCGGCCTCCAGCAGCCGGGCGCGGTTGCGCGCGGCGTCGGCCCGCAGGCACGGTTCGTCGGCCTCCAGGGCGGTGCCGAGCTGGAGCAGCTCGGGGTGGTCGACGGGCTCCTGGGGCGTCGGGAGGGGCGGCGGGACGGCGGACATGAAGCCAGCGTAAAGCATCGGGAACAAAACTGGACCGCGGTCCGGTTAGGATGCTAGAACGTTAAACGGACCCCGGTCCGGATCGAAACGCACTGTCTCAGAGCAGTACCTCATACGTGGGAGTCAGCATGTCCGTTCGTATCCTCGCCCTCGTCGGCAGCCTCCGCGCCGGCTCGCACAACCGCCAGCTCGCCGAGGCGGCCGTCAAGCTCGCCCCCGAGGGTGCCGAGGTGGACCTGTTCGAGGGGCTGGCCGAGATCCCCTTCTACAACGAGGACATCGACGTGGAGGGCAACGTCCCGGCCGCCGCCGCGCGGCTGCGCGAGGCCGCGAACACCGCCGACGGTCTGATCCTCTTCACCCCCGAGTACAACGGCACCATCCCGGCCGTCCTGAAGAACGCCATCGACTGGCTGTCCCGCCCGTACGGCGCCGGCGCGCTGAGCGGCAAGCCGGTCGCCGTGGTGGGCACCGCCTTCGGCCAGTACGGCGGCGTGTGGGCGCACGACGAGACCCGCAAGGCCGTGGGCATCGCCGGCGGCACCGTGCTGGAGGACGTCAAGCTGTCCATCCCCGGCTCGATGACCCGTTTCGCCGAGACGCACCCGGCCGACGACGCCGAGGTCGCCGAGCAGCTGACCGAGGTCATCGCCCGCCTGCACGGCCACGCCGGCGCGACCGCCGCGGCCTGACCGCCCTCACCCCGTGCCCGCGGAGGGGCCGAGGCCGGCAACGGCCGTCGGCCCCTCCGGCATGCCTGGAGGGGCCGACGGCTCCCGGGGCGGCCTTTCCGGCATTAATCCGGAGCGGCCGACGGCTCCCGGCAGCCTCTCCGGCATGTCTCACAGGCGCTGACGGCTTCCGGCGGCCTCTCCGGGATGCCTCACAGGCGCCGACGGCTCGGCGGACGCTCCGGTATGTCTCACTGGCGCCGGCGGCTCCCGTCCGCACGCCGCTCAGACCGGCTGCGGCGCGCGCCCGGCGTGGTGGATCGGCGTGCCGGAGCCGGTGAGCGGCGCGCCCGTGCCGCCCTGCCGGACCGCGATGATCTCCGCCGCGATGGACACGGCCGTCTCCTCGGGCGTCCGGGCCCCCAGGTCGAGGCCGATCGGCGACCTCAGGCGGGCCAGCTCGCGCTCGCTCACGCCCGCCTCCCTCAGCCGCCGGTTGCGGTCCTCGTGGGTCCGTCGTGAGCCCATGGCGCCCACGTACGCCACCGGCAGCCGCAGCGCCCGCGTGAGCAGCGGGATGTCGAACTTCGCGTCGTGGGTCAGCACGCACAGCACCGTGCGCCCGTCGGTCCCGGTGCGCCGGAGGTAGCGGTCGGGCCAGTCGACGACGATCTCGTCGGCCTCCGGGAAGCGGGCCCGGGTCGCGAAGACGGGCCGGGCGTCGCACACGGTGACGTGGTAGCCGAGGAACTTGCCCATGCGGACCAGGGCGGCGGCGAAGTCGATCGCTCCGAAGACGATCATGCGGGGCGGCGGGACGGCCGACTCGACGAGCAGGGTGACACCGCCCGGGCAGTGCGACCCGTCCTCGGACAGCTCCACCGTGCCGGTACGGCCGCCGTCGAGCAGGGCTCGGGCCCGGTCCAGCGCGGCACGGTCGAGGTCCGGGGTGCCGCCGAGGCCACCGTCGGGTGAGCCGTCGGGGCGGACGAGCAGGGCACGGCCCAGGAGGCCGGAGGGGCCCCGCACCACCCGGGCCAGGGCCAACGGTTCGGTCCGGACGGCGGCCTCCAGCGCCGCCCTCTCGACCGGACGGCCGCCCACCCGCGGGGTGATCATGACATCGATGGTCCCGCCGCAGGTCAGACCCACCGCGAAGGCGTCCTCGTCGCTGTAGCCGAACCGCTCGACGAGCACCTCGCCGTCCCGGAGGGCCTGGAGGCACAGGTCGTACACGGCTCCTTCCACGCAACCGCCGGAGACCGATCCGACGGCCGTGCCGTCGGCGGAGACGGCGAGCGCGGCGCCGGGAGGGCGCGGGGCGCTGCCGCTGACGCCGACGACCGTGGCGACAGCGAAGTCCCGGCCCTCCTCGATCCACGCGTGCAGGGACCCCGCCAGATCAAGCATCGCCACCCGCCAGCAGCACACGGTCGGGCCGGATCGGCAGATGGCGGTGGCGTACGCCGGTCGCGTGCCACACCGCGTTGGCGACCGCCGCGGCCGCGCCGACGATGCCGACCTCGCCGATGCCCTTGATGCCGACCGGGTCGTCCGGGTCGGGGTCGTCCACCCAGTCGGCCTCGATGTCCGGTACATCGGCGTGCGCGGCGACGTGGTAGCCGGCGAGGTCGGCGCCGTAGAGGCCGCCGCTCGCCCGGTCCCGGACGGCTTCCTCGTGCAGGGCCATGGAGATGCCCCAGATCATGCCGCCGACGAGCTGGTTACGGGCGGTCAGCGGGTTCACGATCCGGCCGGCCGCGAAGATGCCCAGCATGCGGCGCACCCGGACCTCTCCGGTGCCCGGGTCGACGGCGACCTCGGCGAACTGGGCGCCGAAGGCGTGCCGCTCCTTCTGGGCGAGGGCCCCGAGGGCCTCGGCCGTGTTCGACCGTACGGTGACGCCCTCCGGCGGGATGTCCGCGCCCGGCGCGAGAACGTCGCGCAGTTCCCGGGCGGCGGCCGTGACGGCCCAGCTCCAGGAGCGGGTGCCGGCCGAACCGCCGGCGATCGACGCGGGCCCGAGGTCGCTGTCCCCGATCCGCACCCGGACCCGGTCGGCGGGCACCTCCAGGGCGTCCGCGGCGACCAGGGTGAGCGCGGTGCGGGCGCCGGTGCCGATGTCCGCGGCGTTGATCCGCACCGTGTAGGTGCCGTCCGCCTCAGCGGTCAGGGCCGCCGTGGACGGCATGGCCATCGTGGGGAAGGAGGCCGCCGCGGTGCCCGTGCCGAGCAGCCAGCGGCCCTCCCGGCGCACGCCGGGCCGCGGGTCCCGTCCGTCCCAGCCGAACCTGCGGGCGCCTTCCCGGAAGCAGGGGATCAGGTTGCGGCTGCTGAACGGCAGCCCGGAGACCGGGCCCACCGCCGGCTCGTTGCGGACCCGCAGCTCGATGGGGTCCACGCCGCACCGTTCGGCGAGCTCGTCGAGCGCCGACTCCAGCGCGAACGAGCCCGGTGCCTCGCCCGGCGCGCGCATCCAGGTCGGCGTGGGGACGTCGAGCTTCACCAGCCGGCTGGCCGTGTGGTGGGCGTCGGCGGCGTACATCGAACGGCTCGCCGCGGCGCTCGGCTCGACGAAGTCGTACACGGACGAGGTCTGGTTCAGCGACCGGTGCTCCAGGGCGCGCAGCCGGCCGTCCGCGTCGGCGCCGAGCCGGACCCGCTGTGCGGTGGGGCTGCGGTAGCCGGCGAGCGAGAACATCTGGCGGCGGGTCATGACGACCCGCACCGGGCGTTGCAGGACGGTCGCGGCCATCACCGCGGCCACCTGGTGCGCACGGGCGCCCTTGCTGCCGAAGCCGCCACCGACGTGCTCGGACCGCACCCGCACCGAGCCGCGGTCGAGGGAGAACAGCTTGGCGAGCTCGTCGGCGACCCAGCCGGTTCCCTGGTTGGAGTCGACGACCTCGAGCCGGCCCCCCTCCCACCGGGCCGCCGCCGCGTGCGGCTCCATCGGGTTGTGGTGCTCCTCCGGAGTGGTGTACTCCGCGTCCACCAGCACGGTGGACGCGGCGAGTCGGGCCTCCAGGTCGCCCTTCTCCACCACGGCCGGCATGTGCCCGTCGACCGCGTACGCCTCGGTCTCGCGCCCGGCGGAGAACGCCACGTCGTGCGGCTCCTGGTCGTAGTGCACCACGAGGGCGTCGGCGGCCTCCCTGGCCTGTTCGGGGGTTTCGGCGACGACCAGGGCCACCGGCCAGCCCGCGTGCCGCACCCGGTCGTGCTGGAACAGGCCGACGCTCGGGTCCGGTGGGACGCCCATGACGCCGATGTAGCCGGTGTCGACGCGCGGGGCGTTGTGGTGGTGGAGCACGGTGAGGACGCCGGGCATGCCGAGCACGGCCTCGGTGTCCAGGGCGCGGACGCGGCCGCGGGCGACGGTGGACAGCACCAGCCAGCCGTGGGCGAGGTCGGCGAAGGGGATCTCGCCGGCGTAGCGGGCCGCTCCGGTGACCTTGTCGCGGCCTTCCACGCGCGTGTGCGCGGTGCCGACGGCTCCCTTGGTCGCGGTGGTCATCGGGCCGCCTCCTCGGCGAGTTCGCTGAGCACGGCCACGACGAGGTTGCGCATGAGGGTCACCTTGTATCCGTTGTCGGGCAGGGGCCGCGCGGCGGCCAGTTCGGCGTCCGCGGCGGCCGCGAAGTGCGCGGCGTCGGCCGGTGCGCCGGTCAGGGCGCGTTCGGCCGCGTGGGCACGCCAGGGGTGGGAGGCGACCGCGCCGAAGGCCAGGCGCACGTCGTGGACGTGGCCGTCCCGTACGTCGAGTGCGGCGGCGACGGAGCCGATGGCGAAGGCGTACGAGGCGCGCTCGCGCACCTTGCGGTAGCGGGAGTTGGCCGCCGTGGCGGTGGGGGGCAGGGTGACACCGGTGATGAGCGCACCCGGCGGCAGGGCTGTCTCCAGCTGCGGGGTCTCCCCCACCGGCAGGTAGAAGTCGGCGAGCGGCAACTCGCCCGCTCCGGCGGCCGTTTCGTACGACACGCGCGCGTCGAAGGCGGCCAGTGCCACGCCCATGTCGGAGGGGTGGGTGGCCACGCAGTGGCCGGAGGCTCCGAGGACGGCGTGGTTGTGGTGCTCGCCCGCGATCGCCGGGCAGCCGCTGCCGGGAGCGCGCTTGTTGCAGGGTGAGGTGACGTCGGTGAAGTAGCCGCAGCGGGTGCGCTGGAGCAGGTTGCCTCCGACGGTGGCCATGTTGCGCAGCTGCCCGGAGGCGCCGGCCAGCACCGCCTGGGCGAGTGCCGGGTAGCGGCGCCGGACCTCGGGGTGGGCGGCCAGGTCGCCGTTGGTGACGGTCGCCCCGATGCGCAGTCCGCCGTCCTCGGCCGACTCCACCCTGTTCAGGGGCAGTTCGCGTATGTCGACGAGCCGGGAGGGCCGCTCGACGCCCGTCTTCATCAGGTCGACGAGGTTGGTGCCGCCACCCAGGAAGCGGGCCTCGTCGTCCCCGTCGAGCAGCGCCACGGCGCCGGAGACATCGTAGGCGCGCTGGTAGCCGAACTCCCTCATGCCGCCGCCCCCTTCGTCTCCCGCGCCGCGCGGGCCACGGCCTGGACGATCGACACGTAGGCGCCGCAGCGGCACAGGTTGCCGCTCATGCGCTCGCGGATCTCCTCCGGGGTGAGCGGTGGTGGCCCCGCTTCGGGCCGGACGTCGCCGGTGGCCGCGCTCGGCCAGCCGGCCGCGTGCTCCTCGATCACGGCGATCGCCGAACAGATCTGGCCCGGCGTGCAGTAGCCGCACTGGAAGCCGTCGAGGTCGAGGAACGCCTGCTGCACCGGGTGCAGCCGGTCTCCGTCGGCCACGCCTTCGATGGTGGTGATCTCGCGCCCTTCGGCGGCGACCGCCAGTTGCAGGCAGGCCACGCTCCGGCGGCCGTCGATCAGGACGGTGCAGGCGCCGCACTGCCCCTGGTCGCAGCCCTTCTTGGTGCCGGTCAGGTCCAGGCGCTCACGCAGGGCGTCGAGCAGGGTGGTGCGGTGGTCGACGGTCAGCGTGTACTTCTCGCCGTTGACGGACAGGGTGAGGTCGCTGGACGTCGATGGGGGCATGGAAGCCTTCTCTCTCACATCGCGAGTTCGTGGAGCACGGGCGCGCCGGACAGTGGTGCCGTCGCGCGACCCTGCGGGATGCGGGCGGGCCGGCCCGGGGCGCGACGGCCGCGGGCTGTGCGTACGGACGGCACGCCGATACGATGGGACAAGCGGACAGTTGTCCGTTACCGGGAAAACGTAACGGACAACTGTCCGCTTAACAAGGGTCCGGTTTCGGCCACGGCCCGCGAGGAGAGCGAGTGCGGCAGAACAAGGACGCTCCCCTGCGCTCGGACGCGCAGCGCAACCGCGAGCGCATCCTGGAGGTGGCGCTGGTGGAGCTGACGCGCTCGGCGGACGCCCCGCTGAGCACGATCGCCAAGAAGGCGGGCGTCGGGCAGGGCACCTTCTACCGCCACTTCCCCACCCGCGAGGCACTCGTCCTGGAGATCTACCGGCACGAGATGCAACAGGTCGCCGACACCGCGGCAGCGCTGCTGGAGAGCCGGGAGCCGGACCGGGCGCTGCGCGAATGGATGGACCGGCTCGCGCGGTTCGCCATGGCCAAGGCGGGTCTGGCCGACGCCATCCGCCAGGCCACCAGCGCACCGGGGCAGCCGGCGAAGCCCGGGCACGCCCGGGTCACCGAGGCGGCCGAACGGCTGCTCCGGGCCGCCGAGAAGGCCGGCACCATCCGGCCCGGAATCACCGCCGACGACCTCTTCCTCGCGATCGGCGGGCTGTGGACGATCGACCCCCACAGCGACTGGCAGCCCCGCGCCACCCGGCTGCTCGACTTCGTCATGGACGCGCTGCGGGTGGGGGCGCCGGGGCGGTGACGCGGGTTCTGGCCCACCGGGCCCGTCAGGCGATCGCCGTGCGGGCCAGGTCCCGCAGTTCCACGAGCGCGGCGGCGCTCCAGGGCTGCCTGGCCCATGCCGAGCACCTCCTCGGCCGGCCGAACCGCACCCCGCGGGGGCCGGCTCCGGCTGCGACTGGCCCTCACATGCGGCGCCTGACCCGGCCGTGACCCTCGTACGCCGGGCGGTGCCGCCGCACGCCCGGGTCGTGTTCGTGGACAGGTCCGCCGGGGAAACCGCACCACACCGGCGTCACCGCCTCGCGAAACCACCCCTCGGCGTGATCCGGATCGCGTCGGCGGCCCGCCCCGGCGTCCTGGCGCTGCGGCAGACTGTCCGAGCGCCCTCCATCCACGATTTCGGGAGCTTGAGGCATGAGCGTGCAGCGGTATCCCCTGACCGGGGTCACGGTGGTCAGTCTCGAGCAGGCCGTGGCGGCGCCCTACGCCACCCGGCAGCTCGCCGACCTCGGTGCCCGGGTGATCAAGGTGGAGCGGCCGGGCGGCGGCGACTTCGCGCGCCGGTACGACACGACCGTGCACGGCCACTCCAGCTATTTCGTCTGGCTCAACCGCTCCAAGGAGTCCCTCACGCTCGACCTGAAGGACCCCCGCGGCAAGGAGATCCTGCACGACCTCCTCGACGGCGCCGACGTCTTCGTGCAGAACCTCGCCCCCGGCGCCGCCGCCCGGCTCGGTCTGGACGCCGCGACCGTCACCGGCCGCCGCCCGGGCCTGATCCCCTGCACCGTCTCCGGCTACGGCACGACCGGCCCCTGGGCCGACCGCAAGGCCTACGACCTGCTCATGCAGTGCCAGACCGGGCTGGTGTCCCTGACCGGGACGCCCGAGGGGACCGCCCGGACCGGGATCTCCGTCGCCGACATCGCCGCCGGGATGTACGCCTACAGCGGCGTTCTCACGGCCCTGTACACGCGCGCCACCACCGGTGAGGCCCATCCCGTGGAGGTCTCCCTGTTCGAGGCGCTCGCGGAGTGGATGGGCCAGCCCGCCTACTACACCCGCTACGGCGGCACCCAGCCCCCGCGTCTGGGCACCCAGCACGCCACCATCGCGCCGTACGGCACGTACACCGCCGGTGACGGCAAGGAGGTGCTGTTCTCCATCCAGAACGAGCGCGAATGGGTGGCCCTGTGCGTCGAGTTCCTCGGCCGGCCGGAGCTGGCCGACGATCCCCGGTTCGCCACCGGATCCGACCGTGTCACCCACCGCGAGGAGCTCAACGCCGTCGTCGCCGAGCGGTTCGCCCGTTCCGGCTCCGACGAGATCCTCAAGGACCTGGAGCGCATCGGCATCGCCTGCGCCGGGGTCAACGACGTGCCCGCCTTCCTGGACCACCCCGTGCTGGCCGCCCGCGGCCGCTGGAGCGAGGTCGAGGTGCCGGGCGGCGCCACCGTGGAGGCCCTGCTCCCGCCCGCCGACCTCGCCGGGGTGCCCGCTCGCATGGACCCGGTCCCGGCGGTGGGCGAGCACACCGAGGCGATCCTCACCGAACTGGGCCGCACCCCCGAGGAGGTGGCCGCCCTCCGCGCCGACGGAGTCGTCTGACCGGCGCGTTCGGTTCAGTGCCGCCACTCATGGACACTCGCGTCCGGTGCCGCTGGTCCGAACGTCACCCGTAAGCGGGCGTCAACTCACGTACCGCCCTCCGAGCGGGACTCGGTGGCCGGGCCCGCCGCCTCGGCCTCCTGCTTCTTCGACGCCCGCAGGCTGGTGAACGTCGTCACCGCGAGCACGAGCACGATGAAGCCCAGCGAGAACGGAATGCCGATCTCGGGGACATGGACGCCGGACTCGTGCAGCGCGTGCAGGATCAGCTTCACACCGATGAAGCCGAGGATGATCGACAGCCCGTAGGAGAGGTGCACGAGCTTCTTCAGCAGACCGCCGATGAGGAAGTACAGCTGGCGCAGACCCATCAGGGCGAAGGCGTTCGCGGTGAAGACGATGTACGGGTCCTGGGTCAGCCCGTAGATGGCCGGGATCGAGTCGAGGGCGAACAGCACGTCCGTGGAGCCGATCGCGAGCATCACGACCAGCATCGGGGTCATGATCCGCTTGCCGTTCTCGGTGACGAACAGCTTCGTGCCGTGATAGCGGTCGGCGACGCCGAAGCGCCGCTCCGCGATCTTCAGCAGCTTGTTCTCCTGGTACTCCTCCTCGTGCTCCTCCTTGCGGGCGTCCTGGACCAGCTTCCAGGCGGTCCAGATCAGGAACGCGCCGAAGAGGTAGAACACCCAGGAGAAGGCGGAGATGATCGCCGCGCCGGCCGCGATGAACACCGCCCTCAGCACCAGCGCCATCAGAACGCCGATCATCAGCACCCGCTGCTGGTACTGCGACGGCACCGCGAACTTGCCCATGATCAGCACGAAGACGAAGAGATTGTCGACGCTGAGCGACTTCTCGGTGATGTACCCGGCGAAGAACTCACCGGTGGGCCCGCTCCCACCGAAGTACCACAGCCCCAGGCCGAACAGCACGGCCAGGACGATCCACACCACCGTCCACGTCCCGGCTTCCCTGAGGGACACGTCATGCGGCTTGCGTCCGACGAAGAAGTCGACGGCGACCAGCACGCACAGGGCTGCCACGGTCAGCAGCCACACGGTCAGCGAGACGTTCACTTGTTGCTCCTGGTGCGGTGTGGGGAGAGGACATGATGATCCCCGGTGGCTGGTTTCCGCCACACCTTCCAGGTGAACAGTGGGTCAAAGCTGCACGTGCCGGAGCGCCTCCAGGACGTCCTGGTCCGTCAGTTGGCCGAAGTTCTCGTACCACAGGCCGACGGCCATGAACGCGGCCGGCCGGTGCAGACAGATCACCTCGTCGGCCTCGGCGCGCATCAGGCCGGCTCCCTCCGGGGAGCACACGGGCGCGGCCAGCAGCACCCGCGCGGGTGCCTGACGGCGGACGAAGCGCAGCGCGGCACGGGCCGTGGAGCCGGTCGCCAGACCGTCGTCGACCACGATCACGGTCCGTCCGCGCAGGTCCGGGGCAGGACGGCCCTGCCGGTAAAGCCGCTCGCGGCGGCGCAGTTCGGCGCGCTCCCGTTCGATGACGGGGGCGAGGGCGCTCTCGCGGATGCCGAGGTGGCGCAGGGCGTCCTCGTCCAGCAGCGGCACCTCGTCGCCGGCCATCGCGCCGACGCCGAGCTCCTCCTGGTGGGGTGCCCCGATCTTGCGGACGACGAGCACGTCGAGCGGGGCGTCCAGGGCGGCCGCGACCTCCCGTGCCACGGCGACGCCCCCGCGGGGCAGGGCGAGGACGACGGGCTCGGGCAGGTCCCCTTCGCGCTGCCGGGTGCGCAGTGTTTCGGCCAGTTCCTCACCGGCCTGCCGGCGATCACGGAACCGCATGACGGTCACCTCCGCTTCCGCGAGGGAGAGGTCCCCGCCCGGGCCGGTCCGAACGGGGCCGGTCCCGACTTCCGCGTACCCCCGGCCTCACGGGCCGATACGTGCCCGCCGGTCACCGGCCCATGGCGTCCCGCACCCGCTCGTCGCACCACTGCCGGGCCGTCTCGGTGACCTGGTCGAGCGCGCCCGGTTCCTCGAACAGGTGGGTGGCGCCGGGCACCACGTGGAGGGTGTGCGGGCCGGGCAGCCGCCGGGCCGCCTCCTCGTTGAGCCGCAGCACATGCGTGTCCCGGCCGCCCACGATCAGCAGCACCGGTGCCTCCACCTGGTCCAGGGCGTCACCCGCGAGGTCGGGGCGTCCGCCGCGCGAGACGACCGCCCGTACCGGGCCGGGGCGCCGCGCGGCGGCGACGAGGGCCGCGGCCGCGCCGGTGCTGGCACCGAACAGGACGACGGGCAGGTCCGAGGTGCCGGGTTCACTCGCCAGCCAGTCGAGGGCCGCCGTCAGCCGGCGGCCCAGGAGCCCGATGTCGAAACGGAGTTCGGCGGTGACGGCGTCCTGCCGTTCCTCCTCCTCGGTGAGCAGGTCGATCAGCAGGGTGCCGAGTCCGGCGGTGCGCAGGCCGACGGCGACCGCACGGTTGCGGGGGCTGTGCCGGGAGCTGCCGCTGCCGTGCGCGAACAGCACGACCGCGTGGGCGTCCGGCGGCACGGTGAGGTCACCGGGGAGCGCGGCGCCCTCGGCGGGCACGGTGACGGTCCGGGAGATCATCGTCGGCCTCCTCTGCCTCATCTCGGCCTTTCGCCCCCACCGCAGCCTCCTCCCCCACCGCTCAGCCTCCTCCCCCCATCGCTCGGCCGCCGCTGTTTCCCGGGGTACCCGCCCCAGGGCGGACGTCCCATGGCGTGGCGCGATCCGTGGGATGCGTGTCGTTGACGCCACGCGGCGGGCCGGTGGAGCGTGGGGGGCGTGACCGATCGCCGTGTCGTCTTCGTCGTCTTCGACGGTTTCCAGCCGCTCGACCTCACCGGGCCGCACGAGGTGTTCCACAGCGCGGGCGGGTACGCCTGCGAGGTCGTGGCGCCCCGGGCGGGGCCGGTCCGGTCGGTGAGCGGGCTGCTCGTGCACGCCGGGCACGGCGTGGCGGAGCTCGACCCGGCCCGTACGGACACCCTCGTGGTGGTGGGCGGCCGGGGCGTCGACCGGGCCCGGGAGGACGAGGCACTGGTCGCCTGGATCGCCGCCGCCGCGGCCGGTGCCCGCCGGGTGGCCTCGGTGTGCAGCGGGGTGTTCCTGCTGGCGGCCGCCGGGCTGCTGGAGGGGCGGCGGGTCACCACGCACTGGGCACGCGGGCGGCAGCTGGCCCGGGAGCATCCCGGAGTGCTCGTGGACTGCGACCCGATCTTCGTCCGGGACGGCCGGGTGTGGACGTCGGCCGGGGTGACGGCCGGGATGGACCTCGCGCTCGCCCTGGTGGAGGACGACCTGGGCCGGGACGTCGCGCACGAGGTGGCCCGCCGGCTGGTGCTGTTCCTGCGCCGCCCCGGCGGGCAGTCCCAGTTCAGCGTGGCGCTGTGGTCACGGCAGCCGGCGACGGACCCGGTGCGGGCCGCCGTCGCCGCGATCCACGCCGATCCGGGCGCCCGGCACGACATCGCGGGCCTCGCCGCGCACGCCGGCCTGAGCCCGCGCCACCTGCAACGCCTCTTCACCGCCGAACTCGGCGCGCCGCCGGGCGCGTACGTCGAGCGGGTGCGGGTCGAGGCGGCCCGGCGCGCGCTCACGGCAGGGGACGAGCCGGTCGAGGCCATCGCGCGCCGCTGCGGTTTCTCGACGGCCGAGACCCTCCGTCGTACGTTCCACCGCCGGCTCGGTGTCGCGCCGTCGGAATACCGCGCCAGGTTCCGCTCCACCGCGGGCCTCCCGGCGGAACCCGCAGAGGAAGGAAGAAGCACATGACGACCTACGGCCTGCTGATCTTCGAGGACGCCGAGGAGCTCGACTTCGTGGGGCCCTGGGAGGTGTTCACCGTCTCGGCGCGGCTGCGGGGCGGGGCCGACACGGCCGTCCTCATCGCGGAGCACCCCGGGCCCGTGCGCTGCAACAAGGGGTTGCGGGTCCTGCCCGACCACACCCTGGAGGACCATCCGCCGCTGGACGTGCTGCACGTGCCGGGCGGGCGGGGCGCGCGTGAGGTCCAGCCGGACAACCCGGTGGTCACCGACTGGATCGGGAAGACGGCGCGGCGGACGGCGTGGGTGCACGGCGTGTGCACCGGCACGTTCCTGCTGCACGCCGCCGGACCCGCCCGGGGACGCCGGGTGGCCACGCACCGCGATCACGAGGACACCTTGGAAGCGCGGGGGGACGTGACCGTGGTCCGGGACGCCCGCTACGTCGTGGACGGCGGCCTGGTCACCAGCCAGGGCGTCTCGGCCGGTATCGACAGCGCGTTGTGGCTGGTCGGCCGGTTGCACGGGCGGGAGCACGTCCGGGCCGTGCGGCGTTCCATCCAGTACGACCCGGCGCCGCCCTACCTCGCGGACGAGCCTGTCTGATCGACTGGACGGGTGACCGGGCCGCATGGGTGGGCGGGCCGGGGGCAGTCGATGTTGATGGGTGGTGACACGGGCGACGGCGGGCAGGGACGGCAGCCGGGCGAGTGCGGACACCGGGCGGTGCCGCGTGGCGGCGATATCCGGATCGAGGCGTGGGCGGCGTGCAGAGAGCACTGTCTGGCCGAGGCCGTGCTGGCGATGGTGGAGTGTTTCGCCGATGTCTCCGGGGTGCGGCCGACCGCCGTGGACCGGGTGCGGCTGGCCGAGGCCAGTGACGACGATCTGCTCGCCTCGTTGCTCGACGAGATCATCTTCCGGCTGGAGGTGTACGGCCAGGTCCCCGTGGACGTGGAGGCGGACGAGGCCGACGGCGGCCTGGACGTGCGGCTGGCGGTCACGGGCATCGCGGACGTGGAGATCACGGGGGCGGTTCCGACGGCGGTGGCGTGGGACCGGCTGCGGATCGGGCCGGACCCGTTCGGGTGGTCGTGTGCGGTGAGCGTGGGCGCCTGACCCCGGTGAGCTGACGCCCCGCCTGAGGAGTGGGCGCCGGCCCCCGGTCGATCCGGCCCGGATCGTGTGTCCGCGGACCACCGGGGGTACCCCGGGCCACATGACCGGCATCGAACTCAGCAGCGACGCGTTCAACGACCACTCCTTCCTCGCGCGCCGGTACGCGTACGAAGGGCCGAACATCTCTCCCCCGCTGAGCTGGAGCGGCGTACCGGACGACGCGGCCGAACTGGTCCTGCTGTGCGAGGACCCCGACGCCCCGTCGGGCACCTTCGCGCACTGGGTCGTGGTCGGCATCGACCCGCACAGCGACGGCGTGGCGGCCGGGCAGAGCCCACCGGGCGGTACGGAACTCGTCAACGGCTACGGTCAGCCCGGCTGGGGCGGCCCCCATCCCCCGCCGGGCGACGACGCCCACCACTACGTCTTCCGGCTCTACGCCCTGTCCGAGCCGTGCGTCCTGCCCGACGCCCCGCGCGCCGACCAGGTGCACGCGGAGGTCGACAAGCACCGCCTCGCGGACGGAACGCTCGTGGGGCTGTACCAGCGCTGAGCCCTCACCCCGTCGGCACAACGATTCGTTGTGGCGCAGGTGTGTGATGGTTGTTTGCCGCCCGGGCCCACCTCTCGCTTGGATGACTCCCGGACAACACCGGGTTGTCCGCGAGAGCGGGGAGTGCGCCGGGTATGGCGGGCAGGCGGTCGCTGGGGCGGCGGTTCGGGTGGCTGTGGGGCGCGTACGCGGTCAGCACGGCCGGCACATGGCTCGCGTTCGACGCGTTCGCCCTGATCGCGGTCCTGGCGCTGCACGCCGGGCCGGCGCAGGTGTCGCTGCTGGCCGCGGTGGGACCGGCGGTCGGCGCCGCCGTGTCGGTGCCGCTCGGGCCGTGGGTCGAGGTGCGCCGCAAACGGCCGGTGATGATGGCGACGGACCTGATCCGGTGCCTGGTGCTGCTCAGCGTCCCCATGGCGTTCGCCCTCGGCCGGCTCGGCTTCGGCCAGCTGCTGCTGGTGTCGGTGGTGGTGGCGGCGGCCGACATCACCTTCAACGCGGCGGCCGGGGCGTTCCTCAAGGACCTGCTGCCACGGCAGGACCTGCTCGTGGCGAACGGCCGGTTCGAGGCGACGACGTGGACCGCGAGCATGGTCGGGCCACCGCTGGGCGGGGCCGCGATCAGCCTGTTCGGGCCGGTGACGACGGTGGTGGCCGACGCCGTGAGCTATCTGCTCTCGGCGGCCGGTCTCCGGGCGATCGGCGACGCCGAGAAGCCCCCGGCGCGGACGGAACCGGCGGTGACCCGGGCCGATGACCTGCTCGACGGCTGGCGCCACATCCTGGCCGACCCGGTCCTGCGTCCGCTGTTCCTCAACTCGCTCGTCGTGAACTCCCTCATCATGGCGGGGTCCCCGCCGCTGCTGATCCTGATGGTCCACGACCTGCACTTCGCCCCGTGGCAGTACGCCCTCGCCTTCGCGGTGCCCTGCACCGGCGGTCTGCTCGGCTCCCGCCTGGCCCCCCGCCTGGTCGCACGTCACGGCAGGCACCGGGTCCTGTTCACCGCGGGGGCGCTGCGGGCCTGCTGGCCGGTCGGCCTGGTCTTCACCGGTCCCGGCGCGCCCGGTCTTGTCCTGGTCATGCTGGTCGAGTTCGGCCTGATCGCCTGCTGTGGCGTGTTCAACCCGGTCCTCGCCACGCACCGCCTCGACCGCACCCCCAGGGACCGCGTCACGCGCACGCTGGCCGCCTGGTCGGCCACCGGCAAGGCCGTCACCGCGACGACGACCGCCCTGTGGGGTGTGCTGGCCGCCCGGACCGGTCCCCGGACGGCCCTCGCGCTGGCCGGCATCCTGCTGCTGGCGACGCCGCTGCTGCTCCCCCGCCGGGAGCACGCCACGGGGACCGGCTCCGAACCGGCCCCCGTGGCGGTGGAACAGGACGGCGGCTGACCGGCCCGGCCGGATCAGACCGCCCCGGGCACGTCCTCCGTGACTCCGTTCAGCTCCGAAGCCGGATCGCTGCCGTACGGGCGGGTCAGTATTTCCATGCCGTGACCGGCCGGGTCGAGGAAGTAGACGCCCCGGCCGCCGTCGTTGCGGTTGATACGGCGGGGGTGGTTGCCGTGCGGGTCGGCCTGGATGGGGATCCGGGCCTTCACGAGGCGGGCCAGTGCCTCGTCGAACTCGTCCTCGGAGACGAGGAACGCGTAGTGCTGCATGGGGATGTCGGCGTCGATGGTGAGGAAGTCCAGTGTGACGCCGTTGGCGGTCGTCACCGGCAGGAACACCCCGGTCGGTGCCCCGACTTCGAGTCCGAGGATCTCTGCGAGGAAGTGAGCGGACTTCTCCCGGTCACGGGACAGGACGATGGTGTGATTGAACTCGACTGACACGGTTGAATGCCTCCACGGGCATCTCCGCGGCGCCTCCATGCCTCACCCGGACGGTGACCGGCACGCGATGCCGCGCGCAGGATCGTAGGCAGGAGCGACGGGGGTCGTCGAGCGGTTTTCGGCCGTGTTCCGCGGACGCCGAAGGGGCGGCCGTGCGGACGCCGAGGGGCGGCCGGAGAACCGACCGCCCCGTGTGGCGAGTTGTGGAGCTCAGTACCAGCCGGTGTACACCAGGTCATGGCCGTCGCACGCGAGCAGGGCGCGCGAGACGCGGCCGTTGAGGTTGTTGCCCATCTTCGTGTACGCGTAGTTGATGCCGGAGTCGACGGTCTCCGAGACCCAGCCGTCGACGCGGCCGACGCCGCTGTCGGAGCGCTGCAACACGGCCTCGCAGCCGGGCCGGGAGTTCTCGATCCGGGCGAACGAGCCGCACTTGTCGGAGTAGAAGTACTTCAGCGCCATGCCCTCGGCGTACTTGGTGGCTCCGATCTGCCGGAAGGAACCGGAGCAGAAGGAGGTGGTGGGGTACTGCCCCTCCTGCCCGTACAGCCCGTAGTTGCCGCCCGAGTACGACTGGGCCTGGGCGGTGGTCGGAAGGAGCGCCATCACCGCGGCGGCGCCCCCCGCGGCCAGCAGTGTCCTGAGTGATCGGCGGCTCATGAGCCCTCTTTCGTGTATCGGCGGGTGATGCGGTCGGGAGCGACGACCGGCCCCGGCCGTCGCTCGCTGGTCGTGACCGTACGGGGCGCCACCACACCGCCGACACCTGACATTCGTCAGGGTCGAAGCCGCGGTCCGTTCCCCGCCCGGCCGGGCCCTGACATTCGTCAGGACCGCCCGCCGCGTCCGGGCTCCTATCGTGGCGCCGCGGGCCGAGGCCCCGCGGGACCACCCGGGCGATACAGGAAGGGCAACCATGCGCATGCTCCTGCGCGGCGCGGCCGCGCTCGCGGCCGTCGTCACGGTCGCGTCACTCACGAGTGGTGCGGCGGCACAACCCCGGACGGGGAAACCCGCCGGAACCGTCCAGATCTCCCAAGCCGCGCAGATCCCGCCCGGTGTCACCGCCGCCGGAGTGGCCGTCTTCGACCGTGAAGCCGGCACGTTCACCGAACAGGTCAACGCAAGCGCGCAGTTCCGGTCCGCTTCGATCGTCAAGCTCCTGCTGGTCCTGGACTTCCTGTGGGACCGCGGGCCGGACTACACCATCCCCGCGGCGGACCGCGCCCGGCTGGAGCCGATGCTGCGCGGCAGCGACGACAACGCCGCGAACCACTACTGGTCGACGTACGGCGGCCCGGCGATCATCAAGCGGATGACCGACCGGCCCGCGGTCGGTCTGCGCGACACGGCTGCACCGCCCGCCGGCTACGAGGGCTTCTGGGGCTACACCGCCATCTCCGCCCGGGACACCGTGGCCATCTACCGGTACATCCTGGAGAAGGCACCCGCGCCCGTCCGGGACTTCATCATGGACAACCTGCGCCGCTCCACGCGCTGTTCGGCCACCGACCACTTCGACCAGCACTTCGGTGTCGCGGGGGCGTTCGACCGACCCTGGGCGGTGAAGCAGGGCTGGTCCGGGAAGTTCGCCGAGGGCACGTGCGGGCCCGATACGGCGTCCTCGGCATCACGGGCTGAGCCGGCCGCTCCCGCTCCTCGCGGCGCAGCACCCCGTGCCGCGGCGGGCGTGAACCTCACCCGCCCCGCGCTGCACACCACCGGAACGGTGGGCCCCGACGACCGTTCGATCGTGGCCGTGCTGACGCTGCACCAGGACGGCACGTCGTACGGCAAGGCCTACACCGACCTGGGCGTCCTGACCCGCTCCCTGAACGTGCCGGGGGCGAAGCGGCCCGCCGGGACCTGGTTCGGCACCTGGGGCGAGTTGGTGAGCGTCCGCAAGGGCCCGAGCACCGGCGACGACCGTATGACCCGGCTCCCGGCCGGCGTCGAGGTCCTCGTGGGCTGCCAGATCCGGGGCGAGGAGGTCAGCGTGCCGCCGTACACCAACGACTGGTGGGCATACCTGCCGCAGTACGGGGGTTACATCTCCAGCATCTACATCAGCTCGCCGGACAACCGGCTGCCGAACGTCCCGGAGTGCGGCTCGCCGCGGCCGTGACGGGAGCGGGGGACGAGCGGTGGGCGGGGCGTCGGCCCCGCCCACCGCTCGCGTGCGTGCGGCTCAGCTCTGGTACTCGGCGAGGTAGCGCATCACCTTGTCCACGTGCGGCCGGACCCGCTGCGGCACACCGCGTTCCTCGATGACCGTGCGGTCACTGGTGCGGTAGCCGGCGGCGACCAGCGCGGGCAGGTCCTTCTTCGGCAGGCCGGCCTGCTTGAAGCGCTGGTCGAGCCAGCACACGTACAGGCTCATGGTGGAGATCGCGTCCGGCGGCGACAGGTAACTCTTGTCCCCGTCACCGTCGCCGTCCACCGCCCAGGCGCGGAACACCGACGGCGTCCACATGGCGATGCCGTACTCCTCGCTCGCCGGGCGGGAGGCCTTCGGGTCGAAGTTGCTCTCGGCCTTGATCATCGCGGCGAGCAGGGCGGGGGTGATCTCCTCGTCGGAGCAGCGGTGGGCCGCGCGGGCGATGACGGGGCGCAGCGCCTCCGGTACGTCGGAGTCCTCGGGGATCTCCCCGGCCGGCCGGCCGGGGGTGCCGGTGAGGGTGGGGGTCGCGCCGCCGCGCTCGTCGTCCTGGCCGCCGCCTCCGCCTCCCCCGAGCAGGGCGGCCCCGGCGACCGCGGCGGCGGTCAGGACGATCAGCCCGGCCGCGACCGCGGGCGCCGTCCGTCTTCCGTGGCGGTGGGGCCCGCCGGTGACGGCCTCCACGCGGGCGGCGACACCGGCGGCCGTGTGCGGGAGGCGGCCGGCGTGGTCGGGGGCCAGGCAGTCGGCGATCAGCCGGCGCAGGTCCTCGTCCAGCCCGGCGTCGAGCCGCAGGGGCGCGGTGCCGCGGGCGTAGGTCTGGGCGGCGAGCGAGCGGGCCCGGGCCGTCGCACCCGAGAAGGGGTGCAGGCCGCCGGTGAGCACCTGGTGGGCGAGGACGCCGAAGGCCCAGATGTCGGCCGTGGGCCGGACGACGGCGCCCTGGGTTCCGGTGCGCTGGGACCACCACTCGGGCGGCAGGTGGTCGAGGGTGCCCAGGGGCGGCAAGTGGGCGTGGGTGCCGTCCAGTTCGGCGGTGAGGCCGAAGTCGGCCAGCCAGACCTGACCGTCGGGGCCCAGCAGGACGTTGGCGGGTTTGAGGTCGCCGTGCACCCAGCCGGCGTCGTGCATGTGGGCGAGCCCGGCGGCGACGCCGCGCAGCACACGGTCGGCGTCGGCGATCGGCCCGCCGGTGTCCGCGGCGTCCAGCACGTCCTTCAGGCTGGCCTCGGCCCGGTCCATGACCAGCGCGATCGCGCCGTCCAGGGTGGGCAGCCGGGGGGCCTCGACGGTGCACACGGCGTGGGTGCGGACGAGGTGGGGGTGGTCGGCCTCCGCGCTGAACCGGACCTCGCGGGCCACGAGTTCGCCGAGCGCGGCACGCTGCCCGGGGCCCAGGGAGCCGGTCGGCAGCACCTTCACGGCCACGGGCGTGCCGTCGGCGACGGCACGGGCCTCGTAGACGGTCCCCCAGCCGCCGGAGCCGATGACCGGGCCCAGTTCCCAGTCCTCGATGCGGAACCCCTGCGGGAGCCGGGGCGGGCGGGGCGTTTCCAGCTCGTCGTCCCGTTCCTCGGGCGTGGTCATGCGCCTGCCTCCTGCGGGTCCGTGAGGCGGCCGGCTGTGGCGCGGGGCGGCAGCAGTGCGAGGTGCTCCTCGCGGACCAGGCCGAAGCGCAGGGCGACGGAGGCGAGCCGGGTGCGTTTGGCGCCGGTGCGGCCGCCGTCGGCCGTGGCCGCGGTGTCCTCGCCGAGGTCGAGGCGCAGTTTGGTGAAGGCCAGGTAGTCGATGTGGTAGTTGACCGCGGAGCGGGTCAGATCGCGGCAGGACGCCAGCGGCCGCAGCCGCTCCACGATCTGTCCGACGCCGGGCAGAGCGGAGTCGGAGGGGTCGCGCAGCCGGGGTTCGCACAGGGCCACCAGGACGAGGAAGTACTTCGACGTCGGGTCCAGGGCGAAGGGGTGCACGGTCTGTTCGCCGCCGCCCGGCACGGACTGCTCGCCGAGATAGGCGTGCTGGGGTGCGAAGACCTTGAACGCGGCGGTGCCGGACAGGGCGGGCAGCACCACCCGCGAGAACTCGAAGGGCACGGGCGCCCCGAGCCGCCCCGGCGCGACGGTCAGGTACTCTCCGGCCCCTTCCAGGTTCTCCACGACGTACGAGACGCTGCGGCTGAAGTTGGACAGCCGCCAGTAGTCCCCGGCCGCTTCCAGTTGCCCGGCCCGGCGGGAGATCCCCGGGTCGGTCAGGACGATGCGGACCCCCGCTCCGCCGCGCCCGAAGTCGGCGATGTCCCCCGGCCCCAGGTGGATCAGTTCGGGACTGCCCGTTCCCTCCGCGCCCCACTGGTCGGTACCGGGCAATTGCACGATGATCGTTTCCACGCGGACTCCCCCGCTGATGTCGCCCCCGATTTGGTCGCGAGGATTGTACGGTCGGCCCCCGCGCCCGGCGGGGCCGCTCAGCGGGCGTTTTTCAGGCGTGGTCCGCGCCCGCTCGCGACGGCGCCGACGCCGGCAATCTCTGTCACGCCGAACGTGGCGTCGTGGTTCCACTGTTCACAGAGTGCCGGCCGTCCGGGCGGGTGATCGCCTGGGATGGGGGGATTCGGGCAGGGGAGGGCGGGGCTGTGCGCGGCCACCGGACGCCGGTGGCCGCATCCGGTCAGCCGAGGCAGATGACGAGCAGGCAGAGTTCCTTCGACCCGGAGTCGGAGGTGGAGGCCGCGGGCGGTTCGGCCGCCGCGGGCGGGGGCGTCGAGGGGGCCGTCGGCTGCTGGGCGTCCGAACCGGTTCCGGCGGCCGGCGCTGCCGTCGGCTCGGTGGCCGTCGAACCCGAAGAGCCGGACGAGCCGGACGAACCTGACGAGCCGGACGAGCCGGACGAGCCGGCCGAACCGGCGTTGCCGGTGACGGTGTCGACGGTGTCGACGGTGTCCGGGACGGTCCTGCGCTGCGACGGGGTCGTCAACCGCAGTTCGCGGGGCGCGGCGGCCGCGTCCGTGTGGGTGTCCGTCGGGGTGGTGCGGGGGTCGGCGGCCCGGGACTGCTGGTGGCGCGAGGCGCGGTCGGTGTGCTGCGTGGCGCGCGGGGAGTCGTGCCGGCTCGACGTCGGCTCGGTGTAGGTGGGCGCCTCTCCCGCGGCGCCGCCCATGGCGGTGTCCTCGGGCGTCGCGGCCGCCTGCACGCCGGGCTTGGCGTTGCCGTTCATCGCGGCGACGGTCAGGCCGCCTCCGACGAGCGCGACCGCCGTCGCGACCACGGCCCGGCGCTGGTTCTTCTTCCAGCGGGCCATCTGACGGCGCCGGGCCGCCCGTCCCTCCGGGCGTGCCTCATAGCCCTCGGTGGTGCCGGTCTCCACCGAGGCGTCCTCCTCCGGAAAGCCGGAACCGGCGGCGGGGGCCTCCCTCGGCGGCGGGATCTCGTCCCATCCCGTCCCGTCGTGTCCGCTCTCGGTGGCCGGGTACTCCCAGGCCGGTTCCGCGGAGGCCAGGACGGGCGCGGGGGCGGGGACCGGGCGGTTGAAGGCGGAGGGGTCGATGTCCGGGGCGTAGGCGCCGCACCCCGGGCAGACCAGGGCGCCGTTGAGGTGCCGACGGCACGAGGAGCAGTAGTCCATGTGTGGTTTTCCCGATCTGGCTGTTCCGGCGGCTCGCCGGCCGCGCCTGGTCACGTTCGCACGTGGGATCGAGCCGTAACGCTAACGAGACTTTGAAAGGGCCGTGTGCAGCCTGTGTGACACCCCTGCACAGATCCTCTGGATCTCGCGTGTGCCTTCGGCGGCCCATGAGTAGAACCCGCGACATCCGGGGAAGCTCGGGCACCCACCGCCAGGACCGCGCCCTCGGCACACGCCTTCCCCAACTGCCCTGATTTTCCTGCGAACTGACGCACAACCCTTTGGGCACCCCGCGGGTCACACCATGCAGGAGCAACCACCTCGAAGAGTTGCAAGGGGGAAATATGCGATTCACCCGTTCCGTCCTGGCCGCGTCCGCTGTGGCGGCACTGTCCGTGGGAACGATGACCGCCCTGGCGTCGCCGGCCTCGGCCGCGCCCAACACCACCCCGCAGAAGGTCTGCGGCAGCGGCTACAAGACGGTCAACTCGGCGACCGTCGGCTCGTTGGGGACCGTCTACCTGACCTACAACGCCTCCAACGGCAAGAACTGTGTGACGACCATCCGCAACAACCCGGGCACGGCCGTGAGCATGTCCGCCTGGGTCTCCGTCCCGGACACCGAGGAAAGCGACTACGACGAGGGCGTCTTCACGTCGTACGCCGGACCGACCTACGCCTATGGCAAGGGCCACTGCGTGGACTGGGGCGGCAGCATCGCCAACACGTACGTGCAGGTGTACGGCTCCAACTGCGGCTCCCTGAAGGAGCACCGGGTCACCTTCACCCGCTGACCCCCTCCGGCCGGGCCCCACGGGTGACCGTGGGGCCCGGCTTCCGCGTGCCGTCGTTACGCCCAGGCCGTCGCCGGAACGAACGAGCTGTCCTGCCGGAACAGATCCGTTCCGTCGGAGCGCTCCGCGCGCAGCTGATAGGCGTAATGGCGCAGGTAGTACCCCGGGTAGTTGTACGACTCGAAGCGGACCGAACCCGAGGAGGCGCCGGCTCGCAGGAGGAACGTGGCGTCCTTGGCGAAGGTGCTCGTGCCGTCGTTCGGGTCGAAGCGGGCGCGGAAGTCCCAGTGGCGCAGGTAGTTCCCGGCCGCGTCGCGGAAGGAGAGGCCGCTGCCGTCGGCGAGGCCGGCGACGACCGTGAAGGTGGCGGCCTGCTTGTCGGCGGTGCTGCTGGAGGCGCTCACCACGGGCAGGTTGAGCAGGGAGGACTGCTGCTCCCAGTAACGGGTCGAGTAGTTGGCCGAGCGGAAGGAGCGCGTGACGTTGCGCGCCAGGCTCGGACCGCCCGTGACGGTCTCCTTGACGACCGTGAAGTGCCGTGCGGTGCCGGAGATCGCGGGCAGCGCGGCGGCAGCCGACCAGGTGGCGAAGGTGTCGTAGCTGTCGCTGTAGTAGTAGTTCCCGTCACCGTAGCCGTCGAAGAACATCCGCCAGCCGCCGTTGTCGAGCTGCACCAGCGCCGGTCCCTCGCGGTAGCTGCCCCAGCCCGCCCAGTCACCCGTCCGGCGGATCGTGTACGGGCCGGCGAGGTTCGAGGCGGTGGCGTACTCGATGTACTTCGTCGTCTCGTTCTTCGGGAAGGCGTGGTACGTGGAGCCGATCTTCACGATGAACGTGTCGATGTGGTTGGCGCCGATGCCGGCCAGGGCGACCGGTGAACTCCACGCCGTCAGCGCCGAGTTCGTGGCCCTGAGCAGATACGGCGTGAAGATCCACTCGTCGTTCACGGTGGAGCAGGAGACGATGATGTGCACGCTGCCGTCACTGTCGACGAACCACTCGGGCGCCCAGGCGCGGGACAGGCCCGCGACGGGGACGGTGTAGTCGTACAGGAACGTCCAGTTGACGCGGTCGGAGCTGCGGGCGAAACCGATGGTCGTGCTGGGGTCCTGCCAGGTGTGCGTGGTGTAGGTGAGGTAGTAGAAGCCGTCGGTGTGTCTGATGACGCTGGCGTCGCGGATCCGGTTCGCGGGCGGGGTGTACGCCGAGGAGCGCAGCAGCCGGAAGTCGGTGGCGTCGTCGGACTGGTAGACGTTGACGGTGCCGTCGTTGCTGTCGAGGAACGGCACGATGGTGTAGCGGGTGGCCGAGCCGTTGGGGGGTGCGGCGGCCAGGGCGGTGCCGAGCAGCCCGGGGGTTTCGCCGAGCAGGACCGCCGAGGCGGGCACGGCGGCCAGGGCACGCAGCAGCGTGCGGCGGGACGGGGCGGCGGGGCGTGGGATCACGGGCGACTCTCCCTGGAACACCGAGGTTCGATATATCGAACCAGGTTCGGCAACTCGATCAGAAGTGGGGCTCAGAAGGTAAGGGCGGCGCGGAGGTGCGTCAATGGTTTGAACAGGTGCCGATGTGCCCAGTGAGGAGGAAGTGGCCCATGGGTGAACTTCCACTCCCTCGTCGGCGTTCCCCCACCGGCCACCGGACGTTACCGTTCGGTAGACAAGCCGCTTCCGGAGGTGTCCGATGACGCTCGACCGTTGCGAAGGCCTGGCGGAGACCGCCCGTGCGCTGGCCGCCGGGGAGGTGACGTCGCGGGCGCTGGTCGAGCGGACGCTGGCGCGGATCGAAGCGACGCAGCCCGGTCTCAACGCCTTCCGTGTCATCCGCTCCGAGGCCGCGCTCGCCGAGGCCGACGCCGCCGACCGTGAACTGGCCGCGGCCGCGGACCGGGGTACGGCCGCGCACCGCGCGCACCGGCCGCTGCTCGGCGTTCCGGTGGCGGTGAAGGACGACATGGACGTGGCCGGTGAGCCGACCGCGTTCGGCTGCTGCGGGGAGTTCCCAAAGGTCGCCGAGGACGGTGAGGCGGTGCGGCGGCTGCGCGCGGCCGGTGCCGTGATCATCGGCAAGACCAACACCTGCGAGTTCGGGCAGTGGCCCTTCACCGAGGGACCCGCCTTCGGCGCCACCCGCAACCCGTGGAGCACGGACCACACCCCGGGCGGTTCCTCGGGCGGCTCGGCCGCCGCGGTCGCCGCCGGGCTCGTGCCCGCCGCACTCGGCTCGGACGGCGCCGGATCGGTGCGCATCCCGGCCGCCTGGACGCATCTGGTCGGCATCAAGCCGCAGCGCGGCCGGGTCTCGACCTGGCCGCGCGGTGAGTCCTTCCAGGGCATCACCGTCAACGGCACCCTGGCCCGCAGTGTGGCCGACGCGGCCCTGTTGCTGGACGCGGCGAGCGGCAACCACCCGCAGGACCCGCACCGGCCCCCGCCGGTCGACGTGTCCGGGGCCGTCGGCCGCGACCCCGGGCGGCTGCGCATCGCGCTCTCCCTCAAGCCCCCGTTCACGGCGGTGCCCGCCCGGCTCCTGCCCGAGGTGCGCACCCGGGTGGTCGAACTGGCCGAGCGGCTCGCCGCGTCGGGGCACTTCGTCGAGGAGGCGGACCCGCCGTACGGGCAGATCGGGCTGACCTTCGTGCCGCGTGCCACGGCCGGGATCGCCGAGCGCGTGGGCGAGGCGCCCTTCCCGGCGTTGCTGGACCGGCGCACCCTGGGCGCGGCGCGGCTGGGACGGCTGCTCGGCGGAGCCCCGCTGCGGGCGGCCCGGCGCGCGGAGAGCGTGCTGCACCGGCGGATCGGCGGGTTCTTCACCTCCTACGACGTCGTTCTCGCGCCCACCACCGCCGCTCCCCCGCCCCGGATCGGGGCCCTGCTCGAACTGAGCGGCTTCGCCACCGACCGGGCGATGATCGCCGCCTGCCCCTACGCCTGGCCGTGGAACGTGCTGGGCTGGCCCGGGGTCAACGTGCCCGCCGGTTTCACGCCGGACGGACTGCCGGTCGGCGCGCAGTTGCTGGGCCCGGCGAACAGCGAGCCGCTCCTGGTGCAGGTGGCCGCGCAGTTGGAGGCGGAGCTGCGCTGGGCCGACATGTGGCCGTCGCCGCCGGTCACGGCACGTTCCGCCGCCGCCTGAGCGACCGTACGCTGGTCTCATGGCGGACGCGTCGATGGTCGGGCTCATGGGGCGGGTCACCGGAACGATCGGGCCCGGGCTGGTCGGCGAGGTGATCGTCCGGGTGCGCGGCGGTGCCGAGCACTTCCTCGCCCACCCGGCCTCGGCGGCGGACCGGATCGAGACGGGCACGGTGGTGATGGTGGTCGAGTACCTGCCGCCGAGAACCGTCTACGTCACGCCGGCGTACGACAGTTGAGCCCCCTGCGACGCAGGTGAGAGCCGTACGCGTCAAGCTTGTGCCAAGGATGCGCCGGTGTCTGTACCCGGGCTCCGGGCAGGAGCACACTCCCCTTCGTTCGGTGCCGAGAGGGCACCAGGCAAAGGGGGGCGAATGCCGATGGTCGTCGGCGTCGTCGCGGGGGTGGCGGTTGCCGCCGTCCTCGCGCTGATCGGTCTGTTCAAGCTCATGTGGCGGGTCGCCGAACCCAACGAGGCACTGATCATCTCGGGGTCCAAGCACCGTACGGAGGGCATCGAGGAGGGCATGGGGTTCCGCATCGTCACCGGACGCGGGACGCTGGTGATGCCCGGCGTGCAGGCGGTGCGCAAGCTCTCGCTCGATCTGAACGAGACCGAACTCCAGGTGGACTGCGTGACCCACCAGGGCATCCCGCTGAAGGTGCGGGGCGTGGTCATCTTCAAGGTGGGCGACGACTTCGTGTCGATCGCGAACGCGGCCCGCCGCTTCCTCGACCAGCAGAAGCTGATGTCGGAGCGGGTGCACAACGTCTTCGCCGGTCATCTGCGCTCCATCGTGGGCGGGTTGACGGTCGAGGACATGATCCGGGACCGGGAGAAGCTCACCGGTCAGACGCGGGCCGCGTGCGGCA
Organism: Streptomyces sp. NPDC050674; assembly: GCF_040654575.1. Classification (NCBI taxonomy): domain Bacteria; kingdom Bacillati; phylum Actinomycetota; class Actinomycetes; order Kitasatosporales; family Streptomycetaceae; genus Streptomyces; species Streptomyces sp. NPDC050674. Next base: position 275,898 of record NZ_JBFAIG010000001.1, read on the forward strand.
CCGAGATGGAGAAGCTGGGCCTGATCGTGGACTCGCTGCAGATCCACGAGATCGAGGACCCGACCGGGTACATCCAGAACCTCGCCATGCCGCACGCGGCGGCCGTGCAGCGCGACGCGCGGATCGCTCAGGCGGAGGCCAACCGGCTGGCCACCGAGGCCGAGCAGCAGTCGTTCGCGCGGATGGCCGAGGCCACCCGGGACAGCGAGATCCTCCAGGCCGGCTATCAGGCCGAGCGCGACAAGGCGGCCGCGAAGGCCCGGCAGGCCGGACCGCTCGCCGAAGCCGGCGCCCGGCAGGAGGTCGTCGTCCAGGAGACGCGGGTGGCGGAGCTGGAGGCGCACCGGCGCGAGCAGCAACTCCAGGCGGACGTGCGCAAACCCGCCGACGCGGCGGCCTACGAGACGCGCACCCTGGCCGAGGCCGACCGTGACGCGCGGATCTCCTCGGCCCAGGCGCAGGCGAAGGAGACGGAACTGGCGGCGGCGGCCGAGGCGACCCGGGTCAAGACGGCCGCGGGCGCCGAGGCCGAGGCCACCAAGGCCCGGGGCGAGGCGGCCGCGCAGGCGACCCGCGCCACCGGTGAGGCCGAGGCCGCGGCGGCGCAGGCGCGGGGCCTGGCCGAAGCCGAGGCGGCCAGGGCCAAGGGCCTCGCGGAGGCGGAGGCCATCAAGGCCCGCGCCGCCGCCCTGGCCGAGAACCAGGAGGCCGTCGTCGCCCAGCAACTCGCCGAGAACTGGCCGGAGATCGTGAAGGCCGGCGCGTCCGCCTTCGGCAATGTCGACAACATGGTGCTGCTCAACGGCGCCGACGGCATGGCGGACCTGTTCGCCAAGGCCCTGACCATGGGCGGCACGGGGCTGGGCCTGGCCCGTCAGCTGCTCGCGTCGATGGATCACAAGGGGCAGGCACCGCAGGGCGCCTCGTCCCTCAACGGGCAGCCACAGAAGGTGCCGCTGGACGACAGGTGACCCGGGCGGCTCCACCCCTTCCCTGCGACGGGCGGAACCGGAAGGTGCCGTCGGACGGAAAGTGACCCGGGCGGCGTGCGCACGGAGGCAGCCTCTAGGGTGCCCCCGTGAGCACGCCTACCGATGACAACGTCCCCGGCCGTCACGGCCCCTCCGCCACCGTCCAGGCCGACCCCCGCGAGGTGGGCCCGGTGCGGACGGAGTACTCCCCCGCGCACGACGGCGACCCCGACCCGGGGGAGATCGTCTGGACGTGGGTGCCCTACGAGGAGAACGACGGGCGGGGCAAGGACCGCCCGGTACTGGTGGTCGCCCGCGAGGCCGGCGGCACCTTCCTGGCCGTGCAGCTGTCCAGCAAGCAGCACGACGACGACCGGGAGTGGGTGGGGATCGGCAGCGGACCGTGGGACCGGTCGGGCCGGTTCTCGTGGGTCTCCGTGGAGCGGGTGCTGCGCCTGCACGAGGACGGCATGCGCCGGGAGGCCTGCGCCCTGGACCGCATGCGGTTCAACCGGGTCAGGCGCCGCCTTCAGGAACGCTACGGCTGGAGCTGAACGCCTCCTCGAAGGCGCCCAGCACCGCACGGTCCCGCGTCCGGTCCAGGATTGCGAACACCACGTGCTCGAAGGCCTGTGCGAAGCGGCCGCCGGGTGCGAGCAGTGCCCGGAAGGCCTCCGCCACCTGGGCGGGGTCGTTGCGGAACACCCCGCAGCCCCAGGCGCCCAGGACGAGCGCGCGGTAGCCGTGGGCCGCGGCGGTCTCCAGGACGCGTTCGGCCCGGGACGCGAGGGCTCGCGGCAGTTCGGCGGCCCGCTCGGGCGCCGTGCGCAGCACCACGCCCGCGTTGGGTGCCGGCGAGGTCAGGAATCCGGCGGTGTACGGCTCGGCCAGCAGCGCGCCCCGGTCGTCACGGAAGACGGGCACGGCCGGTGAGTGGATGACACGGTCCGTGTAGAACGGGTCGCGGTGGGCCCGGTGGTGGTCGTAGAAGTCCCGGGCCCGCAGGAGGCAGGTGTACAGCGCGGAGGCCCGGCACAGGGCTTCCTCCTGGGCCTGGGCGCCGTTCAGATAGCCGCCGCCGGGGTTGCGGGCGGAGGCGAAGTTGAGCACGGCCACGTGACCGCCGAGCCGGCGGGCCGCCTCAAGGCTGCTCTCGCCCGTGACCTCGACCAGCGTCTTTCCCGCCCCTGTCACCCGATCGGCGGGCACCGGCACCGGTTCAGGACCGTACAGGCGGGTTCCCTCGCGCGCCGCCCGCAGTTCCGCGGCGATGGCGACCTCCCGGCCGTCCGGAGCCCGGTAGGCCCCGGCCGCGACGATCTGCTCGGTCTGCTGCGCGATACCGCGCAGGCGCGCGCTCACGGCGCCACCCCCGTCCGCGCCGTGACCGCGCGCCGCGCGGCCGGTCTTGTCGTGCTCACGCAGGCATCGTGGGCGATGCCGCGTCCCGGGTGCAACCGGGTTTTCGCCACGGGAGAACGCCCGGGAAAGTGCCTGGAAACTCCGGGGCGGGCCGGGTGACGGCCCGGGAACGCCCCGCTTCGCCCTCTTGTGCCGAGCGGCGTGAGCGTCTTGGGTGGATCGGGTGGTCCCGGCCCGGGCCTCCGAAGTGCCCGGACCGGTGGCATGGTGGAATCTCAGGAGGATCCCGACATGTCCGATTCGGTAGGTGGCTGTACCCGGCCACGCACCTCATTGTCCGAAGCCGAGGTCGAGGCACTCGTCCGCGGCATCTGCTTCAAGACCGGCCCACCGCGCCGCCTCGGTGTCGAGGTGGAATGGCTCGTTCACGAGCTGCGCGAACCGCAGCTCCCCGTCACGACCGAACGACTCGAAGCGGCCTACACGGCACTGCGGCCGCTGCCCCTGAGGTCGGCGCTCACCGTGGAACCCGGCGGCCAGCTGGAGCTGAGCTCGCCCCCCGCCGCCTCACTGACGGAACTCATCGACACCGTCTCCGCCGACCTCGACGCCGTCCGCGCGGTCCTGCGCCGCGACGACCTCGCCCTCGTCGGCATCGGCCACGATCCCTGGCACGAACCCCGCCGGTTCCTTCGCGAACCGCGCTACGACGCCATGGAGAGGTGCCTGGACCGCACGGGCCCCGCCGGCCGCGCCATGATGTGCGCCTCCGCCTCCGTGCAGGTGTGCCTGGACGCCGGCCACGCGGAGCCCGGGCCGCAGGGCCTGGTGCGGCGCTGGTGGCTGGCCCACCAGCTGGGCGCGGTGCTGGTCGCCGCGTTCGCCAACTCCCCGCTCGCCGGGCACCGGCCGACCGGCTGGCTGTCCACCCGGCAGCTGGCGTGGACCCGGATCGGCGCCGGCCGGGCGGGCGGACCGCGGCTGGACACCGACCCGCGCGGCGCCTGGGCCCGGCACGTGCTGGACTCCCCCGTGATGTGCGTACGGCGGGACGGCGGGCCCTGGGACGTCCCCGAGGACCTCACCTTCCGCGACTGGATCCGCACGGGCGCCCCCCGGCCGCCCACCCGGGAGGACCTCGACTACCACGTCACGACGCTGTTCCCGCCGGTCAGGCCGCGCGGCCATCTGGAGCTGCGCATGATCGACGCGCAGCCCGGCGACGACGGCTGGATCGTGCCGCTCGCCGTGACGGCGGCCCTGTTCGAGGACCCGGAGGCCACCGAGACCGCCTACCGGGCCGTGAAGCCGCTGGCCGAACGGACGCTGGGGCAGGCCGCACCGCACAATCCGCTGTGGCTGGACGCGGCCCGCAGCGGCCTGGCCGACGCGGAACTGCGCGAGGTGGCCGTCACCTGCTTCACGACCGCGCTCGACGCCCTGCCCCGGCTCGGCGCCGCACCGGAGGTCGTCGAGGCCGTCACGGCCTATCTGGACCGCTATGTCGTCCTGGGCCGCTGCCCCGCCGACGACCTGCTCGACCGACAGCGCGGCACGGACGGTCGCGCCCACGGGAAGGACTTCCGCCGATGACCGACACCGAGCCCGCCGTCGACGCCGGCGCCGTCGACCCCGAGACGCTCCGCGCGCGGGCGGTCGCCTCCCTCGTCGTGGCCCGCGAGCGCACCACCCTGCTGACGGGCTGCGTCGAGGACCCCGACCTGACCGCGCAGCACTCGCCGCTGATGTCGCCGCTGGTGTGGGACCTGGCGCACATCGGCAACCAGGAGGAGCAGTGGCTGCTGCGGGCCGTCGCCGGGCACGAGGCGATACGCCCGGAGATCGACGGCCTCTACGACGCCTTCGAGCACCCGCGCGCGGAACGGCCGAAGCTGCCCCTGCTGTCGCCGGCCGAGGCCCGCGCGTACGCGGCCGACGTGCGCGGAAGGGCACTGGACGTGCTGGAGCGGCAGGCGTTCCACGGGACGCGGCTGACGGAGGCAGGGTTCGTCTTCGGGATGATCGCGCAGCACGAACAGCAGCACGACGAGACGATGCTGATCACCCATCAGCTGCGTACCGGCCCGCAGGCCCTGACCGCGCCCGACCCGGATCCGGTGCCGCTGTTCACCGGTCCGTCCGAAGTCCTGGTCCCGGGCGGCCCGTTCACGATGGGCACCTCCGACGAGCCGTGGGCCCTGGACAACGAACGCCCCGCGCACCGGCGTGAGGTGGCGCCCTTCCGCATCGACACCACCCCGGTGACGAACGGCGCCTACCAGGCCTTCATCGAGGACGGCGGTTACGACAACCCGCGCTGGTGGGCGCCCGACGGCTGGGCACACATCCACAAGCACGGCATCGACGCTCCGCTGTTCTGGCGGCGGGACGGCAAGCAGTTCCTCAGGCGCCGTTTCGGCGTCACCGAGGTCGTCCCGCCCGACGAGCCGGTGCTGCACGTGTGCTGGTACGAGGCCGACGCCTACGCCCGCTGGGCGGGGCGCCGGCTGCCCACGGAGGCCGAGTGGGAGAAGGCGGCCCGGCACGACCCGGCCGGTGACCGCTCGATGCGCTATCCGTGGGGCGACGCCGACCCGGGGCCCGAACACGCCAACCTCGGTCAGCGGCATCTGCGTCCAGCACCCGCCGGGAGCTATCCGGCCGGTGAGTCGCCGCTCGGCGTGCGCCAGTTGATCGGCGACGTGTGGGAGTGGACGGCGAGCGACTTCCTGCCGTACCCGGGGTTCAAGGCGTTCCCGTACAAGGAGTACTCGGAGGTCTTCTTCGGACCCGAGTACAAGGTGCTGCGCGGTGGTTCGTTCGCCGTGGACGCGGTGGCCTGCCGGGGCACCTTCCGCAACTGGGACTATCCGATCCGCCGGCAGATCTTCTCCGGATTCCGCACGGCCCGGTCGGAGGACGTCTGATGTGCCGTCATGTGGCGTACGTCGGGCCCGAGGAGCGGCTGGGCCGGCTCCTCGTGGAGCCGCCGCACGCGCTGTACCGGCAGTCGTGGGCGCCCCGGCACCAGCGGTACGGGACGGTCAACGCGGACGGTTTCGGGGTGGGCTGGTACGCGCAGGGCGATCCGGTGCCGGCCCGTTACCGCCGGGCGGGCCCGATCTGGGCGGACCTGTCGTTCGCCGATCTCGCCCGGGTCGTGCGGTCCACCGCGCTCCTTGGCGCGGTGCGGGACGCGACCCTGTCGGGCGCGGACGCGGAGGCCGCCGCGGCCCCGTTCGCCGCGGGGACCTGGCTGTTCAGCCACAACGGCGCGGTCAGGGGCTGGCCGGGCTCGCTGGCGACCGTGTCCCGGACGCTGCCGCACGAGGACCTGCTGTCACTGGAGGCCCGCAACGACTCGGCCCTCGTGTGGGCCCTGGTGCTGGCGCGGCTGCGGAGCGGCGACGAGGAGAGCCAGGCGATGGCCGACACGGTCCTGGAGGTCGCCGCCGCGGCCCCCGGCTCCAGGCTCAACCTCCTGCTCACCAACGGCGAGACCATCACCGCGACCGCCTGGGGCGACGCCCTGTGGTACCTCACCCGGCCCGGCGGCGGCACCGTCGTGGCCTCCGAACCCTACGACGACGATCCGCACTGGCGGGAGGTCCCCGACCGGACCCTGCTCGTGGCGAGCCGCACCGACGTGCTGCTCACGCCGCTGAAGGAGCCGGCCGACGACGTCATGCCCTCCCCCTCGCCGAAGGAGTCCCGTACGTGAGCCCGTTCCACCTCACCCGCACCCTGCCCGAGGACGCCACGGACGCCGCGCTGCGCGCCGACGTCCACCGGGGCCTGACCGGCCGCCCCAAGACCCTGCCGCCGAAGTGGTTCTACGACGCGCACGGCAGCGACCTGTTCGAGAAGATCACCGAACTGCCCGAGTACTACCCGACGCGCGCCGAGCGGGAGATCCTCCTCGCGCACTCCGGCGACATCGCGGCGGCCACCCGGGCGCGCACCCTGATCGAGCTCGGCTCCGGCTCCTCGGAGAAGACGAGGCACCTGCTCGACGCCCTCACCGAGCTGCGCACCTACGTCCCGGTCGACGTCAGCGGGAGCGCCCTCACCCAGGCCGGGCAGGCGCTCGCCGCCGAGCGGCCGGGGCTCGACGTGCACGCGCTGATCGCCGACTTCACCGCGGAGCTGACCCTGCCGGACACGCCGGGCCCCCGGCTGGTGGCGTTCCTCGGCGGCACCGTCGGCAATCTGCTGCCCGCCGAGCGCGCCGCGTTCCTGGCGTCCGTACGCGCCCTGCTCGCCCCGGGCGACGCCCTGCTGCTGGGCACGGACCTGGTCAAGGACGAGGAGGTGCTGGTCCGGGCGTACGACGACGGGGCCGGGGTGACGGCCGCGTTCAACAAGAACGTCCTGACCGTGATCAACCGGGAGCTGGGAGCCGACTTCGAACCCGCCGCGTTCGACCATGTGGCGCTGTGGGACGCCGGGCACGAATGGATCGAGATGCGGCTGCGTTCCCGCACGGCGCAGACCGTCAAGGTGCCGGCGCTGGACCTCGCCGTCGACTTCGCCGCGGGCGAGGAGATGCGGACCGAGGTGTCGGCCAAGTTCCGGCAGGAGGGCGTACGCGGTGAACTGTCCGCGGCGGGGCTGGAGCTGGCCCACTGGTGGACGGACGGCGCGGGCCGGTTCGCGCTGTCGCTGAGCGTGGCGCGCTGACACCGGGGAACCCGGGGGCGGCGGTGACGGCGGGAGACGACGTCTCGCGCTTCGCCGCCGCTTGGGGCACGGTGGAATGACGCGTGACACTCCCGTCACAGGAACGTCATGGGAAGAGGAGCAGCGGCATGTCGAACCACACCTACCGGGTCACGGAGATCGTCGGCACCTCACCGGACGGCGTCGACCAGGCCATCCGCAACGGCATCGACCGGGCCTCGCAGACGCTGCGCAACCTGGACTGGTTCGAGGTGACGCAGGTGCGCGGTCAGCTGGAGGACGGGCAGATCGCGCACTGGCAGGTGGGCCTCAAGGTGGGCTTCCGCCTCGACGAGTCGGAGTAGACGGCCGCGGGCGGGCCCTGATCCCGTCACCGGTCCCGCTCCGGCGGGGCGGTGACGGTCTCAGGTCCGCCCTTCCCGCTCCTGCGCCGCCCTCAGCTGCGCGGACCGGGTCACCCAGTCGGCCCGCACGACGGTGAAACCCGCGCGCCGGGCGTCCGCGCAGACCAGTTCGTCGTCGTCCACCAGGACGCGGATCTCGCGGGTGCGGGCCAGCCGCCGCAGCACGGCCAGCTTCGTGAAGCGGGCGGGCCGCCGGTCGGCGTCCCCGCGCATGTACACGGGTCCTTCGGGCAGTCCCTGGGCGGCGAGCCAGTCCAGCGTGTCCCGCCGGCAGCGCTCGGGCCGCCCGGTGAGGTAGACGATCTCGCACGCGCGCGCGTGCTCCTCGACCAGCGCGATGCCCTCCGGGATCGGCGGGTCCTGCGGCGCCGCGGAGAAGAAGCCGTCCCAGTCCTTCGGCCTGCGTTCCAGGAACGTCTGCCGGTGCGCGGTGTCGGCGAGGGTGTTGTCCAGGTCGAACACGGCCAGCGGGGCCCTGCTGCGGTCGTCACTCACGCCGCCCAGCCTAAGCGCATTCGGGACGGACGGGGCCGGGAATTGGTCCGTACTTGTCACCGGGGGCGTGAACGCGCCATGGGCGGTGGGTAATTCGACTTTCCAGTTGATGACTCAAGCACAGCACTGCCATACTCCGCTTCCAGCCTCGCCACCACCGTGGCCGGGGCCGTTCGGGGACTCACACCGCACCCCGAGGCCGTCCACGTGAATCCGGACAGGGAGTTTCCCGGATTCACGAACCCCCCACAGAGCCCGCACCCCACCGCGCGTCCGGCGTCTGTTCACCCTGCCCGAAAACCGGACGCGTCCACCGACCCGGCAGGGTCGAGTGCGGGGCACGATGCAGCGAAGAAGGTGCGCCTGTGCCCGAATTCCCACCGCGGCGGGATGACACTCCGACATTCCCGCCACCGCACGTCGAACAAACTCCGCCGGCTCGCATATCCGACCATCCCGAATTTCAGTCCCTGCGTCGTGCGCAGCGTCGATTCGGCCTCCGGGCGACGATCGTGTCCGTCGGTGGATTCCTGCTGTATGTGGTGCTGTCGAGTTTTGTGCCCGGGGTGATGAACCAGCCGTTGTCCGGCCGCCTCACCGTCGGACTCGCCCTCGGTCTGGGGCAGTTCGTCGTCATGGGCGTGACGGCGTGGTGCTACGCCCGGTACATGCGCGCCCGGGTCGATCCGCTCGCCCGCGGCCTGAGGTCCCGGCTGCACGAGACCGAGAGCCGCCGGGCCCGGTCGGCGGGAGTCCCGCGGGGCACCGGGCAGCCGCTCCCGCACGGGACGAGGGGGTTCCGCACGTGGTGACCGCCGCCGCCATCGACGGCGGCAGCCTGCGGCTGACGTTCGTCCTGTTTCTCACCGTGGTCGTGATCACCCTGTTCACGGCCCTGCTGACGGCGCCGCAGCGAGACGAGATCAGCGAGTTCTACCTCGGCAACCGCGCCATGTCCCCGCTGCGCAACGGTCTGGCCATGTGCGGCGACTACCTGTCCGCCGCCACCCTGCTCGGCAGCACCGGCCTCGTGGCCCTCACCGGCTACGACGGACTGATGTACCTCGGCGGCACCACCGTCGCCTGGATGACGGTGCTGCTGCTGATCGCCGAACCCCTGCACCGCACGGGCAGATTCACCCTCGGAGACACCGTGGCCCTGCGCCTGCCGCGGCGGCAGCGGCCGGTCCGGGTGGCGCTCGCGGTCTGCATCCTGGCCATCGCCACTCTCTACCTGGTCGCCCAACTCGTGGGCAGTGTCGCCCTGTTGACCCAGTTCACCGGTGTACCGAGCGGCACCACCCGCACCCTGTGCGTGGTCGTGATCGGCGTCTTCGTGATCCTGTACGCCTCGCTCGGCGGCATGCCCGGCGCGACGGTCATCCAGATCATCAAGGCCGTGATGCTGGTGGTGGGCGTGCTGTTCACCGCGGGCTGGGTGCTGCACCACTTCGACTGGAACCCCGACCTGCTGCTGGAGCGGGCCGCCGAGCGCAGCGGCTCGGGCCCGGGCTTCCTCGAACCCGGGCTGCGCTACGGCGGCACTGTCAGCGACAAGCTGGACTTCCTCAGCCTTGAACTGGCCATCGTCCTCGGCCTCGCCGCCCTGCCGCACGTGCTGATGCGGCTGCTCACCCCGCGCGACAGCGGCGTCCTGCGCTCGTCGGTGCTGTGGGCCGTCGGCCTGGTGGGCGCGGTCTGCTTCGGGGCCGGCATCATGGGCCTCGGCGCCACCGCGCTGCTCGGCCGGGACACCATCGAGAGCACGGACCGCACGGGCAACGCCTCGGTGCTGCTGCTCGCCCACGAGCTGGGCGGCAGCCTCCTCACGGCGCTGCTGACCTGTCTGGCGTATCTGACGCTGCTGGCCGTGGCGGTCGGTCTCACCCTGGCCGCGGCCTCCTCCCTCGCGCACGACCTGTACAGCGAGGTGATCCGCAAGGGCAGGGCGAGCGAGACCGAGGAGCTGACCGTGGCCCGGCTGTCCGGAGCGGTCATCGGCGTCCTCGGGATCCTGCTGGCGCTCGTCGCCTGGGGGGCGAACACCGCCACGCTCGCCTTCCTGGCCTTCGCCATCGCGGCGTCCGCGATCCTGCCGACGATCGTCTACACCCTGTTCTGGCGGCGCTTCTCGGCGAAGGGAGCCCTGCTCAGCCTCTACGGCGGACTGCTCTGCTCGGTCCTGCTGACCGTGTTCTCCCCCGTCGTCTCCTCGGCCCGGGGGTCGTTCTACCCGGAGGCCGACTTCGCCTGGTTCCCGCTCCAGAACCCCGGCATCGTCTCCATCCCCGTGGGCTTCCTGCTGGGCTGGCTCGGCACGGCGCTGGACAAGGACCCGGGCGAGGACGCCGCCGCTCATGAGGAGTTCGAGGTGCGGATGCTCGTGGGCACCGGCGACTGACCCTCCACTGCCGCCCGTCGAGGAGGCGTGCGGAACGCTACGCGCTGAGGGCCGGGCGCTCCGCCTGGGCGTAGAAGTGCGCCCGGACCCGGCGCAGCCACGCCTCGACGGGCGCCTCGACGGGCTCGCCCGGCAGCGCCGTGGGGCCCTCGTCGAAGGCGGCCTCGTAGTGCCTGAGCAGGGGCAGCGCGGCCGACGGGTCGGCGGCGACGCGCTCACCGAAGGCGTGGTACTCCTCCGGGTTCTCGACCCGGATCATCAACCGCCCGGTGGTGTACAGCTGAAGACCCTGCTCGCACAGCCGCTTGAGGTGCCGGGCGTGCTTCGCGGTGCGCCCCCGGGTGTCCGCGGAGAACGCACCGTCGCCGCGGGCCTCCAGCCGCCGGAACTGCTGGGTGGCGTAGCCGAGGTAGGCGTCCCTGACCCGCTTGGCGCTCAGGAACGCCGTGCGGATGCCGATGAGCTCGTCGCCGAGCGGGGTGCGCACCTCGTACAGGTCGTCGGGGAGCCACACCAGCTCCATCGCGGTCGGATTGCCGCCCAGGGCCAGCCGGCACCACTTGGCGGCCTCGTGCAGGGTGCGGTCCGGCGCGGTGCTGACATGGGACTCCTTCGGCCGGCGCAGCCCGTGCAGCTCCTCGGTCGGCGCGGCGAAGAGGCCGAGCCGGTCGATGTCCGAGCCGGGGCGTGCGAGGCCGTAGGCGGTCGATCCGACGATGCCGGAGAGCAGGACGTTGGGGACGGTCACGGTCGGCCGCCTTTCGCTACGGGACACCCGACATTGTCCTGACGTGCCGGGACGCGGTCACCCGGTTTTCCGGCGGTGGCCGCCGCGCCCGACGGCGGAATACCGGCGGCCCCGTCCGGCGTAGAACCTCGTATGGAACCCGTGCGCCTGTCCGTCCTCGACCGCTCCCGCACCCGCGAGGGGCACACCCACCCCGAGGCGCTGCGCGACACCGTGCGGCTGGCGCAGGAGCTGGAGCGGCTCGGATACCACCGGTTCTGGGTCTCGGAGCACCACGGGGTGCCCGGGGTGGCGGGTTCCGCGCCGACCGTGCTGGCCGCCGCCGTCGCGGGCGCGACCCGCACGATCCGGGTCGGCACCGGCGGGGTGATGCTGCCCAACCACCGTCCGCTGGTCGTGGCCGAGCAGTTCGGGGTGCTGGAGTCGCTGTTCCCCGGCCGGATCGACATGGGTCTCGGCCGGTCCGTCGGATTCACGGACGGGGTGCGCAGGGCCCTGGGCCGCGACAAGGGCGACGCCGAGGACTTCGAGGTGCAGCTCGGGGAGCTGCTCGGCTGGTTCCGGGGCACCTCGCCCACGGGAGTCCACGCGCGGCCCGCCGAGGGCCTGAGCGTGCCGCCGTTCGTCCTGGCCATGGGCGAGGGCGCCGGCATCGCCGCGCGGGCCGGGCTGCCGATGGTGATCGGGGACCTCAGGAACCGGGAGAGGATACGGCGCGGGATCGACCACTACCGCGACCTGTTCCGCCCCTCCCCCTGGGCGGCGGAGCCCTACGTCGTCGTCTCCGGCACCATCGCCGTGGCCGCCACCCCCGAGGAGGCCCGGCGGCTGCTGATCCCCGAGGCCTGGTCCATGGCGTACTCCCGCACCCACGGCACCTTCCCGCCGCTGCCGCCCGCCGAGCGCGTGGCGGCGCGCGCGATGACGGAGAAGGAGCGCGGCTTGTACGAGTCCGGCCTGACCGGGCACATCGCCGGCACCGAGGAGCAGGTCGCGCACGAGCTGGAGACGGTGCTGAAGGAGACGGGCGCGCAGGAGGTACTCGTCACGACCAGCACGTACGACCGCGAGGCCCTGCTGGACTCCTACCGTCGGCTGGCCGCGATCACCTCCGGTTAGAGTCGTCTTCCATGCACGACCGCGACCCCCATGACCCGTTCGTCCGCGTGCGCGGAGCCCGCGAGCACAACCTCCAGGGCGTCGACGTCGACATCCCCCGGGACGTCCTGGCCGTGTTCACCGGCGTGTCCGGCTCGGGCAAGTCGTCGCTGGCATTCGGCACGATCTACGCGGAGGCCCAGCGCCGCTACTTCGAGTCGGTCGCGCCCTACGCGCGGCGGCTGATCCACCAGATCGGCGCGCCGAAGGTCGGGGAGATCACCGGTCTGCCGCCGGCCGTCTCGCTCCAGCAGCGCCGCGCGGCACCCACCTCGCGCTCCTCCGTGGGGACGGTCACCAACCTCTCGAACTCCCTGCGGATGCTGTTCTCCCGGGCCGGCACCTACCCGCCCGGCGCCGAGCGGCTCGACTCCGACTCCTTCTCGCCCAACACGGCGGTGGGGGCCTGCCCGGAGTGCCACGGGCTCGGGCGGGTGCACCGTACGAGCGAGGAGCTGCTGGTGCCGGACCCGTCGCTGTCGATCCGCGACGGCGCGATCGCCGCGTGGCCGGGAGCCTGGCAGGGCAAGAACCTGCGGGACATCCTCGACGCGCTCGGCCACGACGTGGACCGGCCCTGGCGGGAGCTGCCCCCCGACGAGCGGGAGTGGATCCTGTTCACGGACGAGCAGCCGGTCGTCACCGTGCACCCGGTGCGGGACGCCGACCGCATCCAGCGGCCCTATCAGGGCACGTACATGAGCGCCCACCGGTATGTGATGAAGACGTTCTCGGACTCGAAGAGCCCGGCCCTGCGGGCGAAGGCCGAGCGGTTCCTGACCAGCGCGCCCTGCCCGGCGTGCGGGGGCAGCCGGCTGCGTCCCGAGGCGCTGGCGGTGACGTTCGGCGGCCGGACCATCGCCGAGCTGGCGGCGGTGCCGCTGGTGGAGCTGGCGGCCGGTCTCGACGCGCGGTCCGAGGCCGCCCGGGTGCTCACCGACGACCTGAGGTCGCGCATCGCGCCGGTCGTCGAGCTGGGGCTCGGCTACCTCAGTCTCGACCGCCCCACCCCCACCCTCTCGGCGGGCGAGCTCCAGCGCCTGCGCCTGGCCACGCAGCTGCGCTCCGGCCTGTTCGGCGTCGTCTACGTCCTGGACGAGCCGTCGGCCGGACTGCATCCGGCGGACACCGAGGCCCTGCTCACGGTGCTGGAGCGGCTGAAGGCGTCCGGGAACTCGGTGTTCGTGGTGGAGCACCACCTGGACGTGATGCGCGGCGCGGACTGGCTGGTGGACGTGGGCCCGGACGCCGGCGAGCACGGGGGCCGGGTGCTGCACAGCGGCCCGGTGGCCGGCCTGGCGGGCGTCGCGGAGTCGGCGACTGCGCGCTACCTGTTCGACCGCTCCCCCGCCCCGGCCCGGGCGGTACGCGAGGCGGCCGGGTGGCTGAAGACCGGCCCGGTCTCCCGTCACAACCTGCGCGGGGTGAGGGCCGCGTTCCCGCTCGGGGTGTTCACCGCGGTCACGGGGGTGTCGGGCTCGGGCAAGTCCACGCTCATCGGCGAGATCACGCAGGACACCCCCGGGGTGGGCCGGCTGGTCTCGGTCGACCAGAAGCCGATCGGGCGCACCCCGCGCTCGAACCTCGCCACCTACACGGGCCTGTTCGACGTCGTACGCAAGGTGTTCGCGGCCACCGAGGGGGCCCGCGCACGCGGTTACGGGGTCGGGCGGTTCTCCTTCAACGTGGCGGGCGGTCGCTGTGAGACCTGCCAGGGCGAGGGGTTCGTCAGCGTGGAGCTGCTGTTCCTGCCCAGCACGTACGCGCCCTGCCCGGACTGCGGAGGGGCCCGCTACAACCCGCAGACCCTGGAGGTGGCGTACCGGGGTCGGACCATCGCGCAGGTGCTGGATCTGACGGTGGAGAGCGCGGCGGAGTTCTTCGCGGACACCCCGGCCGTGGCGCGCAGCCTCGGCGCCCTGCTCGACGTGGGTCTGGGCTACCTGCGTCTCGGCCAGCCCGCGACGGAGCTCTCCGGCGGGGAGGCCCAGCGCATCAAGCTGGCGAGCGAACTGCAACGCGGCCGGCGCGGCCACACCCTCTACCTCCTTGACGAGCCCACGACCGGTCTCCACCCGGCCGACGTCGACGTCCTGATGCGGCAGTTGCACGGCCTCGTCGACGCGGGCCACACGGTGATCGTCGTGGAGCACGACATGTCGGTCGTGGCGCGCGCGGACTGGGTGATCGATCTCGGGCCGGGCGGCGGTGACGAGGGCGGGCGGATCGTGGCGGCGGGACCGCCCGCGGAGGTGGCGCGCGCCGCGCAGAGCCGGACGGCTCCGTATCTGGCGCGCGCCCTCACCGGCTCCCGCTGAGGGGGCTACGCCACGAGCGCGGTGTGCGCCCAGGCCGGCGCAGCCGTCTGCCGCGGCTGCGCCGAGCGGGCGAGCGAGCGGCGGTCGGGGCTGCTGCCCGGGCGGATGGCATCCCGGACCTCGACCGTGGCGACGAGGCCGCGGGCCGTCACCACCCGCCACACGGAGGCCACGAGCGTGTCCTCACCGACGTACGCGGGGACCGTGGTGGCCGTCGCGCCGCCGGCCCGGTAGCCGATGCGTACCGGCTGGACCGGCACCCCCGCGTCCAGCGCCGCCTGGAAGACGGCACGGCGGAAGGTGCCCTGGGCCCGGCCGCACCAGGTGCTGCCCTCGGGGAAGGCCGCGACCGCGGCGCCCGTGCGCAGCGCCCCGGCGATCCGGGCGACCGTGTCCGGCAGGGCCCGCAGCCGGTCCCGGTCGATGAACAGGGTTCCGCCGCGCGCGGCCAGCGCACCGACGACGGGCCAGCGCCGCACCTCGGCCTTGGCCAGCATCCGCGCGGGGCGCACGGCGGCCAGCAGCGGGACGTCCAGCCAGGAGAT
The DNA here is from genome assembly GCF_040654575.1 of Streptomyces sp. NPDC050674. Lineage (NCBI taxonomy): Bacteria > Bacillati > Actinomycetota > Actinomycetes > Kitasatosporales > Streptomycetaceae > Streptomyces > Streptomyces sp. NPDC050674. The sequence goes on from NZ_JBFAIG010000001.1 coordinate 290,980, forward strand.
GTGGTTGGCGACCAGCAGCAGTCCGCCGGTGGGGGCGGCGGCACCGGTGAAGCGGACCCGGACCCCCGCGGCCCGTACGATGCACCGGCACCACCGCCGGACCATGGACTGCGGTATCCGGGGGCCGAGGGGCGTCAGCGCGATCCCCGCGAGGAGCAGCAGCAGGACCGCGGCCAGCCGCAGCACGGCCCGGGGCACGGCCCGCGCCCGCACGGCCGCGGGGGTCTCGACACAGGACCGCGGTGTGCAGGGCGCGGTGGGCAGCCAGGTGCTCATCAGGCCGGCACAAGGGAGAGGAAGTGCCGCAGGTAGCGTGCGTTGACGCGGCTCATCGGCAGCAGCACGTACAGGTCGGCGACGCCGAAGTCCGGGTCGTGGGCCGGTTCCCCGCAGACCCAGGCGCCCAGGCGCAGATAGCCGCGCAGCAGGGCGGGCAGTTCGACGCGGGCGGCGGGCGGGGGACCCGGGGTCCACGGCAGCAGGGGCCGCACCCGGAACTCCGCCGGGGCGAGGTGCCTGCCGCTCACCCGGTCCCAGGTGGCGGACGCGAGGGTGCCGCCGTCGCCGAGCGGGACGGAGCAGCAGCCGGCGAGCCACTCGTGGCCGCGCTCGACCATGTAGCGGGCGATGCCGGCCCAGATGAGGCTGATGACCGCGCCGTCGCGGTGGTCGGGGTGCACGCAGGAGCGGCCGACCTCGACGAGCCGGGGCCGGATGTCGTCGAGCGAGGTGAGGTCGAACTCGCCCTCGGAGTACAGCCGTCCGGCGACCGCCGCGCGCTCCGGCGGCAGCAGCCGGTAGGTGCCGACGACCTGGCCGGTCGTCTCCTCGCGGACGAGCAGGTGGTCGCAGTACGCGTCGAAGGCGTCGGCGTCGAGGCCCGGCTGCGGGCCGGACAGCGCGGCCCCCATCTCCCCGGCGAAGACGTCGTGCCGCAGCCGCTGCGCGGCCCGCACGTCCTCCTCGTTCCGGGCGAGGGCGACGGTGTAGCGGGTGGGGGCCGTGGGCTGCGCGGGGCGGTCGACGGTCAGTACGCCGGTCATGGCTCTCTCCTGGTCACGGGCCGGTTCGGTGCGGCGGGGCAGGGCGCTGAGCGGTGTCGTGCGGTCCTCAGGACCCTGTTTTCCCGACGCCGGCTGACCGTCGCGTGTCATGCACAGAGAGAGCGGATGTGGGGTTGCTGAACGGCTCGCGCCCACGGACGCGGGGAACCGCGCGCTCCGCCACGACGCACCCACGGCCGCCGCGGCACCGGAGCCCCTGCGCCGCTACCGCTTCACCTTCCGCGCCGCCCGCAGCCACTCCTTGTTCATGCTCGTGATGGACATCAACGGGATGCCCTTCGGGCAGGCGGTGGCGCACTCACCCGCGAGCGTGCACCCCCCGAACCCCTCCGCGTCCATCTGCTCCACCATGTCCAGCACCCGCGTCTCCCGCTCGGGTGCCCCCTGCGGCAGTACGTTCAGATGGTTGATCTTGGCGGAGGTGAACAGCATCGCGGCGCCGTTGGGGCAGGCCGCCACACAGGCCCCGCAACCGATGCACTCGGCGTGCTCGAAGGCGAGGTCGGCGTCGGGCTTGGGCACGGGCGTGGCGTGCGCCTCGGGGGCCGAGCCGGTCGGCGCGGTGATGTACCCGCCGGCCTGGATGATCCGGTCGAACGCCGACCGGTCCACGACCAGGTCCTTGATCACCGGGAACGCCGACGCCCGCCACGGCTCGACGTCGATCGTGTCGCCGTCCGAGAAGGACCGCATGTGCAGCTGGCAGGTGGTCGTCCGCTCGGGTCCGTGCGCGTCGCCGTTGATGACGAGCGAGCACGCCCCGCAGATGCCCTCGCGGCAGTCGTGGTCGAAGGCGACGGGATCCTCGCCCTTGACGATGAGTTCCTCGTTGAGGGTGTCGAGCATCTCGAGGAAGGACATGTCGGGCGAGATCCCGTCCACCTCGTACGTGGACATCGTGCCGTCTGCTCGGGCGTTCTTCTGCCGCCAGACGCGCAGGGTGAGCTTCATGCGTAGCTCCGCTGGGTGGGGTGGACGTACTCGAAGACCAGGTCTTCCTTGTGCAGGACGGGAGCCTCGCCGGTGCCGGTGAACTCCCAGGCGGCCGCGTACGCGAACTCCTCGTCCCCGCGCGCGGCTTCGCCGTCGGGTGTCTGGGACTCCTCGCGGAAGTGACCGCCGCAGGACTCCTCGCGGTGCAGCGCGTCGAGGCACATCAGCTCGGCGAGCTCCAGGTGGTCGACGATGCGGTTGGCCTTCTCCAGTGACTGGTTGAACTCCTCGCCGGTGCCGGGCACCTTGATGCGCCGCCAGAACTCCTCCCGGATCTGCGGGATGCGCTCCAGTGCCTTGCGCAGTCCCGCGTCGGTGCGGGCCATGCCGCAGAACTCCCACATGAGTTCGCCGACCTCGCGGTGGAAGGAGTCGGGGGTGCGGTCGCCGTCGACGGACAGCAGCAGGTTGAGCCGGTCCTGGGTGTCGGCCAGCACCTCCTGGACGACGGGGTGTTCGTCGCTGACCGCGTCGGGGTGCGGGGTGCGGGCCAGGTAGTCGTTGATGGTCGCGGGGAGGACGAAGTAGCCGTCCGCGAGTCCCTGCATCAGCGCGGAGGCGCCGAGCCGGTTGGCGCCGTGGTCGGAGAAGTTGGCCTCACCGATGGCGAACAGTCCGGGGATCGTGGTCTGGAGGTCGTAGTCGACCCACAGTCCGCCCATCGTGTAGTGCACGGCGGGGTAGATCCGCATCGGCACCTCGTACGGATCCTCGTCGGTGATCCGCTGGTACATGTCGAAGAGGTTGCCGTACTTGGCTTCCACGGCCGCTCGTCCCATCCGGCGGATGGCGTCGGCGAAGTCGAGGTAGACGCCCTGCCCGCCGGGTCCCACTCCCCTGCCCTCGTCGCAGACGTTCTTCGCGGCCCGGGAGGCGATGTCGCGCGGAACGAAGTTGCCGAAGGACGGGTAGACGCGCTCCAGGTAGTAGTCGCGCTCGTCCTCGGGGATCTCGCCCGGGGACCGGTTGTCGCCCTTCGTCTTCGGCACCCAGATGCGGCCGTCGTTGCGCAGCGACTCGCTCATCAGCGTCAGCTTGGACTGGTGGTCGCCGGTGCGCGGGATGCAGGTGGGGTGGATCTGGGTGAAGCAGGGGTTGGCGAACAGGGCTCCGCGCCGGTGGGCCCGCCAGATGGCGGTGGCGTTGGAGTTCATGGCGTTCGTCGACAGGTAGAAGACGTTGCCGTAGCCGCCGGAGGCCAGGACGACGGCGTCCGCGAAATAGGTGTCGATCTGCCCGGTGATCAGGTCCCGGGCGACGATGCCGCGCGCCCGCCCGTCGACGACGATCAGGTCGAGCATCTCGGTGCGCGGGTGCATCTCGACGTTCCCGGCGGCGATCTGCCGGCTGAGGGCCTGGTAGGCGCCGAGGAGCAGCTGCTGGCCGGTCTGGCCGCGGGCGTAGAACGTGCGGGAGACCTGCACGCCGCCGAAGGAACGGGTGTCGAGCAGCCCGCCGTACTCACGCGCGAAGGGCACGCCCTGGGCCACGCACTGGTCGATGATCTCGACGGAGATCTGCGCGAGGCGGTGGACGTTGGACTCGCGGGCGCGGAAGTCGCCGCCCTTGACGGTGTCGTAGAACAGGCGGTGCACGGAGTCGCCGTCGTTGCGGTAGTTCTTGGCCGCGTTGATGCCGCCCTGCGCGGCGATCGAGTGGGCGCGGCGGGGCGAGTCCTGGTAGCAGAACTGGACGACGTGGTAGCCCTGTTCGGCGAGGGTGGCGCCGGCGGAGCCGCCGGCCAGGCCGGTGCCGACGACGATCACGGTGTGCTTGCGCCGGTTGGCCGGGTTGACCAGCCTGGCCTCGAAGCGGCGCTTGTCCCAGCGCTCGTGAATCGGCCCGGAGGGGGCCTTGGTGTCGGTGACCGGCTCGCCGGTGACGTAGTCCGCGTAAGAGGTCATTCAGCTCACCACTCCGGTCATGACGGCCACGGGTACGGCGATGAAGCCGGCCGTGAGCAGCAGCGCGAGGACGTTCGCGAGGGTCTTCAGGGCGCGGTCGCGGGTGCGGCTGCCGGCGCCGAGGGTCTGGGCGGCGCTCCAGAAGCCGTGCCGCACGTGCAGGCCGAGCGCGAGCATCGCGACGATGTAGACGACGTTGCCGTACCAGGTGGAGAAGGTGTCCACGACGTTCTGGTACGGGCGGCCCGTCTCGAAGCCGGGGTGCACGGTGCCGGTCGTCAGGTCGAGGATGTGCCAGACGATGAACAGGCCGAGGATGATCCCGCCCCAGCGCATGGTGCGCGTGGCGTAGGAGGCGCGGGGCTTCTTGTGCACGTACTTGCCGGGCCGCGCCTTGATGTCGCGGCGGCTGAGCTGGTAAGCGGAGACCGCGTGCGCGGCCACGGCGACCACGAGGACGACGCGGACGAGCCAGAGCGTCCACTCGTAGTGCATGAACGGCTCGCCGACGGTGCGCAGCCAGTGCGCGTAGTGGTTGAACTCGCCCGCCCCGAAGAAGATCTTCAGGTTTCCGATCATGTGGACGACCAGGTACAGCAGCATGATGAGACCGCTGACCGCCATCACGGTCTTCTTGCCGACGGTGGAGTCCCACACGGTGCGTGCGAAGGACGGCCGCCGGTCCGTCCGCGTTGCCAGAGCCATGGAACAGCACGCTACGGACACGCGGCCGATCGGTCCAAGACATGGTCCGGCTTGTTTCCATAGGTTGGGGCTATCGTGTGAGGGTGCAGTTCCAGCAGCTCCAGTACTTCGTCGCCGTAGCCGAGACCCGGCACTTCACCCGGGCCGCAGAGCTGGTCCATGTCGCGCAGCCGTCGCTGTCGCAGCAGATCAAGGCGCTGGAGCGGGAGCTGGGGGCGGATCTGTTCCTGCGCGCCCGGGGCAACATCACGCTCACGGACGCCGGGGAGGCGCTGCTCCCCCTCGCCCGGCGCATCCTGGCCGACGCGGACACGGCCCGGCACGAGGTGCAGGAACTGGCGCAGCTGCGCAGCGGGCGGGTGCGGCTGGGGGCGACGCCCAGCCTGTGCACCGGTCTGCTGCCGGACGCGCTGCGCGCCTTCCACGACCGCTACCCCGGGATCCGGCTCCTGATCGAGGAGGGCGGCTCGCACGATCTGGTGCGGGAGCTGGCGCGCGGGGCGCTGGACCTGGCGCTGGTGGTGCTGCCCCTGCCGTCACCGGCACCGGCGCTGACCACGGTGGAACTGCTGCGGGAGGACCTCGTCGTGGTCTCCTCGCCGGATGCCCCGCGTCCCGGCCGGGGGCGGCGCACCGTGCGCGTCGCCGACCTGGAGGGTGAGCGGCTGGTGATGTTCCGGCACGGGTACGACCTGCGGGAGCTGACGGTGGCGGCGTGCCGGGCCGAGGGCTTCGAACCCGACTTCGCGGTGGAGGGCGGGGAGATGGACGCGGTGCTGGGGTTCGTGCGGGCCGGGCTCGGGCTGGCCGTGGTGCCCCGGATGGTCGCGACGCGGTCGGGGTCCGGCCTGCGGGTCACACCGCTGGCCGGACCGGGTCTGCATCGCACGATCGCGCTGGCACATCGCAGTGACGTGGCTCCGCCCCGGGCCGCCCGGGAGTTGCAGCGGATGCTGCTGGAGCGGTGAGGGCCCCTACCGCGCCGGGAGGTGGCCGGTGGCCTGCCGGGGGGAGGACGCGAGCCGCAGGAGCTCGTCGACGGGCCACTGGTCGTAGACGTGGTCACCGTACTTGGCCGCGAGGATCCGGCCGTCGGGGCCGATCAGGAAGTCGGCGGGCAGGCCGAGCCTGCCACCGGGCTGGCTGGCCGCGGGGAGTCGCTCGCGGCCGCGGAGCACCTCCCATCCGCTGCGCAGCACCGCCCCGACGACCGGCCCCCAGGCGCGCGGACTGAGCAGGGCCCGGGGAGCCGACTCGACGCCGAACTCGACGTACAGACGCTTGTCCGGATCGGCGACGACCGCGAAGGGCAGGTCGGCGGTGTGCGGGAGCAACTCCTGGGCCGGTGAGTGGAAGACCACGACCTCGCGGATTCCCGCGGCCTCGATCTCGGCGTGCCGGCGGACCACCGACCGCAGGTGCAGCTGGCACACGGGGCACCCGGCGAACCGCCGGAACTGGAGGTGCACCAGGCACTCCGGGTCGGGGACACCCACGGGATCGCCCGAGACGGTGGCGAGCCGGCGCGCGGTGACGGTGGAACCGGGCCGTAACGGTCGTGCGGGCATACGCGTCAGCATGGACATCCCTCCGTAGGCGTACGATGTACTCCTACGGAGCGTAAGCGTATCCCGTACACCTGACAAGGTAGGCGTATGACGTACGCTGATGGGCGTCATGCCTCGTCCCCGCTCACTCAGCCACGCCCAACTGGCCTCGGCCGCCCTCGCGGTGATCGACCGCGACGGCCTCGCCGGCCTTTCCATGCGCTCGGTCGCGAAGGAACTCGGCATGAGCACCATGGCGCTCTACCGGTACGTGGACGACCGCGAAGAGCTGGAGAGGCTTGTCGTCGACCTCGTCCTGGAGAGCATGGACACCGAAGCTCCCGGCCCGGGAACGCACTGGCACGAACGGATCGAGGCGCTGGTGCGACGGCTGCGCGACGCCATGGCGGCCCATCCGGAGACCGTGCCCCTGACGGTCGCCCACCGGCACCGGTCCCTCGCGGGGCTGCGCTGGTCGGAGTCCGTGCTCGGCGTGCTCACGGAGGCCGGGTTCGACGGCGAACGGCGGGTGGTCGCGCTGCGGGGCCTGCTGGGCTACGTCATCGGCGCCATCCAGCTGGAGCACCTCGGTCCCCTGTCCGGCGAGGGCACGGTCGCCATCTCCGAGCTGCCGCCCGACGCCTTCCCCCACATGACCGAGACCGCCCGGCACGCCCGGAAGGTCAGTGCCGACCGGGAGTTCCTGGGCGGTCTCGCGCTGCTGCTGCGCGGGTTGGGCACCTGACCCGGTCGCGCGGCGGCCCCGGAGCGTCAGCCGGTGGCGTCCACCAGGGCCAGTTCGTGCAGGCGCTCGGGCGGGCCGGGCCTCGCGTAGTACCAGCCCTGCGCCGTGTCGCAGCCGAGTACGCGCAGTTGTTCGGCCTGGGCTCCCGTCTCCACGCCCTCGACGGTCACGGCCAGGTCCAGGCTGTGCGCCAGCGAGACGATCCCCTCGACGATCTTCAGGTCGACCGGGTCCGCGGGGAACTGCTGCATGCTCTGGGTGAAGGAGCGGTCCAGCTTCAGGACGCTGACGGGCAGCCGGCGCAGATTGGCGAGGTTGGAGTAGCCCGTCCCGAAGTCGTCCAGGGCGATGTCGACGCCCATCTCCGCCAGCCGCCGCAGCGGCTTCAGCAGGTCGTCGTCGGCACCGATCAGCGCCGACTCCGTGACCTCGAGGCACAGCGCGTCGGGCGCGACTCCGGTCCGCTCCAGGATGTCGACCGTGTCCTGGACGAGGCCGGGGTGCGTCAACTGGCACGGCGACAGGTTCACGTTGATCCGCAGCGGCCCCACCGCCTCGACGCCGCCCTGCAGTTCGCGCCATTCACGGGCCTGGCGCACCGACTGCTCCAGCACCCAGCGCCCCAGCGGCACGATGAGCCCGGTGTGCTCCGCGAGCGGGATGAACCGGTCCGGCCCGAGCACACCGTGCTGCGGATGCAGCCAGCGCACCAGGGCCTCGGCGCCCCGGACGCTGCCGTCCCCGAGATGCACCAGCGGCTGGTACTCGATGAAGAACTCGCCCCGCTCCAGCGCCGTCGGCAGCGCCGTGGTCAGGCCGTGACGCGTGATGACGCGGGCGTCCGCCTCCGGATCGGCGAGTTCGAAGCGATTACCGCCCGCCGACTTGGCCCGGTACATGGTGATGTCCGCGCTGCGCAGCACCTCCGCCGGGCTGCGCTCCCCGGCCGGGCCCTCGACGATGCCGATGCTGCCGCGCACGGTCAGCTCGCGGCCGTCGACACTGATCGGCGCGAGCAGCGCGTTCATGATGCGGCCGGCGAGTTCGTCGACCTCGCGCTGGGTGTCGGGCCCGGTGGTCAGTGCCACGAACTCGTCACCGCCGAGCCGCGCCACCATCTCGCCGGGCGCGGTGGCGCAGGACTGGAGCCGGTCGGCGACCTCCACCAGCAGCCGGTCGCCGGCCGCGTGGCCGAGGCTGTCGTTGACGGTCTTGAAGCCGTCGAGGTCCAGGTAGCACAGCCCGAACCGCTGGCCTTCCCCGGCGCCCAGGGCCTTCTCCAGGCGCTCGAAGAAGAAGGTGCGGTTGGGCAGCCCGGTCAGGGCGTCGTGCGTGGCCTCGTAGCGCAGCCGGAGGTTGAGCAGCCGCCGCTCGGTGGTGTCCTCCATCAGGGCGAGCTGGTACTGCGGATCGCCGTCGGCGTCCCGCAGCAGGGAGACGGTCAGATTGGTCCACAGGACGGTGCCGTCCGGGCGGTAGAACGCCTTCTCCAGGTGGTAGTGCTCCCGCTCGCCCCGCACGAGTTCGTCGTAGAGCCGCCAGGTCTGCGGAGCGTCGTCGGGGTGCGTCCACTCCCGGACGTTGCGGCTGCGCAGGGTCTGCTCGGACACTCCGAACATGCGCAGCAGGGCGCCGTTGACCTGCAGTATGTTGCCTTCGAGGTCGGCCATGCCGATGCCTATGGCCGCGCCCTCGAAGACGGCGCGGAACCGCGCCTCACTCGCGTGCAGGGCCTGCGCCACCACGCCCTGCGCCTGGAGCGCGGCCCGTGCGATGGCCTCCTGCTCGGCCAGGGTCCGCTCGCGCAGCGCCCGGGCGAAACCGGCGGCCATCGCGTGCTGGAGGCGTGCGCACCGGGCCCGCAGGCCCTCCTGGTCGCCGTCGCCGCCGCAGTACAGCACCAGGTAGGCGTCGACGCAGTCCAGGGTGCGGCTGAGCGCCTCCGGGTCGGTGCAGTGCACGTCCACGAGGGCGGCGCCGACCGTCCGGGCCGCGTCGGAGTCGAAGGTCCGGGCCAGCAGCGCCTCACTCAAGCGGCGTGCCAGGGGCAGCAGTTGGGCCTCGAACTCGGGGCGGGTCGACGACGTCGAGGTCACCGGGAAGACGGCCCGGCTCCAGATCGTCGCGAAGCGGCGCAGTCTGTCCTCCGGCCCGTCCGGCTCCGCGATCACGCCGTACGCCCCACGCCGGCGAACCCCGAGAACGCGTACGGATCCTCGTCCTCCGGTGCCGTGTCGGGCCGCCAGTGCGGCGGCGGCACCAGTCCGGGTTCCACCATGTCGTACCCCTCGAAGAACCGCGCGATCTCCTCGCGCGAGCGCATGATCAGCGGGTTGCGGATGTCCTCGTACACGTCAACCGCGCCCCCGGCCCGCTCCGGCGGCAGGGGGATCCCCTCGTAGGAGGCGTGGGTGAGCACGAGCAGGCTGCCCGGTGCCAGCGCCGCGCCGAGCTCCGCCACCGCCCCGTACGGATCGTCCTCGTCTTCCACGAAGTGCAGTATGGCAACGAGGAGCAGCGCCACTGGCTGATTCAGGTCGATCAGCCGCTCCACCCCGGGGCTGTGCAGGATCTCCTGGGGCTTGCGCAGGTCCGCGGCGACGACGCCCGCGTCCGCGTTGCCCTTCAGGACCGCTTCGCTGTGCGCCACGGCCACCGGGTCGTGATCGACGTACACCACGCGCGCACCGGGGCGGGCGGCCTGGGCCACCTCGTGCACATTGCCGAAGGTGGGGATGCCGGAACCGATGTCGAGGAACTGGGAGATGCCCTGCCCGGCCGCGTGGCGCACGGCGCGGCGCATGAACGCGCGGTTCGCCTGCATGATCTTGGGGAGCCCCGGCAGGAACTCCATGGCCCTGCGGGCCGCTTCCCGGTCCACCTCGAAGTTGTGCGATCCGCCCAGGTAGTAGTCGTACATCCGGGAGACGCTGGGCACCGAGATGTCGATGCTCCGTGGGGCCCAGGCGGGACGCTCCATCTATCTCTCCAAGGCGTAGGCGATCCGGTGTTCGAGCAGAGGCTACTGATCGCCCGCCAATGGAGCGACCCGAAACGGAAATTGACCATCCGTTCCCGGTCACTGCCTGCGGCACGTGCCGAATTGATACCCCTCCGCATGCGCCTCGAACATATGACGATCAGTGTCCGGGGCAATGCGGAGAGTTCCGGTCCGCAAGGGGAGGAAGGTCAGGGGGTCGAGGGGTTCGGGTGAAGGCACGCACAGCGGTCCGCCCCTCCGTGGGGTACGGAGGGGCGGACCGGGTCTGCGCTTCGGACGGGCGGGGCGATCCGCCCCGGGGAGGTCTCCTCGCTACTCCGAGGCGCCGACCAGCTTCCCGTCGGGCCGCACGGCGTACCAAGTGCCGCCGACGCCCTGGCCGTTGGTGTCACCGGGAGCCTTGTCACCGGCGAAGGTGTAGATGGGAGAGCAGTTGATTGTCTGCTGCGCGCCCTGGCCGTCGGTCCGCTCGAAGGTCATGTAGCCCTTCTTCTGGATGCCCTTGGTGTCGGCGAAGTCGACGGGCTCCACGAGCGGCCACTTCTCCAGGCACGCTCCACTGCAGTTGGAGACCGGCTTGGGCCAGGCCTCGTCCTTCTTGAACCGGTAGACGGTCATGCCGTTCTTGTCGACGACGATCTCGCCGAGCTTGGGGTCCTTGCGGGTGGACAGCCCGGCCTGGACCACTTCGCCACCGGCGTCGGCCCCGCCGCCCTGCGCCTTCTTGCCGTCGGGGGCGAGCGCGTACCACTTGCCGCCCACGCCCTGGCCCTTGACGTCACCCGCGTTGACGTCCTTGGCGTACCGGTAGGCGGGCCAGCCGCCGACCGTGAGCTGCTTGGTGCCGTCGGCCCGCGTGACGGAACCGAGCAGCGCCTTGTCGATGCCCTCGCCGGCCTCGGCGTCGTCGGCCGGGACCGGCGGCCAGGTCTTGGCGCAGTCGCCGTCGCAGTTCGTCTTGGGCGGCTCGGCCGTGTCCTGGTCGAACCGGTACAGGGTGAGGCCGAGGCTGTCGGTGACCACCTTGCCGACCTTTTCGGCGGTGGAGACGGACAGCTTGCCCGCGGGGCTGGAGGGACTGGAGGGGCTCGGCGCGGCCGGCTGGCCGGTCGCGGTGGTGCCGCCCGTCCCGCTGCCCGCGCCGATGCTCCCGTAGTCCCCGGCCGCGGCCGTCGCGCCCACGTTCTGGCTGGCCGCCGGTGGGCTGTCCTGACCGCACGCCGTCGTCAGCGCCAGGACCGCCGCGGCGCTCGCCACGAGTGAGGCGCTCCGCCAGGAGGTCTTCATCGTCAACTCCCCATAATCGCAAGGGTGTTGCAGCGCCCTGCTGCGCCGCCGCACGGCCATGAGTACGCATGGGGACCCCGGTGGCGTTCAACCGTCGGCCGAATTTCTTTCCGGGACCCGTCACGAGCGCCGCACGTCGTCGCACACGCGTGCGCGCAAGGCCCCCTGCGGGCTACCTCTGATCAAACCGGCGACACCCGAAGATCCCTCTTTCGGGGCAATACCCTTGCGCTCCGGCACGTCCTGGCGGCAGAAGGTTCATGATCTTCGTCGTGCATGGACCCCTTTCGACCCAACCCGCCCTTGCCGCACGGGCCTTGGCGGTGGCGACGCTGACCTGGGTGCTCGTCGGCGCACCGGCCGGCGTGGCTGCGGCCGACGCCTGCGCGTACGCCTCGACGGGGCCGGACGGCACCGAGGCGGTGGCGTACGCCGGAAGCAGGAAGACCTGGCCGACCAAGCCGCCGTGCCCACCCCCCACACCGACCCCCACGCCGACCCCGACCCCGACTCCACCACCGCCGAAGCCGACACCTCCGCCGAAGCCGACACCCCCTCCGAAGCCCACGCCCCCGCCCCCGCCGAAGCCGACACCGGACCCGCCGCCCGCGCCGAAGCCCCCTCCCCCACCGCCGAGACCGGCACCCACGGCCGAGCCCGAGCCTCCGCCCCCGCCACCACCCGCGCCACGCCCGGCTCCGCCCCCGCACCGGCCCGCTCCGCGGCCCGTGCCGCCACCGCCTCCGCCCGCACCCCCGGCACCGGCTCCGCCGGCCACGCCCGCACCGAGTCCGTCCGCGGCACCCGTGCACTACCCGCGGTACCGCGTGACGCCGCCGCGGCCACGGACCGCCGACGGCACGATGTCGCCGCTCACCTTCGTCCTGCTCGTCACGGTGCCCGCGGTGGTGGCCGTCGCCGCGCTGCGCGCGCGCTGATCCCTGAAGCCCTGGAGGTACCCCTTGCCGGAATGGCTTGTTCTCACCCTCGCGATGCTGGCCGCCTGCGCCGTGGTGGTCGTCATCACCTTCCTGCGTCACCGCACGGCGGCCGAGGACGAAGACCCCAGTGAGACCCCGGACGTCATCGAGTACATGACGATGTGGATCGGCGTGGTCTACGCCATCGTCCTGGGCCTGGCGATCGCCGGCGTCTGGGAGGGGCGCAGCGCCGCCCAGGACCACGTCCAGGCCGAGGCCACCGCACTGCACGAGATCTCGGAGCGGGTACGGGTCTACCCGGCCGACGAGCGCGACCGCATCCGGACCGACATCCACGCCTATGTGAGCCACGTCGTCACCACCGAGTGGGACTCCATGGCCGACAAGGGCGAGATGACCGAGCGCGGCACCGAGCTCTTCGAGCGGATCCGCCAGGACGTGACCGACTACGAGCCGGCGACGGACTTCGAGGCCCAGGCCTACCAGCCGCTGCTGGACCAGGTGACCGCGGCGAACCAGGCCCGGATCGCCCGGGCGGAGTCGACCGGGGAGACCATGCCGGGCGTGGTGTGGTTCGGGCTGATCGCGGGGGCCGTCGTCACCATCGGGATGATCTTCGTTCTCCAGATCCGCAGGACGACCCGCGAACTGATCCTCGCCGGGCTGTTCTCGGCCCTGATCGCCTTCCTGCTGTTCCTCATCTGGGACTTCGACTCGCCCTACAGCCGGGGCGTGACCGCGTCGGCGGATCCGTTCCTGAACCTCTTCCCGGGCGCCGGGGACTGACGGCGGCCCAAGCACGGATCCCGGCCGGGGGGCGCGCGACACACCGTCGCCGTCCCCCGGCCGCGTGGGCGGCGTTCCCCCGGGCGGCCCACACCCGTGACCCATTCGCGCTACTGCGATCGCGCCCTCGTGTGCGCCTTTCTAGCGTTTCGGGCATCGAGGTGCATTTGTGACGTGAGCGGAACAGGTCCGCGACTGCTCCTCGGGGACCCGGAGGATTCACCATGCGCGCGATAGGCCTCGCTTCGGCCGTACTGCTGGGCGCCGGCGCCCTCACCTCCTGTGTGCCCGCCGACGCGGCGATGCGTAACGACTTCGTCTTCAGCGTCGCGCCCTCCACCATCAGGCCGGGCGGCGAGGTGGCCCTGCGCGTGGAGCGCAACCGTGCCTGCCGGGGCGAGGCGGTCGTCAACTCGGCGGTCTTCGACATGGTCACCATCGCGCCGCACGAGACCTGGGCCCCGGCCGTCGTCGACTGGGACGCCGAACCCGGCGCCGTCTACGACGTGGAGTTCGAATGCGGCAGGTCGAGCGGGGTGGCCCGCCTGACGATCGCGGGCGGCCACCCGACGCATCACCCCACGCACCGCCCCACCCATCACCCCCACCATCCGCACAAGGGGGTGCACGCCGGTGAGGGCGGCACCGTCGCCGGTTTCGACCTGAAGGAGATCGGCCTCGGCGCCGCGTTGATCGCCGGGTCTCTCGGCGTCGCCTACCGCTTCTCGCGGCGCCGCACCGACGAGGACGCCGGCTGACGAGGACGCGGGCCGCGTGGACGCCGGCCGCCGCACCCCGGGCCGCATGCCTTCGCCCCGGCCCCCCTTGAGAGGGGGCCGGGGCGAAGGCCGTCCACGTGCGAGGCGAGGACGTGTCGGAGCAGTGGCGCGGGGCGTGGCGTCAGATGTGCCGCTCGGCCCGGCGGCGCATCCAGAACACCCCGCCGCCCACGACCGCCGCGGCCACCAGACCGCCGCCGATGGCCATGTCCGTCGGGGTCGCACCGGTGGTGCTGCTGCCGCCGATGCCGCCGCGGACGCCGCCGATGACGGTGAAGGCCTGCGGCTTGGTCAGGGTCCTGCCGTTGCAGGTGACCGTGATGTCGTACGAGCCGGGGCGGGCGTTGCTGTTGATGGTGGCGGTGCCCCGCGCGGTCCCATTGCCGCCGTCGCCCCGGCCGCCGTCGTTACCGCCGTTGCCCCGGCCGTCGTTACCGCCGTTGCCCCGGCCGTCGTTACCGCCGTTGCCCCGGCCGTCGTTGCCGCCGTTGCCGCCGTTGCCCCGGCCGTCGTTGCCGCCGTTGCCCCCGCCCGCGTCGTTGCCGACACCGCCCCGGTCGCCCTCGTTGCCCTTGCCGGAGTGGTGGACGGGCGACAGCCGGGTCGGCGCGAACGCGTTGGAAGTGGCCGTGCCGCCGTTGCGGCAGCCGTCGACCGTGATGGTCAGCTGGCCGCCACGGGCGATCACGCCGGGCAGGGCGACGATGTTGCTGGGCGTGTCCCACGCGAGGGCCGCGGGGGCGGAGAGGCCGACGGCGGCGACCGCTGCGCCTGCCACCGCCAGGGCACGAGTGTTACGCATGTGAACCTCCGCGGAAGACGCCCCGGGACCCGTCCCCGGTCGATCGGCGAGAAAGCGCCTCCCAGAAAGACAGTCAGTTGCCGTGCCCTGTACCGCATGTCGGGAATGGTCCGTCCTGGTGAGCGGGGGTGCTGCGGGGAAACCGCGCGATCGGGTAACGCCGCAGGTCACGGACCGTCAGAAAATTCCTGGGGGCGGCAACTCGGATGGCGCACCTGAGATCCCCGGCGGCCCGCGGCACGCCCCGCCCGGCCCCGGTCCACCCGTTCGCACCCGCCCCGTCGCCGGTTTCCCGCAGGCCACTTAGCTTGCTGGTATGCGCGATTGACCCGGCGACGGCCGCGTCGAGAGGGGAAGGCGAATGTCTGCGTCCGAGCTGGCCGAGGCCGAAGAGGAGGCGCGGCCGAAGAAGCGGGCCCCGTGGGGCGTGATAGCGCTGGTTCTGCTGACCGGCCTGGCGCTTATCCGGAACGGCTCGGGAGAGTTCGACGAGGGCCCGCCGCAACCGGCGACGGCGGCCGCGGCCGACAGCCGGGTGCCCGCCCGCACCTTCGCCGGATCCGTGCCCCCCTTGCCCTACGCGCTTCCGGACCGGGTCAGGATCCCGGCGATCCAGGTCGACGCGCCGGTCATCCCGGTGGGCCTGGACGCGGACGGCTGGGTCGGCGCGCCGCCGCCGGAGGACCCCAACCTGGCCGGCTGGTTCACCGGTGCCGTCACGCCCGGGGAGAAGGGCACCGCGGTCGTGGTGGGCCACGTCGACAACCAGCAGGGCCCCGCCGTGTTCTACGGGCTCGGGGCGTTGAAGAAGGGCAATCGCGTCGAGGTGGCCCGCCAGGACGGGAAGACGGCCGTGTTCGAGATCTACGGCGTCGAGGTTTTCGAGAAGGACAACTTCCCCGGCGACCGGGTCTACGCGTCCAAGGGCGCGCCGGAACTGCGGGTCATCACCTGCGGGGGCGGTTTCTCCCAGCAGGAGGGCTACGCGGGGAACGTCGTCGCCTTCGCCCGCCTGACCGAGGTGCGCTGAGCGTTCCCGGCCGGGCGGGCGAGGGCCCCGGTGGCGCCCCTCACGCGTAGTGCCGCCGGGGCACGGTGACGCGGTAGCCGGAGTCGAGCAGTTCCGGCAGATAGCGCCGCAGGGCCCGCACACTCTGCGAGCGGTCGCCCCCGGCGTCGTGCGAGAGCACCACGACCCCGGGGGCGGCGCCGTGTTCGACCCGGTCGGTGATGGAGCGGACGCCGGGGGTGGTCCAGTCGAGGGTGTCGACGGTCCAGGAGAGCGGTTCCATGCCGAGTTCGGCGCCCAGTTGGAGGGCGGCGCGGTTCCAGGTTCCGTAGGGGGCGCGGAACCACTCGGGGCGCTCCCCGTAGGCGTCCTCGATGACGTCGCAGGTGCGTTCCATCTCGGAGCGGATCTGCCGGCGGGTGAGCCGGGTGAGCAACGGGTGGGACCATGTGTGGTTCCCCACGACATGTCCCTCGTCGGCCATCCGGGCCAGCAGGTTCTTGTTGCCGACGGCCATCTCGCCGCACACGAAGAACATCGCGCGCACGTCGTACTCGGCCAGGGTGTCCAGGATGTCCGGGGTGTAGCGGGGGTCGGGCCCGTCGTCGAAGGTCAGCACCATGGTGCGGCCGCGGCCGGAGACGCGCAGCAGCGGTTCGCGGCGTACCAGGGTCCGGCGGGGCGCGGCGTGCGGCGGGCCGTAGCCGGTGATGGGCTGGAGGCGGTACGCGGAGGACGTGACGGGGCGGTGGGCCTGCGGGCCCGCTGCCGGGGCGGCCGGGCCGTCCACGGTGACCGCCGTGAGCACACCTGCCGTCGCGGCCGCTCCCACGGCACCGGCGCCCGCGATCAACGCCCGGCGCCGGGTGAGCAGCCGGGAGGGCATCTGATCCTTCTTCATGACTCATCAGTCGCCCGGCGGGTGGCCGACGCACCTGAGCAACACCGGTGTGGCGGCACGCATTCACCCGTTCGGCGTACGCAGCTGGGTCAGCGGCGGCGCACCAGGGGGAAGGGCAGGGTCTCGCGGATCGTCAGGCCGGTGAGGAACATGACCAGCCGGTCCACGCCGATGCCGAGGCCGCCGGTGGGGGGCATGGCGTATTCGAGGGCGTCGAGGAAGTCCTCGTCGAGTTCCATCGCCTCGGGGTCTCCCCCGGCGGCGAGCAGGGACTGCGCGGTGAGGCGGCGGCGCTGCTCGACGGGGTCGGTCAGTTCCGAGTAGGCCGTGCCGAGCTCGGTGCCGAAGGCGACGAGGTCCCAGCGTTCGGCCAGGCGCGGGTCCGTGCGGTGCTGGCGGGTGAGCGGGGAGACGTCGGTCGGGAAGTCCTTGTAGAAGGTGGGCAGCTGCGTCTTCTCCTCGACGAGCCGCTCGTACATCTCCAGGACCACGTCGCCGTGCGCGTCGTCTGCGGTGTAGGGCACGCCGGCCCGGTCGCACAGCCGGAGCAGCGCGGGCAGTTCGGTGCCGGGGTGGATCTCCTCGCCGAGGGCCTCGCTGATGGCGCCGTAGACGGTCTTGACGGGCCACCGGCCGGAGATGTCGTACTGCGTGCCGTCCTTGTGGGCGACGGGCCGGCCGAAGGCGGCGGTGGCGGCGCCCTGGACGAGTTCGCGGACGAGGTCGAGCATCACGTCGTAGTCGGCGAAGGCCTGGTAGGCCTCCAGCATCGTGAACTCGGGGTTGTGCTTGTAGGAGACGCCCTCGTTGCGGAAGGTCCGGCCGAGTTCGAAGACCTTCTCCATGCCGCCGACGCACAGCCGCTTCAGATACAGCTCGGGGGCGATGCGCAGATAGAGGTCGAGGTCGTAGGCGTTGATGTGGGTGGTGAAGGGGCGGGCGTTGGCGCCGCCGTGGATCTGCTGGAGCATCGGCGTTTCGACCTCGAGGTAGCCGCGCTCCAGCAGGCCCTGGCGCAGCGCCTGGACGGCGGTGGAACGGGCGCGGATCACCTCGCGGGCGTCGGGGCTCGCCACCAGGTCGAGGTAGCGGCGGCGGACCTTGGCCTCGGGGTCGGCCAGGCCACGGCGTTTGTCGGGCAGGGGGCGCAGGCACTTGCCGGTGAGCTGCCAGGAGGTGACGAAGACGGTCGGCTCGCCCTTGTCGCTGACGCCCGCACGGCCGGTGGCGGTGATGTGGTCGCCGATGTCGGTGTCGGCGCGGAAGCGCTCCAGGGCGGGGCCGGAGCGGTCGCGGGTGAGGGCGAGCTGGTGGTCGCCGGACCAGTCGCGCAGGACGGCGAAGACGATGCCGCCGAAGTCGCGGACCAGCATGATCCGGCCGGCGACGGTGACCTGCTCGCCCTGCCGGACCTCGGCGAGGGTGTGGGTGCGGGCCGGGATGCCCACCGGGTAGGGGTCGGTGCCGTCGGCGCGCAGCCGGTCGAGCTTGTGGTGCCGGACGCGGACCTGGTCGGACAGGCCGGAGAGGGGGTCGGCGGGCTCGGTCCCGTCCCCTCCGGCGAGGCCGAGCGCCGCCAACGACGGCAGGCCCGCCGTGGTGGCGGGCCGCTGCCCGCTCTTCGGGTGCCCTTTTCCCCAGAGTTTGCGCAGGGACGGTACGGAGACGAAACCCTCGGCGATACCGGAGGCGAGGCCGACCCGGGCGAGGGAGGCGGCCTCCGCGTAGCAGAGGAAGCGGGGGTACCACTCGGGGTGGTACTTGGCGTTGGAGCGGTACAGGGCCTCCAGTTGCCACCACTTGGAGAAGAACAGCAGCAGCCGGCGCCACAGGCGCAGCACCGGTCCCGCCCCGATGCGGGCGCCTTCCTCGAACACGGAGCGGAACACGGCGAAGTTCAGCGAGACCTTGCGTACGCCCAGCTTGGGTGCGACGGTGCACAGTTCGGCGACCATGAACTCCATGACGCCGTTGGGGGCAGTGCGGTCACGGCGCATCAGGTCCAGGGAGACGCCGTCCCTGCCCCAGGGCACGAAGGACTGGAGGGCGAGGAGCCGGCCGTCCGGGTCGAGGGCCTCGGCGAGCAGGCAGTCGCCGTCCGCGGGGTCGCCGAGGCGGTCCAGGGCCATGGAGAAGCCGCGCTCGGTCTCGGTGTCGCGCCAGGCGTCGGCCCGCTCGACGAGCTGCCGCATCTCCTCCTCGGAGAGGGTGGAGTGGCGGCGGACCCGGCAGGTGACGCCGAGGCGGCGTACGCGGTTGACGGCCTGGCGGGTGACGCGCATGTCGCGGCCGTCGAGGTCGAAGTCCAGGACGTGCAGGATCGCCTCGTCGCCGAGCTGGAGCGCGCCGAGTCCGGAGCGGACGAAGGCCCGGGCGCCCTCTTCGGAGGCGCCCATCACGGCCGGGACCCAGGCGTGGCGGCGGGCCACGTCCTGCCAGGCGGCGATCGCGTGCGGCCAGGCCTCCCGGTCGCCGACCGGGTCGCCGCTGGCCAGGCACACCCCGGCCTCGACGCGGTAGGTGACGGCCGCCTTGCCGCTGGGGGAGAAGACGGCGGCCTTGTCGCGGCGGGTGGCGAAGTAGCCGAGGGAGTCCTGGTCGCCGTAGCGGCCGAGGAGGGCGCGGATGCGGGCTTCCTCGTCGTCGTGCAGGGCGGCTTCGAGGCGCTGGGAGCGGAAGAGGGTGGCGGCGGCGTTCAGCAGGGCGAGGGCGCCGAACAGGCCGAGCAGGAAGAACAGGGCGTGCGGCGGGCGGCCGTCGAAGCTCCCGGCGGGGACCAGGCCGCCGCAGACCCGGTTCGCGGCCCAGGCCAGGCGTTGGGCGCTGGGCAGGCTGCCCGGGAAGGCCTCGACCAGGGCCCAGCCGATCAGGATCGCCACGACCAGGCCGGCCACCAGAACGGCGAGGGCACGGCGTACGGCGGCGCGGCGGGAGGCGGCGTAGAACTCCTTGCGGGCGTAGATCAGCAGGATCAGGGCGAGGCCGCACACCACGAAGGAGGGGACGGACTCGGCGAACTCGCCGACGGCCATGCCGAGGATGTCGGTGAGGACCAGCAGGCCGAGGTAGACGACGACCAGCCACCAGGCGATCTTCTTGCGGGCGCCGGTCGCGGCGGCGAGCAGGAACAGGAAGACGGCGTAGGCGAGGTTGGCGCTGACCGGGACGAGCAGCAGGTCCAGGAAGCGCACGAGCGGGCGCAGGCCGGTGCGCAGCGGGGGGATCAGGGCCAGCAGGGCGCAGAGCAGGCCCAGTGCCCCGAAGAAGATCGCGAAGCCCTCGGGCACGCGGCTCAGCACGCCGTGCGCCCGATGGGGCGGCCGTATCGGACCTGCGGTGTCCTCGGCCGTCCCGGTGTCCGCGATGACGCTCATGCTTTCGACTGTAGGAACCGCCGGGCCTCCTCGCCCGTCGAGCGCCCGCCCGGCGGTCCGGCCACGGGGTTCCGATAGCCTCGCGGCGTGACGGAACAGCACTCCTCCCGGTTCGAGCGGGGCACGGACGGGCCGAAGGTGATCGTGGTCGGGGTGGACGGCTCCGACTCCTCGTGGCGGGCCGCGGCCTACGCCGCGGGTCTGGCCCGGCGGCAGGGCGCGCTGCTGGCCGTGGTCTACGTGCAGCCGGTGCTGGCGGCGGGTGCGGCGTTGGGGGTGCCGGTGGCGGAGACGACCGACGAGATCGCCGAGGACCTGGTGGCGCAGATCCGGGACTCCGCCGAGCGGCTGAAGGGGATGTTCGAGGTCCGCTGGGAGTTCCACACGTTCCGTGGTGACCCGTACAACGGCCTGGTGACGGCGGCCGACGAACTCAGGGCGGACGCGGTGGTCGTGGGCGCCTCGGAGCAGGCGGGCCACCGCATCGTCGGCTCGGTGGCGGTCCGTCTGGTGAAGGCCGGCCGGTGGCCGGTGACGGTGGTGCCGTAGACCGGAACGGGCGTTTCATCCGATCCATGCGTGGTGTCTTCCGTCGGGCGGTCGCGTGAGCCATCATGATCCGCCGTCAGCCGTTTGCCACTCGTGAAGAGGTGAGGCGCATGGCCGGGATCCGGATGGGTGAGGGGATTCTCCGCCGCAAACCCATCGAGCAGATCGACGAGACGGAAGCCGGCGAGGGCGGCGGTCTTGAACGGTCGCTGGGGCTGTGGCAGCTGACCGCGATCGGCGTCGGCGGCATCATCGGCGCGGGCATCTTCACGCTCGCCGGAACCGTCGCCAACGGCACGGCGGGCCCCGCCGTGCTCCTGTCCTTCCTCATCGCGGGCGTCGCGAGCGCCGCCGCGGCCCTGTCCTACGCCGAGTTCGCCGGGCTCATCCCGAAGGCCGGCTCGGCCTACACCTACGGCTACGCGGTGCTCGGCGAGCTCGCGGGCTGGTTCATCGGCTGGGACCTGCTGCTGGAGTACACGGCGATCGTGGCGGTGGTCGCGATCGGCATCTCCGGCTACTTCAGCTTCCTGGTCGGCGAGATGGGCGCCGATCTGCCGGCCTGGATGCTGGGCGCCCCGGGCACCGGGGACGGCCACCGGGTCGACCTGTTCGCCGCGCTGCTGTGTCTGCTCACCGCCTACCTGCTGAACCTCGGCATCAAGAACGCGGCCCGGTTCGAGACGGTCGTGGTGGTCCTGAAGGTCCTGGTGGTGCTGCTGGTGATCGGCGTGGGCGTGTTCCACATCGACACGGCGAACTACAACCCCTTCTTCCCCTACGGCGTGGGCGGGGCGTTCACGGGCGCGGCGACGGTGTTCTTCGCGGTGTTCGGCTACGACGCCATGTCGACGGCGGCCGAGGAGTCCAAGGACGCGCAGCGGCACATGCCGAAGGCGATCATCTACTCGCTCGTCATCTCGATGGTGCTGTACGTGGCGGCCTGCCTGGTGCTGACGGGCATGCAGAACTACAAGGACATCGACAAGGAGAGCGGCTTCTCGACGGCGTTCAAGTCGGTGGGGCTGAGCGGTCTCGCGGACGTCATCGCGGTGGGTGCGATCATCGGCATCCTCACGGTGATGTTCACGTTCATGCTGGGCGTGACCCGGGTGTGGTTCTCGATGTCCCGGGACGGACTGCTGCCCAAGTGGTTCGCGAAGACCCACCCGACGCGGCACGTCCCGACGCGGGTCACCTGGATCGTCGGGGTGGCGTCGGCCGCCATCGCCGGGTTCCTGCCGATCGGCGAGGCGGCCGAGCTGACCAACATCGGCATCCTGCTGGCCTTCGTCGTGGTGTGCACGGCGGTGGTCGTGCTGCGGTACCGCCGGCCGGAGCTGCCGCGCACGTTCCGAACGCCGTGGATGCCGGTGGTGCCCGCGGTGGGCGTCGTGTTCTCGATCTGGCTGATCACGTTCCTGCAGTGGCAGACCTGGGTGCGGTTCGCCGTCTGGTTCGTCCTGGGGCTGGTGGTCTACTTCGCCTATTCGTACCGCCGTTCGGAGTTGGCGCGGCGCGGGACGCCGGAGCGGACGTAGGCGCTACTCCCCCATCACCAGGCCGTCCTCGGCCGCGCCCCGGCTGAGCACGACGTCGCGGATGCGGTCGCGGACGGCCCGGAGGTCGGCGCCCTCGGCGATCGCCCGGTTGAGGT
Organism: Streptomyces sp. NPDC050674; assembly: GCF_040654575.1. NCBI lineage: Bacteria > Bacillati > Actinomycetota > Actinomycetes > Kitasatosporales > Streptomycetaceae > Streptomyces > Streptomyces sp. NPDC050674. The sequence continues at coordinate 313,024 of NZ_JBFAIG010000001.1, forward strand.
TCACCACCCGGCCCGCGTCGACGTCGAAGAGCTGCGGTACGAACTCCGCCTTCGTGACCTCCCAGCGCCCGCCGGGCCGCGCCGGCGGGGCGAAGGTGAAACGGCCGAGGGTGGACTGGTTGCCGCGGGGGTCCTTGGCGCCCTCGTGGTTGGTCATCTCGCCGGCGATCTGGTCGCCCATGCCGTAGATTACCCAGGTGCCGTTGACCTTCTCGTAGGCCTGCGGGACGTGGGCGTGGGTGCCGAGGATCAGGTCGATGTCGGGGCGGTCGCCGGTGCGCGCGGCGGTGAGGTTCCGGGCCAGGGTCAGCTGCCGGTCGTCGGGGGCGTCCTGCCACTCGGTGCCCCAGTGCAGGGAGACCAGGACCACGTCGGCGCCCGCCCGGCGCGCGGCCCTGGCGTCGGCCACGATCGTCGCCTCGTCGATGAGGTCGACGGCCCAGGGCTGCCCGTCCGGGAGCGGGAGGCCGTTGGTGTCGTAGGTGTAGGCGAGGTGGGCGATCCTGGCGGGGCCGGCCCGCAGGACGGTCGCGGTGGCCGCCTCCTCCTCGGTGCGTGCCGAGCCGGCGTGCCGGACACCCGCGCGGTCGAGGGCGTCGAGGGTGCGGCGGATGCCGTCGGCACCGTCGTCCAGGGTGTGGTTGGAGGCGGTGGAGCAGCCGTCGTAGCCGGTGACGGCGAGGGCCCGGGCCACCTCGGGCGGGGACTTGAAGGTGGGGTAGCCGGTGTAGACGCCGTCCGCGCCGTAGACGGTCTCCATGTGGCACAGGGCGAGGTCGGCGCGGGAGACGACGGGGCGGATCCCGGCGAGCATCGGCCGGAAGTCGTAGCCGGCGCCACCGGCGTCGAAGCGGGCCCGGTCGATGATCGTGTCGTGCGGGAGGACGTCACCGGAGGCGACCAGCGTGAACCCGCGAGGCCCGGCGTCCGGTGCCGGGCGTCCGGGGCCGGGTGTGTCGTGGCCGCGGGCCTGGCAGGCGGCGCCTGCGGCGAGGACGACGGTCAGGGCCAGGGCGATCTGTCGACTGCGTGCGAGCATGCATTCACCCCACTGTGGGCGTTGTGGTCGTATTTACACACAAACAGGAAAGAAGGCCCGCGCCGCCTCACACGGCTCCGACACGCTCATCGGCCCCTCCGGCACCCGCATGGCCGGGCGTGCCGACCGTTCGTCGAACCGTTCGTCGACGCGATCGACCGTCCGCCGCACAGCCGGGTACGTGCCCTGTGCCCCGGCCGCCCCCTGCGGTGGCATACGGCCATGACGGCCGGATCCACACTCATGAACGGGACGACCGCCGAGCACGAGCTCGCCGCATTGCAGCGCGAGCACGGCCGGCCTCTCTTCGCGCTGCTGCTCCGGCTCTGCGACGGTGACCGGCAGCGCGCCGAGGACCTGGCGCAGGAGACGCTGGTGCGCGCCTGGCAGCACCCCGAGGCCCTGCGCGCCGACGACTTCGACTCGGTGCGGCCCTGGCTGATGACCGTCGCGCGGCGGCTCGCGATCGACGCCCGGCGGGCCCGTCAGGCGCGTCCGGCCGAGGTCGGCGACGCGGTGCTGGAGAACGCGCGTGTCAGCTCCGACCACGCCGAGCGGGCCGCGGCGATGCTCGACGTCCGCCGGGCTGTGAAGACACTCACTCCCGAGCACCGTGAAGTCCTGGTGCTGGTGTATTTCCAGGGGGCGAGTGTGGCGGAAGCCGCGTCGGCCCTCGGGATCCCGCCCGGTACCGTGAAGTCCCGCGCGTACTACGCGCTGCGTGCCCTGCGCAGGGTGCTCCCGGGATACGCCGCCGACCTGCGGTGAAACCAATGGGTGGGTCAAGCCTCCGTAAAGCGCCTTGCCGGGGACCCCGGTTGAGTAATCGGCTGTCCTCATCCGTGTTCCGGAGGGGGCCGTCAGTGTCCCCGGGGGCCCGGTGTCGGGCGACGCGCACGTACCGGAGGAAGGCAGGAAGGGATGCTGGACGAAGAGCAGGGGAGCACGGACGGTGCCGACGGTGAACTGACCGTCCCCATGGCGTGGTTGTACGCCGAGTACATCGCCGACGAGCTGCTGCGGACCGGCGATCTGATGCCGCCGACGTCCTTCGAGTTCCGCGCCGGGCGGGATGCCCTGGCGCTCACCATCTTCCTGTCCGACACCGACGGGGAGCTGTCCGGCATCCGGGTGGTCACCCAGCTGGAGACCTGGCTGTCGCTGACCGCGTACGACCAGCCGTGGCAGGAGTGGGTGCGTGAGCGGCTGGCGCAGCTCGCCGTGGGCGCCGCGCGCTCGGGCCGGCCCGCCCCGGACCTGGACCTCGCGCGGGAGGCCTGGCGCTGGCTGCGGGAGACGGAGCTGCTCGCGCCCGATCTCAACGCGGTGCCGGGGGGCGCGCCGGTGGTCGGGGAGGACGAGGGACCGAAGGTCTGGACGCCCGCCTGGCAGCTCGGACTGCCGCTGGGACACCTCGCGATCCATCTTTTTTAGATTTCCGCGGCCCGGGACCAATCCGCGGGCCGGAGGGCTCCGAATCCTTTGGTTGCGATTGTGTCACCGGCTTGAGTGATTCCGCTGCCTGGTCCGTACCGGTGGGAGCAAGGAGTAACCCCACCCGCACCCAACGGCACGAGGATTCGGCATGAGGTCCCTGGAGAGGCATCGCGACGTCGCGGCCTACGCGCTCGGCGTGCTGGACGAGGCGGAGGCCTTCCGCTTCGAGGACCACCTCATGGAGTGCCCTCGGTGCGCTGCAGAGGTGACGGAATTCGGCGCGACCACACGGCAGTTGATGCTGTACCGGCGCTCTACGCCGAGGTTCGTGCACCCGATGGCGCAGCCCGGGCCGCGCATGCTGGACGGGCTGCTGGCCGAGGTCGCGACCCGGCGCCGGACCGGACGCAGGCGCCTGCTGTTCACCCTCGCCGCCTCGGTGGTCTTCGCGGCGTCGGTGCCCGGCATCGCGATGATGGCCGAGGGCGACTCCCCGCAGCCCCGCACGGTCGCGGCGACCGACACGCGGACGGGGGTGTGGGCGCAGGTCACCACGGCGGACGAGGCCTCCGGCAGCCAGGTCGAGCTGAAGGTGAAGGACGGCTCGGGGCCGCGCGCCTGCCACCTGGTGATCATCGGCCACGACGGCACCGAGGAGACCGCCACCAGCTGGCACGGACCCGGCCACGACGGCCCCGACACGATGATGGCCAGCTCCTCCATGCATCCCGGGGACATCGCCCGCTACGAGATCCGCTCGGCGGCCGGTGAGGTCCTGTGGAGACTCCGGCCGAGCTGACCATCCGTCCGCCCCCGCCGCCGGGCGCCCGGCGCGCCCCGGTGTGAGACTGCCGGGTGACGCACCCGGACAGCGCGCGAGGGGAGACGAAGTGGCGACGGCGGAGACCGGCGACAGTCGTCTGGAGGAGTTCCTCGCCGACCCGCGGACCGCGGCGCTCGACCTGGCCACCGCGGCCGCCCGCTGCACCAAGGCCCTGGGGATCCCGCGCTCCGTGGTCTACCTGGCCGACATCCAGCAGCGCCGGCTCGTGCCCCTCACCGACGTCACCGCGTCCCTGCTCGTCGACGACTCGCTCGCGGGCTGGACCTACCGCACCCAGTCGCTGCGCGTGACGGACTCGGAGTCGGGCGGCATGACCGCCTGGCTGCCCCTGGTGGACGGGGCGGAACGGCTCGGCGTCCTCGCCGTGCATGTTCCCGCGCTGACGCCGGCCGTCCTGCGCAGCAGCCGGGCCCTCGCCACGCTGATCGCCATGATGATCACGACGAGCCGGGCGTACGAGGACTCCTTCGTCCGGCGGACCCGCACGCACCGGATGCGGCTGCCCGCCGAGATGCTGCGGGCCTTCCTGCCGCCCCGCACGATCGGCACCGCCCATGTCGTCTCCACGGCCGTGCTGGAGCCCGCCTACGAGATCGGCGGGGACGCCTTCGACCACTCCCTGACCGAGACGGCCCTGCATGCCACGGTCCTCGACGCCATGGGCCACGACCTGGCCGCCGGGCTCACCACCGCCGTGTCGCTGGCGGCGTGCCGCAACGCCCGGCGGACCGGCGCGGACCTGCCGGAACTGGTGCAGTGCGTCGACGAGGCGCTGGCGCAGTGGCTTCCCGACCAGTTCTGCACGGGTGTCCTGGCCCAGCTGGACCTGGCCTCGGGAGTGCTGCGGTGGGCCAACTGCGGTCATCCCGCACCGCTGGTGATCCGCGACCGGCGCCTGCTCGGGGACGCCATGCTGCGTGAGCCCGAACCGCCGATGGGCCTGCCCTCGCTGCTCGCGGGACGGAAGCGGTCCGTGCACGAGATCGCGTTGAAGCCCGGCGACCGGGTGCTGATGTACACCGACGGGGTCACCGAGGCGCGGTCGGCGGACGGCGGGGAATTCGGCCTCGAACAGTTCGCCGACTACATCATCCGGGCGACGGCCGCCGGTGAGCTGGCGTCCGAGACACTGCGGCGTCTCATCCACTCCATCCTCGACTCCTCGACCAGCCGGCTGCGCGACGACGCGACCATCCTGATGTTCGAGTGGGCGCCGCCGTCCCGGTGACCCGGGCGCGGTCCGCGGGTCACTTCAGCAGGCGGGACATCCTGCGGTCCGCGAGCGGCTTGCCGCCCGTCTGGCAGGTCGGGCAGTACTGGAGCGAGGAGTCGCTGAAGGACACCTCCCGGACGGTGTCGCCGCACACCGGGCACGGCTCACCGGTGCGGCCGTGGACCCGCAGTCCGCTCTTCTTCTCGGCCTTCAGCCGCCCGGCCGCCACGCCCCGGGAGCGTTCGACCGCCTCGGTGAGTGTGTCGCGCAGGGCCGCGTACAGCCGCCCGGTCTCGTCCTCGCTCAGGGACGCCGCCAGCTTGAACGGCGACATCCTCGCCGCGTGCAGGATCTCGTCGCTGTAGGCGTTGCCCACGCCCGCGATCAGACTCTGGTCCCGCAGGGCGCCCTTGAGCTGCCGCCGTTCACCGGCCAGCAGCCGGGCCAGGCGCCGCTCGTCGAAGTCGTCGGCCAGCGGATCGGGACCGAGCCGGGCCACGCCGGGGACCTCCCCCGGGTCGCCCACCACGTACACCGCGAGCCGCTTCTGGGTGCCGGCCTCGGTCAGGTCGAAACCGGCGCCGGTCTCCAGGGCCACGCGCAGTGCGAGGGGTCCCTTGCCGGGGCGCGGGGGCCCGTCGGGCAGACGGTCCTTCCAGTGCAGCCAGCCCGCGCGGGCCAGATGCGTCACCAGGTGCGGTCCGTCGGCGGTGGCCAGGTCGAGGAACTTGCCGTACCGGCGCACGGCGGTGACCTCGTGGCCCTCCAGCGCGGACAGGGGCGGTTCGTACGTCTTGAGGACGCTGATCGCGACGGGCAGCACCCGTACGATCTCGTGGCCGACGAGGTGCTCGGTCAGGAAGTCCTTGAGCGCCTCGACCTCGGGGAGTTCCGGCATGGTTCCAGAGTGCCACGCGGGGTCAGTCCTGGCCGGGCACGACGAACTCGCACCACACCGCCTTGCCGCCGCCCCGGGCCTCCACGCCCCACACGTCGGTGAGCAGCTCGACCAGGAGCAGGCCCCGCCCGGAGACGCCCGACTCGCCCGCCTCGCGGCGGCGCGGCAGGGCGCTGGAGGAGTCCTCCACTTCGACGCGCAGGCGGCGCCGGGAGCCGGTGAAGGCCCGCAGCGTCACGACCGCGGAGCCCTCGGTGTGCATCAGGGCATTGGTGATCAGCTCGTCGGCGACCAGTTCGATCTCGTCGGCGCGATCGCCCGCTCCCCAGGCGGCGACCGCGGTGCGGATCATCCGCCGGGCCTCGGTCAGGGCCGCCGGGTCGCCGGGGGCGACGTGCTGCTGGAGCCGGCGGCCGGACTGCGGGTGGTCGGGGCCGCGGCGGCGCAGCAGGAGCAGGGCCACGTCGTCGTCGCCGCAGCGTTCGGCGGCCACGTCGATCAGCCGGTCGGCGAGCTCCCGTACGTCGTCGGGGCCGGTTTCGACGAGCGCGCCCAGGGTGCGCATGCCGTCGTCGAGATCGGCGCCGGGCTGCTCCACCAGGCCGTCGGTGCACAGCAGCAGGGTGTCGCCCGGGTCGAGCTCTATGGCGCCGACCGGGTATTCGAGACGGCCGAACTCGGCGGACAGCCCGAGCGGCAGCCCGCCCGGGACGGTGACGCGGCGGCAGGAGCCGTCGGTGTGGCGCACCAGCGGGTCGATGTGGCCGGCCCGGACCATCTGGAGCACGCCCGTGGACAGGTCGGCCTCGGCGTAGAGGCAGGTCGCCGAGCGGTCGGTATCGAGTTCGTGCAGGAAGACGGAGGCCCGGGCCATGACGGTGGCCGGGGGATGGCCCTCGGCGGCGTAGGCGCGCAGCACGATGCGCAACTGGCCCATGACGGCGGCCGCGTGGGTGTCGTGGCCCTGGACGTCGCCGATGACGGCGCCGACCCGGCCGCCGGGCAGGGGGATCAGGTCGTACCAGTCGCCGCCGATGTCCCGGCCGACGGGGCCGCCGATGGTGGCGGCGCGGTAGCGGACGGCGACGTCGGCGCCCGGCACGCTCGGGATGGTCCGGGGCAGCATGGCCTGCTGGAGTCCCTGCGCGAGGTCCATCTCCTGTTCGAAGAACATGGCCCGTTGCAGGCTCTGGGCGATGCTGCTGCCGAGGGCGACGAGGATGTTGCGCTCCTCGGGGGTGAAGCCGTACCGGTCGCTGTAGAGCAGGCCCATCGCGCCGATCGGCCGGGCCTGGACGATGAGCGGCAGATAGGCGGCCGAGGTGATGTCGAGGCCGGTGATGTGGGGCCACAGGACCGGGTAGCGCTCGGCGAACTCCTGCGGCGACTCGATGAAGCACGGGCCGAGCGTGCGCACGGCCTCGCTCATCGGGTAGGGCTCGTCGATCCCCGTGACGCGGGTGCCGGGCACGAAGCTGTCCGTGGGGCCCTCGGCGACCAGGCGGATGCGGCCGGCCTCGACCAGGCCCATGACGAGGCTGGTGGCGCCGAGGTGAACGAGGCCGTGGGTGTCCTTGAGGACGTCGATGACGTCCTGGACGGTGCGGGCGTGGGCGAGGGCGGCCGTGGTGAGTTCGACGACGCTGGTCTGCTCCCGGCGGGCCTCGTCCTTGGCGGCCTGGTCGCGGCGGGCGTCGCTCTCGCCGAGCTCCTGGGTGGCGTCCCGGACGATGCCGATGATGCGGCGCGGGCGTCCGGTGTCGTCGCGCCGGATGTAGCCCTGGGTGTGGGTCCAGCGCAGGGTGCCGTCGCGGCGGCGGACGCGGAAGTAGGCGCCGTAGTTCTCGCTGCCGTTCTTCAGCGCCTGGGAGACCGCGGTGTCCAGGCGCCGGGACTCGTCGGGCGGCACGCGCTTGGCGAGGGTCTCGGGATGGTCGTCGTACTCGTCGGGGCGCACGTCGAAGATGTCGTGGGCCTGGGCGTCCATCTGCATCAGGCCGGTGTCCAGATCCCAGTCGAAGCTGCCCATCCGGTTGAGCGCGAGGATCGGGTCCGGGTGGGCGGGCCAGTCGTCCGGGAGGGAAAGGGCGTTCGCTCCCCGATCAGCCATGGGCCCACCTTGCCAGGATTCGTCCGATTCTTCGACCGGATGTGCCGAGTGTACGGGCCGCCCCGCCGGAGCGGCCCTCAGTCACCGAAGACGCCTGTGGGGCCGCCGGGGATGCGTTCGGCGGCCCGGTCGTCGGGGATCAGCCCGGCTCCGTCGGGCGGATCGGGGTCGTCCGGGACGGCCGCGGGGCCCACCTCCTCGGGGTCGTCAGGGTCCTCCGGGGCGGCCGGCTCGTCGGGAAGCGGGACGGTCTCCTCGGGCGGGGGCAGGGCCGCCTGCGTGTTCGTGTCCGCTGCCGGGCGGCTGGGGGCGGCGGGGATGTCACGAGGGGCGGAGCCACCCGGGTCGGGGGCCGGTTCCGCGAACGGATCCCTTTCGGGCGAGACCTGGGGCCGGGTCGGGGTGGGCGGTGGGGGCGGCTCCGGGGTGCCCGTCGCCCGGGCCGGTGACGGCAGGGCCCGGTCGTGGCGTACGTCGTGGCCGGTACGACGCTCGATCCAGGCCCGGGCGACGATGTCGACGATCGTGAAACCGGTGACGGCCCGAGGGGCGGGCGTCACGACCATCACGTCACCTGGCCGGTAGCCGGGCCAGGGGGTGCCCCGGGTGACCGGCGTGCCGCGCGGCGCCGTCGGAGGGCGCAGCGGGTTGCCGCAGGCGCAGCGCACGCGCGGCACGCCCCGGTCGTCGACCAGGACGGCGGTACCGGCCTGGAGGACGGACTGGTGACGGGTGACGCGTCCGGCCCGCAGCCCGTGGCCGGTGACGCGGGTGTCGGCGCGCAGCACGACCGGGGTCAGCGCACGGATGTAGTCGGGGACGGCCGCCGGGGAGACGCCCACGACCCGGGCGAAGGCACGGCGCCCCACCCGGTCGCGGGTGAGGTGGCCGATCTGCCGGCCGATGTCACAGCTGCCGGTGCGCTCGGTGCCGCCGTACAGGCCGGGTGTCGCGCCGGACAGGGAACGCGGCCCGCTCCGGGCGGCGAGGGCCCGATCGGTGCCGCTCGGCGTTCGCGGGGCGGTGGACGGGGTAGCCGCCGTGAGGGCCGTGGAGTCCGTGAAGGGGTCGGGCCCCGGAGCGGCGGCCGGCTGGAGGAGGAGTTCCTCCCGGGCGCCCGCGCCGCCGCGGGCGGTGGCGTCGCCGCGCCCGGTGATGTCGCCGCGCCCGGTGATGTCGTTGCCGCCGCAGCCGGAGAGGAGGAGCACCGTCACGAGGGCGCAGGTCGGAACGAGGGTCCCGGTGGGTGTCCGCACCTCGTCCTCCCGCTCACCTCGGCCCTTTTCGGCCCCTGCGTCACTATTGTTTGCTTCGCTCACTCGGGTCACGCAACCGGAAGCGCCGGTACACGCTGCGTGACGACCGGGCCGGGCGCCGCACCGGAAGGAGGACCGCACGGCCGTGGACTGGTTCACCACGTCCGGCTACTGGCTGACCCGGCTGGTCTTCCAGCGGGCGCTGGCCGCCGTGTACCTCGTGGCCTTCTTGACGGCGGCCCTTCAGTTCCGGGCCCTGATCGGGCGGCGCGGCATGCTGCCGGTGCCGCGGTTCGTCGAGCGGGTGCCGTTCAAGCGGGCGCCGAGCCTGTTCCAGCTGCACTACTCGGACGGCTTCTTCGCGCTGTGCGCGTGGGCGGGCTGCGCCGTGTCGGCGGCGCTGCTGGCCGGAGTGGACTCGCTGCTGCCGTTGTGGGGCGCCATGCTGCTGTGGCTGGTGCCATGGGTGCTGTACCTGTCGATCGTGAACGTCGGGCAGACCTGGTACTCGTTCGGCTGGGAGTCGCTGCTGCTGGAGGTCGGGTTCCTCGCCGTGTTCCTCGGCAACGACGAGGTGGCGCCGCCGGTCGTGGTGCTGTTCCTGCTGCGCTGGATCCTGTTCCGGGTGGAGTTCGGGGCAGGGCTGATCAAGATGCGCGGCGACGCGTGCTGGCGGAGGCTCACCTGTCTGGACCACCATCACGAGACGCAGCCGATGCCGGGCCCGCTGAGCTGGTTCTTCCATCACCTGCCCAAGCCCCTGCACCGCGTCGAGGTGGCCGCCAACCACGTCACCCAGCTCGTGGTGCCGTTCGCGCTGTTCACCCCGCAGCCCGTCGCGACGGCCGCCGCGTCGTTGATGATCGTCACCCAGCTGTGGCTGGTGCTGTCGGGCAACTTCGCCTGGCTGAACTGGATCACGATCGTGCTGGCACTGTCGGCGGTGCGCTTCCCGGCCGATCCACCGGACCTGCCCGGCGCGCCCCTCTGGTACGTCGTCGTGGTGCTCGCGGTGTCGGCGCTGCTGGCCGGCCTCAGCCACCGGCCGGTCCGCAACATGCTCTCCCGCCGCCAGGTCATGAACCGCTCCTTCGACCCGCTCCACCTGGTCAACACCTACGGGGCGTTCGGCAGCGTGAGCCGGGTGCGCTACGAGGTGGTGGTGGAGGGCACGGCCGACGAGGTGCCACGCGCGGAGTCGGGCTGGCGGGAGTACGAGTTCAAGGGCAAGCCGGGCGATCCGCGGCGCTGGCCGCGCCAGTTCGCGCCCTACCATCTGCGCCTCGACTGGCTGATGTGGTTCGCCGCCCTCTCCCCCGCCTACGCCGAGCCCTGGTTCGGGGCGCTGGTGGAACGGCTGCTGGAGAACGACCGCGCCACCCTCAAGCTGCTGCGCCGCTCACCGTTCCCGCCGGACCGACCCCCGACGTACGTGCGCGCCCGTCTGTTCCGCTACCGCTACACGACGTGGCGTGAGCTGCGGGAGACGGGCGCGTGCTGGGAGCGGACGTACGTCAGGCAATTCCTGCCGCCGACGCGGCTGGCGAAGCCGGTTCACAGGCCGTAGACGCGGGGGGTTCGCCCTGGACCTGGTGGCGGATGCCCTTGAGGTACCGGCCGCCGGGGAGGGCGCGCAGGCGGGCGAGTTCGTCGGCGACGTCGGGGCGGGTGAGGTCGGTCCAGCCGACGACCCCCGCGATCAGGTCGTGCTCGTCGGCCAGGGCCAGGAACTCGGGGGTCTCCTCGGCCACGGTGACGGTCTGGACGAGCACCGTGCGGTCCACCCCGGCGGCCCTCGCCTCGGGTTCGAGGTGCTCCATGGTGAAGTCGCGGCGCAGGGGCGCGAGTTCGGGGCCGGTGAGCCAGTCCTGGTCCCGGACGGACAGGTCCCAGACGTGGTGGTGGGCGTCGACCGCGGTCATGACGGCTCCTCGCGGGGTACCGGGGCGTCGTCGGGCAGCAGGCCCCCGGCGCGCAGGTCCCGCCAGAACCCGTCGGGCACCCGGGCGGCGAACTGGTGGGCGCAGTCGCGCACTTCGTGCGCGGAGCGGGTGCCGACGAGGACACTGGCGACGGCCGGGTGGGCGGCGCAGAAGGCCAGGGCGGCGGCGCGCAGCGTGGTGCCGTGCCGGTCGGCGACCGACTTCAGGCGCAGGGCGCGCTCGACGAGGTCGGAGGGGGCGACGGTGTAGTTGTACCTGGCCCCGGGCTCGGGGTTGGCCAGCAGGCCGGAGTTGAAGGCGCCGCCGATCACGACGGACGTGCCGCGTTCGTGGGCCGCGGGCAGCAGGTCGGTGAGGGCGCTCTGGTCGAGCAGGGTGTAGCGGCCGGCGCACAGCACCACGTCGACGTCGGTGTCGCGGACGAAGCGGGTGAGCATCTCCGCCTGGTTCATCCCGGCGCCGATCGCGCCGACGACACCCTCGGAACGCAGGCGCTCCAGCGCCGGGTAGCCCTCCCGGAAGGCCGCCTCGGCGTGCTCGTCGGGGTCGTGGAGGTAGACGACATCGACCCGGTCCAGGCCGAGGCGTTCCAGGCTGGACTCCAGGGTGCGGCGGATGCCGTCGGCGGTGAAGTCCCATACGCGACGGTGGGTCGCGGGCACGGCGAAGCCGTCCGCCAGGTCGTCGCCGGAGCCGTCCGAGGGCTCCAGGCGGCGGCCCACCTTGGTGGAGATCGTGTACCGGTCGCGCGGGTGGGCGCGCAGGGCGGCACCGAGGCGGCGTTCGGACAGGCCGAGGCCGTAGTGCGGGGCGGTGTCGAAGTAGCGGATGCCGCGCTGCCAGGCGGCCTCCACGGCGTCGTGGGCCTGCCGCTCACCGACCTCGGTGTACAGGTTGCCGATGGCGGCGGCGCCGAAGGACAGGGCGCTGACCGCGACTTCGCTGCGGCCGAGCCGGTTCACCGGGCCACCGGGCGCAGTCGCAGGCCCTGCATGCCGCCGTCGACGGCGAGCGCGGTGCCTGTGGTGGCGCCGGACAGGGGGCTCGCCAGGTAGGCGACGGCGCCCGCGACCTCGGCCGCCGAGACGAGCCGGCCGGTGGGCTGGCGGGCCTCCAGGGCGGCCCGTTCGGCGGCCGGGTCGGGCGCGGCGTCGAGGAGGCGGCCTACCCACGGGGTGTCGACCGTGCCCGGGTTGACGCAGTTGACGCGGATGCCCTCGCGGACGTGGTCGGCGGCCATGGCCAGGGTGAGGGAGTACACCGCGCCCTTGGTCGCGCTGTACAGGGCGCGCTGCGGCAGGCCGGCGGTGGCGGCGACGGAGCAGGTGTTGACGATGGCGGCGTGCGCGGAGGCGCGCAGGTGGGGCAGGCAGGCGCGGGTGGTGCGGACCATGCCGACGACGTTGACGTCGTAGACCTGGTGCCATTCGTCGTCGGGGTTGTCCTCGACGGTGCCCTGGGCGCCGATGCCGGCGTTGTTGATCAGCACGTCCAGTCCGCCGAGGCCGGCGACCGCGGCCGCGACGGCCTCGCGCACGGACGTGTCGTCGGTGACGTCCGCGCGGTGGCCGGTCAGCGGCTCGCCGACCGGCGAGGGGTCGAGGTCGAGGACGGCGACGCGGGCGCCGCGTTCGGCCAGGAGCTCGGCGGTGGCCCGGCCGATGCCGGAGGCGCCGCCCGTCACCAGGGCTCTGAGGCCCTCGAAGTCGCTCATTCAGTGCTCCTTCACGAGGTCGGCGGCCCAGAACGCGCCGCCCGGGTAGCTGTAGCGCGCGAGCGACTCGGGCCGCATGGCCGCCGAGAAGCCCGGCGCGGTGGGTGCCGTGTAGTGACCTTCCCGGATCACCACCGGGTCGAGGAAGTGGTCGTGCAGATGGTCGACGTATTCGATGACGCGGTTCTCGGTGGTGCCGGTGAGGGCCACGTAGTCGAACATCGACAGGTGCTGGACGAGTTCGCACAGGCCGACGCCGCCCGCGTGCGGGCACACCGGTACGCCGAACTTGGCCGCGAGCAGCAGGATCGCGAGGTTCTCGGGGACGCCGCCGACCCGGGCCGCGTCGATCTGCACGATGTCGAGCGCGCCGGCCTGGAGGAGCTGTTTGAAGACGATCCGGTTCTGCACGTGTTCGCCGGTGGCGACCTTCACGGGGGCGACGGCCCGGCGGATCGCCGCGTGGCCGAGGATGTCGTCGGGGCTGGTGGGCTCCTCGATCCAGTAGGGGTCGAACTCGGCGAGGGCCCTGGTCCAGCGGATCGCCTCACCTACGTCCCAGCGCTGGTTGGCGTCGACGGCCATGCGCACGTCCGGGCCGATGACCGAGCGCGCCACGCGGCAGCGGCGGATGTCGTCGTCGAGGTCGGCGCCTACCTTGAGCTTGATCTGCCGGAATCCGTCGGCGACGGCCCGGGCGGCGAGCCGGGTGAGTTTCCCGTCGTCGTAGCCGAGCCAGCCGGGCGACGTGGTGTAGGCGGGGTAGCCGGTCTCCAGCAGGCGGGCCGTGCGCTCCTCGGCGCCCTGCCGGCCCCGGCGCAGCATGGTCAGGGCCTCCTCGGGGGTGAGGGCGTCGGTCAGGTAGCGGAAGTCGATCTGGCGGACCAGCCATTCGGGTTCGGCCTCGGCGAGCAGCCGCCACAGCGGCAGGCAGGCGCGTTTGGCGGCCAGGTCCCACACGGCGTTGACGACGGCGCCGATCGCCATGTGCATCACGCCCTTCTCGGGTCCGAGCCAGCGCAGCTGGCTGTCGCCGATCAGGTCGCGGTCGAGGGTGGAGGGGTCGGCGCACAGCGCGTCGAGGTCGCGGCCGACCAGGTGCCCGCGCAGCGCCTCGATCGCGGCGACCTGCACCTCGTTGCCCCGCCCGATGGTGAAGGCGAATCCGTGCCCCTCGTGCCCGTCGGCCGCGTCCGTGCGCAGGACGACGTAGGCCGCCGAGTAGTCGGGATCCGGGTTCATCGCGTCGGAGCCGTCGAGTTCGCGCGAGGTGGGGAAGCGGATGTCGTGGGTGTCGACCGCGGTGATGCGGGCGGGCGTCGGGGACACGGAGGGCCTTTCGGGCGGAGGCGCGGCGGGGAGGTCGGTCCTGGGCGGGGCCGGTGATGCCCCGGGCGTGCCGCGGGCGGCGAGCAGCGGGGGTTCCGGCGGCCGGCGCACCCGCGCCGGGGCCCGTGACTGGTCCGGTCTCCGCCCTGTGCTTCCGGGCATCCCAGGGGGCTCCCTCCGACCGGTGGTCCAGCAGATGTCCGCATACCTATCAGACCAGTCGCCCGCCAGAACACCCTCCGGCAGCGGATTGCCCCATCTGCGGTCCGGAGTGGTCCGACCACCTGGCTGGTTAGACTGCGCCGGAGCTCGTGATCGGAGGAACGGCGTGGACGACGGAACAGCCCCGCGGAAGGGCACCGTGACGCAGCGCGCCATCGAGCGGATCAAGGCGATGATCGGCGAGGGCCTGCTCGAGCCCGGCCAGCGGTTGCCGACCGAGCGCGATCTGGCCGTCCAGCTCGGCATCTCGCGCAGTTCGATGCGGGAGGCGATCCGCGCGCTCACGGTCCTGGGCGTACTGGAGGCCCGGCACGGCTCGGGCATCTACGTCACCCGGCTGGAGGCCGGCGATCTGCTGGAGACCTTCGGCGTCGTGGCCGACCTCTCGCGCGGCCCGCAAGTGGTCGAACTGCTGGAGATCCGGCGGGTCCTGGAGTCGACGGCGACGGCCCTGGCCGCCGCGCGGATCACCGCGGACCAGCTGGCCGAGGTGGAGAAGCACCTGGCGGCCATGAACGCCACGGACGATCCCGAGGAGATCCTCGCCCACGACCTGGCCTTCCACCGGGAGATCGCGGCCGCCGCCGGCAACGAGACGATGGCCGCGATCCTGGAGGGCCTGTCGTCGCGGACGTTCCGCGCCCGCGTCTGGCGCGGCTACCAGGAGGAGGGCGCCTTCGCCCGCACCCGCCGCGAGCACGCGGCCATCCACCGTGCCCTGGCGGCCCGCGACCCGGAGGCGGCCCGCACGGCGGCGGCCACGCACGTGGGTGAGGTCGAGCAGTGGCTGCGGGCACGACTCGGGCCCTAGGAAATCCCCAGGGCCCGGTACCGCGCGGCTACTTGAACTGGCCGGGCTGATAGTCGCCCGCCGGCTGCTGGAGTATGACGTTCAGCCGGTTCGCGGTGTTCATGAAGGCGATCAGGGTCACCAGCGCCATGAGCTGTTCCTCGTCGTAGTGCTTGGCGGCCCGCTCCCACACCTCGTCCGGCACCCCGCCGGCGCCGTCGGCGATCCGGGTGCCCTGCTCGGCCAGTTCCAGGGCGGCGCGCTCGGCCTCCGTGAAGACCGTGGCCTCCCGCCACCCCGCGACCAGGTGGAGCCGTACGGCGCTCTCGCCCGCGGCGGCGGCCTCCTTGGTGTGCATGTCGAGGCAGACCGCGCACCCGTTGATCTGGCTCACGCGCAGCGAGACCAGTTCCCGGGTGGCGGCCGGCAGCGGTGACTCCGCCACCAGCCGCCCGACGGCGGAGAACTGCTTGACGAGCTTGCTCGCGCTCGGGCTGCCGAAGATGTCCAGTCGTGCGCTCATGGTGAGCTCCTCTGCCCTTGTCGGTGCGTACACCCCTATGAGGCAGCGGCCCCTCACGATGTGACATGGACGAATGTGACCTGCGTCTCCCCCCGGCAGCTCGGCGGAGGCGCGGGGCCAGGACCGGGCCCGGCCTGTTCATCCCGTACCCGGCGGGGTCACACTGGGCCGTATGCGGCTTCGGGGCATCGCCTGCGCGGCCGCCGGAGTGTTGCTGGCTCTCGCCACGGGCTGCACCGGCGGTGCCGGGGACGCCGTGCCCGCGACCTCCACGGCATCGGCCCGGGCCGACGGGGCCGGTCCCCGCACCGCCTCCCCCACCCCGGCCGACCCCGTCTCCCTCCAGGCCCTGATGCGGCGCGATCACACGGGCTCCGGCCTGCGCCTGGGCACGGTGCTCGACCGCACCTCCGCCTACACCCGCTACGCCGTCACCTACGAGGCGAACGGCCTGACGATCTCGGGGATCATGAACATCCCCGAGGGCGAGGGCCCCTTCCCGGCGCTGGTGCTGGCCCACGGTTACATCGACCCGGACGTCTACTTCAGCGGCCAGGGCATGCCCCGCGAGCAGGACCGTCTGGCCCGGCGCGGCTACGTCGTCCTGCACACCGACTACCGCAACCACGCCCGCTCCGACAAGGACCCGGACAACGACGTGAACCTGCGCCTCGGGTACACCGAGGACGTCATCGGGGCCGCTCTGGCCCTGCGCGATGCCGGGCGGCCCGAGATCGACGGCGACCGCATCGGGCTGTTCGGGCGCTCCATGGGCGGCGGAGTCGTGTACAACACGCTGGTCGTGGCACCGGGCCTGTTCGACGCGGCGGTGGCGTACGCCCCGGTCAGCGCGCGGCCGGAGGAGAACATCGACCACTTCCAGCGGCCCGACGGCGACCCCGTGGTGGCCGAGATCGAGGCCGAGCACGGCACGCCCGAGGCGAACCCCGCCTTCTGGCGCGGTGTCACGCCCCTCAGCCACCTCGACCGTGTCACCGAGCCGCTGCTGATCCAGCACGGCACCGCGGACGACACCTGCCCGCCGGCCTGGTCCCGGGAGGCCGCCGCCGCCTTCGCCAAGGCGGGCAAGGACGTCGAGCTGCGCAGCCTCCCCGGCGAGGGGCACACCTTCGGGGCGAAGTGGGCGTCCTCGATGGACGTCACCGAGGCCTTCCTCGCGCGGCATCTGCGCTGAGCCCGCACCGCGGCGAAGCACGCAAGCGGTCGGCGATCTCGACGCGCGGTCCCCACCCGGTGCACAGTTCTCCCTACGTACTCGTCAGTAAGTCCGTCCTCTCCCCTCCGAGGAGCCGCTGTGACCACCTGGGCCGGCCGCACCGCCGCCGAGATATCCGCCGCCGTACGCGAGAAGCGGGTCACGCCACGCGAGGTGGTCGCCGAGCACCTCGCCCGGATCGAGCGGCTCGACGGCCGGGTCGGAGCCTTCCGCACGGTGCGCGCCGAGGCGGCCCTGGCCGAGGCCGACGAGGTGGCGGCACGCGGCGACTTCGCCGAACTGCCGCTGGCCGGGGTGCCCGTGGCCGTCAAGGACAACCTCGCCGTGCGCGGCGAGTCCCGGCGGATCGGCTCGGCGGCCACACCGGACACACCCGCCCCGCGGGACCATGTGACGGTGGCCCGGCTGCGAGCCGCCGGCGCGGTGGTCGTGGGGCTGACGAACGTCCCCGAACTGTGTGTCTTCGGCACGACGGACGGCGTACTGGGCACCGCCCGCAATCCCTGGGACCCCACGCGTTCGGCGGGCGGTTCGTCGGGCGGCAGCGCGGCGGCGGTCGCCGCCGGGATGGTGCCGATCGCCCTCGGCAACGACGGCATGGGCTCCCTGCGCATACCGGCCGCCAACTGCGGTCTCGTCACCATCAAGCCGGGGCAGGGAGTGGTCCCGGCCGGCGACGGGGACAGCACCTGGTTCGGCATGGCGGAGAACGGGCCGCTCGCCACGACCGTCGAGGACGCCCGGCTGATGTTCTCGGTCCTCGCCGGCCTCGCACCCGCCCCCGTGTCCGCGCCCGGTGTCCTCAAGGTCGCTCTGTCGCTGCGCAGTCCGCTGGCCGGCGTCACCGTCAGCCGCCCGTACGCGGCGGCCGCCCGGGACGCGGCCGGGCTGCTGATGCGGGCCGGCCACCAGGTGCGGCGCGCCGACCCGCCCTACCCGATGTCCCTCGCCACGACCTCCCTGGCCCACTGGACGGCGGGCACCGCCGCGGACGCCCGGCCGCTTCAGACCGGGCTGCTGACGCGCCGCACCCGTGTCCACGCCCGGCTCGGCCGGCCCTTCCTGCGCACCGCCGCATCCGGCACGAGCCGGGACCGGCTGCGCCGGCGGCTCGAGCCGTTCTTCGCCGAGCACGACGTGCTGCTCACACCGGCGCTCGCCCGCCGTTCCCCGAAGGCCGGGCCCTGGCACGAGCGGGGCTGGCTGGCCAACGTGCTGGTGAACACGGCCTATTCGCCGCTGACGCCCCCGTGGAACCTGACCGGCTGGCCGGCCATGTCCGTGCCCTGCGGGACGCTCCCCTCCGGGGCGCCGTGCGCCGTCCAGCTGGTGGGCCGCCCGGGTACGGAGTCCCAACTCCTGGAGGTGGCAGAGCAGCTGGAGGAACGAAACCCGTGGCAGCGGACGGCGCCCATGGACTAAGGTCGGCCGGGTGACTGCCGGGTCGGCCGTAGGCCATGCACGAGTGAGGCGCCCGGCCTCGGCGTGAGCGCGGCGGGGGTGACCCCGCCCGGACCCGCCCGAGAGCCGGACAGGGCACGCGCCCCGCCTCTCGTCTCCGTGTCTTCCTTCTTTCCCGCGCCCCTCAGCGGCGCCTCATCACGGACCACGAGACCCGGAGACGAACCCACGCATGTCCCTCATCCCGCACGCCCCCGAAGCGCCGGCCACGATCGCCCACCTGAACCACACCGCCGTCTACGCCCGCGACCGCCGGCTGTCGGCGGAGTTCCTCGCGGCCGTCCTGGGTCTGCGGGTGGGCGCCCCCTTCGGCCCCTTCCTGCCCGTCGACCTGGGCAACGGCGTGACCCTCGACTACTACGAGAAGACCGACGAGCCGATCCAGTCGCAGCACTACGCGTTCCTCGTGCCGGAGGAGCAGTTCGACGGCATGATCGGCCGCCTGGAGGCGCTCGGCGTCACCTACTACGCCGACCCGAACCACACCCGGCCCGGCCAGGTCAACGACCTCTTCGGCGGCCGCGGCGCCTACTTCGCCGACCCGGACGGCCACAACATGGAGATCATGACCCGCCCGTACGCCCGGCCCTGACCGCCATGACCGCCCGGACGGTCACAGGGCGCGGTACATGATGTGCAGTCCCACCCGGCCGTGCCGGGGGTGGTCGAACGCGTCGGGCACGGTGCCGAGGATCGTGAAGCCGAGGGAGGTCCACAGCCGCACGGCCGGGTTGGTCTCGACGACGGCGTTGAACACCATGCCCCGGTAGCCCGCGGCCCGGGCCTCGGTCAGCAGGTGTTCGGCGAGGGCCCGGCCGTAGCCCCGGCCACCCCGGCCGGGGTCGACCATGAACCCGGCGTTGGCGATACGGGCCGCGGGGCCACCGTAGTTGGGGGTGAGATAGGCGGAGGCGACCACGGCGCCGCTGTCGTCCTCGACGACGTACACACGCTTCACGGGATTCATCCACAGGACCCGGGCCTCCTCCTCGGAGGTACCCGGGTCCCAGGCGTAGGTCTCACCCGCGGCGACGATGCGGTGCCAGAACGGCCAGATGCGAGGCCAGTCGTCAGGCGTCGCTTCCCTGATCAGCATGATCGTGAGTCTGGCACGTCCATGCGCCGCGATCGCGGTGGGGGCTGCCCGCTGTCAGTCGACGCTGGGCAGGATGTGGGGCTCCGCGAGGTCCTCCTCGTAGCCCGCCAGGCGGATCGGGGCCGAACGGGCCCACACGTCGAGGCTGCCGAGCTCGTCGACCCGTCGGCCGGCGCGCTCGCCGCGTTCCTTGGGGCGCTGATCGCGATTCGTCTTCTCCGGTGTCACCGCGCACTCCTTATGTGTCGGTCACCCTCGGGACGTACGCGCCGGTCCTGCTGCGCCTGACGCCCGCTCGGGCCTCTATGTCACTTGCAGTTCGGACGCGGTGGCGCCGGTCGACTCACGGGAGAGCCCGTGGTGTACCGGCTGGTCCCATGACGGACGTGGGTGTGGGTAGGACCCCGTGGTGCTGTCCGTCCGCATCAGACTAACCAGATGAGCGGGGCCCCGCTCGATGGGGCTGAAAACGGCCGGTAACGATCCCGCGTCATCTGCGGTTCAACTCGGGTTTCCACGCGGGTTTGTAGGCAGAAGCCCCTTTTGCGAATCACCCGAACGGCGTACGTCGGCGACGGCGCTTTCCAGCCGGTCGCGCCGTTGACGAGCCGTGGCCGAGCCCGGGTGGCTCGGCTCACGGCCCGTCACGTGGGGCGCGTGACTACCACTTCCCGGGCGCGTAGTCCTTCATGAAGACCCCGTACAGGTCCTCCCCCGCCTCGCCCCGCACGATCGGGTCGTAGACGCGGGCCGCGCCGTCGATCAGGTCGAGCGGCGCGTGGAAGCCGGCCTCGGCGAGGCGCAGCTTGTCGTAGTGCGGCCGTTCGTCGGTGATCCAGCCCGTGTCGACCGAGGTCATCAGGATGCCGTCGGTCTGGAACATCTCCTGGGCGCTGGTGCGCGTGACCATGTTCATCGCGGCCTTCGCGGCGTTCGTGTTGGGGTGGCCCGCGCCCTTGTAGCCCCGTCCGAAGACGCCCTCCATCGCCGAGACGTTCACGACGTACGCGCGTTTGCTCTCCGCCTTCCTGGCGGCCTCGGCCATCGCCGGACGCAGCTTGCTGATCAGGATGAAGGGCGCCGTGTAGTTGCACAGCTGCGTCTCCAGCAGCTCCACGGGGGAGATCTGCTCGATCGTCTGCACCCAGGTGTTGGAGTCGACCACGTCGGGCACCAGCCCGCCCGCGTCGATCGCCGTGCCGGCGAGGTGCCGTTCGACGCTGGCGTTGCCGGCGACCAGGGCGAGGTCGGCGACCTGCTGGGCGTCGAGACCGCTCGTGCCGAGGGGCAGCGCGGCGAGGCCGTCCACCGCACCGGAGTTGAAGGCGCCGATGACGTGGTGGGCGGGCAGCTCACCGGCGGGCAGCGGCGCGCTCTCGCCCTCGACCAGCGCGGCGTAGGCGGAGGGCAGACGGCGCACGGTCTGCGTCGCGTTGTTGACGAGGATGTCCAGCGGTCCCGCTTCGGCGACCTGCTCGGCCAGGGCCACGGCCTGGGCCGGGTCGCGCAGGTCGATGCCGACGACCTCCAGGCGGTGCAGCCAGTCCGCGGAGTCGTCCATGGCCTTGAAGCGGCGGATGGCGTCCTTCGGGAAGCGCGTGGTGATCGTGGTGTGGGCACCGTCGCGCAGCAGCCTCAGCGCGATGTACATGCCGATCTTGGCCCGGCCGCCGGTGAGCAGGGCACGCTTGCCGGTGAGGTCGGCGCGGACGTCGCGCTTCTCGCGGTTCATGCGGGCGCAGTCCGGACAGAGCTGGTGGTAGAAGTAGTCGACTTCCACGTAGCGGGTCTTGCAGGTGTAGCAGGACCGCGGGCGCTGGAGTATCCCCGCGATCCGGCCCTCCTCGGTGCGCGAGGAGGGCAGCAGACCCTCGGTCTCGTCGTCGATGCGCTGGGCGGACCCGGTCGCCGTGGCCTCCGTGACCGCCTTGTCGTGGGCGGTCTTGGCGGCCCGGCGCTCCTGGCGGCGGCGCTGCTTGACCGTGCGGTAGATCCCGGCCGTGGCCCGGCGCACCGCGATGGCGTCCGGGTGGTCGACCTCCAGCTTGTCGAGCTCCTCGAGCACGCTGAGGCAGACGGCCAGCCGCTCCGGGTCGATGCCGGGTCCGTGCGAGTGCCCGCTCGCCTCGTCCATGGCCTGCGGGCCGTCCTCTGTCACCGTCATCGCCGCTGTCGTTCCCTGCTCTGCCGTCGCGGCGCGCCGGTCGCGCCCGCTTTCGAACGGCGAATTCTACGGAGCGTCGGGCCACACCGCCAAAGTCGCCTTGATCACGGGCGGCAGGCCTTGATCAGCGTCGCCACCTCCTGGGAGACGGCCGTGGCGAACAGGTCGAGGTCGGGGACGGCCTCGCCGTCGGCCACGAGGCCGTAGTGGACGCTGCCCCGGTAGGTCGAGACGGCGACCGCCAGGGAGTGGCCGGGGGCCAGCGGGGCGAAGGGGAAGACGGCGGTGAGGGGGTGGCCGCCGAGTTTCAGGCCCAGGCTGGGCAGGGGCACGCTGGTCACCAGGATGTCGAACCAGAGCCGGGCCGCCTGACCGACCAGGGGGCCGCCGAGCCGGTGGGCGAGGGCGGGGACGTGGTCGGCGAGCAGGGCGACGGCGCCCGCGCCCCGGTTGGGGCCGGCGTCCTTGTTGCGGTCCATGGCGTCCCGGACCGAGGCGAGGCGGGCCAGCGGGTCCGGGTCGTCCACCGGAAGCCGCATCAGGTACCCGGAGAGCCGGTTGCCCTGGGGGTAGGCGGTGCGCGGCCGGCGCTTGGACACCGGGATGAGGGCGCGGGGTGCGACGTGCTCGCTGCCGTCGCCGCGCTCGTCGAGCCAGCGGCGCAGGGCGCCCGCGACGACCGCGATGAGGACGTCGTTGACGGTGCCGCCGGCGGTCTTGCGGATCCGGTGCACGTCGTCGAGGTCGAGCACCACTCCGGCGGTGCGGCGGGTGCCGCTCGGCTCACAGGTGAGCGCGGGGGTGGAGCGCACGTCGAGCGAGGAGCGGGCGACGGACGCGCCGATGTCCAGGGCGCGGCCCATGTCGGACAGGGCGTCGCGCATCATCCCGGGCAGATCGCGCACGTCCGGCACGAGGCCGCGCGGGGGTGCGGCGGGTCGGGGCCGGGGTGGGGGCATGTCCATCGGGTCCATGACACCCGCGGCCAGGGTGAGCGCCCGCAGGCCGTCGGCCAGGGCGTGGTGGAACTTGAACAGCACCGCGAAGCAGACCCCGTCCTCGCCCGGCAGCACATGGGCCTCCCAGGGTGGCCGGCCGCGCTCAAGGGAACGCTCCATGAGCCGGCCCGCCGCCGCCTGGAAGTCGGCGGTCGGGGCGTGCAGCCGCACGTGGTTCAGGGGGTCGAAGTCCGGGTCCGCCTCGCGGGCCGCGCCGCCGAAGGCCAACGGCCGGCGCAGGGCGGAGGGCAGCGGCTGCCACACGTCGCGGATGCGCATCCGCAGTCCGGGAACACCGGCGGCCCGGGCCGCGAGCAGGTCCGCCGCGTGGGCGCCCGCGGCGGGCGCGTGAGCCGAGAAGATCCCGAGCGCACCGAGGTGCATCGGGTGTTCGGGGGACTCGATGTTCCAGAACGCCAGATCGAGGGGAGCGAGCAGGTCAGCAGTCAAGGGCTTGCCTCGCGTGGACGACGGGTGGGCCAGCAGTCAACCGCCCCCAGCCGATTACGGTCAAGTACGATCGCGCTACGCACAGTTAACAGCACATTAAGCCCCGCCCGGAGAAAAGGGTGGGACTCATGGTGCATGTGCGGTCAGTCCAGCACAGATCGCGCCGCCGGGCACCCCGTGGGAGTCACCCGGGAGGCGTCACGGAACCCACCCGGTCGGCGCCGGCCCTCGACCAGGGCCGGTGCGCCCCGCGTCAGGGGACCAACTGCCCCTTTCCCAGGGCGATGACGCCGCCCTTGGACACCGTGTACAGCTCCGCGTCCCGCTCCGGGTTGACGCCGATGGTGGCGCCCGGCGGCACCTCCACGTTCTTGTCGAGGACGGCGCCGCGCACCACCGCGCCCCGGCCGATGTGCACGTTGTCGTGCAGCACCGAGCCCTGCACCACCGCCCCCGGGTCGACCACCACACCCGGCGACAGCACGGACCGCGTCACCTGTCCGCGCACCAGGCAGCCGGCGCTGATGATCGACTCGCTGGCGATACCGCCGGCGTTGAAGCGGGCCGGCGAGAGCTGGTACGAGTGCGTGTAGATGGGCCAGCTGCGGTTGTACAGGTTGAAGGCGGGGCGCTCGGCGATGAGGTCCATGTGGGCCTCGTAGTAGGCGTCCAGCGTCCCCACGTCCCGCCAGTAGCCCTGGTCGCGGGTGGTCTCGCCGGGCACGTGGTTGGCGCTGAAGTCGTACAGCGCGGCCTCGCCCCGCTCGGTGAGCTGGGGCAGGATCGAGCCGCCCATGTCGTGCACGGAGGACTCGTCCTCGGCGTCCCGCTTGAGCGCCTCGATGAGAGCCTTGGTGGTGAAGATGTAGTTGCCCATCGAGGCGAAGACGCAGTCCGGGTCGTCCACGAGGCCCGGCGGGTCGGCCGGCTTCTCCAGGAAGCGCTCCACCGTCTGCCCGTCCGAGCCCGGCGTGATCACGCCGAACGACGAGGACTCGGTGCGCGGCACCCGGATCCCCGCGACCGTCACGCCCGCACCGCTCTCGATGTGCTGGGTGAGCATCTGGCGCGGGTCCATGCGGTAGACGTGGTCGGCGCCGAAGACGGCGACGTACTCGGGGCGCTCGTCGTAGATCAGGTTCAGCGACTGCAAAATCGCGTCGGCGCTGCCCAGGTACCAGCGCGGGCCGAGGCGCTGCTGGGCGGGCACGGGCGTGACGTAGTTCCCGAGCAGGTTGGACATCCGCCAGGTCGTGGTGATGTGCCGGTCCAGCGAGTGCGACTTGTACTGCGTCAGGACGCAGATGCGCAGGATGTCGGCGTTGACGAGGTTGGACAGGACGAAGTCGACCAGGCGGTAGGTGCCGCCGAAGGTCACCGCCGGTTTGGCACGGTCCGCGGTCAGGGGCATCAGCCTCTTGCCCTCACCGCCCGCCAGCACGATCCCCAGGACCGAAGGACCACCACCTCGCATGGCCGCTCCCCTCACGCCGATTTCCCGATGCCTGCCCCTGAGCAGTACCCACTAAGCCTGTTTGACGATCTCCTCGTAGAGCCGGACCGTGCGGCGGGCCACCGCGTCCCAGCCGAATTCGCCGACCGCGCGCTCCCGCCCGGCCTCGCCCATCCGCCGGGCGGCGGCCGGATCGCCCAGGACGGTGTCCATGGCACGGGCCAGGCCCGCTTCGAAAGCGTCACCGGGCGCGACGAGCAATCCGGTGGTGCCGTCGTCCACGACCTCGGGGATGCCGCCGACCGCCGAGGCGACCACCGGGGTGCCGCAGGCCATCGCCTCCAGGTTCACGATCCCGAGCGGCTCGTACACCGAGGGGCAGACGAACAGCGCGGCGTGCGTCAGGAGCTGGATGACCTCCGGGCGCGGCAGCATCTTCGGGATCCAGAACACCCCGTCGCGGACCTCGCTCAGCTCCGCGAACAGCTCGCGGAACTCCCGGTCGATCTCCGGCGTGTCCGGGGCTCCCGCGCACAGCACGACCTGCGCGGCCGGGTCGATGTCCCGCACCGCGCGCAGCAGGTGGGGAACGCCCTTCTGGCGGGTGATCCGGCCGACGAACAGCACGTACGGGCGGGAGCGGTCGAGGCCGACGCGGTCCAGGGCGTCCGTGCCGTGGTCCGGCCGGTAGAGCGTGGTGTCGATGCCGTTGTGCACGATGTGGACCCGGTCGGGGTCCAGCGCCGGGTAGCAGCCGAGGATGTCCTCACGCATGGCGGCGGACACGGCGATCACCGCGTCGGCCGTCTCGATCGCGGTGCGCTCCGCCCAGCTGGACAGGTCGTAACCGCCGCCGAGCTGCTCGGCCTTCCAGGGGCGCAGGGGCTCCAGGGAGTGCGCGGTCATCACGTGCGGGATGCCGTACAGCAGCTTGGCGAGGTGGCCGCCGAGGTTGGCGTACCAGGTGTGCGAGTGCACCAGTTCGCGCCCTTCGAGGGCGGCGGCCATGGCGAGGTCGACGGAGAAGGTGCGCAGCGCGTCGTTGGCGCCGTCGAGCGCGGACCAGGGCCGGTGGCGCCGCACACCGTCGGCGCGGCCCTCGCCCCAGCAGTGCACGTCCAGGTCGACGAGCGGTCTGAGCTCGCGGGCGAGGAACTCCACATGGACGCCCGCACCGCCGTACACATCCGGCGGGTACTCCCGGGTCAGCAGTCCGACGCGCACCCGCAACTCCCTGCTCTCAGCGGCCGTTCCCTTTCATGGTCACCCAGAAGAGGCGCGTGGGGAAGAGCGGGGCGGCCGTGTGAAGCAACAGTCACCGCAGACGCCCCCGCCGGGCACCCGGTAGTACAGGCAGCAGCTGCGGCGCCGGAAGGCGGTGCCGGTCAGGCTTCCGGCGTCCCCGAGCAGGGGGTGCGCGAGGAGTTCCGAGGCCAGGGAACGGGCCCGGGCGGCGACGTCCGTACGGCCGTGCCGCCGGGCCCAGCGGTCCAGCTCCCGGGCCGCGCCGGCCAGCGCGGAGGCGGCGTTGCCCCGCAGCAGGCCCGGCGCGAGGCGGTGGTGGGCGCGCAGGGCCGCCGCCAGGGGTACGAGGTGCCCGCGCAGCACGAGGTCCGCGACGGTCGCCGCGTCCCCGGGCAGGGGCCGTACCTCTGTGAGCCACAGGTCGTCGGGAGCGCTGCCGTCGGCGTCCCAGCGCAGCAGCCGGGCGTCGAGGTCGGGGACACCGCCGTACAGCGCGGCGCAGCCGAGGGCGATCGACCAGAGCCGGGCCGCGAGGCCCTGGTGGGTCACGGACGCGGCCACCCGCGACTCCGGGGCGCGCAGCGCGGTGGCCACCTTCCGCACACGAAAAATCAGGGGATTTACTGACACGTCCGGTGACGCGGCGGCATAGGCCTGTGCGAGAGTGGGAAGGGAACTCGCCGACGCTCCGGCCGGCGCCCCTTCCGTGCGCAGCACGAAGAAGCCGGCGAGCGGGCGGAGCGCGGCAAGGTCGGGGTCGAGGTCCACGAAGAGCAGTAGTACCAAGGCCCCTAAGGGATGCGACCCGGTGGCCCCTCACCGGAGCGCCCACCCTGGGGATGACGGGGCTCCCCTCGTACTCCATCGGCAGTAGGACCCAATGAGTGCTCAGGGACGACGACGGGAAGACCTGGACACGGCAGGGTGTTGGTCATGAAAGCCCACCTTTCGCCGCGCCGGGCCGAGCGCCCCCGCCTGACGCAGAGGAGCAGCCGATGAGCGCCCTCGCGTTGTCCGTCCTGCTCTCCCTCGTCTCGGCGTTCGCCTACGCCGGCGGGGCGATCGTGCAGGAGCGGGTGGCGGAGTCCTCGCCGGGCGAGCAGTACGCTCCGCTGCGCCGGCCGGGCTGGTGGGCGGCGGTCGGGCTGAACGGCCTCGGTGGTCTGCTGCACGTGGTGGCGCTGGCCTACGGTCCGCTGAGCCTGGTGCAGCCGCTGGGCGCGCTGACCATCGTGGTGGCCCTGCCGATGGCGGCCCTGTTCGTCGGCCGCAAGGCCGGTGCGACGGCCTGGCGTGGCGCGATCATGGCGACGGTGGGCCTCGCCGGTCTGCTCTCCCTGGTCGCCGCGTCCGACGCGCAGTCGCTGAGCGCGGTGCAGCGGGTGGCCGTCGCCGTGGTCACGGCCGGTGTGGTCGTCGCGCTGATGATCGCCGCCAGGGCCGCGCACCGGCACCCGGCGGTACGCAGCATGCTGCTGGCGACGGCCTCCGGGATCGCCTTCGGCATGTCCTCCGTCTTCACCAAGACCGTCGCGGTCGACTGGACCGGCGGCGTGTCGGCCGCGGACGTGCCGTCCCTCGCGGTGATCGGTGTGCTGGCCACGGCCGGCATGCTGCTGTCGCAGGCCTCCTACCGGGGTGCCGGCCTCGCGGCCCCGCTGGCCACGCTGACGGTCGTGAACCCGGTGGTCGCGGCGGCGGTCGGCATCACGATGTTCGGCGAGACCTTCCGCTACGGCACGACGGGCACGGCACTCGCGCTGAGCTGTGGCGTGGTGGCCGCGGGTGGCCTGATCCTGCTCACGACGGAACGGCTCACGCACGACCGGCCCGCGACCGCGGAGGGCCTGCCGGCGGCGGGACCCGCGCCGCGGGTCGTGGGCGAGGCCGTCGTGGGCGAGGCTTTGGAGGAGGCGTCTGCCTCACTGCTCGTGACGGCGGACGGGGAGCTTCTCACGGCAGGGCCGGAGCCCCGGCGGGCTGCGACTGCCGCGGTGCTCGTGCCGGGGCCGGGGACACCCGCGGTACTCGTACCGGGACCGGTGATCCCCGCGGTGCCCGCACCGGGGCCGGGGGGGACGGCGATCGCGGCCAGGGCGGAGACCCCGGCGGAGGCGCTGGTGCCGGTGTCGGTACCGGACGCACCGGCGGCGGTCGGGATTGCGGTGACCGTGCCGGTGCCGGACGTGCCGGCGGCGGTCGGGATTGCGGTGACCGTGCCCGAGACGCCGGCCGCGATACTCGAACCCCTGCCGGGGCCGGACACGGAGGCCGACGGGACGGCCTCCGTGGAGGACGGGCCGTACGAGAGCGGGGAGTCGTCGGTGCCGGTGTCCGACGAACGCCCGCTCTACGTACCCTTCTACGGCATCCCGTACGTGCCGCTTCCCACGGTCGACCGGCACCGCATGCGTGTCAGATCCTGACGCCACCGGCCCGGAGGTACGCCACCGGGTCGACGTCCGAACCGAACCCGGGCCCCGTCCGCACCTCGAAGTGCAGATGCGGGCCCGAGCTGTTCCCGGTGGAGCCGGAGCGGCCGATGCGCTGGCCCGCGCTCACCGACTGCCCGTCCCGCACGGAGATCGCGGACAGGTGGGCGTACTGGCTGTAGCGGCCGTCGGCGTGCCGGACGACGACCTGGTAGCCGAACGAGCCACCCCACCCCGCGCTGACGACGCTGCCCGCCGCGACCGACTTGACGGTCGTACCCGTGGGCACGGGGAAGTCGATGCCGGTGTGGTAGCCCTTCGACCAGGAGGAGCCCGCCTTGCGGTAGGGCGTGCCGAGGGAGGCGCTGACGGGGGCGACGAGGCCCTGCCGGGTGGCCGTGGACCGTCCGGCCCGCTCCCGGCTCTCCTCCTTGGCCCGCTCCTTGGGCCGTTCCTTCGCGTGGTCCTGGGCCGGCTTCTTCGCCGGGGGCTCGGCCGACGGCGCCGGGCGGTGCGCGGGGCGCGTCTTCGTGGCTCCGTCGCCGCGCAGCGCGAGACGCTGACCCGGCACGATCAGATCGGGGTCGGACCCTATGGCGGACCGATTCACGGAGTACAGACCCCGCCAGCCGCCCCGGACGTCCTGCTCGTCCGCGATGCCGGAGAGCGTGTCACCCCGCACGACGGTGTACATCTCGGCGTTGCCCGCCCGGGACTGCGGTGTGGACTGCGGCCGTACGTCGTCGAAGGAGGTCTTCTTGGCCGCCTCCTTCCGCTTCGTGCGCTCGGCGGCCGGCCGGATGCCGGGCTCGGCGCCGCCCCGGGTCAGTCCGGCCCGTGCCGAGCAGACCGGCCAGGCGCCCGGGCCCTGCCCGTCGAGGACCTTCTCGGCGACGGCGATCTGCTGGTCCTTGCTCGCCAGGTCGGCGCGGGCCGCGTAGGCCCGGCCGCCGTAGGCCTCCCAGGTGGACTGGGTGAACTGCAGCCCGCCGTAGAAGCCGTTGCCGGTGTTGATGCTCCAGTTGCTGGTGGACTCGCAGGCGGCGACCTTGTTCCAGGTGTCGACGTCCGCCGCCTGGGCGGCGCCGGTCCCCATGAACGGCAGCGCCATACCCGCACCGCCCGCTGTGACGGTGAGTGAGGCGCGGTTGATCCTGTTCGGCTGATACCGGCGGTGCCGGCCGCGTACGGCCATCGAAAGCCCCCCTAGACATGCGTCAGGAGGGGCAAAAGTAAGCGCTGCGAACCGGCCAGAACAAGACGGCTTTTCGCCGCCCGGGAGCCCAAATGGCCGGTATGAGGCCCCTGTTGCGCGACGTGCGCCCCGATGGTGCACCGCGGACGGCACACCGTGCGCGGGTGCGCCGTGCGCGGGGACGCGTGCGTCGGCTGAGTGCGACGGGGGCTGCCGCGCGTATCAGGCTGCGCGACGTCGTGCCACCCGCGCGTGCGGACGAAGGAGCGGCACGTAAGGATGGTCGGCGGGTGGTGCCCTGGCACCTCCCGGCGTCAGCACCGATACCGAGGTCTTTAGGAGCGAACCGAATGAGCAGTACAGCGCAGATCGGCGTCACGGGTCTCGCGGTCATGGGCCGCAACCTCGCGCGCAACTTCGCCCGCAACGGCTACACGGTCGCGGTGCACAACCGGACGCCGGCGCGTACGCGCGCCCTGGTGGACGAGTTCGGCGGCGAGGGGGAGTTCATCGCGTGCGAGAGCGCCAAGGACTTCGTGGCGGCGCTGGAGCGGCCCCGCCGGCTGGTCGTGATGGTGAAGGCCGGTGAGCCCACGGACGCGGTGATCCAGGAGTTCGCGCCGCTGCTGGAGCCCGGCGACATGATCATCGACGGCGGCAACGCGCACTTCGCGGACACCCGGCGCCGGGAGCGCGAGCTGCGCGAGCAGGGCATCCACTTCGTCGGCATGGGCGTCTCCGGCGGTGAGGAGGGCGCGCTGAACGGCCCGAGCATCATGCCGGGCGGCCCGAAGGAGTCCTACGACTCGCTGGGCCCGATGCTGGAGAAGATCTCGGCGAAGGCGGCGGACGGTTCGCCGTGCGTCTCCCATGTCGGTCCGGACGGGGCCGGGCACTTCGTGAAGATGGTGCACAACGGCATCGAGTACGCGGACATGCAGCTGATCGGCGAGGCGTACCAGCTGCTGCGGGACGTCGCCGGGTACTCCCCCGCCGAGATCGCGGAGATCTTCCGGACGTGGAACCGGGGCCGTCTGGACTCGTACCTGATCGAGATCACGGCCGAGGTGCTGTCGCACGTGGACGCGGAGACGGGCAAGCCGTTCGTGGACGTGGTGGTGGACCAGGCCGAGCAGAAGGGCACCGGCCGCTGGACCGTGCAGATCGCGCTGGACCTGGGCGTGCCGGTGTCCGGGATCGCCGAGGCGGTCTTCGCGCGCTCGCTGTCGGGCCACGCGGAGCTGCGGGAGGCCTCGCGGGGGCTGGCCGGCCCGAAGGCGCAGCCGCTCGGCGAGGCGGAGGCCCGGGCGTTCGCCGACCGGGTGGAGCAGGCGCTGTACGCGTCGAAGATCGTGTCGTACACGCAGGGCTTCCACGAGATCGACGCGGCCCGCGGCGAGTACGGCTGGGACATCGACCTGGGTGCGGTGTCGGCGCTGTGGCGGGGCGGCTGCATCATCCGTGCGGCGTTCCTGGACCGGATCCGGGCCGCGTACGACGCCCGGCCGGACCTGCCGAGCCTGCTGGCGGACGCGACGTTCGCGCAGGAGATCGCGGACGCCCAGGAGGACTGGCGTGAGGTGCTGGTCGCCGCGACCCGCCAGGGTGTGCCGACGCCCGGTTTCGCAGCGGCCCTCGCCTACTACGACGCCCTGCGCGCGGAGCGGCTGCCGGCGGCGCTGACGCAGGGGCAGCGGGACTACTTCGGTGCGCACACGTACCGCAGGGTGGACCGCGACGGTTCGTTCCACACGCTGTGGGGCGGGGACCGGTCGGAGACCTCCGCGTAGGCGCCGGCACCGAGGGACGTACGCGGGGCGGTGGACGGCAGGGTGTGCCGTCCACCGCCCCGTTCGCGTACCGGGGTCAGGACAGGGGCGGGCCCGGCTCCGGGTTCGGTACGGGCTCCGGGCCCGGCGGGATCGGGGACGGGTCGGGCCCCGGTACAGGGCTGGGACCCGGCGGCGCCGGCGGTGTAGGGCCCGGCGGCGGGGTGGGCGCGGGCGGCGGCGGGGTCGGCTCCGGGCCCGGCGGGGGCTGCGGGTTCGGGACCGGGTCGGGGTGCGGCTCCGGGCCCGGTGTCGGGGCCGGCGGCACGGGGTCGGGGATCGGGTTCGTCATCAGGTCCTCCAGCCAGTTGGGTCGACTCCGGCTCTGGACTACTGCCCCGCCTACCCGGCCCCCGCCTCCCCAGTCACTCCCCCGCAGGACGGGAGGGGACCAGGTGGGGGGTAGCGGGGCCGGGGTCGGGTGACGGCGGGGGCGGGCCCTGTCGTCAGAAGCGGCCGGGGTGGGCCCTCAGCCAGTCCTTGGCCGCCGCCAGGAGCTCCTGGCCGGCCGGCTGCGCCTCGTCGGGATGGCGCTCGGCCCACTTGGTGACGTACGGGCAGAGCGAGGCGACCGCGCTGTGCTCGCGGCGGGCGAGGGCGAACAGCTCGCGCGCGAGCGAACCGGCGATGCCCTGGCCCTCGTGGGCCGGCTCGACGACCGTGTGCACGGGCACGAGCGCGCGCTCGGGGCTCTCCAGCACGAAGTACTCGATGCGGCCGACGACTTCACCTCCGGACACGGCCTCCAGCCGGCCGGCCTCCCGATCGTCACGGATCTCGGGGTCGGCGGTCTTCGGGTCGCCGGTCTTCGGGTCGGTCATCGCCACGCTCCTCCTCGGCTTCGGTCAGGCCCGGACGGCCTGCGGGCTGCGCTCCTGGTCCGAGCCCGGCACCGGCTCGGACGGGTCGGCGCCCTGGGCCACGATCCGGTTGTCGTGATCCACGTGCACGACCCGGGGGATGAGTGCCCGCGCCTCGGCGTCCGTCACCTGGGCGTAGCTGATGATGATCACTAGGTCGCCGGGGTGGACGAGATGGGCGGCGGCCCCGTTGATCCCGATGACACCGGACCCGCGCTCCCCCTCGATGACGTACGTCTCGAGCCGGGCGCCGTTGGTGATGTCCACGATGTGCACGAGCTCGCCGGGCAGCAGATCGGCGGCGTCGAGCAGGTCGGCGTCGATGGTCACGGATCCCACGTAGTGCAGGTCGGCCTGGGTGACGGTGGCTCGGTGGATCTTGGACTTGAACATTGTACGCAACATCGGGGCACTCCCACGAGTAGGCTCCCTGCCTGCGTTTTTGCAGGTCAAGGGCTGTTTCGACACCCTACAACGAGTCGCATGTCCGGGCAGCTGAGCCTGAGTTTTCCAGGACTCGCGCTGACCACTCGCTGACTTTTCTGACGCCTCGTCAGGTGACCGGGGGAAGGCTTCGCCCACTCTCGCGGACCCCGCCGTGGCGACGGCCCAAGCCTACGCAGCACCCCCCGAAGGACATCCGTGATGACCGTCACGCAGACGGTCTGAACGGCAGTCAGGGGGAGGTGCTCGACCGGACATGCGGCGCTTCTCACACGGCCCACGTGGAAAGCGCTTGTACTCGGAAGGGCACACGGTCTGCCCGAGCATTCCCCAGCCCGGGAGGAGATTCCGATGGTTGCCAACGCCATGGAAACGACGTTCCCCGCGTTTCCGAGGGGGCTGACCCCGCGCCCGGAGCATGCGCATCAGGGCCCGGGCGGGAACATACTGGCGTGTAGAGGTGAGAGCCATGGCGCCTGTGCGAGACGGATTCGACGCGCCTCCGCCCGTAGGACCGCACGACCTCCTCGATGCGTCCGCCGACGCGGTAGCGCTGGTGTCCGCGGCCGGCAAGGTGATCGGCTGGACGCGGGGGGCCGAAGCACTCCTCGGCTACTCCAGTGCGCAGGTGGTCGGGCGTCCCGCCGCAGAGCTGCTGGCGATGCCCGGGGACCCGGTACGCGTCGCCCGTATCGCGGAACGATGCCGCGCGGGAATGGGCTGGAGCGGCCGGGTCGCCGTCTGGCGCGACAGTGCTCCCGTCGAGGTCAGCCTGCGCGTGTCCGGGTCCTTCCACATCGGCGAGGACGAGTGTTTTCTGATCTCGGCACGACCGGACCGGCAGCAGTGGACCATGGGCGAGTCCGTCCTCGACGGCTTTCTGACCCGCTCTCCGGTCGGCATGGCGGTGATGGATCTGGAGATGCGCTACGTCTGGGTCAACGACACCCTGGAGCGTTTCGGCGGTGTGCCACGTGAACAACGGCTGGGGCGCCGGCTGAGCGACCTGCTGCCGGGCCTGCAGGCGGAGACCCTCGAGGGCGTGATGCGCAAGGTGCTCACGACCGGCGTGCCGGTCACCGACTACGAGTACATGGGATGGAGCTGGGCGGACCCGCACCGTCAGCACGCCTACTCCACCTCGTTCTTCCCGCTGGTGGATGCCAACGACTCCATCACCGGGCTGTGCTACATGGTCATGGACGTCACCGAGCGCTGGAACGCCCGCCGACTGCTGTCGCTGGTCAGCGAGGCCGGGACCAGCATCGGCAGGACGCTGGACGTGATGCGCACGGCGCAGGAACTCGCCGACTTCGCTGTTCCGCGCTTCGCCGACTTCGTCATCGTCGACCTTCTCGAGCCGGTCCTGAGCGGCGAGGGCCAGGGGACCTGGTTGCCCGACGCCGGGCCGGCGCCGGCCCGGCCGGTGATGCGCCGGGCCGGAATGAGCTCCGTACGACCGGGCTGCCCGGAGGCCGTCGCGCGGACAGGAGACAAGGTCGACTTCGTTCCCCCGCCGCACGACGCGAACCTGCTCGTCGACGGCGAACCGATCTTCATACCCGTGCTCGACCCGAGCGATCCCCTGTGGATCACCGAGCAGCCGGCCAGGACGGCCAGCATCCGCGAGTTCGGTCTGCACTCCCTCATCTCGGTGCCGATGCGGGCGCGTAACACCGTCCTCGGTCTCGCCACTTTCGCCCGGTCGGTGAACACCACCTCGTTCCAGCAAGACGACGTGCTGCTGGCCCGGGAGCTGGTGGCGCGGGCGGCGCTGTGCGTCGACAACGCCCGCCGCTACACCAGGGAACACACCGCGGCGGTCACGCTGCAGCGCAGCCTGCTCCCCCACGCCCTGACCGGTGGAACAGCACTGGAGGTGGCCTCCCAGTACCTGCCGGCGGACGCGTCGGGCGGGGTCGGCGGCGACTGGTTCGATGTGATCCCGCTGTCCGGTGCCCGTGTGGGTCTGGTCGTCGGTGACGTGGTCGGCCACGGCATCACCGCGGCGGCGACGATGGGCCGGCTGCGCACCGCCGTGCAGACCCTCGCCGACATGGACCTGCCCCCCGATGAGCTGCTGGCCCACCTCGACGACCTGGTGCTCCGGCTGAGCGAGGAATCGACCACCGACCCCGCCGACCAGGCCGCCACCGCCTTCCTCGGAGCGACCTGCCTGTACGCCGTCTACGACCCGGTGACACAGCGGTGCACGCTGGCCCGGGCCGGCCATCCACCGCCGGTCGTCGTCACCCCCGACGGGCAGTTCTCCTTCCCGGAGCTTCCCGCCGGTCCTCCGCTCGGGCTGGGCGGCATGGCCTTCGAGGCCACCGAGATCGAACTCCCCGAGTACAGCATCTTCGGCCTCTACACCGACGGCCTGATCGAGGGGACCGACCGCGACATCGAGGGTGGCATGTCCCGTCTCGGGCATCTGCTGTGCTCGCCCGGCTCCGACCTGGAAACTCTGTGCGCGAACGCGGTGCGCCGGCTCGTTCCCGCGCCGCAGCCCGACGACGTCGCCCTGCTGCTCGCCCGCGCCCACGCCATGGGCCCCGATCAGGTCGCCTCCTGGGACGTGCCGCTGGACCCGGCCGCCGTCGGTGACGTCCGCGCAGCCGCGACACGTCAGGTCGAGACCTGGAGCTGCCGGGAACTGGCCATGACGACGGAGCTCATCGTCAGCGAACTCGTCACCAACGCGATCCGCTACGCCTCGGGCCCCGTACGCCTGCGACTGCTCCGTGACGCTCGCCTGATCTGCGAGGTCGCCGACGGCAGCAGTACGGCTCCTCGCCTGAGGCACGCCCGCAGCATGGACGAGGGCGGCCGCGGCCTCTTCCTCGTCGCCCAGCTCTCCCATCGCTGGGGTGCCCGGTACACGCCCGAAGGGAAGATCATCTGGGCCGAGCAGGAGCTCCCATGACCGCACCGTCCTCATGCGGACCATGGGCGCTGGAGTGCGGGCAGAACCGGAGCGGCCGCGTCCCGCGGCCCGTCAGGCGCCGGCCCCGATGAGCAACTCCAGGTCTGGACCGCCTCGAAGGCAGCGGTGAGCAACCTCCTGCCCGACTGGGCCCGGCAGTCGCGGGAGCGCCGATTCCGGGTCGACGTTCTCAGCCCGGGACCCACGCGGCCCCCTGGCCTGCTGGGCGCCGCGGGGCCGGACGTCGACCAGTTCGCCGAGGCGGTCGTGCCACCGGGCGGCTGGCCGACGCCGAGGACATCGCCGTGGTCGCCCTCTTTGCGAGCCGGACGTCGCGGCGGACGTCCCCGTTCCGCGCCGAGGCGGCGCGCGGGCAACTTTTCCAGATCCAACCTCAGCACCGCCGCGACTCGATACCGTGTCGCTCCAGTCGGCTGTTGGCCGCCCTGCCGACCCAGGGCCAGCCCCGTTCGCGGGGGCGGGTGATCATGACGCATCGCAGCCCACCCATGCCCCGGACGAGCTGTCGAGTCACGCAGCGAACGTTCCCAAGCGGGAGCCAGGCCGTGTCCAGATTTCCCGTCGTTCCGTCGGCGGCCATGCCCCAGACGATCGACCCGGCACCCACCCCAAGGCTGTCTCGGACCGGTCGGTGTCTCAGGACATGCTGCCCCGGCACACCGTCCCCGGGGCCGGGGTGCGGCCCGTGCGGAGGTATTGGTCGACCGTCTCCTTGACGCAGCGGTTCTGCGGGTATGTGCCGTGGCCCTCCTCCTCGGCCGTCAGGAGCACGCCGACACCGTCGCCCAGGGCGCGGGCCATGTGGCGGGCGCCGGGGTATGGGGTAGTCGGGTCGCCGGTGCCGCCGACCACCAGGACGGGGGCGGCGCCGTCGGCGTTCACCTGGGGCGTGGCGCGCTCGCCCTCGAACGGCCAGTCGTAACAGAGGTATACGCCGGTGGACCAGGCCGCGCCGAAGACGGGCGAGGCGGCTGCGACGCGGGCCTCGTCCCTGTCGAGGCGTTCGAGGCCGGGGCGCAGGCTGGAGTCCGCGCAGGTGATCGCGGTCTGGGCGACGCGGCTGTTGTCCAGCGGTGTGGCCGCGCGGTCGGCCGAGCCGAAGTCGTCCGCGCCCTTGCTCAGCGCACGGCCGTCGTTGTGGTCGATCAGCGCGGTGAGGGCCTTGGCGAGCGGTGACCAGCCGTCCGTGCCGAGGACGAGATGGTCGCCGACGCTGTGCGCGAGGTCGTCGGCGTCCAGGTTTCTTCCGCCGCCGGCCGGGGCGGGCTTCTTTCCCAGGCGGTCGGCCAGGCGCGCCATGCGTCGCGCGGCCTCCTCGGGCCCGTCGCCGGTCGGGCAGTGGCGGATACGGGCCGCGCAGTGCGCAGCGAACCGGTCGAACGCCGCCTGGACCGCCTTGACCTGCGACACCTGCTCCTCGCTGAGGTCCTCGGTCGGATCGACGGGTGCTTCGAGGACGAGCCGCCCGACGTGCGACGGGTACAGGTGGGCGTAGACCGCGCCGAGCGTCGTTCCGTACGAGACCCCGAAGTAGTGCAGCCGCTCGTCGCCGAGGAGGTAGCGCATGAGGTCGAGGTCGCGCGCGGTGTGCGAGGTGCCTATGTACGGGAGGAGAGCCCCGGAGTGCTCGGCGCAGGCGTCGGTCCCGTCATAGCCGGTGTCGTCCGCGGTCTTTCCGCAGCGCACGGGGATGGTCGCGCCGACGCCGCGCGGGTCGAAGGAGACCAGGTCGTAGCGGTCGAGGAGCGGCTTGTACTGGTTGAGGCGTTCGGGCAGTCCGCTCACGCCGGACACGCCGGGCCCGCCGAAGTTGAGGACGAGCGAGCCGATGCGCCGGGCGTTCGGGCCGGTGGCCTTGCGGCGGATCAGGGCGACGTCGATCGTCCTGCCCTCTGGTTTCCGGTAGTCGAGGGGGGTCTTCATGACGGCGCAGTCGTAGCCCGTGCGCGCGGCGGGCGGCGAGGTGCAGCGGGACCAGTGGAGGTGCTGGCCGGTGGTGAGCGCGGTGGGCAGACCGGCGGGCGGGTTGTTCGCGGTGAACTCCGTACGTGGTTCCGCGCTCCGGCCGGGAGCGTCGCGCTGGAGCCAGGCGCCGATGGCCCCGATCGCGGCCAGGACGACCCCTGCGATGATGAGCGCACCGGCCGAGAGGCCCGGTCTGTGGCTTCGTAACAAACGTGCGTCACTCATCGAAACCCCCGCGTTCCCGCCCCTGGACGCCCGGGCCTCGCGCCCGCATGCCC
Source organism: Streptomyces sp. NPDC050674 (assembly GCF_040654575.1). NCBI lineage: Bacteria > Bacillati > Actinomycetota > Actinomycetes > Kitasatosporales > Streptomycetaceae > Streptomyces > Streptomyces sp. NPDC050674. The sequence goes on from NZ_JBFAIG010000001.1 coordinate 350,396, forward strand.
CTGCCTGTGATCGTCCGACCGTCGAATGAGTGCAGGGTACTAGGCCGTGTTTGAGGTCTCGGACTGGCTCCGGCCGCGACTGTTCGGGGACAGACCAATCGCTGCGTAGCGGCTTGGTGTTGCCAGGTTCAGTGGCAGTTGTCGTACGCGTGGCGTGCGGCCGCGACGGCCGGCCTGTTCCGGTCGGCCCACGACGCCAGGGCCTCCAGTGGTTCGCGGATTTCGTCGGTCAAGGGGGTGGTGGCGTACTCCACGCGCGGTGGTGCGTCGGGGTGGACGGTGCGGGTGATCAGCCCGTTCCGTTCCAGGTTGCGCAGGCTGAGTGTCAGCATCCGGCGGCTGATGCCCTCGATGGCGCGTTCCAGCTCGGTGAACCGGTGCGGACCGTCGCCGAGCACGACCAGCACCTGGGCGCTCCACTTGTCGCCGATCAGGGCGAGTACCTCCCGCAGCGGGCAGTCGGGGATGTCCGGAGCCCCGGCCGGGGGTGGCGGTGTGACCTGGTCTGTTATCGCGGTGTTCCGTTGCGACATGAAAGTGCCTCCTTCCGCAGGGTCTGAGCATGCTGCACGATAACGGTTGTTACAAGGCGTAACGTTCCTGGTGGCAGCCGTGCGGGCGCGCTTTCAGGAAGTCCGGCCACGCAGTACACCAGGAGCGACGGTGCCGATAGCGCGCAGCAACGGATTCAAGATCTTCTATGAGGTGTCCGGGGAGGGGCCGGTGCTGGTTCTGCATCCGGGCATGTTCCAAACCGGTGCCAGTTGGAGCGACACCGGGTACACCGCGGCTTTGGCCACCGACCACACGGTGGTGACCCTCGATCCGCTCGGCCTCGGGGCCAGCGACGGACCACATGATTCCGCCGCCTACGCCCTGGAGCGCCGAGTCGAGTACGTCACCGCCGTCCTCGACGATCTCGGCGCTGACCGAGCTACCGTCTGGGGCTACTCGATGGGCGCGTTGACCGCCCTTGGAGCGGCGCTGTATGTGCCCGAGCGGTGCACCCGGGTCATCGCCGGCTCCTGGGATCCCGTGGACGGCTTCACCTCCGCACTGGAGCACACATTGCGGCAACTCGGGCTGCCTGCCGACACGGACGCGTTCCACCTGCTGCGCCAGGGCGCCTACGCAGATCCCGCCCAAGCCGCTGTCATCGACGCCGCCGATCCTGCGGCATTACGCGCGAACTACGAAGCGTTCCGCCACGACCGTGGCCTGGACGCGGGTCTGGCGTCCACCGGCGTCCCGATGCTGATGTACTGCGGCACAGCCGACCCCTGGCATGAACCGATGCGTGGTGTCGCACTACGCACTGGAGCCGTCTTCTTCTCCGTGCCCGATGCCGATCACCGTGGGGGCTGGGTGCGGTCCGCCGAAGTCATGCCACATGTCCTGCGCTTCCTTGCCGCTCAATGAGGTGATCAACACTGCGGGAGACTCTGAAGTGGGGGGTGGAGACCTCACCAACGCGCAGTGGGAACGGTTCAAGCCATTACTGCCGCCGGTACGAACAAAGGGTCGTCGTCTTCCGACGCCGGCAGATCGGCAGCGCCTGGTCCCGAATCCTTAAGGGCTTGCACGTCCAGGCAGACACGGACGGCCCCATCGAGTGGGCCCCCGACAGACACTGGGCATGTGCGGCCTCCTCCGCGCCTACGCCCCGGCCCGCAGGGCCGGCACATCGGCCGAGCCGAAGTGACGCCCATCCCGCCAGGGGCCGCGTCCGCTCGTGCCCGAGCGGGCCGAGGGGGACGGCTCGCCGCTAGAACCGTCACGAAGGCGTTCAGTCGTTTCCGGGAGTCGAACCGGCTCCGATGGGACTCTCGCGCCGGAAAATGTGCGGCCCAGGTCCGTTCTCGCAGGTAATTTTGCGGTGATCTCCATTGACCGTGGCCAAGGCACCCGGATAGAAAGATCATGACCAGGGCCGCGATCGCGAGTCCGGTCCCGTACAGCTCCGCCCCGGGGGATTTCGCTTTGCCGCACACAGATGCACTTCGTTCTGCCCGCGCGCTCGTGGTCGGACCCCCCGCTTCCCCGGCGAGGCCGCATGTGTCACACCCGTCCGACCGAGACAAGTAGGCGAGCACCATGACCGTACAGCGACGACACGACCCGGACGAGCGCGGCTTCGCCAGCGACAACTACGCGGGTGTTCACCCCGAGATCCTCGCGGCGATCGCCCTGGCCAACGGCGGCCACCAGGTCAGCTACGGCGCCGACGTCTACACCGAGCGCCTCCAGGAAGTGGTGCGCGGCCACTTCGGCCCCACCGCGCACACGTACCCGGTCTTCAACGGCACCGGCGCGAACGTGGTCGCGCTGCAGACCATGCTCGACCGCTGGGACGCCGTGGTCTGCGCCGAGTCGGCCCACGTCAACGTCGACGAGGGCGGGGCGCCCGAGAAGGTCGCCGGGATCAAACTCCTGACGGTGCCCGCATGGGACGGCAAGCTCACCCCTGAGCTGATCGACCGTCAGGCGTGGGGCTTCGAGGACGAGCACCGGGCCCGGCCCAGGGTCGTCTCCATCGCCCAGTCCACCGAGCTCGGCACCTGCTACACGCCGGATGAGATCCGAGCGATCTGCGACCACGCGCACGGCCTCGGCATGCTCGTCTACCTGGACGGCGCCCGGCTCGCCAACGCCGCCGCCACCCTCGGCGTATCCCTGCGGGAGATGACCACCGACGCCGGCGTGGACGTCCTCTCGCTCGGCGGCACCAAGAACGGGCTGCTCTTCGGTGAGGCGGTGATCGTGCTCAACGAGGACGCGGTGCGCGGTATGGCCCACCTGCGCAAGACGAGCATGCAGCTGGGCTCCAAGATGCGTTTCCTGTCGGTGCAGTTCGAGGCGCTGCTGGGTGGCGACCTCTGGCTGCGTTCGGCGGCCCGCTCCAACGCGATGACCCAGCGGTTGTACGAGGCGGTGCGGGACCTGCCGGGCCTGGAGATCTCCCGCCCGGTGCAGGCCAACCAGATCTTCGCCGTCCTGCCGCCGGCCGTCACCGAGCGCCTCCAGAAGCGCTTCCGCTTCTACACCTGGGACGAGCAGGCCGGCGAGGTCCGCTGGATGACCTCCTTCGACACCACCGAGAGCGATGTGGACGCGTTCGCGGCGGCGATCGCGGAGGAACTGGCGACGGAGCGAGGCCAAGGACCGGCGGGCGCGCTGACCACGGCCGAGCGCGAGGAACTGGTGCAACTGCGCCGCAGGGTCCGCGCGTTGGAAAAGGCGATCGAAGTACTGGGGGAAGAGCCTGCCTTCTCCGCGAACCGCGAGACGAGGTAGCCGGCGGCGGAAGCCCAAGAGGCCGGGCGTGCGCCCCGACCCCCGGGCAGGAGAAGCGCGAAGCCGGGGACGACGCGTCAGCGCATGCCTGCCGCGTCGAGCAGGGTGGTCACCGTGGGCGCGATGAGACCCGTCAGTTTGTCCGCCCCGATGCCCGCGCGGGCGCTGGCGCCGTCGGGTGCCTCCAGCACCAGGAAGTCGGCGGCCTGGGCGGCGTAGAGGGAGACAGGGCGTTCGCGCAGCGCGCCCGAGCGGACGAAGGGCCGGGACAGGGCGGCGAGGGCGTGGGCCTCGTCCGGGCGGGCGGGACGCACGAAGGGCGTCAGCACCGACAGGGCGTGTGGCGGCGCGGCGGGGGGCGGCGTGGCCGTGGTCAAGGGGGTCCTTCCTCGGTTCCGGACCGGGAATCAGGCGCCCGCACGGCTCGGGAGGCCGCCGACGTATGTCTCCACCACCTCGATGTCGCCGATGCGCGAGGTGTCGACGCGCCGGGGGTCGTCGCCGAGGACGACCAGGTCGGCGTGTTTGCCCGGGGTGAGGCTGCCCAGCCGGTCCTCCCAGTGGCAGGCCCGTGCACCGGCGGCGGTGTAGGCGTGCAGGGCCTGGTCGACGGTGACGGCCTCGTCGGGACCGATGAGCCGGCCGGACAGGGAGGCGCGCTCGACCATGAACTGCACGGCGCGCAGGGGCGATCCGTCGGCGACGGGGCGGTCGGAGCTGCCCACGAGGGGGATGCCGTGGTCCAGGAACGCCTTGCCCCGGTACATCCAGGGCGCCCGTTGCTCACCCATGATCGAGGCGTAGTCGTCGCCGAAGCAGCGCAGGAAGGTGGGCTGGACGACGGCGGTGACGCCGAGTCGGGCGAAGCGCGGGAGCTGGTCGGGCCGGATCAGCCCGGCGTGTTCGACGCGGTGGCGGGCTTCGGGGCGGGGGCGCAGGCGCTGGGCGCGCTCGATGGCGTCCAGGGCGACGTCGGCCGCGCGGTCGCCGATGGCGTGCACGGCGAGCTGCCAGCCGGCGAGGTGGCCGTCCACGATGAGCTCGGTCAGCGCGTCGGGGTCGTCCTGCAACTGCCCGGCGTGGTCGAGTCCTTCGTACGGCCTGGTCAGGGCGGCGGTGCGGGCCATCATGCCGCCGTCGGTGTAGATCTTCAGTGCGCCGACGCAGAGCCGGTCGTCGCCGAAGCCGGTGCGCAGGCCGAGGTCGAGGGCGCGGGGAATGCCGTCGGTCGCGTGGGCGGTGACCGGGCGAAGCCGGTCCGCGGCGACCATGAGCTGCACGCGCAACGGCAGCAGGCCCTTGTCGCGCGCGAGTTGGTAGGCGCCGAGTTCGACGGGACTGTGGCCGAAGAGAGTCCCGCCGATGCCCGCTTCGGCGCAGGCGGTGACGCCCTCGGCCAGGCAGGTGCGGGCCGCGCGGCCGATCGCCTCGGCCAGCTCCTCCTGGGAGTACGGCAGGCGCAGGGCACGGGCGGCGCCCATGGACTGCTCGGCGAGGAAGCCGTTCTCGTGCGGGAGGTCCGCGGGCAGCAGGTCCAGGACGGCGGTGTTGACGACGCAGCCGTGCCCGGAGTCGTGCAGCAGGTAGAGCTTGCGGCCGTCGCTGACCCGGTCGAGGTCGGCGGCGGTCAGATGGCGGCCCAGGGCCCGCTGGTCGTAGCCGGCGATGCTCACCCAGTCGCCGGGGGCACGGCTGCGGGCGACGGCCTCGGCCACGACCTCGAGCACGTCGTCGATCCGGGTGCGGCCCGCGATGCTCGGAGTGGTCTGCTGCAACCCGGTCCAGGCCAGGTGGACATGGGCGTCGATGAAGCCCGGCAGCACCGTGGCGCCGTGCAGGTCGACGACCTCCCGGGCGGGCAGGGAGGTCACGGCGTCGTCGAGACCGACGATCCGGCCCTGCCAGATGCCCAGCTCATGAGCGACCGGGTGGTCCGGATCCATGGTGAGGAAACGGGCGTTGGTCAGCCTGGTGCACAGCATGGGCAGGGTCAGGCGTCCTGCGCCGCGGCGAGGGACCGGGGGCGCAGGTCCGTCCAGTGGGTCTCGACGTACTCCAGGCATGCCGCGCGGGTGTTCTCGGCGAAGGCGATGGTCCATCCCCCGGGCACCTCGGCGAAGGACGGCCACAGGGAGTGCTGACCCTCGTCGTTCACCAGGACCAGGAAACGGCCTTCGTTGTCGTCGAAGGGGTTGGTGCTCATGCGCGGTGCCTCCTCGAAGGGCCAAGATTAGGTTAGGCTCGCCTAATTGACGGAGCTTAGCCTTTACCCCTTCCCTCTCACAAGGAGACGCTCATGCGCCTGGCAGCGGCCGACCGGGAGGACGCCTTCGCGGAGTTCGGACTGCCGGGCAGGCCGGGCAGTGACGTGTTCTGGGCCGCCGCGGGCGCACCCGCGGCGGTGCCGGACGGCGACGGCGGCTGGGTAACCCTGTTCCTGTGGCGCGGGGCGGAGCCGGTGACCGTCGAGTTCGAGAGCTGGTCGGATCCCGTCGCCCTGCGCCGGTGGGAGAGCTCGGACTGCTGGTACGCCGAGGTGCGCATGCCGGCGCGGCTGCGGGTGACATACCGGTTCGTGGCGGGGGACGTCGCCCATGCCGACCCCCTCAACCCGGCCGGTGCGGGCGGCGAACGCTCCGTCGCCTCGACGCCGGACGCCCCACAGCAGCCGCACTGGCCCCTCCTCGGGGCCGACGCGGTGCTGCCCGTGCCCCGGGCGCGGATCCGCTGGGCGAGTGCGCGGCTGGGCGGGCGGCGGACCGTGCGGGTCCATCCGGCGGGGGGCGGGGGGCCGGTGGTGCTGCTGCTCGACGGGGACGACTGGCTGTATCTGCATCCGGCCATGACGGCGTTCGACTCGGCGGTGGAAGCGGGGGATCTGCCGCCGGTCACTCTCGTCTTCCTGCCCGCCAAGGACCGGGCAGCGGAGTTCACGTGCCGGCCGGAGCTGTGGGAGGCGGTGCGGGACGAACTGCTGCCGTTGGTGGCGGAGTCGGGCGTCGACGCCGATCCGGAGCGGCTCGTGGTCGCCGGGCAGAGCCTCGGGGGGCTGAGCGCGCTGTACGCGGCGCTGGAGTTCCCCGAGCTGGTGTCGCGGGTCGCCTGTCAGTCGGGGTCGTTCTGGTGGACCCCGCAGGCCCCGGGGTGGGCCGATCCGCTGGGCGGGCCGGTCGGAGGTGCGATTGCCGAGCGGCTGCGGGAGGGCGCCGATCTGTCGGGGCATCGGGTGGCGTTCGACGTCGGTGAGCACGAGGACCGGATGCTGCCCCACTGCGAGGTGACCGAGCGTCTGGTGGAGCGCGCGGGGGCGACCGTGCGGGTTTCCCGGTCCGCGTCGGGGCACGACCGGGCCGGGTGGCGTCACGCCCTGCTCAGGGATGTCGGCTGGGCCCTCGGCGAGTAGCCGTCCGCGAGCCGGTGGGCTGGTCGCGCCCGCGCGGCGGAACCGCACACCGGCTCGGCCCCGCGCCCCTGAGGACATGGCCCCCGGCCCCTCGGCAGCTCACCGGGCGACCGCCAGGCAGTACGCCTCGTCCTTGGACAGCAGGTTGCGGTGGGTGTCCTCGGCCGTGATCGTGCCGTCGTCCAGGACCAGCACCCGGTCCGCCGCGTCCAGGAACGCCGGGCTGCTGGTGATCACGATCGTCGTGCGGCCCCGGCGCAGCTTCGCCACGTTGCGGGCGATGAGCTGCTCGGTGACCGCGTCCACCGCCGTCGTCGGGTCGTGCAGGACGAGGACGTCGGCGTCGGCGGCCAGGGCGCGGGCCAGGGACAGGCGCTGACGCTGGCCTCCGGAGAGGTTGGCGCCCCGGTCACGGACGGCGTGGTCGAGGCCCTCGCGGTGCAGGGCCACGACGTCGGTCAGCATGGAGGCCTCCACGGCGTCCTGAACGGTCCGGCTGGTGCCCGACGGGTCGATGTTCGTGCGGAGGGTGCCCGCGAAGATCTCCCCGTCGTACGGGTTGACCAGCAGGTGCTCGCGGACCGCCTCGACGGACAGCTCCGCCAGCTCCCGGCCGCCGATCCGCACCGTCCCCTCGTAGGCGGTGGGCGGGACGCGCACGGCCAGGACGGCGGCGAGATCGGCCGCCGCCCGCGGCTGATACGGCGCGACGGCGACGAACTCCCCCGCCTTCACGTGGAACTTCACATGGTTCAGGGCACCGTGGCGGACAGCGTCGATCTCCAGGTCACCGCCCGGGGACGGGCGTCCGGAGCCCGGGGTCGCCACCGGCGGGGCCGACAGCACCAGTGCCATCCGCTCGGCCGAGGCCCGCGCGATCATCACGTACTTGGGCATCTCCGAGAACAGCTTCAGCGGCTCCATGATGAACTGCGCGAGACCCACGGCCATGACGAGTTCCCCGATGGTGATGCGGCCGTCGAACGCCAGTAGGCCCGCCAGCAGGGTCACGGCACCGGCGAGGACCGCGTTGAGGGCCAGCGCGGTGCCCGCGTAGACACCGTTCACCTTGGCGACGGTGATCGACTGCTGCTTCGCCTCGGTGCTGACCCGGCGGTAGGACCGGAACGCGGCGTGGTTGCCGCCGAAGCCGTGCAGCGGGCGCAGGCCGCTGATCAGGTCGGCGACCTTCGCGCCCGCCCGCGCCACCCGGGCCTGCTGCTCCTGGGTGCTGCTGCCGATCCGCTTGGACATCACACTGAGGACCGACAGGATCGCGACGGTCCCCACGATGACCAGCAGTCCCAGCCGGACATCCGCCAGGCCCAGCGCGACCGCCGCGACCAGCACCGCGACCAGCGAACTGATCAGCAGCGGCACCACCTCGATGATGTCGGCGGTCTGGTCGGCGTCCTCGGTGGCGATGGTCAGCACCTCGCCGGACTTCAGATCGACGTCCCGGGCCACGGGTTGCAGGCCGCAGGCCGCGACCTTCACCCGCCAGCGGTGTGCCTCGGTGGTGTTGGCCTTCTGAAGGATCCGCATGCCGAAGCGCCACGACAGCGACACCGTCGTGATGATCACGGCCAGCGCGCCGATCGACAGGGCGAGGGCCTGGAGGCTGCGGCCGTCGCGCATGGTGTGCTCGACGATCAGGCCCAGTGCGATGGGGAAGGCCGTCTCACCGGCCTGGTACAGGCCCATGAGGAGGGTGCCCCAGGCCATCGCGCCGAGGTTGCGCCGCAGGGCGGTCCGGAGGATGGCGGCCCCCGGGCGGGGCCGCTGCGTGTCAGTTGTCATCGAGATGGCGGGCAATCGCTTCCGGGGTTCGCAGGGTGAACAGATCGCGGATCGTGATCACGGGACCGTACTCGCGGCGGAGCAGCCCGACGAGCCGCACCGCCAGCATGGAGTGTCCCCCCAGGGACACGAAGTCGCTCACCGCGCTCACCTCGTCGTCGTCCAGGTCCAGTGCCTCGGCGAAGTACTCGCAGACCACGGTCTCGGTCCCGGTCCGCGGGCCCCGCTCCCCCGCCGTGGTCAGCGCGCCCAGCGGCTTGGCCTCCGGCAGCGCCTTGGTGTCGGCCTTCCCGTTCACCGTCAGCGGGATGCCGTCGACCTGCGCGTAGTGCGTGGGGCGCAGGAAGTCCGGCAGCCCGGCGCCCACCTCGGCGGCGACGGACGCCAGTTCCGCGCCCTCCAGCACCAGGTAGGCGGCCAGCCGGTACGCGCCGTCGACCTGGGGGTCGGGCTGGGCGACCGCTGCGACGAACCGCACCGCCGGATGGGCCGCGAACAGGGCCTCCACCTCGCCGAGTTCGACGCGGTGGCCGCGGATCTTGACCTGCTGGTCGGTGCGGCCGAGGTACATGAGGTTGCCGTCGGGCCGGCGGACCACCAGGTCACCGGTGCGGTACATGCGCTCGCCGGGCGCGCCGAACGGGCAGGCGACGAAGCGGTGCGCGGTCTGGGCGGGCTGCCCCAGGTAGCCGCGCGCGATGCCGATGCCCGACACGTACAGCTCGCCGGGCACACCGTCCGGCAGCGGCCGCAGCCACGGATCCAGGACGTACACGTCCGTGTTGTCGATGGCCACGCCCACCACGGGGTCCGCGCACTCGAAGGTGCCGACGCCGAGGGTGTTGATGGTGTACTCGGTGGGCCCGTACAGGTTGTAGCCGACCGTGCCCTCGGTCTCGGCGAGCCGCTGCCACAGGGTCGGTGTGACGGCCTCGCCACCGAGCAGCACCAGCGCCGGCCGTCGACCGGGGTTGTCGAGCAGGCCCTCGGCCACCAGTTGCTGCGCGTAGGTCGGGGTCACGTTGATGACGTCGATCCCGTGCCGAAGGCAGTAGGCGACCAGCCGGGGCGCGTCGCGGCGCAACTCCTCGTCGCAGATGTGCACTTCATGACCGTCGGCGAGCCAGAGCAGCTCCTCCCACGACATGTCGAACGCGAAGGACACGGTGTGCGCGATCCGGAAGACGCGGTGGCCGTGCTGGGCCAGCACGGGTTCGAAGATGCGGCGCTGGTGGTTGATCAGCATGTTGGTGAGCCCGGCGTACTCGGTCACCACGCCCTTGGGCTTCCCGGTCGAGCCGGAGGTGTAGATCGTGTAGGCCGGGTGCCGCAGCCGGTCGGGGTCCTCGGGTGCGAACGTCACGAACGGCTCGGCCTCGGGGAGCGGCCGGTCCAGCTCGATCAGCTCGCCGGTCAGCCGGGACGAGACCCCGCTCACGGTGAGGATCAGATCCGGCCGGGCGTCCTGGACGATGGCGGCGATCCGCTCGTCCGGGTGGTCCAGTTCCAGCGGCACGTACGCGGCGCCGACCCGCAGGACGGCGAACAGGGCCACGATCGAGTCGAGGGAGCGGGGGATCGCGAGGCCCACGGTCGTCTCGGGTCCGATGCCCCGTCCGGCGAGCACGCCCGCCACGGCCCGGCTGCGATCCCGGAGTTCGCCGAAGGTCATCGTCGCGCCGTGGGCGACGAGCGCCACCCGCTCCGGGTCGCGGTCGGCCGCCCGGTCGAACCGGTCGACGACGGTGTCCGTGCCGACGTCGGTGCGCGCACCCGGCTCGGGCACCGGGCCCGGGCCCCGCAGCGCGCCGACCGGCCCGGTCGCCCGGGAGAGGTCCTCCAGGACGCTCAGGTAGTCGTCGAGGAGACGGCGGGCGTTGCCGGTGTCGCCGTCGCGGTACTCCAGCTTGACCGTGAGCCGGTCGCCGGGCGTGACGACCCAGGTGAACGGATAGTGAGTGGAGTCGTCGGCCTTGACCGAGGTGATGCCGTGCCGGGCGTTCATCTCGGCGAACGCGTCCATGTCCAGGAAGTTCTGGAGCACGAACAGGTTGTCGAACAGGGTGTCGTGGCCGCTGGCCCGCTGGATCTCGCCGAGCCCGAGGTGTTCGTGCTCCATGGCCTCGACCCGGGTGGCCTGGACGGCCGACAGGTAGGCGCCCACCGTGTCGTCCGGGCGGGCCCTGGTCCACATCGGCACGGTGTTGAGCAGCACGCCGACGATGCCGGACAGTCCCTCGCCCTCGCGGCCGGACACGGTCACGCCGAACACGGCGTCGCCGCGGCCCGTGTGGGCGCCGAGCAGCAGCCCGAACGCGCCGGTCAGCACCGAGTTGAGGGTGACGCCGTGCACCCGGGCCGCTTCCCGTACCAGGTCGGACTGTTCGGCGGACAGCGTGTGCACGAGCGCGCCCGGCAGGTCGTCCGAGAAGGACGGCGACGGCCCGGCGAGCAGGGTCGGGCCGGGGAGAGCGGCCAGCCGGTCCGCCCAGAAGCGCTCCGCCACCGCTGTGTCCTTGGCGGCGAGCGTCCGGGCGTACTCCTCGAAGCCCGGCGTGGCCGGCGTCGCGTCGAAGGGCTCGCCCGCGAGGACGGCACGGTAGGCGTCGAACAGGTCGCGCAGGACGATCTCCCGGGACCAGCCGTCCCACAGCAGCAGGTGGTAGCTGAGCAGCAGGCCGTCCCGGTCGCCGGGCAGGTGCACGACGGTCAGCCGGATCAGCGGCGGCTCGCCCGGGTCGAAACCGGTGTCCCGGTCCCGGGCGCGCAGGGCGTCGGCCTCCGCGTCCGAGGACACGGCGACCGTGCGGACGTCGACCCGGCGCCCGGCCTTGAGGACCTGGACCGGGTTGCCGTCGTCGTCGGTGCCGAAGCCCGCGCCGACGACCGGGTGCCGTGCGATCACGTGGGCCATGGCCTCGGCCAGCGCGTCGGTGTCGAGGCGCCGGTCGAAGGTGAACCAGTTCTGTGCGACGTAGTGTCCGGCGGCGCCCGCCAGCTGGGCCTGGAAGAACAGCCCGCGCTGGAGCGGGGTGACGGGGGCGGTGCGCTCGGCGGTCGTCGCGGCGTCCGCGAGGTGCCGCAGTGCGCTGCGCCAGTGTTCGGTGATCGCGTCGGGAACGCCCTCGGCGAGGACGAACTCGGCGAGCAGACTGCCGGTGGTCTCGTCGGTCCACGCGTTGACCTCGACGGCGTACGGGCTGCCCTGGTCGCCCCTGGCGAGGGGCAGCGCCTGGGACTCGCTGCCCCGGCCGAGGTAGTTGAACAGCACCTGCGGGCGGGCCGTCAGCAGCGGGGCCGTCTGCGGGTTGAGGTACCGGAGCCGGCCGTAGGCGACGTGCCCGGCCTCGTCCGGCTGACGTTCGGCGACCTCGCGCGCCGCCGCGACGGGATCGGTGTGCGGGGTGAGCCGCAGGGGTGCGATGGAGGTGAACCACCCGACGGTACGGCTGTAGTCGTGCTCTTCGAGGACCGGGACCCGGCCGTGCCGCTCCAGGTCGATCGCGAGGTCGGTGGGCGACGGCTGGATCCGGGTCAGCGCGGTGCGCAGGGCGCCGCACAGCAGCTCGGTGAGACCGACGCCGAGTGCGGCGGGAGCGGTGCGGGTGAGGCGCTCGCTCACCTCCGGGTCGAGCGCGACGGTGGTCTCGCGCGGGGCGCCGGGGGCGGGCAGCAGTCCGGGCGCCTGGAGAGCCGTGATCCAGCGGCCGAGGCCGTGCGTGTCCTGGGCCGACCGGAGGGTCTGGGCTTCGGCGTACTCGGCGTAGGAGGTGGTCGGCGGGGCGAGGTCCTCCCCGCGCAGGGCCGCTGCCAGGTCGTCGAGCAGGATCAGCCAGGAGACCGCATCGACGGCGAGGTGGTGGACGGTGACGACGAGGGTGTGGCTCGACTCCAGCCATGCGAAGGCGATCATCTCGCCGGACTCGGGGGCGAGTTGCCCCGCGGCCTCGTTGGCCACGGTTGTCGCGTCGGTGGTGTCCGGGCGTACGACGGTGATACCGCGGGCGGATTCGGTGCGGAGGGTCCACACGCCGTGTGCGGTGTCGAGGCGCAGCCGGAGGGCCGGGTGTGCGGCGACCACGGCGTTCGCGGCGCGCACGGCGTCGGCGTATCCGGTGCCTGCGGGGGCCTGGAGGGTCCTGGCCTGGGCGAAGCGGGTGAGGGAGCCGCCGAGTTCGCGTTGGCGGAGGATGATCGGGGTGGGGGTGAGGGGTCCGTCCTCGCGGTGGGTGGGGGTCTGAGGGGCCTGGGGCGTGCTGGTGCCCAGGTGTGCGGCCAGGGCGCGGGGGGTCTTGAGCAGGAAGACGTCCCTGGGGGTGATGGGTAGGCCGAGGGTGCGGGCCCTGTTGACGACCGTGATGGCGATGATGCTGTCGCCTCCGGCTCGGAAGAAGTCGGTGTCGGCGGTGACGTCCGAACCGGGCAGTGTCTGAGTGAAGATCTTCACCAGCGTGGCAAGTGTCGTGTGTTCACCTGAGGGTGCCTGGTGGCTTGTCGCGCAGTTCCCCGCGCCCCCGAGGGGACGTGCGGCCAGAGCCTTTCGATCCAGCTTGCCGTTGATCGTCAGGGGCAGGGCGTCGATCGTCAGGACCCTGTCCGGGATCATGTGAACGGGCAGCTTCTCGGCCAACCGGCCTTCGACATCACCTGGCACGGTGCCCACCACGTGCGCGACCAGGTGGTCACCGGTGTCCGCCACCGTCACGGCCACGTCGGTCACGCCGTCCAGGGCCCTGATCGCGGTCTCGACCTCGCCCAACTCGATGCGGAAACCCTTGAGTTGCACCTGGTCGTCGGCTCGGCCGGTGAACCTCAGTTCGCCGTCGAGGGTGCGGATCGCCAGGTCGCCCGTGTGGTACATGCGGGAGCCGTCGGCCGCGAAGGGGTCCGCCACGAAGCGGCCCGCGGTGAGGCCGGGCCTGCCCAGGTAGCCCAGCGACACCTGGTCACCGGCGACGTAGATGGCGCCCTCCCGGCCCGGCGGCACCGGCCGGAGCCGGTCGTCGAGGAGGTAGGTGACCAGGCCGGGGATCGGGCCGCCGATGGGGCTGGTGTCGCCGCCGGGGCCGAAGTCCCGTTCGGTGAGCACCCGGTGGGTGACATGGACGGTGGTCTCGGTGATGCCGTACATGTTGACCAGCTCGGGGGCGGTGGTGCCGTGCCGCTCGACCCAGCCGCGCAGCCGGCCGAGGTCCAGGGCCTCGCCGCCGAAGACGATCCGGCGCAGTGCGGGCAACGGCTCGCCCGCCAGCCGGTCGGCCTCGATGAACTGGTAGAAGGCCGACGGGGTCTGGTTGAGGACGGTCACGCCGCGTTCGCGGACCAGCCGGTGGAAGTCGACCGGGGAGCGCGTCAGCCCGTACTCGGGCACCAGCAGCTCACCGCCATGCGCGAGCGCGCCCCACAGCTCCCAGACGGCGAAGTCGAAGGAGAAGGAGTGGAACTGGACCCAGACGTCGTCCGGGCCGAAGTCCATGGCGGGCCGCGTGCGGGCGAGCAGGGTCACCACGCTGGAGTGCGGGACCACGACGCCCTTGGGGCGGCCGGTCGACCCGGAGGTGTAGATCACATAGGCGGGGGTGTGCCAGTCGGGCTCGGGGCCGGGGTCCGTGCGGGAGGCCGGGGGTTCCTCACCCTGCACCAGGACGCGGGCCGCGACGCCCGTGCGGGCCAGGAGGCGGGTGAAGCGGTCGCGTTGGGCACGGTCCACGAGGACGACCTGGGGGGCGGCGTCGGCGAGGATGTACTCCAGCCGCTCGTCCGGGTACGCCAGGTCCAGCGGGACGTACGCACCGCCCGCGCCGACGATCGCGACCAGGGCGACGACCTGCTCGAGGGAGCGCGGGACGGCCACGGCGACCCGCCGGCCCGGGCCCACTCCGGCCGCGCGCAGGGCCGAGGCCAGGGCGTCCCTGGCGTCGGACAGCTCGCCGTAGGTCAGGGAGCGGGTCGCGCCGTCGAGGCCGCACTGGGTGACGGCGGTGGCCGCCGGGTCGCGGCGTGCGGCGGCGTCGAAGAGCGCGCCGAGGGTGGTCGGCCCGATCGGCGCGGGAGGCTGCTCGGTTCCCCGTGCCAGCTCGTCGACGGGGATCTCCGGGTTCGTGAGCAGGGTGGCCAGGGTGCGGGTGAAGGTGCGCAGGATCGCGCGGGCGGCCGGCTCGTCCAGCAGGTCACCGTCGTGGATGAGGTTGAAGCGCGGGCGGCCGTCGCGCGCGCGCTCGGCCACCAGGGTCAGCGGGTAGTGCGGGGCGCCCTCGTTGACGATGTCCGTGATGGCCAGGGTGTCGCCGGGGCGGCCGAGCGAGGCCGGGTCCGTGGCCACGTCGAAGACCACGAGGGTGTCGAAGAGGGAACCGGAGCCGGCCTGGCGGCCGATGCGTGCCAGGGAGACGTGCTGGTGCGGCAGGACCGCGCTCTGGTGGTCGCGCACCGAGGCCAGCAGATCGCCCGCGGTGCTGTCCGGCGTCCAACGAGCGCGCACGGGGATGGTGTTGATGAACAGGCCCACCATGTCCTCGATGCCGGAGACCTCGGCGTCGCGGCCGGAGACCGTGGAGCCGAACACCACGTCCCTTCCCTTGAGGATGCCGCCCAGGGTGACGGCCCAGGCGCTGTGCACGGCGACGCTGAGCGGCACTCCGGCCTCGCGGGCGGCGGTGTCGATGTCCTCCTCGGGTTCCACGGCGGTGTCGGCGAACCGGTCGGAGGGGGTGTGCCCTTCGGCGACCAGCGAGGGACCGGGCAGCCCGGCGAGTTCCTCGCGCCAGACGCGGTCGCTCTCGTCGGCGTCGCGGCCCGCGAGCCAGTGCACGTAGTCGGCGAAGCCCCCGAGCGGGTGGACGGTGCCCCGGGCGTGGTACTCGGCCAGCAGCGCGCGCAGCATCGGCAACACCGACCAGCCGTCGGCGATGATGTGATGCACCGTCTGCACCAGGACGTTCCGGCCGGAGCCGGCGCGCACCAGGGTGTAGCGCATCAGCGGGCCTGAGGCCAGGTCGAAGCCGGTGCGGCGGTCCCGTTCGGCGAGGTCGCGCAGCTCCTCGTCGGTGATGCCGGGGTGGTCGAGCGTGGTGAAGGGGGCCTCGACGCCGTGGTCCAGGACGCAGACCACCCGGCCGTCGGCCAGGGCGGTGAAGCGGGCGGCCAGGTTCGGGAACAGCGCGAGCAGGCGGGTAGCCGCCGCCGCGAGCCGGTCGGCGTCCACCTCGCCGTCGAGCGTGAGCAGTTGCTGCTCGACGTAGGCGCCGGCGGAGTCGTCGTCGAAGACCGAGTGGAAGTAGAGGCCTTCCTGCAACGGGGTCAGCGGCAGGATGTCCCGCAGGGCCGGGCCGTCGAGGGTGTCGATGTCGTCCTGGGTGAGCGGCACCAGGGGGAAGTCGCTGGGCGAGTGGCCTCCTTGGTCGAGCGCGGCGAGTCCGGCCAGGGCCGTGCGGAAGTAGTCGCCGAGTGTCGTGATCTCGGCGTCGGTGAACATGCCGTCGGGCCAGGAGAGGGTGGTGACCAGTTCGTAGGCGCCGGAGGCGGCGGGTTCGGCGATCGCGTTGAACTCCAGGGCGCGCGGCAGGCGCATCCGCGGATCGCGCTTCTCGCCCAGTTGGCCTGTGCTGCCCACGAGTTGCCAGTCCCCGGGGGTGCCGGCGGCGAAGCGGCCCAGGTAGTTGAAGAGCACCTGGGGGGCGGGGGCGTCGAACTCGGTGTGGGTGAGGTAGCGCAGGGCGCCGTAGGAGACGCCGTTGTCCGGTATCCGGGCGAGGTCCTCCTTGACCGCCTTCAGGGCGGCTGCCAGGTACGCGGGGGCGGTGAAGTCCGACGTGGCGCCGGGGTCCACGGTCACCGGGAAGAGGGTGGTGAACCAGCCCACGGTGCGCGACAGATCCGGCTCGAAGCCGGCGGAGGGCGCCACGAACCGCCCCTCGCGGCCGTGGCCTTCGAGTTCGATGTGGGCGAAGGTCTGGTCCTGGCCGAGGTCGCGGCGTCGGCGGGCGAGGGCGACGGCGAGTGCGGTGAGCAGGACGTCGTTGACACCGGCGTGGAACATCGCGGGGATCTCGTTCAGCAGCGCGGCGGTGATCTCGGGGCCGACCGAGACGGTGCGCAGGCGTTCGTTCGCGACGGTGTCGGTGCGGGACAGGGCGCGGTGGGCCAGCGGCTGGTCCGCACCGGGCAGGGGGCGCCGGTAGGGGGAGCTGTCGGCGTCGAAGGCGGCGCGTTCCAGCAGCTGGGTCCAGCGCCGGAACGACGTGCCGGCCGGGGGCAGTTCGATGGGCTCGCCCGCGGTGAACTGCCGCCAGGCGGTGGCCAGGTCGTCCATCAGTACGCGCCAGGAGACGCCGTCGACGACCACGTGGTGGGCGACGAGGACGAGCTGGCGCGCCCGGGGGCGCCAGACCGCCCGGAGCATCACGCCGCCCGTGGGGTCCAGCCGGCCGGTGGCGAGGGCGAGGCAGGCGTCGAGCGGCCGGTCGCTTCGCTGCCAGCAGGGCTCGGCCCGGTCCGCCTCGGGGATGTCGAAGCTCCAGCGGCTGCCGCGCACGAGCCGGGCGCGGAGCATGTCGTGCCGGGTGAGGAGCGCGCCGAGGATCGCGTCGAGGGCGTCGGCGGTCAGGTCCGCCGGAGTGTTCAGGACGACCGACTGGACGAAGCCGTCGACGGCGTCCGTGGTCTCGCCGAGCCACTGCACGATGGGCGAGCCGACGACGGTGCCGGTGGCTACGTCGGCATGGTCGACGGCGGTGACGTCCTCGCGGCTCGCGACCGCGGCCAGCGCGCCCACGGTGCTGTGGGTGAAGATCTGCCGTGCCGTCACGTGCAGGCCCCGCTCGCGCAGGGCGCTCAGCAGGGAGATGGCCAGGATGCTGTCGCCGCCGAGCTGGAAGAAGTCCTGGTCGACCCCGACCTCGTCGAGGCGCAGCACCTCCGCGACGGCGGCGCACACCGCGCGCTCGTCGTCGGTGGCGGGGCGCACGGACGCGCCGGTGTTCACCGTGGGTTCGGGCAGCGCGTTGCGGTCGAGCTTGCCGTTGGCGGTGAGCGGGAACTCCTTCATCACCACGATGTGGGCGGGGACCATGTACTCGACCATGTGGGCGCCGGCCCACGCCTTGACCTCGTCCGCCCGCAGGTCCTCCCCGCCGGCGGCCGGTATGACGTAGCCGATCAGACAGGTGCCGCCGGCCGCGTTCTTCTTCGCGACGACGCAGGTGTGCCGGACGCGGGGGTGTTCGGCGAGGCCGGCCTCGACGTCCTCGAGCTCCAGCCGCATGCCGCGGATCTTGATCTGGTTGTCGGCGCGGCCGAGGAAGTCCAGTGATCCGTCCGGGGCGAAGCGGGCGAGGTCGCCGGTGCGGTAGAGGCGGGAGCCGTCGTCCGCGAAGGGGTTGGCGACGAAGCGGGAGGCCGTCAGGCCGGGTGCGCCCACGTAGCCGCGGCCCAGGAGGAAGCCGCCGACGTAGAGTTCGCCGCCGACGCCGACCGGGACCGGGCGCAGTTCGTCGTCCAGGACGTAGAGCTGGGTGTTGGGGTTGGCCTTGCCGATGGAGGTCGACAGGCGTTCGGCGGCGCCCCGGTAGATGACGTGGGAGACGCCGATGGTCGTCTCGGCCGGGCCGTAACCGTGGTAGAGGGGAATGTCGAGCTTGGTGCGGAACCGCTCGTACAGCTCGGGCGTGAGCACCTCGCCGCCGCACCACACGTGCCGCAGGCTGTCCAGGCGCCCGGAGTCGCCCGCCATCTCCAGCAGCACGTCAAGCATGGACGACACCAAGTAGGTGAAGGTGACGCGCTGTTCGGCGATGACGCCCAGCAGGTGGTGCGGATCGCGTTCGCCGCCGGGCCGCAGGACGACGAGCCGGCCGCCGGAGACCAGCGGCAGGAAGATCTCGTTGACGGAGATGTCGAAGGAGAGCGGGGCCTTGAACAGGGAGGCGTCGTCGGGACCAAAGCCGAGGATCTCGTTCACCTGCCACAGCAGGCGTTCACTGATGGCCTCGTGGCGGATCATCGCGCCCTTCGGCCGCCCGGTGGACCCGGAGGTGAAGATCACGTAGGCGAGCGCGTCGCCGAGGGCCGTGATGCCCGTCCCGTCCGCCGGGTACGAGCCGTAGCGCCAGTCGGCGAGGTCGACGGCCACGGCGTCCGGTTCGGCCGGGTCGTGCTCGCCCGAGGAGTTGAGCTGCACGACGACCCGGGCGTCCTGGATGACGACGGCGCGGCGCGCGGCGGGCCACTGCGGGTCGAGCGGTACGAAGGCGCAGCCGGCCTGGAGCACGGCGAGCAGCCCGATGACCATGTCGGCGGAGCGCGTCAGGGAGATGCCCACGACCTGTTCGGAGCCGAGCCCGCGCGCGAGCAGGTGGTGGGCCAACTGGCTGGAGCGCTCGGCCGCTTCACGGTAGGTCAGTGTCCGGTGCTCGTCGACGACGGCCACGGCGTCCGGCCGGGCGCTCGCCTGCTCCCGGAACATCTCCACGATGCCGGGGCGGACCCGGTCGGCCCGGTTGTCGTTCCAGCGCGCCAGGGTCCGGAGCCTGTCCGCGACGGCGGACGGGCCGATGGTGCCGAGGGGCCGGTCCGGGAAGTCGGCCAGGTCGTCCAGCGCGAGCTGCGCGTCCCCGGGTGGGACGCCGTCGGGGACGGTGAGACTGCGGCCGTCCGGGGCGAG
This sequence comes from Streptomyces sp. NPDC050674, assembly GCF_040654575.1. NCBI lineage: Bacteria > Bacillati > Actinomycetota > Actinomycetes > Kitasatosporales > Streptomycetaceae > Streptomyces > Streptomyces sp. NPDC050674. The sequence goes on from NZ_JBFAIG010000001.1 coordinate 369,553, forward strand.
GCCCCAACCGCCGGACGTGCTGCCCCCGTTGTCGACCCAGCCGAGGACGTCGGCGAAGAGCGTGCCGGGGGTGAGGTCGATGCCTTCGGGGCTGTCGCCGGTCGCCCAGTACACCAGCCCGATGGCGCAGGCCTCGAGGATCGTCCGGTCGGGGTAGTCGCCGATCCTCCGGCGCACACCGGCCAGACGCTCGGGAGACGGCAGGGTGAGACGAGCACGCGGTTGCATCATCGAAGACTCAGCGTCCCTTCCAGAATGTGGAGTTAGGCTAACCTAAATAAGGGTTGCCTAACTACCTTCTCGCCAGGCTCGCCACAGTCGTGCGTACCGGCCTCCCGCGGCCACCAGTTCCTCGTGCGTCCCCTGCTCGACGACCCGGCCCGCGTCCAGCACGGCGATCCGGTCCGCGGCCATCGCCTGGGTGAGCCGGTGCGCCACGAACAGGGTGGTCCGGCCCGCGCAAGCGGCCTGTACGGCCCGTTCCAGTTCGGCGGCGCCCTCGCTGCCGGCCTCGGCGGTCGACTCGTCGAGCACCACCACCGGCGCCCGGCCCAGCACCAGACGCGCCAGGGCGACTTGAGCGACCTTGGTGACGTCCAGGCGCTCCCCGCCCTCGCCGACCGGGGTGTCGAGCCCCTCGGGCAGCGCGGCGACCCAGCCCTCGGCGCCGACGGTGCGCAGCGCCTCCTCCAGCTCGGCGTCGGTCGCCCCCGGCGCGGACAGCCGCAGGTCGTCGGCGAGCGGGCCGGCGAACACATGGGTCTCCTGGGTCAGGATGCTCACCAGGGCCCGCGCCCCGGCCTCGTCCACATCGGCCAGGTCGGTCGTCCCGATGCGCACCGACCCGGCCTCGGGGGTGCCGACACCGGCGATGAGCGCGGCCAGGGTGGTCTTGCCCGCGCCCGTGGCGCCGACGAGGGCGAGGGAACCGCCCGCGGGGATGGTGAGGTTCACGTCCCTGAGGACCGGCTCCTCGGAGCCGGGGTAGCGGAACGTCAGCCCCTCGACCGTCACCGGGTACGCCCCGGCCTCGGCGAGCGCGACGGACGGGTCGCCGACCAGCCGCTCCTCGGCGGACTCGCCCAGCACCCCGACCAGGCGGGTCAGGCTCGCGCCCGACTTCTGCGCCTCGTCGAAGGTGAACATGATGGCGCCCAGCGGGGTGAACAGCCGGTGGAACAGCAGCGGGGCCGCCGACACCTCGCCCAGGGTGGCCGCGTCCGCCTCCAGGAGGGCGTAGCCCACCACGAGGATCAGGACCAGTCCGATGAACTCGGCGCGGTTCTCCCGGCCCACGAACCGGCCGAAGAACCGGAACACCTCGACACCGAGTTCGCGCACCCGCCACGACTCGGTGGTGACCTTCTCGCGGAAGGCGCCCTCCAGGCGGTACGCGCGGACGGTGTCGATGCCGTTCAGGCCGCTGATGAACGCCTGGGCCCGGTCGGCCTGGGCGACGCGCTGCTCGCGGTAGAGCGGGGCGGACCGGGGCAGGTACCAGCGCAGGGCCAGCGCGTAGGCGGGCAGCGCGCCGGCGCCGGCCAGGCCGAGCCGCCAGTCCAGCCCGAACATGCCGAAGGTGGCGATGACGACCAGCACGCCGGCCGAGAACACCGTCGGGACGGCCGTGCGGATGCCCTTGGAGAGGACGGCCACGTCGTCGCCGACCCGGGAGAGCACATCCCCCCGGCCGACCTGTTCGACGCGTGCGCTGGGCATGCCGAGCACGGCCCGGACGGCGCCTTCGCGCAGCCGTGCCAGCAGATCCGCGCCGAGCCGTCCGATCAGGTAGGTCGACACCGCGGTGGCCGCCGCGCCGAGCAGCGCGGCGGCGCCGATCAGCACCCCCACCGTGACCAGGACCGAACGGTCCTCTCCCCCGACGACCCCGTCGACGACCCGGCCGAGCAGGAGCACCGGGAGCACCTGGAGCGCCGCCCCGGCGAGGGTGGTGAGCACGGTGGCGGCCGTCAGCCCGGGCGTCTCGCGGCAATGTGCCGCGACCCAGCGGGCTGCTTCGCGTCCGGTCGTGGTGCGCAGGGCCGCCGGGGCGACGCGCGTGTCGGTGGTGCTCACCTCCCTACTCGACCGACTTGACGAGCTCGTCGATCGCGTACGGCATGGACAGCAGGGTGCCCTGGGAGATGGCCGCGCCGACCGCGGGTCCCTCGCTGTCGAGCAGGTAGGACACGTTGCCCTTCTTCACGGCGTCCAGGTTGGCGAACAGCTTGAACTTCTTGAGCGCCTCGGTGTCGGCCTTGTCGTTGATGACGAAGATGTGGTCGACGTCGACGAGGTCGATGCGCTCGGGCGAGAGCGTGGTGTAGAAGTTGCCGCCCGCGACCTTGTCGATCTCGGTCTGGTACGTGTAGCCGATGCCGGTGACGAGCCGGCCGCGTACGTCGGTGGAGGTGAAGGGTGCCACCGAGTCCTTGTACCAGGACAGCGCGACGGCGGTCTTCTCGGCGAGCTCGGGGTGCGCCTTCTTGGCCGCGTCGAGCTGTCCCTGGATGTCGTCGACCATCTTCTGGCCCTCGTCGGCCTTGCCGAGGGCCTTGGCGATGTGCAGGGCGTTGTCCTGCCAGGGGGCGCTGAAGGGCTCCTTCTCGCCCTTGGTGCGTGCCACGGTGGGGGCGATCTTCGAGAGCTTGTCGTAGGCGGCCCGGTCGATCTCGGAGTAGACCGCGACGATCAGGTCGGGGCGCAGGGCGGCGATCTTCTCGTAGTTGGGGCCGGAGTCGCCGTTGCTCATGACGACCTCGGGCTTGGTGTCGCCCCACTTGTCCTTCACCCAGGGCCACTGGGTGTTGATGTCGGGGCTCTTGCCGGGCGGGTTCGGGTACTGGTCGACCATGCCGACGGGCTTGGTGCCGAACGCCAGGACGGTCTGGTCGTCGGTGTAGCCGACGGAGACGACCCGCTGGGGCGCCTTCTCGACCGTCGTGGATCCGAAGGCGTGCTCCACGGTGACCGGGAACGCGCCGTCGGCCGCGGCCGGAGCGCCCTCGCTCTTGTCACCGGCGGTGTCCGACGAGCCGGAACCGCATCCCGCGAGGAGACCGACGCCGAGGGTGGCCGCGGAGAGGACCGCCGCCAGTCGCCGCCATGGCTTCCCGGGCGTCGTTCGATGGAGGAGCATCCAAATCCCCTTGCTTTCGCGCTAGTTCGCTGCACCCTCGCCTAAGGGCAGCCAAACCTTACCGCGACTTAATGAGGTAAGCCTAGCCTTACTCAGACCGGTCTGCCGGGAGGTGCCGCGACCGCACGTGGGTGCGCCCGATCGGCACGACGAGCGGCCGGTCGCCGACCGGGTCCTCGATCACCTGGGCGCGCAACCCGAAGGCCTCGTGCAGCAGTTCGGCGCTGACGACGTCCCGCGGATGCCCCTGCGCGAGGATCGCGCCCTCCCGCATCACCACGAGGTTGTCGCTGTAGCGGATGGCCAGGTTCAGGTCGTGCAGCACCATGACGACGGTGCGGCCCGCCTCATGCAGGTCGTCCACCAGATCGAGGACGTCGATCGCGTGCGCCAGGTCCAGATAGGTCGTCGGCTCGTCCAGCAGCAGCAGATCGGTGCCCTGGGCCAGCGCCATCGAGATCCACACGCGCTGGCGCTGCCCGCCGGACAGTGCGTCGACGGGGCGGTCGGCCAGGTCGGACACCCCCGTCATGGCCAGGGCGCGTGCCACCACGTCGGCGTCGTCGGACGACCACTGCCGCAGCCAGCTCTGGTGCGGATGACGGCCCCGGGCGACCAGGTCCGCCACGGTCAGTCCGTCCGGCGCGACCGGCGCCTGCGGGAGCAGGCCGAGTTTCCTCGCCACGTCCCGGGTCCTGAGCCCGCCGATGTCCTCGCCGTCCAGGACGACCGTGCCCCTGGCCGGCTTCAGCAGCCGCGACAGCGTCCGCAACAGGGTCGATTTACCGCAGCCGTTGGGGCCGATGATCGTGGTGATCACGCCCGGCGGTATCGACACGTCGAGCTCGTCGATGACGACCCGGCCGCCGTAGCCGACCGTGACGCCTCGGGCGGCCAGCCGCGCGGCGCCGCCGACCGCGGCCTCGGTGACGGACTGTGCGACCACGGGTCCCCCCTTGCTTAGGTTCACCTGACTCTTGTACCTCTACCGGAGGTTCGCCCGCACCAGCAGGTAGACGAGGAAGGGCCCGCCGATCGCGGCGGTGACCACGCCGACCGGGAGCGAGACCGGCAGCGCCGTGCGCGCCACGAGGTCCGAGCCGATCAGAAGCAGGGCGCCCACCAGGCCCGAAGCCGCCATCGGCGGTGTGGGGCAACGCGCCAGACGCATCGCCGCCTGGGGCGCCACCAGCGCCACGAACGGAACCGGGCCCGCCGCGCTCACCGCCACACCGGCCAGCAGCACGGCGCACAGCAGCAGGACGGCCCGCACCCGGGCGTACCGGACGCCCAGCCCCGCGGCGACCTCGTCGCCGAAGTGCATCGGCTTGAACTGGAAGGCGACGCAGGACACGACGGCCAGGAGGACGAGCCCGCACCACAGGGCGGTACGGACCTCCTCCCACGCGCGGCCCTCCAGCGAGCCGACCAGCCACGCCTGGGCCCGGGCCACGTCCCTGATGTCGGCCGTGACGAGCAGCCAGGTCGTGATCGCCTCCATCACGGCGCTCACGGAGATGCCGATGAGGATGAGCCGGAAGCCGTCGACCCCGCGCCGCCACGCCAGGAAGTACACCAGCAGGCCCGTGCCGAGCCCGCCCGCGAGCGCGGCCGCCGACAGGCCCACGGAGTCGGTGATCGCCGTGGCGGCCCCGCCCGAGACCGTCACCAGGAAGACCGCGACCGTGCCGGCGCCCGAGGTGATGCCGAGTACGTCCGGGCTGGCCAGGGGATTGCGCGCGACGGACTGCGTGATCGCCCCGGACACCCCGAGCGCGACGCCCACGACGAGCCCGGCCAGGGCGCGCGGCATCCGCAGGTCCATGATGACGAACTCGTCGACCCGCTCGCCCCGTCCGAGGAGGGTGGCGATCACCCGCGTCAGCCCCACGGGGAAGTCGCCGACGGCGATGGACCCGCAGAACACCAGGAAGGTCGCCGCGGCCAGCAGCAGCGTGACGCACACGATCCAGGGCCGCCAGACGAACGACACCCGGCCCAGCCGCACCCCCGGCGGCAGCGACGGCTTCACATCGGTCGCGTTCATGCGCTCCTGAACTTTCCGCGCCACACGAGCACCGCGAAGAAGGGGGCGCCGAGGAGCGCCACGAGGACACCGGCGTCCAACTCGCCCGGCCGCACCACCAGTCGGCCGGCGATGTCGCAGAGCAGCAGGATCACCGCACCGAGCAGACCCGCGTACGGCACCAGCCAGCGGTAGTCGGGCCCGGTGAGGTACCGGGCGACGTGGGCCACCATCAGGCCGAGGAAGGCGATGGGCCCGCACGCGGCCGTCGCCGCGCCCGCCAGCAGGGTGATGGCGGTGATGCCGACGCTCCGGCTGAGCGCGATGTTCACGCCCAGTCCCCGGGCCACGTCGTCACCCAGGTTGAGCAGGTTGAGGGAGGGCAGCGTGGTCAGGGCCAGCACGAGTCCGACGCCGACGAACGCGGTCACCGGGCGGATGACGTCGAATCCGACTCCGGCGAGGGAGCCGGCGTTCCAGAACCGCAGGGCGTTCAGCGCCGCCTGGTCCGACAGCGCGACGGCGGTGGTCATCGCGGCGAGGAACACGGTGACGCCCTGCCCGGCCAGGGCGAGCGTCAGCGGATTGCCGGCCCCTCGCCCGATGCCGGCGAGGCCGAACACCACGACACCGGCCGCGGCCGCCCCGGCGAAGGCGAACCACACGTACTGGAACGGGTCGCCGAGGCCGAACACGGCGATGGCCACCACCACCGCGAACGAGGCTCCCGAGTTCACGCCCAGCAGGCCGGTGTCGGCGATCGGGTTGCGGGTGAACCCCTGGATGAGTGCCCCGCCGACGCCGAGCGCCAGACCCGCCACGATCCCGAGGGCCGTACGGGGCACGCGGACGGTCTCGACGATGAGTCTGATCTCCGTGAGTCGCCGGTCCGCGTCCGGGGTGACGGTCAGCGCGTGCCACACCTCGGCGGGGCTCAGGGCGCGGGCGCCCACGGCCAGCGACAGGACCGAGGTGATCACGAGCACCGCCAGAAGGATGCCCAGACCCGCCACCCGTCGCCGACGGGTCTGCGTCGAGCCCCCGGGCGCGGGGCGCTCCACTGCGGCAGTCGTGCCCATGTCGACGTACGTTATCCCTTGCGCTGTCGGCGAGTTGAGGAAGGTGCCCCGCTAACGGGCCGCACTGCCCGTGCCGTCGGTGAGGGTCCGCGCCCGGTCCGTGGCGGACCCGGTGGCCGCGCGGCCGAGGAGCGAGTCGAGGATCTCGCCCACCCTGACGGCGGTGTTGGAGAGCAGGGACGAGGTGATGCCGTGCGTGTGCTCGGTGCCGCCCTGGAGGTAGATGCCGCAGCGCAGGGCGGGGTCGGTCGCGATGCGCCAGTCGCGTTCGACACGGACCCGGCCCTCGTCGTCGCGCAGGCAGCGGTCGGCGACCTCGCCGAGCAGGCCGGTGGGGTCGGCGGGGCTGTAGCCGGTGGCCAGGACCACGACGTCCGCGTCCAGGTCGGTGTCCTCGCCGGTGACGAGGGACGTCACGGTGACCCGGACGCCGGACGGGGCCTCCTTGACGCCGGTCAGCCGGGAGACGTTGAGGAACCGCAGGCGCTCGGTGCCGAGGACCTTCTCCTGGTACGACTGCCGGTAGAGGTCGTCGATCAGGTCGATGTCCACCACGGAGTAGTTGGTGTTGCCGTGGTAGTCCATCAGCCGGCGCTTGACGTCCTCGGGCGCGGCGAAATACTCGTCGACCGCCTGCGGGTCGAAGATCCGGTTGGCGAAGCCGCTGTCGTCGGCGGGGCTGTACCCGTAGCGGGAGAAGACCGCGCAGACCTCGGCCCCGGGGAAGCGGCGGTGCAGGTAGGCGACGTTTTCGGCGGCGCTCTGGCCGGCGCCCACGACGACGAACCTGGAGGGCGAGGTGCCCTCCAACTCGTCGACCCTGGCGAGCAGTTCGGAGTTGTGCCAGACGCGTTCGCCGCGCTCCACACCCTCCGGCATCAGCGGGCGCAGGCCGGTGCCGACGACGAGATTGCGGGCTCGGTGGACCTCGAGGCCGCCGCCCGATCGGACGGTCACCTCCAGGTGGTCCACGACGCCGTCCCGGGTGACGGGCGCGACGCCGACCACCTCGTGGCCGTAGGAGACCATGTCGTCGACCTGCGCCGCGGCCCACTCGAAGTAGTCGTGGAACTCCACGCGCAGCGGGAACAGGTTCTTGTGGTTGATGAAGTCGATCAGCCGGCCCTTGCTCTGCAGGTAGCACAGGAAGCTGTAGGGACTGGCCGGGTTCCGCAGCGTCACCAGGTCCTTGAGGAAGGAGACCTGCATGGTGGCGTCGTCGATGAGCATGCCGCGGTGCCAGCCGAAGCGGGGCTGCTGCTCGAAGAAGTGAGCGGTGACCGCCTCCTGCCCGCCGGCGCGGGTGTTGTGCTCGCGGAGCGCGATGGCCATGGCCACATTGGACGGCCCGAAGCCGATACCGATCAGATCGTGGACCGGTGCTGTGTCACCGGGGAGAACCTGCGACATGTCACTCCCATCGTGCGGGGCAGCCGCGTATCAGGTGTGGAGGGAAGGAGAGTCGGGCATGCCCAACGGAGCGACACGCCAAGGAACTTAGGTGAGCCTAAGCTAAACCGGTGGTGGTGTCGACAGGGCAAAACGGACTCCCGCCGCGGGGCAGATGCTCCAACTCGCCGATTACTTACACCCGTTGCGGACTAAGGTAAGCCTTGCTTTACTTGCCTCGGCCAACACCTTGCTCTGAGGAGGAACCCCATGCGGGTCGTCATGTTCGGTTACCAGACCTGGGGGCACCGCACCCTGCAAGCCCTCCTGGAGTCCGAGCACGACGTGGTGCTGGTCGTGACCCACCCCAAGAGCGAGCACGCCTACGAGAAGATCTGGAGCGACTCCGTCGCCGACCTCGCCGAGGAGCACGGCGTCCCGGTGCTGATCCGCAACCGGCCCGACGACGAGGAGCTGTTCGAGCGGCTCAAGGCGGCCGACCCGGACATCATCGTGGCCAACAACTGGCGTACGTGGATCCCCCCGCGCATCTTCGGCCTGCCGCGTCACGGCACGCTGAACGTGCACGACTCACTGCTGCCCAAGTACGCCGGCTTCTCCCCCCTGATCTGGGCGCTCATCAACGGCGAGCCCGAAGTGGGCGTCACGGCGCACATGATGAACGACGAGCTCGACGCCGGTGACATCGTCCGGCAGGAAGCGGTGCCGGTCGGCCCGCGGGACACCGCGACCGACCTCTTCCACAAGACCGTCGACCTCATCGCCCCCGTCACCATCGGCGCGCTCGGCCTGATCGCGTCCGGGCAGACCGAGTTCACCCGGCAGGACCGCTCCCAGGCCTCCTTCTTCCACAAGCGGGCCGACGAGGACAGCCGCATCGACTGGAACTGGCCGGCCGAGGACCTGGAGCGCCTGGTGCGCGCCCAGTCGGAGCCGTACCCCAGCGCCTACACCTTCCACAAGGGCAAGCGGCTCGACGTCCTGGCCTCGTTCGTGTCCGAGGGCCGCTACGGCGGCACGCCCGGCCGCGTCTTCTACCGCGAGGGCGACGGCGTGGTGATCGTCGCCGGCGCCGACGCCCGCACCGGTCGCAACCACGGGCTTGCCATCACCCGCGTACGCACCGAGGACGGCCGGGAGCTCCCCGCCACCGAGTACTTCACCTCCATGGGCGGCTACCTCACCGGCCGGCCCTGACACACCCTCAGGACCGTCGGCCATAACGGCGTTCGGGCCGGCCGGTGGCGCCGTAGCGCAGGGACACCTCCACGTCGCCCGTGCCGTGGAAGTACTCCAGGTAGCGGCGGGCGCTCACCCGGGACAGTCCGGTCACGGCGGCGCACTCGGTGGCGGACAGGGTGCCGTCGGCCTCCCGCAGGGCCCGTTCGACCAGTGCGGCGGTCTCCACGCTCATGCCCTTGGGCAGGGTGGGGGCCGGCGCGGGGGCGAAGGCGCCGGCCAGGACGCGGTCCACGTCCGCCTGGCCCCGGACCACCGTCGTGAGCAGCCGGCCCCGCTGCGCCGCGTAGCGCTCCAGACGGAGGCGCAGATCCTCGAACCCGAAGGGTTTGAGGAGGTAGTCGACCACGCCGCGGCGGACGGCCCCGCGTACGGTGCCGGCCTCCTGCGCGGCGCTGATGACCATGACGTCGCAGTCGTGGCCGGCCGTGCGCAGCCGCGGGATGACGTCGAGTCCGAACAGGTCGGGCAGGTACAGGTCGAGCAGGACGAGATCGGGTCGCAGCTCGTCCACCGCCGCGATGGCCTGACCGCCGGTGTGGGCCACGCCCACGACACGGAAGGGCTCGACGCGTGCGACGAACGCGCGGTGCACCCGGGCCACCATGAAGTCGTCGTCGACGACCAGGACGTCGATCGTGCCCGGCTTGCCGCTCGCCGCGGTCATGAGGCCGCTCCTTCCGCCACCGTGCCGGTGAGGCCGTTCGCAGACCAGCGTGGTCAGGGCCGGTCCGATGCCACGCTCGGTGAACTGCCCGGACCGGGCGCGCCCTTGGCCGGTGCCCGGGCCCCGGCGCAACCGCTCGCCGACGACCGTGGGGTCGGTGGAGCCGACGATCCACCCCGCGCCGAGGCCGCCGCGGCGGACCGCTCATGTCCCGAGTCGCACCATGATGACCTCCACCAGCGGAAACCGAAAGGGAGGTGGCGGGAGGAGGCCAGGAACGCGGGAAGGTCAGGAAGCGTTCGCGCGCGGCCCCACGCCGCTCAGCTTCCGGACGGTCCCGCCGAGCTTCGCGCGCAGCGCCTCCAGCACCCCGGGCTTGGCGCTGACCACCCAGCGCATGCCGACCAGGTAGGTACCCCCGTACACGCGGGCGGATTCCAGCCAGGTCTCCTTGAGCCGCTCCTGCGGGAAGGTGGTGATGAGGTAGTCACCCTGCCGGGTGTGGCACACGCCCTCGCGCAGCTCGTCCGCCTCGGTGCGGATCTTCACCTTGCAGCCGGTCAGACCGGCGATGACCTCCACCTTGGCCGGCGCGACCACCCCGGCGGCGGGAGCGGCGGACCCGCTCGGCGTCGCCTCCGCCCCACGGCCGTCGTCGCCACCGCAGGCCGTGACGAGGACAAGCACGGCCAGGACCCCGGCCGCTGCGGCGGTGCGGCGCCGGGTGCGGCACGGGGTCCGGGGGGTGGATCGTACGTGCGGTCGCTGCTGGAACACGTCGCCTCTCCGGGTGCGGTCTTTCGGCCTGTCGGCAGGAGTACTCGACGGGAGTACGGACGGGTCCGGGCAGGTGTTCACCGCTCTAGGCGGCCTCCTCCACCTCCGTCGCCCGCGGCCCGCCGAACTGGGTGCGGTACAGCTCCGCGTAGCGCCGCCCGGCCGCCAGGAGTTCCTCGTGCGTGCCCCGTTCCACGATCCGGCCGGCCTCGACGACCAGGATCTGGTCGGCCGCGCGGACGGTGGACAGGCGGTGGGCGATCACGACGGCCGTGCGGCCCTCGAGGGCTTCGGTGAGGGCTTCCTGGACGGCGGCCTCGGAGGTGTTGTCGAGGTGGGCGGTCGCCTCGTCGAGGATGACGACGCGCTGGCGGGCCAGCAGCAGCCGGGCGATGGTCATGCGCTGCCGTTCGCCGCCGGAGAGGCGGTAGCCGCGTTCACCGACCACCGTGTCGAGGCCGTCGGGCAGGGACCGCACGAGGTCGTCGAGACGAGCCCGGCGCAGGGCGTCCCACAGTTCGCCCTCCGTGGCCTCGGGGCGGGCGAGCGAGAGGTTGGCGCGGACGGTGTCGTGGAAGAGGTGGCCGTCCTGGGTGACCATGCCCAGGGTCTCCCGCAGGGACGTGGCGGTGAGGTCGCGGACGTCGACGCCCCCGATGCGTACGGTGCCCTCGTCGGTGTCGTACAGGCGCGGCATCAGCTGCGCGATGGTGGACTTGCCCGCGCCGGAGGAGCCGACGAGCGCCACGGTCTGGCCGGGTTCGGCGCGGAAGGACAGGCCGTGCAGGACCTCGTCGCCGCCGCGTCCGTCCAGGGACGCGACCTCCTCCAGGGAGGCCAGGGAGACCTTGTCGGCGGCGGGGTAGCCGAAGCGGACGTCGTCGAACTCGACGGCCACGGGCCCGTCGGGCACCGGGCGCGCGTCCGGCTTCTCCTCGATGAGCGGCCGGAGGTCGAGCACCTCGAAGACCCGCTCGAAACTCACCAGGGCGCTCATCACCTCGACGCGCGCCCCCGCGAGCGCCGTCAGCGGCGCGTAGAGCCGGGTCAGGAGCAGCGCGAGGGAGACGACGGCGCCCGGTTCCAGGGTGCCGCGCAGGGCGAACCAGCCGCCGAGGCCGTAGACCAGGGCCAGGGCGAGGGCGGAGACCAGCGTGAGGGCGGTGATGAAGGCGGCCTGGGCGGTGGCCGTGCGGATCCCGATGTCCGCGACCCGGCGGGCCCGTTCGGCGAACTCCCGCGACTCCTCCTCCGGCCGGCCGAAGAGCTTGACCAGGGTGGCGCCGGGGGCGGAGAAGCGCTCGGTCATACGGGTACCCATCGCCGCGTTCAGGGTCGCCGCCTCCCGCTGCATCCGGGCCATCCGGCTGCCCATGCGCCGGGCCGGGATCACGAACACCGGCAGCAGCACCAGCGCGAGCAGGGTGATCTGCCAGGACAGCGTGAGCATCACCGCCAGGGTGAGCAGCAGGGTGACGAGGTTGCTGACCACGCCGGAGAGGGTGTTGCTGAAGGCGCGCTGGGCGCCGATGACGTCGTTGTTGAGCCGGGAGACGAGGGCGCCCGTACGAGTGCGTGTGAAGAACGCGACCGGCATGCGCTGCACATGGTCGAAGACGGCGGTCCGCAGATCGAGGATGAGGTGTTCCCCGAGTGTCGCCGACAGCCTCCGGCCGAGGATGCCCAGCGCCGCCTCCGCCACCGCGATCAGCGCGATGAGCAGGGCCAGGCGTACGACCCTGCCCTCGTCGCCGCCCGAGACGATCGTGTCCACGACCCACCCGGCCAGGACGGGCGTCGCCACGGCGAGCAGGGCGCTGCCCACGCCGAGCAGGACGAAGAGGGCGATGCGGCGCCGGTGCGGGCGGGCGAACGCGCCGATGCGCCGCAGGGTCGCCAGGGCGAAGGGGCGGCGCTCTTGTTCGGCGTTGATGACGCTGTGCAGCTGTGTCCACGCTGTGGTCTCCATGCTCATGGGAGAGACCGTAGAACCTCAAGCAATGTTGAGGTCAAGGAGATGGCACTTTCACCCCGACATCCCGCACAATCGGCCCGATCCCCCTCTTCCCCGTCCCTTCGCGCAAAGGCCCCGATGACGCTCCCCACACAGCCGCTCCCGGCGCGCAATCCCCAGTCCCCGCTCCCGCAACCCGCAGTTGGCACGGCCTGGACAGCCTCTTCCGATGTGACAGCGGTCCAACTCCCCGAACTCCGCCCGGGACGACTCCCCCGTCGCGTCCCGGTCCGCCGCCTGCGGCAGATCCTGTGTCTGCTCCCGCTCCTGCTGGTCACCGTGGTCGCGGTGCGGCACCGGTCCGTGCTGGCCGAGGGCTTCGCGCACCTGCGCACCGCCGAGTGGCCCTGGCTCGTGGCCGCCGCCGGGGCGACCTGTCTGACCTGGGTCGCCGCCTCCTGCACCCGGCAGGGCGCGGTCGTCGAGCGGCTGCCCCGACGGCGGCTGCTGGCCACGCAGTTCGCGGCGGGCGCGGCCAACCATCTGCTGCCGACCGGGCTGGGCGCGAGCGCGGTCAACCTGCGGTTCATGACGGTGTGCGGGCTGCCGCTCGCCCGCTCCTCGGCCGCCCTCGGTCTGTACCTGCTCGCCGAGAGCGTCGGCCGGGTGGTGCTGCTGGGCGCCCTGCTGATCGCATTCCCCGACGCGCTGCGCCTCGACGCGCTGGTGCCGCAGACGGCGTACGGCCCGCTGCTGGCCGGCGTCACGGTGGTGCTCGTGACAGCGGCGGCCGTGCTCGTGCTCGTCCGGAGGCTGCGCTCGGCCCTGGTGTCGTTCCTGCGGACGGCGCTCGGTGAGGCGCGTTCGGTGCACACCCGTCCGGCCCGGGCCCTGGCGCTGTGGGGCGGGTCCTTCGCCTTCCCGGCACTTCAGGCATCCGTACTGGTGCTGGTGGGACGTGCGCTCGGACTGGACGTTCCGGTGGCCCACATGGCGGTGGCCTACCTGGCGGCCACGGTCGCCGTCGCCCTGGTGCCCACCCCGGGCGGGATCGGCTCGGTGGAGGCGGCGCTGGTCATGGCCCTGGTGGCGGCGGGCGGCCCGGCCGCGGTGGCCACCGCCGTGGCCCTGGCCTTCCGGGTCATCACCGTCTGGCTGCCGCTGGTGCCGGGCGCCCTGACGCTGGCGGCGCTGGTCCGACTGAAGGTGATCTGACGGCAAGAGGAGGTCTGCACGAAGCTCCGTCCTCGACGGGGCCGGATCCACCGGGATCGCGGTGGACGTGGTGTCTGCCACCGGCGAAGGACCACACCGCCGACTGGCTGCGGCAGCTCGGCCTGGACGCCGGCCTGGCCGGCATGGAGGACCTGGTCGAGAGCTACCGGGCCAGGACGACTTCGGAGGAGCGGTCGTAGGACGGTGGAGGCGGCCGCCCGCACAGCCTCCCGGCGTGGGACGCAGCGGGTGGGGCGACCGACCTCTGAGCGAGGCCGTCGTGACGGTGTGTCATGTGCAGCAACTCACCCTGCGCCCACCCCCATCTCCGGTACGGAACCCCGTGCGGGATGCGGCAGGATGAACGATCGTGCCGACCGCGGGTCAGGGTGGTCGGACACGCTACGGACATCCCGGAAACGAGCAGGTGACGACGTGACGAGACTTCACATCCGGCCGCCGGTGGCGGCGTCCGCCGCCCTCTACCGTCCCGGAGGCGACCGGTGAACCGGGCACTGACCGTGGACGATCTGCTGTTCGCCGGCATCGCCCTCGGCTCGGGTCTGCTGGCGGCGTTCGCGCTGCGCATCCTGCTGCGCTGGCTGGGCGGGCACGCCGACCGCACCCGCTGGACCGGCGACGACGTCATCGTGCACGCACTGCGGGCCGTGGTGCCCTGGGCGGCGGTCGTCGGCGGCGTGGCGGGCGCGGCGGCGGTGCTGCCGCTGACGCGGGCGGTGCAGCACACCACCAACCAGGTCCTCACCGTGCTGCTCATCTTCGTCGCGACGGTGTCGGCGGCGCGGGTGATCACCGGGCTGGTGCGCACGGTCACGCAGTCCCGCTCCGGGGTCGCCGGATCGGCCACGATCTTCGTCAACATCACCCGGATCCTGGTCCTGGCGATCGGCTTCCTGGTGGTGCTCCAGACCCTGGGCATCTCCATAGCGCCGATGCTCACCGCCCTGGGTGTCGGCGGTCTCGCGGTCGCGCTGGCGTTGCAGGACACCCTCGCCAACCTCTTCGCGGGCATCCACATCCTCGCCTCCAAGACCGTCCAGCCCGGTGACTACATCCGGCTCAGCAGCGGCGAGGAGGGCTACGTCGAGGACATCAACTGGCGGCAGACGACGATCCGCAACCTGTCGAACAACCTCGTCGTGATCCCCAACGGCCAGCTCGCCAAGGCGAACATGACCAACTTCATGCGCCCGGAGGAGCAGCTGACGGTCCTGGTCCAGGTCGGGGTGGCCTACGACAGCGATCTGGAGCACGTGGAGCGGGTGACCAACGAGGTCATAGCCGAGACGATGACCGAGGTCGAGGGCGCCGTGGCGGACCACGAGCCGATCATCCGGTTCCACACCTTCGGCGACTCCCGCATCGGCTTCACCGTCATCCTGGGCGTCGGCGAGTTCAGCGACCAGTACCGGATCAAGCACGAGTTCATCAAGCGCCTGCACAAGCGCTACCGCCTGGAGGGCATCCGCATCCCCGCCCCGGCCCGGACGGTGGCGCTCCAGCAGGGCGCTGTGGTCATCCCGCAGCAGCGCACCGGCGCGATCGAGCCGGGCGAAGTGGCCTCCGCCCGGCTCGACTAGCACCTCACCGACTCACGGCGTCACCGCTCACCGCGTCACAGCGTCGCGGAGTTGTCGTGGTGCCCGCTGTCCCTCCGGCCGCGCGGAGCCGTGAGGGACGGCGCGACGGGCGTCACGGTCCAGTCGGGGTGGCCCGGCATCCGCGGCGTCTTCGTGCCGTACAGCCAGTCCCGCAGGAATCCGGTGAGGTCCTGGCCGGAGACCTCCGAGGCGACGGCGATGTAGTCCTCCGTGGAGGCGGAGGAGTCGCGGTAGCGCTCGAGGAAGGCGCGCTCGACGGCGTTGAAGGCCGCCTCGCCGATCTGCTGGCGCAGCGCGTAGAGGACGAGGACGCCGCCCAGGTAGCGCTGGCTGTCGAACAGGTTGGCCGCGGTGGGCGCGGCGACCGGCCCGGAGGTGCGACGCCACTGGTCGCCCATGGCGTAGGT
The DNA here is from genome assembly GCF_040654575.1 of Streptomyces sp. NPDC050674. NCBI lineage: Bacteria > Bacillati > Actinomycetota > Actinomycetes > Kitasatosporales > Streptomycetaceae > Streptomyces > Streptomyces sp. NPDC050674. The sequence continues at coordinate 385,088 of NZ_JBFAIG010000001.1, forward strand.
GTCCTTCATCCGGGCTTCCATGGTGGTCAGGCCCTTGGAGTCGGCCCAGCCGCGCTCGTAGCGGTACAGCAGCCCGTAGAAGTCGGCGTGGCCCTCGTTCAGCCACAGGTCGGCCCAGGTGGCGGGGCTGACGCTGTTGCCGAAGTAGGAGTGGACCAGCTCGTGCATCATGTGCGAGCCGATCTTGCTCTCCTCCTGGAGGAGGTAGTTCGGCTTGTAGAGCGTGAGGGTCTGCGTCTCCAGGCCGGTGAAGTCGAAGGCGTTGGAGGCGTCGTTGTTGCAGGGCAGCAGGCCGTACGTCTCGAAGGGGTACGCGCCGAGCCGCTGCTCGACCCAGGCGATGAGGGCCGGGGTGAGCGCCAGGGCCGGTTCCAGGGCGGCGGCCCGGGCCACGGGGACGACGTCGCGCAGCGGCAGGCCGTGCGGACCCTGCCGGTCCTTGATCACGTAGTCGCCGACGGTGATCTGCACCACCTCGGTGGCGATCGGCGAGCGCGAACGGTACGTGTACGCGGTGCGGTCACCGGAAAGCTGTTCGGTGCGCTCCAGCATGCCGCTCGCGACGCCCCGCAGTCCGGCGGGCACGGTGATGCGGAAGGTGAAGTCGGCCTTGTCGGAGGGGTGGTCGTTGCAGGGGAAGACGGTGTGCGCCAGGTTCGGCTGGCAGCACACCGCGAATCCGTCCGGGGTGGCCACCCAGCCGCCGGCGGGCGGCGGGATCCGGCGCGGGTCGGCGCCGTAGGCCACGCGCACGGTGACCCGGGCCTTCGCCGGGAGCCGGCAGTCGGGGGTGATCCGCAGCTTCTCGGCCACCTGCTCGAAGGCGGCCGCGCGCCCGTCGACGCTCACCGAGCGAATGTCCAGGCCGAGCGCGTCCAGGGAGAAGCGGCTCAGGGCCTGGGTGGTGCGCAGGGTCAGGGTCGCGGTGGCCTCGACGAGCCTGGTCGTGGCGTCGTACGCGAAGTCGAGGTGGTAGGCCCCGACGCGGTAGCCGCCGTTGCCGAGGTCGGGGTAGACGGAGTCACCGAGGGTCTCGGGGCCCGGGGTGCCGCCGGTCCTGGTGGCCGCCTGGGCCGGTACCCCCGTGGTCAGTGCCGCCGCCGTGCCGAGGAGGGCGACCGCCGGGGCCGTCACTCTGGTGCGATATCTCATGGTCAGCTTTCGCTCGGACGGCCGGGTGGTCAGGTCCGGCCGTGGCTCGAAGTGAGTGATCTCTCTCCAGGACTCGGGAACGGCCCGATCGGTTGCACGAAACTGGGCGCGGACCCCTGTCGAGACGAGGTCGGTCACGAGATATCTTGATGTCGAGCAATGTTGCAGACGTGGAGCGGAGCACCCGGTGACTGACTCGACCATCATCTATACGCACACTGACGAGGCCCCCGCCCTGGCGACGTATTCCTTCCTGCCGGTGGTCCGGGCGTACGCGTCGCAGGCGGGTGTCCCCGTGGAGACCCGCGACATCTCGCTGGCCGGACGCATCATCGCCGTGTTCCCGGAGTACCTGACCGAGGACCAGCGCATCCCGGACGCCCTCGCCGAGCTCGGTGAGCTGGCCAAGACGCCCGCCGCCAACATCATCAAGCTGCCGAACATCTCGGCGTCCATCCCCCAGCTCAAGGCCGCCGTGGCCGAGCTGCAGGGCCAGGGCTACGCGCTGCCGGACTACCCGGACGACCCGAAGACCGACGAGGAGCGCGAGATCCGCGCCCGCTACGACAAGATCAAGGGTTCCGCCGTGAACCCGGTCCTGCGTGAGGGCAACTCCGACCGGCGCGCCCCCGCCTCGGTCAAGAACTACGCCAAGTCGCACCCGCACCGCATGGGCGCCTGGACCCCCGAGTCCAAGACGAACGTGGCGACCATGGGGCAGAACGACTTCCGCTCCACCGAGAAGTCCGTCGTGATCGCCGAGGACGGCGCGCTGCGCATCGAGCTGGTCGGCGACGACGGCACCACCACCGTGCTGCGCGAGTCCGTACCGGTCACCGCCGGCGAGGTCGTCGACGCCTCCGTGATGCGCGTCGCCGCGCTGCGCGAGTTCCTGACCGCGCAGGTCGCCGAGGCGAAGGCCCAGGGCGTGCTGTTCTCCGTGCACCTGAAGGCCACGATGATGAAGGTCTCCGACCCGATCGTCTTCGGCCACGTGGTGCGCGCCTTCTTCCCGAAGACGTTCGCGCAGTACGGCGACAAGCTCGCCGCGGCCGGCCTCACCCCGAACGACGGTCTGGGCGGCATCTACAAGGGCCTGGAGGCCCTGCCGGAGGGCGCCGAGATCAAGGCCTCCTTCGACGCCGAGCTCGCCGAGGGCCCGGAGCTGGCCATGGTCGACTCCGACAAGGGCATCACGAACCTGCACGTCCCCTCGGACGTCATCGTCGACGCCTCCATGCCGGCCATGATCCGCACCTCCGGCCACATGTGGGGCCCCGACGGCCAGGAGCACGACACCCTCGCGGTGCTGCCGGACTCCTCCTACGCGGGTGTCTACCAGGCCGTGATCGACGACTGCCGGGCCAACGGCGCCTACGACCCGTCCACCATGGGCTCGGTGCCGAACGTCGGTCTGATGGCGCAGAAGGCCGAGGAGTACGGCAGCCACGACAAGACCTTCGAGATCGCCACCACGGGCACGGTCCGCCTGGTCGACGGCAACGGCACCGCGCTCATCGAGCAGAGCGTCTCGGCCGGTGACATCTTCCGCGCCTGCCAGACCAAGGACGCGCCGATCAGGGACTGGGTGAAGCTGGCCGTCACCCGCGCCCGCGCCACCGGCGACCCGGCCGTGTTCTGGCTGGACGAGACCCGCGCGCACGACGCCAACCTGATCGCCAAGGTCAACACCTACCTCGCCGAGCACGACACCGAGGGCCTGGACATCCGGATCCTCAACCCGGTCGAGGCGACGAAGCTGTCGGTGGAGCGCATCCGCCGCGGCGAGAACACGATCTCGGTGACCGGCAACGTGCTGCGCGACTACCTCACCGACCTGTTCCCGATCCTGGAGCTGGGCACCAGCGCCAAGATGCTGTCGGTCGTCCCGCTGATGGCGGGCGGCGGCCTGTTCGAGACGGGTGCGGGCGGCTCGGCTCCCAAGCACGTGCAGCAGCTGGTCAAGGAGAACTACCTGCGCTGGGACTCCCTGGGTGAGTTCTTCGCCCTGGTTCCCTCCTTCGAGCAGTTCGCGAAGGTCACGGGCAACGCCCGCGCGCAGGTCCTGGCCGACACCCTCGACCGCGCCACGGCGACCTTCCTCAACGAGGACAAGTCCCCGACCCGTCGCGTCGGCGGCATCGACAACCGCGGCAGCCACTTCTACCTGTCCCTGTACTGGGCCCAGGAGCTGGCGCGCCAGACCGAGGACGCCGACCTGGCGAAGGTCTTCGCCCCGCTGGCCGAGACGCTCGCCGCGAACGAGCAGAAGATCGTCGACGAGCTGATCTCCGCCCAGGGCAAGCCCGTCGACATCGGCGGCTACTACCAGCCCGACCCGGCCAAGGCCGCGGAGGCCATGCGCCCGTCCACCACGTGGAACGAGGCCCTGGCGTCCCTGAGCTGACGCTCCGGGCCGCATCGGCCCCTCGGCTCCGCCCCGGCCGGCACCGCGCCCGGCCGGGGCGGAGCCATGTACGCCCCCGGGCCCTCGACGCTGCCCCGGGCCTCGCCACTCCCCCGGCTCTCACCACTCCCGTGGGCCTTTCACCATTCCCGTGTGGCGATCAGCTCCTCCACGTCCGCGTCCGGGAAGCCGTACGCCCGCGCGAGGAAGGCGAAGTCCGCGGCTATCTCCTCCCGGGCCACCGTCTCGATCTCGCTCCCGGCCGCATGGAACGCGGCTTCCAGGTCGTTGAACTCCTCCGTGGCCGCCCGCGTCAGCGCGTACAGCGTGCCGAGGCCGGTGGGCCGCTCCGACTCGATGCGCTCGCACAGGGCGAGCAGGATCGCGCGACCGCGGTCCACCACCTGATCGGGGTAGTAGGGGTCCTCGTACAGACCTCGGAGAAACGGGTGGGTGCTCACCTGCTCGTTGCTGATCGGCATGACGTCCTCGGTCTCGGCGGTCCGGCGATGTGGCACCTTGATCGTGTCGCACCCCACTGACAACGCCCCCGGAGCCGCCTCGTGACCGACGCCCCTTCCTCCTTCGCGCTGCTGCCCGGGGACGGGCGGTCGCCGGTGATCCTCCATGTGCCGCACTCCGCCCGGGAGATACCGCACGCCGTGCGGGCGGGGATCGTGCTGGACGACGTAGAGCTGGAGCGGGAGCTGGACCACATCACCGACGCGCACACGGCGGAGATCGCCCGGGCGGCGGCGGGGTGGGCGGGGGCCAGGCCGTGGCTGTTCGTCAACGGGCTCTCGCGGCTGGTCGTCGACCCGGAGCGGTTCCCGGACGAGCGCGAGGAGATGCTGGCCGTCGGGATGGGGGCGGTCTACACCCGGACCACGCACGGCACCGCGCTGCGGCCCGAGGACTTCGACGCCGCGCCGCTCCTCGAGCGGTACTTCGAACCGTACGCGCGCGGGATGGCGCAGGCCGTGGCGGACCGGCTGGCGGCCACCGGGCGGGCCGTGATCATCGACGTGCACTCCTACCCGAGCCGGAGGCTGCCCTACGAGCTGCACGGGGAGGGGCCCCGGCCGCCGGTCTGCCTGGGCACGGACCCCTTCCACACGCCTCCCGCGCTGGTGGACGCCGCCCGGGAGGCCTTCGGGCGGACGCGGCTCGACGCCCCGTTCAGCGGGACGTACGTCCCGCTGGAGTTCTACGGGACGCGGCCCGAGGTGAGCGCCCTCATGGTGGAGATCCGCCGGGACACCTACATGACCGAGCCGGGCGGTCCCGCCGGGCCAGGTCTGAAGCGGCTCGGCCGGGCACTGGCCGGGCTGGTCGACGCCGCGTCCGACCTGCCCGGACGGCATACCTAGGCCCGTAGCCACTCCGTCACCACCACGTCCCCGCCGGTTAGCAGCCTGAGGGCGAAGGGGCCGGACACCGGCACGTCACCCGTGAAGCGGCCCAGGTCGTCGGATGTGAGCGGGGAGCCGGTCCGCGGCCCGCCGAGGATCTCGATCCGGACCGGCTGCGGCGGCAGCACCTGCCCCATCAGCCCCTGCGCGGTCACCTCCACGTCCACGGTCACCTCGCCCGCCTGGAAGGTCAACATCCGGGGCACGTCGACGGCGCCCCGGACCGGGAGGGCGTCGACCAGCGAGTCGAAGGTCAGCTCTGCCACGCGCGCGTCGAGATCGCGCAGCGCGTAGGCGTCGACGGCGATCTGCCGGAGCTCAGCCGGCACCGGGTCGAGGACGGCGGCGGCCTGCCGCAACTCCTCCTCCAGCAGCTCCGCGGCGAACTCCTCGTCCCCCGGCATCCCTTCGCCGGACGAATCGCCGTCGTGCAGACCATCGGCACTCGCACCGTCGTCGTGCAGACCGTCGGCACCCGGATCGCCGTCGTGCAGGCCGTCGTCGTGCAGGCCGTCGTCGTGCAGACCGTCGTCGTGCATGCCGCTCACATCGCCCCCCGTGCCTCGAGCCGGGCCCGCAGGCGCCGCAGACAGCGCTGGCGCAGCGGTCCGATGCTGCCCACCGCGATCCCCAGCGCGGCGGACACGTCCTGGTAGCTGGGCGGCGGCGTGGCCATCAGCACACGCAGCAACTGCCTGCACCGCTCGCCCAGTTCCTCGAACTCCTGCCACAGCCGCCGTACGCGTTCGCTCTGCGCGGCGGCCTCCTCCGAGTCGAGCAGCGACTGTTCCGGCGTGCCGTCCTCGCTGACCCGGTCCAGGAGTCGCGGGTCGTCCGTCAGGGTCAGCCGCTGGGAGTTCCTGATGACCTTGAGGCATTCGTGGCGCGCGGTGCTCGCCAGCCACGCGCCCGCCTTGCCGGGCTCACGGATCCGCCCGAGGTGCTGGGCGAAGCGGAACCAGGCCGTCTGGTACACCTCGTGGGCGTCGGCGTCGGAGAGCCGATGGGCCCGGACGACCGACCACACCAAGGGGCTCAGCCCTTCCACGAGCGCCTTCCAGGCCGCCGCGTCACCGTCGGCGGCTGCCTGGACGAGCGCGCCGGCATCACTACGGTCCACAGCGGCCCCACCCCTCCGGTACGGCACGTCATCGTACGCGGTGGAGGGGGCGGCTCCGGTCCTCACAGTCCGGGGCCGAGGCGCACGACCGGAACCGGGCGCCAGGTGGGCGGACGCAGCGCCGGGACGCGGGCGCCGCGCACTTCGGCGAACCCGGCCTCGGAGTCGAGGAGTTGACGCCCGGCCGCGCGCGGATCGGTCTCCTTGTGCGCCGTCATGTGGGCGGCGACCAGACCGGCGGTCACCGGGGCGGCGAAGGAGGTGCCGCTCCACTGCGCGTACCCCTCGAACATCACCTGGTCCGGCTTGGCCGCGTCGCCGTCGTCGCTGAGCACACCGCTGTGACGGGGGTGCCGGCAGGTGCAGCCGTAGGAGAAGCCGTAGCGGCAGGCGTCGTACGTGGAGTGCTGGTACACGTACGGGACGGGCGAGTCGAAGCCGGTGAGGGCGCTGGTGAGGCGCTCGCCGGGGGCGTAGACCTTCACCCACGGCCCGTGGTTGGTGAAGCAGGCGCCGTGCTCGCCGTCGCTGCGCAGGGCGCCGACCGACAGCACGGAGTCCTCCCAGCCGGGCAGAGCCGCGTAGGCGGCGGGCCAGAACGGCGAGGCGCCGGCGTTGTTGCCCGCGGCGGCGACCAGCAGGGTGCGCTGCTCGCGCAGTTCCCGCATGAAGTTCTCGACGCCGAGCAGTCCGTCGGTGCGGCCGTTGGAGGTGCCGGCGGAGAGGCTGAGGACGTCCGGCCAGCCGCCGGCGTCGACGGCCTCGAAGAGCTTCTCGCCGAACTCCGATTCCAGGATGGCGCCGGCGTCGTTGAGGGTGCCGCGCACGGTGATGTCGGTGTTGGGTGCGACAGCGGCGACCAGCCCGGCGATGAACGTGCCGTGTCCGACGTACTGCTGGAGGATGCCCCGGTCGTCGCACTCCTGGAGCTGGGCGTCGCCGTCGGTGTGGGCGAGCAGGCCGCAGGAGCGGTAATCGTGCATGAGGCCGGTGTCCACGACGAGGACGCCGACGGCGGTGTCCGGGTCGTGGGGCGTGCCGGCGGCAGCCGGGTTGGGTGGCTCGCCGAGCGGAACCGGGACGGGTTCGTCGCCGGGGCAGGCGTTGACCGCGATGTGCACGACGTGGTTGCGGGCGACCATCCGGCGCCCGGCCCGGGACTCGTGCTCGCGTACCGAGCGCAGGGCGTGCGCGACCGTCCGGTCGGCGTCCCTGCCCCCTTCGCCGGGGTCGCCGACGCGGATACGGGTGATGCCGCTGCGGTTGGCCTGCGGTCCCGCGCGGCGGACCTGCTCCTGGTCGAGGTCGGGTGCCGCCGTGAAGTGCGCCCGGACCGTGTCCTCGACGATCCGGGCCTCCTCACCGTCGCGGACGAGGACCACGCCCTTCTCGTACATGAACTCCGCCGAGTCGTCCGGACCCATCGCGAGGGGGACGTCCGGCATCGAGCGCTGGACCTGCTCGAACTGCTCGTGGAATCGCTGAGGTGCCATGGCGGGTCCTCCCGTTGGTGCGACGGCGTCGGCCGGTGCCGCGGAGCGGTCGTCAACAAGAGGCGCCGCGCGGTCCCTTGATACAGGTCGGCACCTGTGGGGCGCGCTCCGGGAGCACTACCATCCGAGGCGTGACGGCGGGAAGCGACTCGGTGACGGAACTGCTGCCGATGGTGTTCGCCGACCCGGGCGAGGCCCTCGCGAGGGCCCGGGCGCTGCTCGACGCCGGTCCGTCCCCGATCGAGGCCTCCGTCGCGCACCAGGTGATCGGCATCTGGCAGCGGGACTTCGGCGATCTGCGGCTGGCGCTGCACCATCTGCGGCGGGCCCGGGAGTGCGCGGCGCGCGCGGACTCGGCCGACCGGGAGGCGGACGTGCTGGCCACGCTGGGCGTGGCGCTGGTGCACGCGGGCCGCACCCGGGAGGGCCTGGCGGCGTTCGAGCGGGGCGTCGCGCGGGGCGCGGGGCACACCAGGGCCCGGGTGCTGTACCGGCGGGCGTACGTGTGGTGGGTGCTCGGTCACCACCGCGAGGCGCTGGAGGACGTGCGCCGGGCGGTGCCCGTGCTGCGGCAGGCGGACGACGTGATCTGGACGGCGCGGGCACTGACCCTGCGCGCCACCGTGCATCTGGCGCTGGGCGCGGTGGAACGGGCCGAGGCGGACTTCACCGCCGCCGAGGCGCTGTGGGACACCACCGGCCAGGAGCACGACAAGGCCGACGCGGTGGAGAGCCGGGGTCTGGCCGCGTTCCGGTCCGGGGACGTGCCGGCGGCGCTGCGGCTGCTGGACGAGGCGGAGGAGCGGTACGCCCGGCTCGGCACGCCGACGTTCATGCTGAACATCCGGCGCTGCGAGGTGCTGATGGCGGCGGGTCTCGCCCCCGAGGCGCTGGCCGAGGCGGACGCGGCGATCGGCAGGCTGGAGGGGATCGGCGGGCAGTCCACCCGCAAGGCGGAGCTGCTGCTGGCCGCGGCGCGGGCCGCCCGGCTGGCGGGCGATCCGCACACGGCGACCGCCCGCGCGGCGCTCGCGGTACGGCTGTTCGCCGGGCAGCGGCGCACCTGGTGGGAGACGCATGCCCGGCTGGTGCTGATCGAGGCGCGGCACGCGGCCGGGCGCGGCTCGGGGCGGCTGGTCGCCGACGCCGCCGCGGTGGCCGGGACGCTGGCGTCGTTCGGTGCTCCGGCCGCGCCGGAGGCGGCGCTGCTCGCGGGCCGGATCGCGCTGGGCCTGGGCTGGACGGCGGAGGCGGAGCGGCACCTGGCCGTGGCAGCGCGCAGCCGGCGCGGCGGTCCGCCCCTGGCGCGGATGACGGGCTGGGCGGCGCAGGCCCTGCGCGCGCGGGCCGCGGGTTCGGCCCGGGGCGTGCTGGAGGCCTGCCGGCGTGGCCTGGACGTCCTGGACGACCACCGGATGACGCTGGGTGCCTCGGAGCTGAGGGCCCGCGCCACCGAACAGGGCGCCGAGCTGGCGGCGTTGGCGCAGCGGGCCAGTCTGGTCTCCGGCGGACCGCGGCGGTTGCTGGTGTGGAGCGAGCGCTGGCGGGCCACCGTGCTGTCCACCCCGCCGACCCGGCCGCCCGCCGATCCGGAGCTGCTCAGCGGCATGACCGCGTTCCGGGAGATCGCCTCCCGTGCGGAGGCAGCCCGGATGGACGGCCGGCCGGTTCTGGCGCTGGAGCGTGAACAGCGGCGCCTGGAGCGGCAGATCCGCTCCCGGACGCTGCACATACGGGGTGAGGCGCCCGGGGACGGTGACCGGTTCGACGTCGGCCGGCTGCTTCAGCGGCTGGGTGACGAGGTGCTGCTGGTGGAACTCGCCGTGCTGGACGGGCGGGTGCAGGTGCTGCTGTGCGGGCGGGGGCGGGTGCGCCGGTTCGAGGCGGGGCTGCTCGCCGAGGCCGAGACGGAGGCCGAGCACGTGCAGGCGGGGCTGCGGCGGCTGGCCCACCCGGGGGCGGATGCCCGGCTTCCGGTGGTGGAGGCGGCGGGACGGCGGCTGGAGGAGCTGCTCCTCGGACGGGCCGCGGCGCACCTGGGGGGCGGGCCGGTGGTGATCGTGCCGCCGGGGCGGCTGCACCGGGTGCCGTGGGCGCTGCTGCCGTCGCTGCGGGAGCGGGTGCTCAGTGTGTCGCCGTCGGCGGGCAGTTGGCTGCGGGCCCGGGAGACGGCGCCGCCGCCTGACGGCTGCCATGTGCTGGTGCGCGGCCCGGGGCTGGCCACCGGAGGCGCCGAGGTGCCCGAGCTGGCCGGCCGGTACGGCTGCGCCACCGTCCTGGAGGACGACGAGGCGCGGGTGCCGCGGGTGCTGGAGGAGCTGGACGGGGCGGCGCTGGCACACATCGCCGCGCACGGCACGTTCCGTGCGGACAGCCCGTTGTTCTCCTCCCTGCGGATGGCCGACGGGCCGATCGTCGTGCACGACTTCGAGCGGCTGGAGCGCAGCCCGTACCGGATCATCCTGTCCTGCTGCGACACCGCCCGGCTCGCCTCCGTCGGCGCCGACGAACTGCTGGGCCTGGTCACGGCGTTGCTGCCGCTCGGCACGGCCGGGGTGGTAGCGTGCAGCGCGCCCGTCAACGACGCCGCGGTGGTGCCGCTGATGCTCGCGCTGCACAAGGGCCTGGACGCCGGCCTGTCCCTGGCGGAGGCGCTGCGCGACGCCCGGGCCGCGCTGCCGGGCGACGCGCTGCACCAGGCGACGGGCTGGGCGTTCTCGGCGTTCGGGGCGGCCTGACCCGTCCCCTGTTCGGGTCAGGCCGCCGGTCCTGGGTGCCGGCTAGGCCGGTTGGGCCTCCTGTGTCCGGTCCGGCCACGGCAGGGCGCCGCGGTCGTTCGCTCCGAGCCGGGCGTAGGCGCTGTACAGGTGGTTGCCGACGGTGCGGATCGACAGGGTGAGGCGTTCGGCGATCTGCCGGTTGGTCAGTCCGGCCGCGGCGAGGGTGACGATCTGCCGCTGCCGGGCGGTGAGTTCACCGAGGAACAGCCCGGACAGGGCGGGGGTGCGGGCGCCCTGGCAGCGCCGGGCGAGCGCGACGGCCCGGGTGCGGGAGTGCCGGGCGGCGCGCGGGTCGCGGTGGACGCCCACGGCCTGGGCGTGCGCCTCGGCGGCGAAGAGCAGGAAGCCGCGCCGCTCCAGTTCCCCGGCCACGTCGTCCAGGTCCGGTCCGTCGGCGCGGGTGAGGGCGTCGGCGTGCCGGGCGAAGACGCCGCCGAGCCGGTCGATGACCTTTTCGGGGGTGCCGGCGCGGACGGCGTCGTAGGGGTCGGTGAGGGCTGCCGGGTCCGGCTCTCGCGGCGGGGCCACGGTCGCCGCGACGCGGGCGAGTTCCGCCCGGCAGGCCGCGTTCCCTGGTTCGCCGCGCAGGCCTTCCCGCGCCCAGGCCGCCGCGTCCCGCACCTCCCCGCGCAGCCGCGCGAACCGGGCGCGCACCGCGGCGTGGCCGCCCGGCACCGGGCCGCCCTCGGCGACCAGCCAGTCCCCCACCGGCGTGGGCACCGCCCGTACGTCGTCCTGGTCGATCCGGTGGGCCAGTGCGGCCGACTCGGCGGCCAGGGCGGCGGCGTGGGCGTCGGGGGCCCGGCCCAGCCGCCGTGCCCGCAGTCGGCCCGCCGAAGCCCGGAGCACCGGCCCGTACAGGGGGTGGGCGAGGCGGGCGGCCCCGTGCTCGTCGACCTCGACCAGGCCTTCGGTCTCCAGGGCTTCGAGGGCGCCGAGGTCCAGGTCGTCCGGGTCCGGGGGCAGGGGTTCGGTGAAGGCGAGGCGGTCGAGGGTCTCCCGTTCGAGCGGGTGGTCCCGGCCGAGGACGGCGGCGGCGCGCTCCCGCACGGCCGGGGTGAGCGGCACCGGGCCTCGCCAGGCCCGTTCATCGGTGCCGGGGACGGGCGTGAGCAATCCGCGCACCGCCGCGAGCAGGTCGCGCAGCAGCCGCAGATCGCCCTGGCCCAGGCTGCGCAGACGGTTGACGGTGAGTGCGTCGAGAGGACCGGCGCCGGCCGTGAGCAGCCGTCCGGTCTCCTCCTCGGGCAGGGGCTCCAGCGCGAGGCGCGGCAGGAGTTCGCCCGTCCACAGCCGGGCGATCGCGCCGGGCACCGGGCTGCCGTCGGTGACGACGACCAGCAGCCGGGTGCGTCCGTGCACGGCCAGTTGGTGGACCAGGGCGGCGGAGGCGTCGTCGAGGAGGTGCGCGTCGTCCACGAGCAGCGTGCGGATGCCGGACAGCGCCCGGACCGCGCCGTGCAGTGTGACAGGCTCGGGCAGCAGGTGCGCGAACGCGGCGAAGGGGATGGCCCGGCTCTCGGGTGTGCCGGCCGCGCGGGCGCAGTCGGTGCCGCGGACGGCCTCGGCCGCGAGGCGGGTCTTGCCGCAACCGGCCGGGCCCGTCACCACGATGCCGCGCCGTACACCGCTCATCGACCGTCCCACCAGCTCCAGTTCGTCCTCCCGCCCGGCGAACGGCCAGGGCAGCTCCAGCGTCGCCGCGTTCCTCTCGTAGGTCATCACACAGACATGAGCGCGGCTGCTCACTTCTGATACAGGGTGACTTGAGTAGTCCCCGACTCAGGCGTCGCGGGCGGGCCGGGGGCAGGCTCGACCTGAGCCACAGTCCGGCACCGGGGGAGCGGTCGAGGACGTCGCCCATGGGGGTGGGTGACGTCCTCGACCACGCCACACGCGCTCGCGTGCCCGAGGCCGGGGGCATGGCCAGGCGGCCGGGATCACGCCCGGGGTTCGCTGCACACCCTGAGTTTCTCGATGTCCTTGTCCCGGTCCGTCACCTTCTGGACCTTCTGGACGCCGTCCAGGATGGCGTCGAGGTTCGCCGACTTCCCGTCCCTCGCCACGGCGGCCACGGTCCGCAGCACCGCCTCGTGGAACGCGTCCCGCACCGCGGGCCGCATGACGTCCGAGGCGTCGAGGCAGCGCGGCACCTCGGTCTGAAGGAACCTCGCGTAGACCGCGAGGGCGGTGGAGTCCACCTCGCCGTGGTCGGCGATCTCCGTCATGACCGGGAGCATCGCCGAGTACATGGTGCCCTGGCCCGCCCACTTCTCCTGCCCTTCCTGGGAGAAGAGGGCGCGCAGCGCCTTGCGGGCCGGTTCCCGGTCATTGAAGAGGGCGGCGAAATCGCCGGACACCTCGTAGGCCCGTGTCCGGTAGGGCCCGCCCGGGAGCAGGGGTGCGGCGTCGGTGAGGCGGGCGCCGTCGTCGCCCTGCGCGAAGGAGCCCTGGTGTTCGAGGGCACAGCGGGGGGCGGTCTCGCGGAAGGCGATGACGTTGCGCTGTTCCGGAGCGCCGGGGCCGCGCCAGTCGGTGGTCAGTGCCCGCTCTGCCCGGGTGGGGTCCGTGCCGAGGAACCGGGCCCACTGCCGCCATGCGTCCCGGACCGGGCCCTTCTTCCACACCGTGGAGGCGTTCTTGCCGGTGCCACGGGCCCAGTCCGCGTAGACGCCCGGTCCGGCTCGCTGGAGCACGATGTCCTCGATCCAGTCGGTGCCGGGCCACCCGGCGGCGCCGTCTTCGCCCATGCCGAGGCACCAGGAGGACGGGGTGTCGGGGCGGCCGGCGGTGTCGCGGGACTGCCACACGATGCTCTTGAGGTTGGCGTTGACCGGCCACCAGTAGGTGTGGACCTTGCCGTCCGGACGCCAGGGCCCCGCGTAGCGCAGGCCCTTGACCAGGTCGTCGAGCGGTTTCAGGTGTTTCTCGGTGCGGTACTGGGCCAGTTCCCCGATGCCGGGCATGATCGCGATGTCGGGCGGGTCACCGGCCTGGACCCGCGAGAGCAGCACCTCGCGCTGGGCGGGGGTGCCTTGATAGCTGACACGGATGCCGGCGGCTTCCATCAGGCCGCGGAAACGCTCTTCCTCCTTGCCCGTCCACGGGCCGAGTACGGTGACGACCGGGTCGCGCTCCAGGAGTTGCGGGATGGCGATCGCCGCGAGCACAGCCGACACGGCCGCCGCGGCCATCCAGCGCCGCCCCGTCGTGCGGGTCGCCCGGTTCCACGAACGGCGCGCCCACGACCAGTCGACCGGGCCCTGCGGGTAGTCGGTGGTGAGCCGGGCGACGAGGCCGGCGACGGCGGCGCAGATGCCGGCCAGACCCACGACGACATAGACACCGTTCCACCAGCCGAAGGCGGGCAGGTCGGGAAGGCCGGTGGCGGCGACCTGTTGCTGTGCGGCCGTGAGGCGCACGGCGTTCTCGGGGAGGGTGTCCGCCAGGGCGATGTGCAGGATGTCCGTGAGATGACCGCGTGCGGTGTTCAGGTCCTGGGCGGTACGCCACGCCAGGAAGGCCGGCACGGTGGCCAGCGCCAGGGGAGCGGCGGCGCCGGCCAGCACCCAGGGGGCCAGCAGCCGGCCGCAGCGCCGGCTGATGGCCCGGCACGCGAGGCCCGCCACGGTGGCGGCGGCGGCCAGCGCGAGTGCCGCCACCACCCAGGAGGCCGTCAACAGCACACCCGGGTCGGACAGTTCGCCGGCCCGGCGGCGTTCGGCCTCGGCGACCTTGTCGAGGCGGTCGAGCAGACCGGTGTCCGGGCGCTCCAGCAGGGCGTGGGCTTCGGCGAGTTTCTCCCTCTGCATCTCGTCGTCCGCCTGGTATTTCACCGTGGCCAGCGTGATGGCGTTGCTGTAGGCCTCGAGCACGCCGTTGGCCGCGGAGATGTCCTGGTCCATGCCGCTGCCGACGTGGTCCGCGAGCTGGGTGAGGCCCTGGTCCGCCGCGGCGAGCTGGCTCTGGGCGGTCTCCCCCGCCCCGACCGTGCCGGCGACCCCCCCTGCGATCGAGTACCTGGCCGCCTCGTCGGCACGCAGCACGGCGAGCCTGACGGCCGCCGAGCCACGTACGGACGGTGCGACATTTTCCCGTAATTCCCGCACGCGGGCATCCAGTTGGGGTACGGCCACGGCGGTGAGCAGACTGACGCCGAGGGCGGCGCAGCCCAGGAAGGCCCACAGGTGACGCAACAGCAGCCGTCGTGTGCTCACACCGCGCCTGGCCGCGCCGGGCCGCTGCTCGCGTCCTTGCCTCATGACAGTTCCTCTCCGCAGCGCACGCAGTAGAAGGCCCCGGGGACGGCCGGCTCCCGGCAGTCCGGGCGGGGGCAGGCTGTGCGCTGCCGGCCTTGCGCGCGACCGGTGTTGCGGTCCGCCGACCGGGCGCCGAGGCGCAGCAGCGTGACGCTGACCCGGTGGGCGTCGGCGGGCAGGCTCACGCTCACGGCCCCGGCGGCCGCGTCGTGGATGTCGCCCCACGCCGCGATCTCGTCGAGGACCCAGTCCACCCGCAGCCGGTGGGCCACCGCGGCGGCCTGACCGAGGTGGCGTTCCGCGTCCGCTCTCCGGCCGGCTCCCAAGGAGGTGAGGCCTTTCTTGAGGTGGGCGATCATCCGGTTCCGCGAGTCGAGGAAGCGGCTGTTGTCACCGGTCGTCTCGTCGTGCGCGCTCGAGGCGGTTCGCGCGGGTGGGAGGCCGGGATCACGCCAGCGGGCGGTGACGGCCTCGTGCCGGGATCCCAGCGAGACCATGGCGAACTGGAGTACTTCACCGAGCGGATCACCGGCGCCGTCGACCCGCAGGTCGAGCAGGAACTCGCTGCCGCTGCCCGCCGGGTCCCACGGCAGGGCGTGGAAGACGTGACGGTGCGGTGTCGACGGCGGCTCGGCGACCAGTTCCAGGTGCTGGGGCTTGTACTGGACGAAGGACTCGACGCGCACGCCGGGGCGCACGGTGACCTCCAGTGGCAGCGCGGGCACGGCCCGGCGGCAGGCCCGGCGGACCGCCTCGGCGAGTTCGGCGGCGAAGTCCGGCCCCGCGGCGTCGGCCGTCCCCCGCAGACGGCTGACGATCCGCTCCAGCGGCTGGTAGTCCCACTCCGCGCCTACGGCCACGACCTCGCAGGTGAACCCGGTGCCGCACACCGCCAGTTCCTCGGTGAGCGAGGCCTCCTGGTATCCGGTGCTCCCGTCGGTGACGAGCAGCAGTCGGCACAGCGGCCGGTCGCACCCGGCGAACGTCCGCCGGGCCTCGGCCAGCCATCCTTCGTAGCCGCAGGAGATCGGTGCGCCGCCGGCGGCCAGCGGGGCCGCGCCCATCGCGAAGGCCGCGTTGACCCGGTGTTTCCGGTCGGCCGGCGCCCATGTGCCGGGTCCGGCCGGGTAGTAGCGCCCGGGCCCGTCTCCGCGTTCGCCGGCCGCGGTGAGCACGGCGAACGACACGCCCGAGGGCATGGCGGCGAACGCTGCCCGCATGGCCGTCACCATGCGCTCCCTGCGGTGTTCGGCGAGGTCGAGCGCGATGAGCAGGGCGAGCTGCCCGGGGTCGGCGTGGTCGCCCTGTGCACGGTCGAGGACGGTCACCTTCACCTGGGCGAGCAGCTTGACCGACTCGCCCGGCAGGCGCGGCACGAGTTCGGGCTCGTCGACGTCGACGACGAGGGTGGTGGTGTAGGGCCCAGCGGTTTCGCCGCCGGGTGACGGCATCGGGTCCGGCTCGGCCGAAGAGCTCATCAGATCCTCCTGTCGGGTGATGCGGTGCGGCGGCACGGACAGCGGCTGCGTCTCAGGTCAGCGTGGTCGGGCGGACGGCATGGGCGCGCTCCACCAGGGCCTCGCTCAGCTCCGGGTCGGTGGCGGCGAGCTCCAGGTAGTCGCGCTCCAGCGCGACGCGGACCTCCATCGCCCGGTATACGTCGGGGGTCGGTTCGTGCGCGGGGCGCCACCAGCTGCGCAGGCGGTGCAGGCGGCGGCGCAAGGTCGCCTCGTCCGCGTCGGTGATGCCGTGCTTCAGGTGCAGCGCGGCGAGCTGCCACTCGTTGACCTCGATGCGCAGCCGGAGTTCGTCGAGGGGCGCGAGGACCAGCTCCCGTTCCTGTGAGGGGCGGTTCCGGTCCGCGGCGTGTGCGGCGAGCACCGTCTCGGCGGCTTCCGGCGAGGGCAGGTCCTCGGGGCCATGCCCCAAACAGGCGGCCCGGATCCGGGTGGCGGCCCGCTGGGCGAGGGTGCGGCCACGGGTGCCGCGCGGCACGCGTTCGAGGGCGGCCAGCGCCTGGTCACGGTCGTGCTCGTCGAGTGCGAGGCGGGCCAGGCCCAGGGCGGCGCCGCAGTGTGCCGGGTTGCGCAGATGCACCGCGTGGAACAGGTCCCGGGCCCGGGCCCGTGCCGCGGCGGCGTCCGGTGCCCCTGCTTCCGCGTGGGCGGCGCACTCGTAGGCGTAGGCGAGGGCCAGTTTCGGCGCGTACTCCCCCGGCAGGTCGGCGCGGACCAGTTCGAAGCTCCGGCACGCCTCGGCCAGGTCCGCCGCCTGGCCGGCGGGCCGCCGCGACGCGCCCGTGCCGAAGCGGGCGAGCGCGATCAGCCCGCGATGCCACTCCAGGCGCCAGCGCCGCACTTCCTCGGGCCCCGGGATGCCCTCGGCCACGGCCAGCTCCGCCTCCGCCGCGTCGACGTCGGGCGGTGCGGGGTCGGCGGCGAGGGCGACGCGGATGTTGTGCAGGCAGATCTCGGCGGAGGGCTCGTCGTCGGGGGTCTGCCCGAGCCGCACGGTGCGCGCGTAGCCCCCGCTCACACCGAACTCCGGGGTCCGCGGGTCGTTGGAGAAGGGTCTGGGGACCGGGAGCCGTCGGGCGATCTCCACGGGGGTGGGCCGCCCGGGGTCCAGGACGCGCAGGACGGGCGGAGCCCCGCGACGCGGGGGGTCCTCGTCGGGACGCGCGAGGTCGGACGTCGCGGGTACGTCGCCGAGCCGCTCACCGAGCCACTCCGGCGACGGGTGGAAGTAGCCGGACGGCTCGGGTGAGCCGCCCTTGCCGCGCAGCGCCCTGATCTCCCGCAGGGCGCCCCTGAGTTGGTCGGCCATCTCTTCCGCGTCCTTGAAGCGCGGTCCTTCCCGCACGGTCCGCGTGGCCCGGTCGATGACGGCGTCGAGCGACGTCGTGCCGAGGCCGGGCACGTCGTCGCGGACGGCGGGGGCGGCGAGGCAGCGCAGGGTCACGCCGACGGCGTGCAGGTCGTTGGCGAGGGTGAGTTCACCGGCAAGCTCCGGTGCGTGGAAGCCGGGCGTCACATGGGGCGGCGGCTCGGTCTGGTGGAGTTTGCGCACGCTGCCCATGTCGATGACCTTGACGTGGTCGTCGACGTGGACGACGTTCGACGGCTTCATGTCTCCGTACAGGAGTCCCTGCTGGTGCAGGTGGGAGAGCGCGGTCAGGATCTGGATGCCGTATGTGGCGACGTGCTCGATGTCGAGCGTCTCGTGCCCGCGGCGGACCTCGTCGATGACGGACTGGAGGGTGTGGTCACCGACGTCCTCCATGACGATGTGACCGCCCCGCACGCGGAGTTCGGGGTTGGGGGCACCCTCGCCCGACGTGGGGGCTCCGTAGGGGAGGAAGTCGCGGATCCGCACGATGTACGGGTGCCGGCTGGCCACGAGGGTGCGTCGTTCGAGGTCGGCGAGGGCGGCGCCGTGCGCGCCGTAACGGTCCCGCAGCGTCTTCACGGCGACGAGGTCGTCCAGGTGGGTGTCCTCGGCGAGGTACACCCAGCCCTGTCCGCCGCGGGCGACGGGGCCCTTGATGTGGTACTGGTCGCTGAGGGTGGCGCCGCGTAAGAAGTCGGGCCGCATGGCGTGCGGCTTTCCGCAGCGCGGGCAGTACTGCCGGTCGGGGCTGCCGGGGAGGACGGGGATCGTGGCGCCGCAGTCCGGTGTGCGGCAGCGCTGCGCCTGGTCCGCTATGTGGGCGCCGCCGTCGAGCCGCTCCTGGGGCGAGCGTGGTGTGCGGATCGGCAGCGCCAGCAGCTGCCGGGGGCCCCGTGGCCGGTCGTCGAGCTTCGGCAGCGGTCGCGCGTCCCGTCGTCGGCCGCACTGGTCGCAGTATCCGGTCGGCAGGATCTCCCCGTCGCAGGGGTTTCCGCTGAGCCGTCTGTGACGGCACGGCTCCGTTCTCACGCGCATGTCCTCCCCCGTCTTCGCCCCGTGGCCGTCGGCACCCCGGTGTCACGACGGCGGGTCGCGCCGCTCATCGGTGCCCCGGCCCGGCACACACCGCCGGCGGTTCGCCCTTCCGGTGGCGGCCGCCGGCCCCGCACACCGCTCACCCGCCCCCCTGATACGCCGTCCGCAGCTCGTCCGCGAACTCCCGCAAGGCGCGCAGCCGTCGCGCCGGTTCGGCCATGGCCGCGATCGCCTCCCGGCGGCTCATCAGGTCCGCGACGGCGGCAGTGGCGTGGCGCAGCGACTCCGGGTCGACCATCCCGTCCTCGCGGGCGCGGCGGGCCTCCCAGTCCTTCCCACGGGCCAGCAGCCGATCGACGTGGGCGAAGAGGGCGGGCTCGAGCACCAGGTCGCGCACCTCCCGCCATCCCGGTCCGCCGCTGTCACGGAACACCAGCAGCAGCCGCACGCCGCTCGCGACGAGCCGGGCGAGCAGCCCGGCCAGGCGGGCGGGGCTGCGTGCCTCGTCCACACCGTCGACGAGGACGGTGAGGCCTGGCCCGGCGGCATGGGGGGAGTCGCAGGCCGGGCGTTCGCCCCGGCCGAGCAGCCACTCCCGGCACGCGGGGTAGTCGCCGGGCGCGAAGGCGAGCACCGAGCCCAGAAGCCGGTCGACCAGTTCGGCGCGGGAGGCGTCGGCAGGCCGGTGCACGCGGTCGGCGAGGTGTTCCAGGTGGCGCAGGGTCCGCTCCCGGCCACTCCCGCGCTCGACCACGCTGACCTTGACCGGGGTGCCGGACGGATCGGCCAGCCAGTGGCGCGTCCGTCGGTCGAAACCCCGGTCCCACGCGTCGGGACGTGCCACCTCGCGCACCGCCGGGCAGAGGTCCGCCATGCGCGCGACGGGGATGAGGTACGAGTACGCCAGCACGTTGTCCTGCGGCAGCGGTTCGTCCAGGTCGCCCCGCCAGCTGACCACGATGCCCACCACGACCGGCTCTCCGTCCGCGGACACGGCCCAGGCCCCGGCTCCGCTGAACCCGCGGCGCACCACTTCCCTGCGGTGCCGCGCGTCGAACTGCACCCGGTGCCCTCGCAGGCCACGCACGGTCCCGGTGAGCACCATGCCGTCGTCGAAGCGTTCCGCGTACCCCGTCACGGTGACCGCGAGTCCCGGGGAGAGCCCCGTCGACAGGACGGCCGGGCGGGCCTGGGGGCGGGGGCTGTCCAGGCGGAGCAGCGCGACGTCCTCGCCGTCGCCGTCCGGCAGGTCCGGCAGCCAGCCGCCGTCGGCGACGCGCGCCGGGACCGGCTCGACGCCCGGGTTCTCCACGAACTCGACCCACATCACCGCGTCCCGGCGCGGGAGCACATGCGCGCACGTGAGGACGGTCCGCGCATCGATGAGAACGCCGGCGCCCCGTACCTCGCCCGCCGCTCCCCCCGACCGCAGCCGCACCCGCCAGTCCGCAGCCAGTTCCCCCATCCTCATCACGCTACGCACCAGGACCCGCCGGGACTAGACTCGTGCCCTTGTCGAATCCATCAAGCGCCGCGCGGGGGAGCAGACATGACGGTCAATCAGTCCGAACCGATCGGTCTTGCACAGGCGATCGACTCGATCCGCACAGAATTGGCCCAGGCGGAGCGGGACGGTGCGGGCAGTGACTGGCGGTTCACCGTCGAACAGGTGAGTGTGGAGTTCTCGGTGCAGTTCCATCGGGCCGGTGAGGGCGGTGCGGGGTTGCGCCTGGGCGTCGTGGAGGCGCGCGTCGGCGGCGCGGTGAGCCACGACTCGGTGCACCGGGTGCAGGTGGACCTCAAACCGGCCCCGACACAAAGCGGCGTCGAGCGCATGGTGGGCCGGTAACCGGCCCGGCCGCCCGCCCGTCGTCCGGCCCCTCGAAGAGACCGAGGGCCGTTTCGGACTCACCCGAAACGGCCCTCGACCCGTACTGCATCCGTCGGGACGACAGGATTTGAACCTGCGACCCCTTGACCCCCAGTCAAGTGCGCTACCAAGCTGCGCCACGTCCCGCTGCGTCCCGCGCGGGTGAAACCGCGTGATCACGCAGGTCAACCCTACCGCATGGAACTCGTTCCCCGACCCGCTCCCCGCCCCGTACCGCGGAGCGCGCCGACGGCCGGTCCGGCCGCCGGGTCCATCCCGCGAGACCCACCGTCGAGACGGCGACGGCGGACACGGCCCACCAGGGGAGTCCGGCCTGGGTGGCGTGGCCGGCGAAGGCCGCGACCGCCAGGAGGGCGGTGGCCACGCCTCCGATGACCTCGGCCCGTCCGGCAGACCGTCCCCGCGTCTCGTCCACGTCCTTCTCCCCCTTCGCCCGCACGCTCGCACGCCCGGCCATCACGAAACGGCTGGGCATATGCCGCAAACAATACGCGAGTTGGCGGGAACTCCCGACCAGGGCATAGGGGTTGAGACGGACAGCCGGGACCTCCCCGGCGCGTTCCCGTCGGCACCGGGCGAGGGACCCTTTTGCAGCGAACCGGACGACGAAGTGTCCGCCGGGCCCGGCCACCGCCCCACACTCTGTCCAGACCGCTCCCCCGCCCACCGGGGCTAGGGTCACCGCATGACGCACAGCTTCGTCCTCCACATCCCCGGCGCCGAGCTCGAACCCGAGCCCCTCGCGCCCGAGCAGATCGTCTCCGGAACCCCCGAGGTGAGCGGGAAGGTGGTCTGGGAGTCGGAGGACGGCCGCCAGGTGCGCGGCGTCTGGCAGATCACGCCCGGGGTGGTCACCGACACCGAGGCCGACGAACTGTTCGTCGTGATCAGCGGCTCGGCGACGATCGAGGTCGAGGGCGGGCCGACGCTCACCGTCGGACCCGGAGACCTGGCCGTCCTGCGCGAGGGCGACCGCACCACGTGGACGGTCCACGAGACCCTGCGCAAGGCGTACGCGATCAACCTCTGAGGAAGGCGTACGCGATCAACCCTTGAGCCAGGCCCGCGATCCACCCTGAGCCAGACGCGCGATCAGGGCGCCGGGGCCGTCGACCCCCGGATCTCCAGGGTGGGCGTGGTGAGGTGGACCCGGCCCGCCCCGCCCGTGCCCTCGAAGCGCTCCAGGAGGAAGCGGGCCGCGCGGCGGCCGACCTCGTGGCCGGCGTTGTCGACCGTCGTGAGCCACACGTGCCGCAGCCGGGCGATGCTCGTGTTGTCGTAGCCGACGACGGACAGGTCGTGCGGGACGCGCAGCCCCAGTTCCTCGGCCGCCGAGAGCGCGCCGATGGCGGCGATGTCGTTGACGGCGAAGACGGCCGTGGGCCGGTCGGGGCGGCTGAGCAGGCGGACGGTCGTGCGGTAGCCGCCCTCCTCGGTCATGTCGCTCGGCTCGACCACCACCCCGTCCACGAGGCCGTGCCGGCGCATCGTCGCCTCGAAGCTGCGGCGCCGCAGTTCGCCCACCGCGCCGTAACCCGCGATGTGCGCGATACGGCGGTGCCCGAGGCCGATCAGGTGCTCGGCGACCAGCCGGGCGCCCCGCTCGTCATCGCCCGCCACGACGTCGACGCCGGGCGGTGCCGGTTCGCGCGAGCCGGCCAGCACGACCGGGATGCGCTCGGCCACCCCGCCGGCAGCCGCCGGGTCGGGCAGGGTGCCGACCACGACCAGGCCGTCGACGCGCAGGTCCAGCAGCGGGTCGACCGGGTCCTGGCCGGTGCGGCGGTTGAGGCGGGCGTCGGCGAGCAGCATGTGCAGGCCGTTGGCGTGCAACAGGGAGTTCAGACCGTCGAGGAGGTCGACGAACCAGGGGTTGCGCAGGTCGTTGAGGAGGACGCCGACCGTGCGGGTGCGCTGTTCGCTGAGGCTGCGGGCGGCGGCGTTGGGCCGGTACCCGAGCTCCCGGGCGGCCCGCAGGACGGCGTCGCGCTTCTCGGGGCGTACCTGGTCGGAGCCGCGCAGCGCGAGGGAGACCAGCGACTTGGAGACCCCGGCCCGGTCGGCCACGTCTCGGATCGTCGGCGGTCTCATGGGATGGACCGTTCCATGCGGCGCCACGGCTTGTCAAAGGGTTGACAGCGTCGGTGAAGCCCGCCCAGGGTGACCTGGACAGGTTCTGGAACGGTCCAAAGAGGGGCTCTCATGGTGGACACGCTCGGCGTCGCCGTCATCGGATTCGGCTGGATGGGGCGGGTGCACACCCAGGCGTACGCGCGTGTGCGGCACCACTATCCGCGGCTGCCCCTCGTTCCGGAGCTGGTGACGGTCGCGGAGGAGGTGCCGGGCCGGGCGGAGGAGGCCGCCGCCCAGTTCGGGTTCGCCTCGGCCACCCGCGACTGGCGCGAGGTGGCCGCCGACCCCCGGGTGCGGGCGGTCAGCATCACCGCGCCCAACTTCCTGCACCGCGAGATCGGCGTCGCCATGGCCGAGGCGGGCAAGCACATCTGGATCGAGAAGCCGGTGGGTCTGAGCGCCGAGGACGCCGGGGCGGTCGCGGACGCGGTGGCCCGGGCGGGTGTGCAGGGCACCGTCGGCTTCAACTACCGCAACGCGCCGGCCGTCGAGGCGGCCCGCGAGCTGATCGCCTCCGGGGAGATCGGCACGGTCACTCACGTGCGCATCCGGTTGTTCAGCGACTACGCGGCCCATCCCGAGGGCGCGCTGACGTGGCGCTACGAGCGGGAGCGGGGCGGCAGCGGCGTGCTGGGCGACCTGGCCTCGCACGGCGTGGACCTGGCCCGTCATCTGCTCGGCGACATCACGTCCCTGACGGCCGACACGGCGATCTTCCTCCCGGAGCGAGCCCGCCCCTCCGGCGCCACGGCCGGCCACAGCCGTGCCTCCGGAGGCGAACCGGGCCCCGTCGAGAACGAGGACTACGTCGGCTGCCTGCTGCGCTTCGCCTCCGGGGCGCGCGGCGTGCTGGAGGCCTGCCGGGTCTCGGTCGGCGAGCAGAACAACTACGGCCTGGAGGTGCACGGCACGAAGGGCGCGGTGTTCTGGGACTTCCGCCGCATGAACGAGCTGGGCGTCAGCCGCGGCACGACGTACCAGGACCAGTCCGTCAGCACCGTGTACGTCGGTCCGGGACACGGGGAGTTCGCCGCGTTCCAGCCGGGCGCGGCGAACGCCATGGGGTACGACGACCTGAAGGTCATCGAGGCGTACCGCTTCCTCCGCTCGATCGCCGAGGGCACCGCCTACGGGGCGACGCTCACGGACGCCGTGCACAGCGCGGCCGCGCTGGACGCGATGACACGGTCGGCGCGGAGCGGGAGCTGGGCGGAGGTCTGAGGGCGGGGCGTGACGCCTCAGCCCGGGCGGTGCGGGCGCCGTCCCGGGGAGACCACCACCGAGTGGCGCTGTCGAGGAGGTAGAGGGCGGTCGCGGCCGCGCAGGGATCACACGGGCGCCTGCGGGGGCATGTTGTACGGCGTCACCACCTGGATCGCCGACGGCAGGGTCGGCCCCGCCGGCGGCAGCGCGTCGTGGGCGCGCATGACGGTGTGGCAGGCCTCGCGCACGTCCTGGCGCAGGTCGTGGTGGAGCACGGCGGACAGGCGGTGCTCGCGCAGCAGACGGGTGTTGTCGTGGTCGAGGTCGTGCGCGATGAACACCGCGCACGCGCGGCCGAGGTCGTCGAAGGCCCGCAGCGTGGCGATGTTGCCGCCGCCGATGGAGTACACCGCGCGGATGTCCGGGTCGCGTTCCAGGGCGGCCCGGACGAGGTCGTACTGGGTGGCGTCGAGCCCTTGGCCCTCGGCGATCTCGACCAGCGTGCGCTCGGGGTGCCGGGCGCGCATGACGCTGCGGAAGCCCATCTCGCGCTCTTCCTCGTTGCGGAAGAAGCCGCTGCTGAGGCTGGTCAGGATGTTGCCCGGGCGCTCCCCGAGCCACTGGCCCATCAGGTACGCGGCCGTGGCGCCCGCCGCCCGGTCGTCTATGCCGACGTAGGCGAGCCGGGCGCTGGCGGGCAGGTCGGTCACCAGCGTCACGACGGGGACGCCGGCGGCTTCGAGGCGGCCGACCGCGGCGGTGACCTCGGGGACGTCCGGCGCCTTGAGGATCACGCCCTGCGAGCCGCGCCGGGCGATCCGGTCCAGGGTCCGTACCAGTTCCCCGGCCGGGCCGGTCTCGCGGAAGTGGAAGCGGGAGCGGAGCACCGCCGGGCGCAGGGACGGCAGCTCGGCCTCCAGCGCGGCCCTGATCGCGGTGGTGAACCGCTCGGGTGCCTGCATCACGATGTCGACCATGAACGTCCGGCCGACGAGCCGGACCTGGGTGCGCTGCCGGTCGAGATCGGCGATGGCCTGGCGGACCTCCCGCGCGGTGCTCTCGCGCACCCCTCCCCTGCCGTTCAGCACCCGGTCCACGGTCGCCTCGCTCAGACCCGCCTGACGTGCGATCTCCCGGATCGGGAACGGGTGGCCCATACGCCGTCTCCTTGAGGGGTTTTTGATGGCTCACTGCTGGTTGTTCGAGGGGTTTGTACTGACAAGAATGACAGGGCTGCGTCGCTCCAGTGACCCCCGAAGGGACGACGATGTCCATCACTTCCGTCCATCACCGTGCCTGGCTGTCCGAACAGGACTGCGACCTCGACGCGTTCCGCGCGCTGGTCGAGCGGGCGACCGACCCCGCCGACCATCCGCACGCCTCCTCCGTGGAGCGGAACGTGCCGATCTACGACTGCGGGCTGCTGGAAGGCGACCGGGTGGTCCAGGCCGAGCTGGTGCGGGCGCTCGCGGACGGCCCCGGCATCGTGGTCTTCCGCGGTGCCTTCCCCGACCCGCTGGTCGTGGACCGGGCCACCGAGGTGTTCGAGGCGCTGATCGCCGAGCAGCGCGCCTCGGGTGCGGCGGCCGGTGACCACTTCGCCGCGCCGGGCGCCAACGACCGGGTGTGGAACGCGCTGGAGAAGATGGCCCTGTACGACGCGGAGGCGTTCGCCGACTACTACGCCAACGAGATCCTCGCCCTGGTGTCCTCGGCCTGGCTGGGCCCCGGCTACCAGGTCACCTCCCAGCTCAACGTGGTCAACCCGGGCGGCGCCGCCCAGACGGTGCACCGCGACTACCACCTGGGCTTCCTGTCGAACGAGGTCGCCGCCGCCTATCCGGCGCAGGCGCACCGCCTCTCCCCCGCGCTGACCCTCCAGGGCGCGGTCGCGCACTGCGACATGCCGGTGGAGTCCGGGCCGACGATGTACCTGCCGCACTCGCAGAAGTACGAGCCGGGCTATCTCGCCTGGCGGCTTCCCGAGTTCCGGGCGTACTTCGAGGCGCACCACGTGCAGCTCCCGCTCGCCAAGGGCGACGCGGTCTTCTTCAACCCGGCCCTCTTCCACGCCGCCGGCACCAACCGCACCGCGGGCGTCCGGCGCATGGCCAACCTGCTCCAGGTGTCGTCCGCGTTCGGCCGCGCGATGGAGACGGTGGACCGGGTGGCCCTGGCGGGCGCGGTCTACCCGGCTCTCCTCAAGCGCAAGGCCGAGGGCGCCGACCAGGCGTGGCTGGACAACGTGGTCGCGGCGAGCGCCGAGGGCTACCCCTTCCCGACGAACCTCGACAGCGACCCGCCGGTCGACGGTCTCGCCCCGCCCTCGCAGGCGGATCTGATGCGGCGGGCGCTGCGCGAGGAATGGACCCCGGAGGCGTTCCGGGCGGAGCTGCGGACCAGTGCCGGACGGCGAGAGAGCTGAGGAACGAGATGGGACTTCTCGACGACAAGGTCGTCCTGGTCAACGGGGGAAGCCAAGGCGTCGGCGCCGCCATCGCGCGGGCCGCCGTCCGCGAGGGGGCGGTCGTGGCCGTCACCGGGCGGCGCCCCGAGCCCGGCGAGGCGCTGGTGGCCGAGCTGGCCGCCGCCGGGGGCAAGGCGATGTTCGTACGGGCCGACCTGGCGGACGCCGAGCAGGCGAAGGCCGCCGTGGCGGAGGTCGTCGCCGCGTACGGGCGGGTCGACTGCCTGGTCAACTCCGCGGGCCTGACCTCACGGGGCACACTGCTGGACACCACGCCCGAGCTGTTCGACCAGCACATCGCGATCAATCTGAAGGCGCCGTTCTTCGCGATGCAGGCGGCCGTCGCGGACATGGTGGCCCGCCGGGCACCCGGCACGGTCGTCAACATCATCACGTCCTCGGCGCACGGCGGGCAGCCCTTCCTCGCGCCGTACGTCGCCGCCAAGGCGGGACTGATCGGCCTGACCCGCAACGCCGCGCACGCGCACCGCTGGGACCGGGTGCGGATCAACGGGCTCAACATCGGCTGGACGGCGACCGAGGGCGAGGACGCCACGCAGAAGACCTTCCACGGCGCCGGGGACGACTGGCGCGAGGAGGCCGCCGCGAAGCTGCCCATGGGCAAGCTCGGCCAGCCGGACGAGATCGCCGACTTCGTGGTCTTCCTGCTGTCGGAGCGGTCCGGGGTGGTCACCGGATCGGTGATCGACTGGGACCAGAACGTCCTCGGCGGACTCGACTGACCACTCCCCGCTAAGAAATCCCGCACCCTCTCCAGGAGCACACCCCCATGCGTATCGGAATCCTCGGCCTCGGCCGCATCGGCGCCTTCCACGCCGAGACCCTCTTCGGACTCGACGCCGTCGACTCCCTCGTCCTGACCGACCCGTTCGCGGATGCCGCCAAGGCCGCGGCCGAACGGTTCGGGGCCGAAGTCGTGGACTCGCCGGAGGCGCTGCTGGCCGCCGGCGTGGACGGCATCGTCGTCGCGGCCGCCACGGACGCCCACCCGGCGCTGATCCTCGCCGGTGTCGAGGCCGGTGTCCCCGTCTTCTGCGAGAAGCCCGTCGCCAGGACCATGGCCGAGGGTGTCGAGGTGCTCAAGGCCGTCCGGGGCCGGGACGTGCCGATCCAGATCGGCTACAACCGCCGCTTCGACACCGGTTTCGTCAACGCCCGCGCCGCCGTGCACAGCGGTGAGCTCGGCACGCTGCACACGGTCCGCTCGACCACGCTGGACCCGGCTCCCCCGCCGGCCGCGTACATCGCCGCCTCCGGCGGCATCTTCCGCGACTGCTCGGTGCACGACTTCGACATCATCCGCTGGGTGACGGGCCGCGAGGTGACCGAGGTGTACGCCGTGGGCGGCAACCGGGGCGCCGAGTACATCGAGGAGGCGGGTGACGCCGACACCACCGGCGCGATCCTCACCCTCGACGACGGCACCATCGCGGTGGTCTCCAACTCCCGCCACAACGCCCGGGGTTACGACGTCCGCATGGAGATCCACGGCTTCAAGGACTCCATCGCCGTGGGCCTGGAGGACAAGCTGCCGCTGCGCTCGGTCGAACCGGGCGTGACCTTCCCGGCGGGCACCCCGCACGACTTCTTCATGGACCGCTTCACCGCCGCCTACCGCGCCGAACTGACCGCGTTCACCGAGGTCGTGGCCGGCACCCGCCCCTCCCCCTGCACGATCGAGGACGCGCTGGAAGCGGGCTGGATCGCGGACGCGTGCACGCTGTCGCTGCGCGAGCACCGTCCGGTGACGATCGAGGAGGTCCGGGCGGTCTGACGTGCCGTGGGGGGCGGGGCCCGGCTCCCGCCCCGCCCTCACCCCTGCGGGCCACGGACGAGGCCGGTCAGCCGGCGGGGAGCGGTCACCGCGCGAGGCGCGCAGGGCCGCACTCTCGGGATCAACGGGCCCACGGCAGCGCGACGGTCACGCACCGCGCCAGACGTTGGCGAACGCCGCGTCCTCGACGGCCCGCCGCCGGCGCACGGCGTCCAGCTCCGTCACGGCACCGACCACCGCGGCGAACACGGTCTGGGCGGCGCCGTGGGGCACGGCGAGGTCGTCGGGCACGTCGTCGCGCGCTCCGACGGCGGCCGCGAGTGTGGTGAGCACCGGCTCGTCGGCCGCCCGGCGGTCCCTGGCGCGCTGCCGGGCGGGAGAGTCGACCGGCGTCGGCACGGCGGTGCCGCGGAAGGGGATCCAGGAGGTGCGCGGCCGCGCGACCAGTCCCTCCTCCGTCAGGACGGTCAGGTACCACTCGGCCAGTCCGCGGCCCCTGCGCCACAGCCAGTCCTCGACCGTCTCGTACGGCTTGTCACGCACGAGCCCGGCCGCGGCCTGTTCCAGCAGAGGGTCGTCGAGGGGCGGCGTGCGGCGGGGCACGATGCGGTCGTCGTCCAGCGTCACCGCTTCGACGCCGAGGAGGTCGAACACCTCCGCCCCGGCCAGTCCGAGCGACAGGTCACCCTGCGTCACCGGTCGGCTCGTCGCCCCGTCCAGCGCCACGATCATCAGGTCGCGTGCCGTGCCCATCACCGCTCCCCTCTACGACACTGTTCACGCTACATGCGGCAAGGGGCCGGGGCAGCGACCCCGGACCCCTTGTCATGCGTACAGCCCCGGCCGCTCCACCAGTTCGACCTCCACCCGTCCGCCCTCCTCCAGCGCCCTGACCCCCGCCTCGCACACCGCCGCCGCCGCGTAGCCGTCCCAGGTGCTCGGGCCGGTGACCTCGCCGCGGCGGGTGGCGTCGACCCAGGTCTGGATCTCCTGGTCGTAGGCCGTCGCGAAGCGTTCGGTCCAGTCCTGGGCGATGGTGCCGCCCCAGCGGCCGGCCATGTTGGTGACCAGGGCGTGACCGTCGCCGATGCGGGCGGTGCCGCGTTCGCAGACGACCTCCGCCTGGACCTGGTAGCCGAAGCCGCAGTTGACGAAGATCTCGACGTCGCTCAGGGCGCCGCCGTCGGTCTCGAAGACGACGAACTGCGGGTCCCGCAGGCCGTCCGGGGCGCCGGCCGAGGGGGTGGGGCGCAGCACCGTGACGGCGGTGATCTCATGGCCCAGCAGCCAGCGGGTGGCGTCGGCCTCGTGGGCGACGGAGTCGCTGATGAGCATGGAGCTGGTGAAGAAGGGCGGGCTGGCGACGTTGCGGTGCCGGTTGTGCAGCATCAGCGGGCGGCCCAACTGCCCCGTCGCCAGCAGGGCTTTCAGCTTGGCGTACTCGGGGTCGTAGCGGCGCATGAAGCCGACCTGGACCCGGCGGTGGCCGAGGCGCAGTTCGGCTTCGAGGACGCGCAGGGCGGAGGCCGCGTCGGGGGTGAGCGGCTTCTCGCACAGGACGGGCAGGTCCCGCTCGAACGCGGCGAGCAGGGTGGCCTCGTGGGCCGGGCCCGGGGAGGCGATCAGGACGGCGTCGACGCCGTCCGCCGCCAGTGCGGCGGCCGGGTCGGTGTGGGCCGTGCAGCCGTCGACGCGGGCCGCGACGGCCCCGGCCCGCTCCGCGTCGACGTCCGCGACGGCGACCACCCGTGCTCCGCTGGTGACTTCGTGGAGGCGGCGCACATGGTCGGCGCCCATCCGTCCGGTACCGATGACCGCCACTCCCAGCGCGGCACGCTCCGTCATGGGCCGTCCTTCCGGGTCGTCAGGCGCCGCAGGACCGCAGGAACTTGCGGGTGCGCACCGCGATCGGCAGCGGCTTGTCCGGCTCGCAGGGGTACATGTCCTGCTCGACGATGGCGAACAGGTCCACGCCGAGCTTCTGGGCGGCCGTGAGGACCGGACCCAGCTCCGGGACACCGGCGGGCGGTTCGCACATCACACCGCGCGCGACGGCCGGGCCGAAGGGGACCTCGTTCTTGACGACGTCGGCGAGGATCTCCGGGTCGACCTGCTTGAGGTGCAGATAGCCGATGCGCTCGCCGTAGGTCTCGATGAGCTTGACGCTGTCACCGCCGCAGTAGGCGTAGTGCCCGGTGTCCAGGCAGAGGTTGACGGCGTCGGAGTCGGTCGAGTCGAGGAACCGCTCGACGTGCTCCTCGGTGTCGATGTGGGTGTCGGCGTGCGGGTGGACGACGATGTCCAGGCCGTAGCGGTCCTTCACCTCGCGGCCGAGGCGCTCCATGCCCGTGGTGAGGTTGCGCCACTGCTCGGTGGTGAGCTCCGGGGACTCCAGGATCTCGGCGGTCTTGTCGTCGCGCCAGAAGGACGGGATGACGACCAGGTGCCCCGCGTCCATGGCCTGGGTGAGGGCGGCGACCCGGCTGACCTGCTCCCAGGTGGAGTCCCACTCGGAGGGGCCGCGGTGCAGTCCGCAGAAGATGGTTCCGGCCGAGACCTTCAGGTTCCGCTTGGTCACCTCGTCGGTGAGCCGGGCCGGGTCGGTGGGCAGGTAGCCGTAGGGGCCGAGTTCGATCCAGGAGTAGCCGGCCTCGGCGACCTCGTCGAGGAAGCGTTCCCAGGGCACCTGCTGGGGGTCGTCGGGGAACCAGACGCCCCAGGAGTCGGGGGCGGAGCCGACCCGGATGCGGTCGAGCGCGTGGGCCATGTCAGGACTTTCCTTCCGAAGGCGTGGCTACGGGAGCGGTGAGGTCCCCCTCCTCGGGGAGCTCCTCGACGTCGACGCCGCGAACCTGCGCCAACTCGTGCTTGAGGGAGGCCAGTTCGGCACCGCCGGCCATGTGGTTGGTCAGCTCTTCGAGGCTGACGTCGCTGCGGGAGGCGGACAGTTCCATGGTGCCCAGGCGCAGCACGCTGAAGTGGTCGCCGACCATGTAGGCGTGGTGCGGGTTGTGGGTGATGAAGATGACGCCGAGGCCCTTCTCGCGGGCGGCGGCGATGTACTTCAGCACCACGCCGGACTGCTTGACGCCGAGGGCGGCGGTGGGCTCGTCCAGGATGAGGACGCGGGCACCGAAGTAGACGGCGCGGGCGATGGCCACGCACTGGCGCTGGCCGCCGGAGAGGGTGCCGATGGGCTGTTCCATGTCGTCCAGGACGATGCCCATGTTGCGCAGTTCCTCGTCCGCGGTCTTCTTCATCTTCTCGATGTCGAGACGGCGTACGGGCCAGGGGCCCTTGGTCATCTCGGAGCCGAGGAAGAAGTTGCGCCACACCGGCATCAGCGGGACGACGGCGAGGTCCTGGTAGACGGTGGCGATGCCCTTGTCGAGGGCCTCGCGCGGGGTGGAGAAGCGCACCGGTTCGCCGTCGACGAGGAACTCGCCCTCGGTGTGCTGGTGCAGCCCCGAGACGATCTTGATGAGGGTGGACTTGCCGGCGCCGTTGTCGCCGAGGACGCAGGTCACCTTGCCGGGGTGGACGGTGAGGTCGACGCCGTGCAGGGCGCGGATGTTGCCGTAGGACTTGCCCGCGCCGCGCAGTTCCACCAGGGGGCGGTCCCCCTCGGGCGGGTTGTCCTTCAGAGCGGCACCGTGGGTGGCCGTTTCTTTGCTGGTCATCGCGGTCACCTCCGGGTCGCCGTGCGCTGGACCCACAGATTGATGAGGACGGCGCCGAGGAGCATCACGCCGAGGAAGGCCTTGAACCAGTCGGGGTTCCAACCGGCGTAGACGATGCCCTGCTGCACCATGCCGAACATGAAGGCGCCGAAGACCGGGCCGATCGCGGAGCCGTAGCCACCGGTGAGCAGACAGCCGCCGATGACGGCCGCGGCGATGTAGATGAGCTCCTGGCCCACGCCCTCGCCGGACTGCACGGTGTTGAAGGAGAACAGCTGGTGCATGCCGACGAACCAGGCGCCGAAACCGACCAGCATGAACAGGGAGATCTTGGTGAACGTCACGGGCACACCGACGGCCCGCGCGGAGGCCTTGTTGCCGCCGACGGCGAAGATCCAGTTGCCGTACCTGGTGCGCAGCAGGACCCAGGTCGCCAGGGCCGCGAAGACCAGCCACCACACCACGGTGATCTTGACGTTGACCCCGCCGACGGTGAACGTCGACGCGAAGAGCTTCTGCGCCTGTGTGAAGCCGTCCATGTCGCTGATGTCGTCGGTGGCGACGTTGCCCGTGACCAGCTTGGTGATCGCGAGGTTGACGCCCTGGAGGATCAGGAAGGTGCCCAGGGTGACCAGGAAGCTCGGCAGGCCGGTCTTGACCAGCAGCCAGCCGTTGAAGGCGCCGATCGCGAGCGAGACGAGCAGGGCGACGATCACGCCGACCCAGACGTTCATGGTCAGCTGGTAGCTGAGCATCGACGCGGTGAGCGCCGAGGTGACCACGGCGACACCGGCGGACAGGTCGAACTCGCCGCCGATCATCAGCAGGGCCACCGGCAGCGCCATGATCCCGATGGTCGACGACTGGTACAGGATGTTCGCCATCGAGCTGCCGTCGCGTACCGGCGGCGCGGCGAACAGGAAGAACACGAGGACGGCGACGGCACCGAGGAAGACGCCGACCTCGGGCCGGGCGAGCAGCCGCAGCGCCAGCGGGCGCTGCCGCGTCCGGCCGTCGGACTGCTTCGGGCCGGGGGCCGGCGGTGTTCCCACCGCCGGCGTGGCCTGCTGGGTCATGCTCATCACCGGGTGCCCTTCGCGGCGAACTCCCCGATCTTGTCGACGTTGGCCTTGTCGACGAAGGCCGGGCCGGTCAGCACGGGCTGCTCCCCGCCGCCGCTGTAGTTGCCGTTGTTCTTGTAGAGCCACAGGCCGTCGACTGCGAGGTAGCCCTGAAGGTACGGCTGCTGGTCGACGGCGAACTGGATCGAGCCGACCTTGATGGCCTTGATCAGGTCCTTGTTGAGGTCGAAGGTGGCGATCTTGGCCTTGCTGCCGGCGTCCGCGACCGACTGCACCGCGGTCAGCGCGAAGGGGGCGCCGAGCGTGACGACGTAGTCGATGGACGGGTCCTGCTTGAGCTTGGCAGTGATCGTCGACTTCACGGACGGCATGTCGGTGCCGTTGACGTTCTGCGGGTCGACCTTGCCGTCGAAGGTCTTGGCGACGCCGTCGCAGCGCTGGGTGAGTCCGACGTTGCCCTGCTCCTGCATGACGCACAGGACGTGCTTGGCGCCGACCTCGTTGAGCTTCTTGCCGAAGGCCTCGCCCGCGACGGACTCGTCCTGGCCGAAGAACTCCAGCAGGTTGAGCTTCTTCCAGTCGCTCAGGCCGGAGTTGAGGCCGACCACGGGTATGCCGGACTTCTCGGCCTTGCCTATGACGCCCTTGAGCGCGTCCGGCTTGGCGAGGGTGACGGCGATGCCGTCGACCTTCTGGTCGATCGCGTTCTGGACCAGGTTGGCCTGGTTGCCCGCGTTCGGGTCGGCGGAGTAGATGAGCTTGATGTTGTCCTTGGCGGCGGCGGCCTCGGCACCCTTGCGGACGGTGTCCCAGAAGGTGTCGCCGGGTGCCTGGTGGGTGACAAGGGCGACGGTCATGCGGGGCGTGGTCGCCTTGCCGGCGGAGGCGTTCGCGGCGCCTTCCTCGGACTTCTTGCCTCCGGAACTGCTGGAGCAGCCGGCGAGGGTCAGGGCCGCTGCCGCGGCCACGGCGACGACGGGCGCGAACCTGCGAGAGCGGGGGTGAGAAGAGCGGTCCATCTTTCCTGGCACCTCACTGTGCTACTGCGGGGGAAAGGAAGGGATCACGAAGGGATCCGTGGTCCCGGAGCCTTACGGAGTCCGGATCATGATGCCGCAAACCGACTGTTGCGATGGCACGGGATACAAGTCCCTGCCGGGCCCGCTGTCAATACTTTGTTAAGACATCATTTCACGTGCAGGTCCGAATGTAAGTACAAACTATTGACAGCACCGGCCTCCGCGACCTACACCTGTGAGGCGGCAGGTCCCGTCCCTCCACGCCCCCACCGTGTCAGGGCGCCCGGGGACCCGCATCCCCAGCTTCCCGAGGAGGTCGCGCATGGCCGAGCCAGCCCAGTATTTCGATGTGATCACGATGGGCCGCATCGGGGTCGACCTCTATCCCCTCCAGACCGGTGTCCCCCTGGCCCAGGTGGAGACCTTCGGGAAGTTTCTGGGAGGTTCGGCGGCCAACGTGGCGGTCGCGGCGGCCCGCCTGGGACGCCGCACGGCGGTGATCACACGCACCGGCGACGACCCCTTCGGCACGTACCTGCACCAGGAGCTGAAGGGCTTCGGCGTCGACGACCGCTGGGTGACCCCGGTCGCGGCCCACCCGACGCCGATCACCTTCTGCGAGATCTTCCCGCCCGACGACTTCCCGCTGTACTTCTACCGCCGCCCCAAGGCCCCCGACCTGGAGATCCACACCGACGAGCTGGACTTCTTCGCGATCCGCGGGGCCCGCATCTTCTGGATCACCGGCACCGGCCTGAGCGAGGAACCCAGCCGCTCCGCCACGCTCGCCGCCCTCAAGGCCCGCGAGAAGTCGGGCATCACCGTCTTCGACCTCGACTGGCGCCCGATGTTCTGGCGCGACCCCGAGGAGGCCCGCCCGTACTACCGCGAGGCCCTGCGCCACGCCACGGTCGCGGTCGGCAACCTCGACGAGTGCGAGATCGCCACCGGCGTGCGCGAGCCGCAGGCCTGCGCGGACGCGCTGCTGGAGGCGGGCGTGGAGCTGGCCGTCGTCAAGCAGGGCCCCAAGGGCGTCCTCGCCGTGCACCGCGACGGCAGCCGGGCCGAGGTGCCGCCCGTGCCGGTCGAGGTGGTCAACGGCCTGGGCGCGGGCGACGCCTTCGGCGGCTCGCTCTGCCACGGTCTGCTCGCCGGCTGGGACCTGGAACGGACCATGCGCCACGCCAACGCCGCCGGCGCCCTCGTCGCCTCGCGCCTGGCCTGCTCCTCCGCGATGCCCACCGAGTCCGAGGTCGCCGGCCTCCTCGCCGGGGCCGCGTCGCCGAGCACGAGCCACTGATGCCGTCGCCGAGCACGAGCCACTGAAACGGAGCCTTCCTTGAACATCGGCATCCCCGACCTCACCACGGTCAGAGCCCGCACCCCGGAAGCCATCGCCGAGGCGGCGGCCCGGCGGGTGCGTCGCCCGCTGATCGGCGACAGCGGCCGGCTGATGATCGTGGCCGCCGACCACCCGG
The DNA here is from genome assembly GCF_040654575.1 of Streptomyces sp. NPDC050674. Lineage (NCBI taxonomy): Bacteria > Bacillati > Actinomycetota > Actinomycetes > Kitasatosporales > Streptomycetaceae > Streptomyces > Streptomyces sp. NPDC050674. Next base: position 420,383 of record NZ_JBFAIG010000001.1, read on the forward strand.
CGCGCGGCGCCCTCGGGGTCGGCGACCGGCGCCTGGCCATGGCCGACCGCGCGGACCTGCTGGAGCGGCTGTGCACCGCGCTGTCGCGGCCCGGGGTCGACGGGGTGCTCGCCACCGCCGACATCCTGGAGGACCTGCTCCTGCTCGGGGTGCTGGAGAACAAGGTCGTCATGGGCTCGATGAACCGCGGGGGCCTCGCCGGCGCCTCCTTCGAGATGGACGACCGCTTCACCGGCCACCGGGCCGAGGACATCGCCCGGCTCCGCTTCGACGCCGGCAAGCTCCTGGTCCGCATCGACTACGACGACCCGGGCTCGCTGACGACCCTGGAGTCCACCGCGCGGGCGATCGACGCCATGGCCGCCCACCGGCTGCCCCTGTTCGTCGAGCCGTTCCTGTCCCGGCGCGTGGAGGGCAGGGTCCGCAACGACCTGTCCGCCGAGGCCGTCACCAAGTCGATCGCGATCGCCTCGGGTCTGGGCGGCACCTCCGCCTACACCTGGCTGAAGCTCCCCGTCACCGACGACCCTGACGACATGGCCGGGGTCCTGGAGACCTCCACGCTGCCGGTCGTGCTGCTCGGCGGCGAGGTCGGAGACGATCAGGAGGGCGCCTACGAACGCTGGCGCAAAGCCCTGCGACTGCCCACCGTGCAGGGCATGGTCGTCGGGAGGTCGCTGCTCTACCCGGCCGGGGGCAGCGTGGAAGAGGCCGTGGACACGGCCGTCGGTCTGCTGTGATCCGGAGGACGCAATGACGTACCACCTTCCCGCCGGCAAGGCCCTCGGCGGCCCCTACACCGTCGACATCACGCCCGAGAAGGCCGGCTGGGGCCACTCCGCCCTGCGGGTCCTGGAGCTGCCGCCGGGCGGCGCGCACTCCTTCGACAGCGGCGACAGCGAGTGGATCGTCGTGCCGCTGAGCGGCGGCTGCGCGGTCGCCGTGACGGACGACTTCGGCCAGGACACCTTCGAACTGCGGGGACGCCCCGACGTGTTCAGCGGGGTCAGCGACTTCGCGTACGTCCCGCGCGACGCACGCGCGAGCGTGACGTCCGCGGGCGGCGGCCGGTTCGCGCTGACCGGCGCGCGCTGCACCCGCCGGCTGCCCGCGCGCTACGGGCCGGCCTCGGAGGTGCCGGTGGAGCTGCGGGGCACCGGCTCCTGCTCCCGGCAGGTGAACAACTTCGGCGCGGCCGGGGTCTTCGAGTGCGACAAGCTCATCGCGGTCGAGGTGATCACCCCGGGCGGCAACTGGTCGTCCTTCCCGCCGCACAAGCACGACGAGCACCGGCCGGGCGAGGAGTCCGTGCTGGAGGAGATCTACTACTTCGAGTTCGCCGGGCACGACGGCGTCCCCGGCCTCGGCTACCAGCGCGTCTCCCCGTCCGGCCCCGGCCGCGACACCGACGTGCTCGCCGAGGTCCGCGACGGTGACGTCGTCCTCATCCCGGACGGCTGGCACGGGCCGTCGATGGCCACGCCCGGCCACCACATGTACTACCTCAACGTCATGGCGGGCCCGGAGGCCGAGCGCGCCTGGCTGATCTGCGACCACCCCGACCACGCCTGGATCCGCGACACCTGGCCGGACCAGCCGGTCGACCCCCGCCTCCCCCTCTACACCGCCCCGGAGACGTCCCGATGAGCGCCCCGACCCGCCGCCTGACGACCGCCCAGGCCCTGGTGCGGTTCCTGTCCGCCCAGTACACCGAGCGGGACGGCGTGCGCCGCCGGCTCATCGCCGGAACCTGGGGCATCTTCGGCCACGGCAACGTCGCCGGGATCGGCCAGGCCCTCCTGGAGGCGGGCGAGGAGGCCATGCCGTTCCACCAGGGCCGCAACGAGCAGTCCATGGTGCACGCCGCGGTCGGGTACGCCCGGCAGCTCAACCGCCTGTCCGCGCAGGCGGTGACGACCTCCATCGGCCCGGGCGCCACCAACCTGGTCACCGGCGCGGCCCTGGCGACGATCAACCGGCTGCCGGTGCTGCTCCTGCCCGGCGACTACTTCGCCTCGCACGCCCCCGACCCGCTCCTCCAGCAGCTGGAGCACCCGGTCGAGGCCGACGTCTCGGTCAACGACACGCTCCGTCCGGTGTCGAGGTACTTCGACCGGATCACCCGCCCCGAGGCGCTGATCCCGTCGGCGCTGAACGCGATGCGCGTGCTGGCCGACCCGGCCGAGACCGGCGCCGTCACCCTGGCCCTGCCGCAGGACGTGCAGGCGGAGGCGTACGACTGGCCGGAGGAGTTCTTCGCCGAGCGCGTCTGGTACGTACGGCGTCCCGCGCCGGACCCGGTGGAGCTGACCGCCGCGATCGAGGCGATCCGGTCGGCCGGGCGGCCGCTGATCGTGGCGGGCGGCGGCGTCCACCACAGCGAGGCCGAGGCGGCGCTGAAGGCGTTCGTGGAGGCCACGGGCATCCCGGTCGCCTCCACCCAGGCGGGCAAGGGCTCGCTGCGGCACGACCACCCCGCCGACCTCGGCGGCATCGGCCACACCGGCACGGCCGTCAGCGACGACCTCGCCCGCACCGCCGACCTGGTGATCGGCGTCGGCACCCGCTACACGGACTTCACCACCGCCTCCGGCACGCTCTTCCAGAACCCGGACGTGCGGTTCCTCAACCTCAACATCACCGGCTTCGACGCGCACAAGCTGGCCGCCCGGACGCTGGTGTGCGACGCGCGGTCCGGTCTGGAGAAGCTGGCCGAGGGTCTGGCCGGGCACCGCGTCGCGGAGGCCTACGAGGCCGAGTACCGCGCCGGCAAGCAGCGCTGGGACGAGGTCGTCGCGGCCGCCTACCGGGCCGACGACGACAGCGCTGTCCCGACCCAGACCCAGGTGCTCGGCGCGCTCGACGCGGCCGTCGGCGACGACGACGTGGTCATCAACGCGGCCGGATCGCTCCCCGGCGACCTGCACAAGCTGTGGCGCTCGCGCAGCCCGCGCCAGTACCACCTGGAGTACGGCTACTCCTGCATGGGCTACGAGATCCCGGCCGCCATCGGCGTCCAGCAGGCCGCCCCGGGCACCCCGGTGTGGGCGCTCGTCGGCGACGGCACCTACCTGATGATGCCGACGGAGATCGTCACGGCCGTCCAGGAGGGACTGCCGGTCAACCTCGTCCTGATCCAGAACCACGGCTACGCCTCCATCGGCGGACTGTCGGAGGAGACCGGCGGCGAGCGCTTCGGCACCGCGTACCGCCACCGCGCCGCCGACGGCACCTTCACCGGCGCCCCGCTGCCGGTCGACCTCGCCGCCAACGCGGCCAGCCTCGGCATGGAGGTGCTGCGCGCCAAGACCGTGCGCGAGCTGCGCGACGCCCTCGCCGCGGCCCGCGCCGGCGACCGGCCGACGTGCGTCTACGTCGAGACCGATCCGGCCCCGACCGCTCCCCCGGCCGAGGCCTGGTGGGACGTGCCGGTGGCCGAGACCGCCTCCCGGGAGGCGGCCGTCGCGGCCCGCGAGCGCTACGACCGCCAGGTGGCCGGACGCCGCCGCCACCTCTGACCCCCGCCGCTGTCCCCAGGCTCCACGAAAGGCCCTTGCGCACCATGAAGACCATCACCCACTGGATCGACGGCAAGCCCGTCGAGGGCACCTCCGGCCGGTTCGGCCCCGTCTACAACCCGGCGACCGGCGCCCAGGAGAAGCAGGTCGCGTTCGCCACCGTCGACGAGGTCGACGCCGCGGTCGCCTCCGCCAGGGCCGCCTTCGACAGCTGGGGCGAGTCCTCCCTGGCCAAGCGTACGGCGATCCTGTTCAAGTACCGCGAGCTGCTGGACGCCCACCGCGACGAGATCGCCGAGCTGATCACCGCCGAGCACGGCAAGGTGCACTCCGACGCGCTCGGCGAGGTCGCGCGCGGCATGGAGATCGTGGAGCTCGCCTGCGGGATCTCCGTCCAGCTCAAGGGCGAGCTGTCCACCCAGGTCTCCACGCGGGTCGACGTCGCCTCGATCCGCCAGCCGCTGGGCGTCGTCGCGGGCATCACGCCGTTCAACTTCCCGGCCATGGTGCCGATGTGGATGTTCCCGCTGGCCATCGCGTGCGGCAACACCTTCGTGCTGAAGCCGTCCGAGAAGGACCCGTCGGCGTCCCTCCGGCTCGCCGAACTGGCCACCGAGGCCGGTCTGCCCGAGGGCGTCCTGAACATCGTGCAGGGCGACAAGACGGCCGTGGACCGTCTCCTGGAGCACCCGGACGTCGAGGCGGTGTCCTTCGTCGGCTCGACGCCGATCGCCAAGTACATCCAGCGAGCGGCCGTCGAGCACGGCAAGCGGGTGCAGGCCCTGGGCGGGGCCAAGAACCACATGCTGGTGCTGCCCGACGCCGACCTGGAACTCGCCGCCGACCAGGCCATCAACGCCGCGTACGGCTCGGCCGGCGAGCGCTGCATGGCCGTGTCGGTGGTCGTGGCCGTCGGTGACATCGGCGACGAGCTGGTCGGCAAGATCGCCGAGCGGGCGAAGAACCTGAAGATCGGCCCCGGAAACGACCCGGCCTCGGAGATGGGCCCGCTGATCACCCGCGAGCACCGGGACAAGGTGGCGTCGTACGTGGCGTCGGCCGCCGAGCAGGGCGCGGAGGTCGTGGTCGACGGCACGGGCTTCTCGGTCGACGGGCACGAGAACGGCTTCTTCCTCGGAGTCTCCCTGCTGGACCGGGTGCCGGTGACGGCGGACGCGTACCGGGACGAGATCTTCGGCCCGGTGCTGGCGGTCGTCCGTACGGAGACCTACGAGGAGGCCATCCAGCTGATCAACTCCTCCCGCTGGGGCAACGGCACCGCGATCTTCACCCGGGACGGCGGCGCGGCCCGCCGCTTCCAGCTGGAGGTCAAGGCGGGCATGGTCGGCGTCAACGTGCCGATCCCGGTCCCGGTCGGCTACCACTCCTTCGGCGGCTGGAAGGACTCGCTCTTCGGCGACCTGCACGTCTACGGCAACGACGGCATCGCCTTCTACACCCAGGGCAAGGTCATCACCACCCGCTGGCCGGACCCCTCCGACGGCGGCATCAACCTCGGTTTCCCGAGCAACTCCTGACACCCGGAAGGGGGTTCATCCATGGCGAGGACCGGTGACCGGGCCCGCACCACGGCGGCCGCCTCCGCGCTCGGTTCGCTGGACTTCGCCCTGGACCGGGGCAGTCCCGTGCCGCTGTACCACCAGCTCGCGCGGCAGCTGGAGGCGGCGATCGAGCACGGGGCCCTCGCCCCGGGCGACCTCCTGGGCAACGAGGTCGACCTGTCCGCGCGCCTGGGCCTGTCCCGCCCCACCGTCCGTCAGGCCCTCCAGTCGCTGGTCGACAAGGGCCTGCTGGTGCGGCGGCGCGGGGTGGGCACGCAGGTGGTGCACAGCCAGGTCAGGCGCCCCCTGGAACTGAGCAGTCTCTACGACGACCTGGAGACGGCCGGGCAGGCGCCGACCACCCAGGTCGTGCGCCACGAGGTCGTCCCGGCCTCCTGCGAGGTCGCCGCCGCCCTCGGCGTGCCGGAGGGCAGCGAGGTGACGGTCCTGGAACGGGTGCGCCACACCCACGGCGCGCCCGTGGCGCTGCTGTGCAACCACCTGCCCGCGGCCCTGCTGGACCTCGACAGCGCCCGCCTGGAGTCGACGGGCCTCTACCGTGTGATGCGCGCGGCGGGCATCACCCTGCACAGCGCCCGCCAGACGGTCGGCGCCCGCGCGGCCACCGCGGCGGAGGCCTCCCGCCTGGACGAGCGGGAGGGCGCCGCGCTGCTCACGATGCGGCGCACGGCCTACGACGACACGGGACGTGCGGTCGAGTACGGAACGCACCTGTACCGGGCCTCGCGCTACGCGTTCGACTTCCAGTTGCTCGTGCGGCCTTGACCGAACCGGACCAGCGGGTGCAAAGTCGTACATATACACCGTAAACATACGGTGCCCACCGCACCCGACGCGGGAGTCCCGGCATGGCCCGCAGGAACCAGTCGCCGACTGCTCGAGGAGCCGGATCCTCGTGGGCCCCCTCGACCGTCCTCGTCACCGGCGGGGCCGGGTTCATCGGGAGCCACACCTGCGTGGAGCTGCTGGACCACGGCTACGAGGTGATCGTGGTCGACGACTACTCCAACAGCACACCGCAGGTGTTCACCCGGGTGGAACGGATCGCCGGCCGCTTCGTCGGCGCCGTCTACGAGCTGGACATCCGTGATCGGCGCGCCCTCTCGGCCGTCTTCGACCGACACTCCGTGGACGCCGTCGTGCACTTTGCCGCGCACAAGGCGGGGGGCCTGTCGACACGGATGCCCGTCACGTACTACGACACCAACGTCGGCGGGACCACCGCCCTGTTGCGGACCATGCACCAACACGGGGTGCACCGGCTGGTCTACCCGTCCTCCTGCTGGATCTACGGGGACGGGGGCCGGGGAACGCTCGGCGAAGCCACCCCCGTCAGGCCCGCGACCCCGTACGCGGCCTCGAAGTGGATCTGCGAACAGATCCTCGCGGACGTCTGCCTGCGCCACCCCGAGTACACCGTGCTGTGCCTGCGCTGCCCCGTCCCCGCCGGTGCCCACCCCAGCGGCCTCCTCGGCGAGGACCCCCCTCACCCACCCGAGGGCTTGCTGCCCCGTCTCGCGCAGGTGGCCGTCGGCCGGAGGGAGAAGTTCTCGCTCTACGGCGACGACTATCCGACCCCCGACGGCACCGGGATCCGTGACTACCTGCACGTCATGGACGCCGTCGAGGCGTACCGCGTCGCACTGGACCACCTGGGTGACACGCCGGGCATGCGGGTGTACAACCTGAGCGCGGGCACGGGCAGTTCGGTCCTGGACGTCGTGGCCGCCTTCTCCCGGGCCTGCGGCCGGCCCATCCCGTACGACATCGCACCCCGGCGCCCCGGGGACGTCGCCGAACTGGTCGCCGACGCCACGGCCGTGCAGCGGGCATGGGGCTGGCGTCCCACCCGCGACCTCGCCGATGTGTGCCGGGACGCCTGGCGCTTCCAGCGGCTCAACCCACACGGTTACGCGGACGCCGCGCGGCAGCCGGAGTCGAAGGAGTAGGCCCGCATGCGGCCCCCGCCGACCGGCCGAGGCGGCCCGGCCCGCCACCCGCCGGCCGGGTACCTCTCGCTGATCGGGGTCCTCACCGTCCTGTACGTGTGTGTCCCGGTGCTGCGGACGCCGCTGTGGGCGCTCATCGGGCTCACCGGGGTCGCGGCCGTCGTGGCCGGGGTACGGGTCCACCGCCCCGTGCCCCCCTGGCCGTGGCTGGTGCTCGCCGCCGGGCTGCTGATCTTCACCGGGGGCAGCACCTTCGGCCACGCACAGGAGGCGTACTCCGCCGCTTCGGCCCCGTTCCCGTCCCCGGTCGACGTCTGCCGTCTCCTCGTTCTCCCGCTGTTCGCCGTGGGGCTGTCGGGTCTGCTGGGCTGCCGGTGGAAGGGGCGTGACCTGCCCACCGTGCTCGACACCCTGGTCATCACGGCCGGGCTCGCGCTGCCGGTGTGGGTCTACCTGGTGCAGCCCCTGACCCGGCAGGAGGGGCTGACCTGGCAGCAGCGTGCGATCAGCGTCGCCTCGGCGGTCGGGGACGTACTCGTGCTGGGTCTCCTGGGCCGGCTCCTCACCCGCGGCCCCTGCCGGGCCGTCCGGCTGCTCGTCCTGGGCGCCCTCCCCCTGCTCGGCCTCGACCTCGCCCACGCCATCCTCAGGCTGAACGGCGCCCGGGAGGCGGTCACCCTCCCGGCAGCCTGCTGGATCGTGTTCTGCGCCGCCTGGGGTTCGGCCGCGCTGCACCCCTCCATGGCACGGCTGACCGCCCCGGTCTCTGTGCCGCAGACCCTGCTGCCACCCCGGCGCCGACTGCTCCTGCTCGCCGTGGCGACTCTGATCCCGCCCGCGATCCTCGCCCACGAGGAGAGCAACGGCCTGGAGTACGACTCCACGCTGCTCGCCGCGTTCTCCGGAACGCTGTTCCTGCTGGTGATCCTCCGGCTCACCCTGATGGTCGTCGCGCACCGCAGGGCCATGACACGGGAGCTGGCCCTGCGCACCGCCGCGGACTCTCTGATGGGGGCGTTCTGGCCGGTGGAGATCGCACGGGCCTGCGACGCGGCAGTCACGTCCCTGTTCGGGCCGCAGAGCCGGCATGTGACGCTTCTGCTGTCGGCCGGGGAGGCGGAGGAGCTGTACGACCGGCTGGAGCGCCGCCCCGCCGGGGCCGACGGCCCGGTGCCCTCGCGGGGCGAGCCCGACGGGGCCGCCCGCAACCGCACGGTGCTCGTGCCGTCCGCCGCGCTCGGACCGGCGGTCAGCGCCCGGCTCGGCAAGCTGCCCGCGGCCCTGCTCTGCCCCATGGTCCATCCCGAGCAACCGGCCGACGGCGAACTCCCGGGGGCGTTGCTGGCGGCCGGATCCGAGCGCCAGCTCTCCGAGATGCGCGGGTCCTTGGAGCTGCTCGCCTCGCACGCCGGGCTCACGACGCAACGCATCGCGCTACGGCGGGAGGTCATCCGCAAGGAGAGCGAGGCCTACTTCCGCACCCTCGTGCACAACGCCTCGGACGTCATCCTCATCGTCAACGACGACACCACCGTCCGCTACGCCAGCCCCTCGGCGCCCACCGTGTTCGGCAGTACGGAACTCACCGGGACACACCTTCCCGACCTGGTGGATCCCCAGGAGCGGGACCGGGTCGTGCGCACCCTGGCGGCCCTGCGCGCCGACGGGCAGCCCGAAGCGCACGACCACTGGCGGGTGCCCCGGGACACGGCCCGCATCGAGGTGGAGGTGCGCTGCCGGGACCTGCGGCACGACCCGACTGTGGGCGGCCTGGTCGTCACCCTGCGGGACGTCACCGAGCAACGGCAGCTGGAACACGAACTCACGCAGCGGGCCTTCCACGACTCGCTGACCGGTCTGCCCAACCGCACGCTTCTGCTGGAGCGGACCGAACGCGCGCTGCGCCGGGGCCACCGGGAGTCGACGACCACCTGCCTGCTCTTCATCGACCTGGACGACTTCAAGATCGTCAACGACACACTCGGGCACGCGGTCGGTGATCGTCTGCTGTGTGCCGTGGCCGAGCGCCTGTCGGGGATGCTGCGGCGCACCGACACCGCCGCCCGGCTCGGCGGTGACGAGTTCGCCGTGCTCATCGAGGACGCGGAGCAGCCCATCGACGCCGAGGTGCTGGCCGCGCACGTGGTCCGGACGCTCAGCCGGCCCTTCCACCTGGCGGTGGAGTCGGTGAGCGTCTCGGCCAGCGTGGGTGTGGCCACGGCCAGGGACAGCACGGACGCCGGGGACCTGCTCGCGCTCGCCGACCTGGCCCTGTACGCCGCCAAGGCGTCCGGCAAGCGCACCTGGCGCCGGTTCCAGCCCCAGCAGCGGATTCGTGTGGTGGAGCGCCACGACTTGCAGGTGCGGCTCGACCAGGCCGTCAGCAGGGAGGAGTTCGGCCTGCGCTACCAGCCGGTGGTGGACATCGACGAAGGCAGGGTCGTGGGCTTCGAGGCCCTGGCCCGCTGGCCCGAGCTCGGGCCCGATCCGGTGCCGCCGGACCAGTTCATCCCGCTCGCCGAGGAGACCGGGCACATCTCGACGCTCGGCGCGTGGGTGCTGCACACGTCCACGGCCGACATCGCCCGGCTCCAGCACCGCACACCGCAGCTCGACCCGCCGTACATCAGCGTCAACGTATCGACCCGGCAGTGGCGCGACAGGGGGTTCCTGGAGGAGGTGTGCACCGCTCTGGACACCACCGGTCTCGCCGAGGGCACACTCCAGCTGGAACTCACCGAGTCGGTGCTCATGCAGCGGACGGACCACATCGACGCGCAGATCCAGGCGCTGAAGGACCGCGGCGTGCGCATAGCCGTCGACGACTTCGGCACCGGGTTCTCCTCGCTGCGCTACCTCCGGGACTTCCCCATCGACGTGCTCAAGATCGACAAGTCGTTCATCGACGGCATCCCGCACGACCCGCAGCAAGTCGCCCTGGTCGAGGGCATCGTGCATCTCGCCGACACACTCGGCCTCCAGGTCATCGCCGAAGGCATCGAGGAGCCGCAGCAGCGGCAACTGCTGGCGGACATCGGCTGCCGGTACGGGCAGGGCTTCCTGTTCGCCCGGCCCATGACGGTGGAGCAGGGCGAGGCCGTGCTGCGAGAACGCAACGACGGCGGACGGGCGGCCGATTGAGGCCGGTGCGGTGTCTCAGCGCCGGCCCACTGCCGTCACCCCGCGGCCCCCTCCCGGCGCCGGTGACAGGCCGAACGCCGTCTCCACCAGTGCGATGTGACTCAACGCCTTGGGCGCGTTGCCCAGTTGGCGCCGCGCGTCGGGGTCCCACTGCTCGGCCAGCAGGCCGACGTCGTTGCGAACGGAGAGGACCCGCTCGAAGACCTCCCGGGCCTCGTGCCGGCGCCCCGTCGCGGCGAGGGCGTCCGCGTACCACAGGGAGCAGGAGAGGGACGCGCCCTCGGCGCTCTCCTGCCGCTCCGGCACCGCGGCACCCTCGTCGTACCGGCGGACGAACCCGCCGCGCCCGAGGCGGCTCATGGCGCGCACCGTGCTCCGTACCCGCTCGTCGCGGCCGGGCAGGAACCCGACCCGGGGGATCAGCAGCGCCGAGGCGTCCAGGCCGGGCGCGCCGTAGGACTGGACGAAGGACCGCTGGGCGGTGTCCCAGCCCTCCCGGCAGACCTGCCGGTGCACCTCCTGCCGCATGGCCCGCCACTGTCCGGAGGAGCCGTTGCGCCCGAGCAGTTCCCCCATCCGCACGGCGCGGTCGGCGGCCACCCATGTCATGACCTTGGAGTGCACGAACTGCCGCCGCGGGCCGCCCTCCGGCCACAGCCCTTGATCCGGCTCGCGCCAGTGCCGCCGCAGGAATCCCATGAGCGACTCGACCAGCTCCCACACATGGGCCGGCATGGGGATACCGGCGCGCAGCGACAGCCACAGCGTGTCCATGACCTCGCCGTACACGTCCAGCTGGAAGGTGCTGACCGCGGAGGTGCCGAACCGCACCGGCCGGGAGCCCTCGTAGCCGGGCAGCCAGGGCGCCTCGGTCTCGGGCAGCAGCCGCTGCCCCTTGACGCCGTAGACGGTCTGCAGATCGGCGGGATCACCGCCGATGGTCCGCACCAGCCAGTCCAGCCAGGCCGTGGCTTCGTCCCGGTAGCCGCTGCGCAGGAGACAGGACAACGCGCGGGTGGAATCGCGCAGCCAGCAGAACCGGTGGTCCCAGTTGCGCTCACCGCCGATGCGGCCGGGCAGCGAGGTGGTGGGAGCGGCGACGATGGCGCCTGTGGGGGCGTAAGTGAGGGCCTTGAGGGTGATGAGGGAGCGCACGACAGGTTCCCGCCACGGCCCTTGGTAGTGGCACCGGGCGGCCCAGCGCCGCCAGAAGTCGACCGTCTCCTTCAGCGCGGTCTCCGCCGGGACCCACAGGGGTGAGGGTGCCGCGGAGCGGTACGAGGGCGTCCACCCCAGCGTGAGCGCCAGTCTGCGTCCGGCCGTGACGGTGAACTCCCAGACGGTGGCGTCCTCGTCCCCCCGGTCGCGCACCGGGCCGTCGCCGCCGAGCCAGACCGCGTCCGGACCGGCGACGGCGACGGTGCAGTGCCCGACGTCCCGGACCCAGGGCACGACACGGCCCTGGTGGAAGCGCAGGCGCAGCTCGCTGCGCAGATCCACCGTGCCGGTCAGTCCTTCGACCATGCGCAGGATGCAGGGCACGTCAGCGCGCGGCGGCATGAGGTCGGTGACGCGCACGCTCCCGGTGGGGGTCTCCCACACGGAGTCCAGGACCAGGGTGTCGGCCCGGTAGGAGCGGCGTGTGCAGGGGCCGCCCGACACGGGGGCCAGTCGCCAGCGTCCGTTGTCCTCGGTGCCCAGCAGGGCCGCCAGACAGGCCGGGGAGTCGAACCGGGGCAGACAGAGCCAGTCCACCGACCCGTCCCGGCCGACCATGGCGGCCGTCTCCAGATCGCTGATGAGGGCGTAATCCTCGATGGGTGCGTTCATGATCGGGACTACGCCGTCGTGCACTTTGCCGCTCTCCACCCTACGCCCGCACAGCGCCCCGGCCCAGGCCGGCGGTCACGGTGCCGTGTGCTGCTCTTGACCTCACGGACAAACCGGGCAAAATGTACGTATACGTCGTAAACATATGGCGTCTCCTCGGAGGCACCTGACCGGGAGACCGGCACCATGAACAACACGCATCAGCTGCCCGAGCACCCCTCCTTCATGACCGAGGCCGACGGCCACGGCTCCGCGCGGGCGGACCGCGCCCCGCACCCGCTGCGCCGGGCCGGGGACCGCCCCCCGCCCCGTGCCAGCGTCAGCCTGGTCGTCCCCGCCCGCAACGAGGCCCGCAACATCCCCTGGGTCTTCGAGCAGATCCCGGACTGCGTCGACGAGGTCATCCTGGTCGACGGGGACTCCGTCGACGCCACGGTGCACATGGCGACCCGGTGCCTGCCCACCGTCCGCCACGTCGAGCAGAGCGGTCCCGGCAAGGGCAACGCCCTGCGCACCGGCTTCCTCTCCGCGACCGGCGACTACATCGTGATGATGGACGCCGACGGCAGCATGCTGCCCGGGGAGATCCCGCACTACCTCCACTTCCTCGACCATGGGTTCGACTTCGTCAAGGGCTCGAGGTTCATCGCGGGCGGCGGCTCCCTCGACATCACCCGCATCCGGCGGCTCGGGAACCAGGTGCTGCTGGCCGCGGTGAACCACCTCTACGACGCCAGACTGACGGACCTCTGCTACGGGTTCTGCGCCTTCCGCCGCGACTTCCTGGACGACCTCGACCTGCACTCCTCCGGGTTCGAGATCGAGACCGAGATGATCGCCCACGCGCTGCGCTCGGGCCTGCGCATCGCCGAGGTCCCGAGCCTCGAACTGCCGCGGCGCAGCGGGCGGTCCCACCTGCACGCCGTCTCCGACGGCCGTCGAGTGCTGCGTACGCTCCTGTCCGAGCGGCCCGGCGCCCGCTCCGCCGCGCGGGCCGCGGGGAGCACGGCATGAGCGTCACCCGGCGCCCGGCGGTCTCTCCCCGGGCTGCCGCGACCGCGCCGGCCGGGTCCGGGTACCCGCCGGCCGGGTCCGGGTACGCGCCGGTCGCGGTCGTCGACGTCGACCTGGCGCGGCCGTTCGAGTTCCGCGGGCCCGCCGGCCCGGGACCGGCCCTTCCGGCGGCTCCGGTGCTGGCCCTGGTGCGCTTGCGCGGCCGTCCCCTGGGCCTGGTCACGGTGACCGGCGGGCACGAGGGCACGCCCGAGGATCTGTGGCGGTCCGTGGCCGGCACGGCCCGGCGCCGGTTCCCGCTTCCGCACGCGGGAACCCCCGCCCGGGGCTCCTCGCCCTTCGCGCCGTCCATCAGCGTGATCGTCGCGACGCACAACCGCCCGGAGATGCTCAGGGAATGCCTGACGTCCCTGCTGCGGGTGGACTACCCGGACTTCGAGGTGATCGTGGTGGACAACGCCCCGGCCGACGACGCGGCCGAGCGGCTCGTCCGCGGCGCGTACGGGGGCCGGGCCCGCTACGTCCGGGAACCGCTCCCGGGTCTGGCCCACGCGCACAACCGGGGTCTTCGCCGCGCCCGGGGCGAGATCGCCGCGTTCACCGACGACGACACCCTGGTCGACCCGCGCTGGCTCGCCGCGCTCGCCGAGGGCTTCGCCCGGGACCCGGACATCGGCTGTGTGACCGGGCTCATCATCCCGGCCGAGCTGGAGACCGAGGCCCAGGCCGCCCTGGAGCGCCACGGCGGCTTCGCCAAGGGGTTCGTGCCACGCACCTGGTCCCCGCACCACCCGCCGAAGGACCCCCTGTTCCCCTTCGCCGCGGGACGCTTCGGATCCGGCACCAACATGGCCTTCCGTACGGACACACTGCGCGCCCTCGGCGGTTTCGACCCGGCCACGGGCACCGGAACTCCGGCCCGCGGCGGCGACGACCTGCTCGCCTTCTTCCGGGTCCTGACGTCCGGTCACACCCTGGCCTACCAGCCGGAGGCGATCGTCTGGCATCGCCACCGCCGCACCCAGGACGCCCTGGACGCCCAGGCGTTCGGCTACGGTGCCGGGCTCGGTGCCTACCTCACCGGCGCCCTGGTGCACGACCCCCTCATGGTCCCGGCCCTCGTGCGCCGGCTCCCCCGGGGCGTGCGGTACGCCCTGGCCCAGGCGCACCGCAAGGCGGAGGCGGACATCCGGCGGTCGCGACGGCTCGCACGCCTGGAGCTGTGCGGGCTGCTGTACGGGCCCATCGGATATCTGCGCAGCCGCCGCCGGAACCGCACCGGCCACCGCCCGGTCTGAGGAAAGGCCGTGCCCGTGCCCCAGCGAACAGCCGACAGGCCCGAGATGGCGGGAGGCCAGCACGGGGGGCGGTCGCTGCCCACGGTGGTGCGCACCGGCATCGCCCGTGTCCTGCCCAACGAACCCCTGGTCCGCAACGGCCATCTCCTGGCGATCAGTTCGCTGGTCAACGCCGGAGTCGGCGCGATCTTCTGGCTGTTCGCCACCCACTGGTACGACGACGAGGTCGTGGGCGTGAGCTACTCGGCACTGTCCGCGTCGCTGCTCCTGGCCAACATCGGTCAGCTCAACCTCAACGACTTCCTCATCCGGTTCCTGCCCTGCTCCGGACGTCAGACCCGCAGACTGCTGCTCACCTGCTACGCGGTCACCGCCGCGTGGAGCGCTCTGGTGTGCCTCGTCTTCGTCCTCCTGGTGCCCGCCCTGGCACCCGACCTGGCCTTCCTGCGCGATCCCCTGGTCGCGGTCTGGTTCGTGGCGGCCACCGCCGCGTACACCGTCTTCGTCCTCCAGGACGGTGCGCTCACGGCCATGCGCCGCCCGGGCTGGGTGGTGGCCGAGAACATGGTCTTCGCCTTCGTCAAGATCGCACTGCTGGCCGGCGGCGCCGTCCTGGCCCTGAAGACCGGCATCCTGCTGTCCTGGGCGGGAGGCCTGCTGATCTCCCTCCTGGTCGCCAACTACCTGCTGCTGCGGCGGGCGGTGCCGCGTCACGAGCGGGAGAACCCCGAGGCGGTACGCCCACCGCGGCTGCTCAGTTACGCGGCCGCCGACTACACGGGCTCCTTGTTCCGGATGGCCGCGTACACCCTCGTGCCGCTGATGGTGCTGAACGTCCTCGGAGCGGAGCAGAGCGCCTACTTCTCCCTCGCCTGGATCATCGGCTACGTGCTGTTCCTGGTGGTGCGCAACATGGGCAGCTCACTGGTCGTCGAGGTGGTGCGACGACCCGAACGGCTGGCGGAGCACGGGCTGCGGGTGCTGCGCCATTCGGGGATGCTGCTGGTCACGGGCGTCGCTGTGATCGTCGCCGGGGCCCCGTGGATCCTCGGGCTGTTCGGGCCCGGTTACGCCGAGCACGGCACCGCCCTGCTGCGCCTGCTGGCCCTGTCCGCCCTGCCCAACCTGGTGTTCAGCGTGGCGGTCGACGTGCTGCGGGCCCGACGGCGCATGCGCCTGGTGGTCGGGTTGCAGATCGCCCTGTGCGTGCTCGTGCTGGGGCTGGCGCGGCTGCTGCTGCCGGAGTTCGGGGTGACGGGCGCCGGCGCCGCCTGGCTGGTGGCGGAGTGCCTCATCGCCACGCCCTTGCTGATCCGGCGCTCCCGCTGGCTGACCTCGTCTCCCCGGCAGGACGTCGCGGACCCCGGGAGCACCTCATGAACACCGCGCCGAGTCTCTCCGTCATCGTGTGCGCCTACACGCTCGACCGCTGGGAGGACCTCCGGGCCGCCGTCGACTCGGTCCACTCCCAGCGCCGTCCGCCGGACGAGGTCGTGCTGGTCGTCGACCACTGCCCGGAACTACAACGCCTCGCCACCCGCATGCTGCACGGGGTCCGGGTGCTGTCCAACCAGCGGCGCAAGGGCCTGTCCGGCGCCCGGAACACCGGCGTCGAGGCGGCCGTCGGAGAGGTGGTGGCCTTCCTCGACGACGACGCCACCGCACACCCGTCATGGACGGCCCGTCTGCTGGCCGGCCACCGCGATCCGCGCGTGGCGGGGGTGGGCGGGCTCGTCGTGCCCTGGTGGGAGACGGACCGGCCGCCCTGGTTCCCCCCGGAGTTCGACTGGGTGGTCGGCTGCTCGTACCGGGGATTGCCCGAAGAGCCCGCGCCCGTCCGCAACTTCATCGGGGCCAACATGTCCTTCCGCAGGGACGTGCTCCGCGCGGCCGGCGGCTTCCGCACGGACCTGGGCCGGGTGGGGACCCGGCCCCTGGGCTGTGAGGAGACCGAACTGTGCCTGCGCATCAGGTCCCGCCGCCCGGACGCCGTGCTGCTCTACGACCCGTCGGCCACCGTCCGCCACCGCGTCCCCGCCGCACGCGCCACATGGTCGTACTTCCGGTCGCGCTGCTACGCCGAGGGGCTGTCCAAGGCGCTGGTGGCCCGGTACAGCGAGGGCGCCGCCGCCCTGTCCAGCGAGCGCGCCTACCTCAGGTCCACCGTCCCCCGCGCCTACGGCGAGGCCCTGCGGCACCGCCGGTCCGCCCCGGCGCGGACGGTCCTCGCACTGACCCTCGGCCTCGGCGCCACCGCGGCGGGATACGCCGTGGGCTCGGTGCGCCTGCGGCGCTCCACACCCGCCGAACCGGCCCACCACGTCCCGGTGAGGGAGCGACCGGCATGACCTCACAACCCGTCCCGGTCTTCCTCTACCACTCGGTGTCCGACGACCCTCCTTCGTGGATCGCCCCGTTCACGGTGAGCCCGCGGGTCTTCACCGAGCAGCTCGACCTCCTCGCGGACAACGGTCGCGAGGTCGTCCCGCTGCGACGTCTGATCACCGCGCTGCGGGGCGGACCGCCGCTGCCGCCCCGGCCGGCCGTGCTGACCTTCGACGACGGTTTCGCGGACTTCCACTCCACCGTGGCACCGTTGCTCGCCGCGCGGGGTCTGCCGTCGACGCTCTACGTCACCACGGGTGCGCTGGGGGGACCCTCCCGGCCACCGGAGCACGGCAGCCTCCTTCCGCCCGCCCCCATGCTGACCTGGCCGCAGCTGCGCGAGCTGGACCCGATCACCGAGATCGGCGGACACACCCGCACCCACCCTCAACTGGACGCCCTCCCCAGGCGGTCGGCGCGGGAGGAGATCGAGGGCTGCAAGGCCCGGCTGGAGGACGCCCTCGGGCATCGTGTCGACGCCTTCGCCTATCCGCACGGGTACTCCAGCCGCACGGTCCGCCGCCTGGTGCGCGAGGCGGGCTGGACCTCGGCCACCGCCGTACGCCACGGCTTCAGTTCGGACGCGGACGAACCGCTGCGCGTCGCCCGGCTGATGGTGCGGGCCGACACCGCGTGGGACCGGTTCCTGGCCTGGGCACAGGGTGCGGGCGCGCCCGTCGCGCCGTTCCCCGAGCTGGTGCGGACCCGGGCCTGGCGCGGCTACCGGCGGCTGCGCGCGGGCATCGACCGCCCCTATCCGTCCCTGCCCGCGCCCGCACGGTGACGGTCCCTCACTCCTGCCACACACGGACCCAGTCCACCGTCATCCGCGCCGAGTCCACCGAAGGGGGCGGCGACTGCGGCACTCCTACCGCGAGGTTGATCAGGACTTCCATCGGCACGTGCGGGATCCGCTCGGGCTCGGTCACCCGGAAGCGCCGGACACCGTCGACGTACCAGCTCACCTCGTCAGTGGTCCACAGCATGCCGAAGACGTGGTGCTCGTCCGCGAAGGGAACGGGCCCGTACGTGCCCCGTGCGCGCTGGTCGCCGTCCGGGCTGCGCCAGTGCGCGTACATGAAGACGTGCTCGGTGCCACCGAGGAACTCCATGATGTCGAGTTCGGGAGGGGTGAACCTGGAGGCCGGCATCATCCAGAACGCCGGGAACATGCCCGCCTCCCCGGGGACGCGGATGGACGCCTCGAAGTATCCGTACGTGAAGACGTGCCGGGGTTCGCCGTACCAGTCGTCCCTGCCGGTCGAAATCATGCCGGACCGCCAGGGGTAGGTCTTGTCGTCGCTGCCGCGTGTACCGCGCCGCTCGGCGTCCAGCCGCAGCGCACCGTCCCCGACGGAGACCTGGCCGGGCAGGTACCACTGCTCCTCGTCGTTGCCGCTGTTGGTGCACCCGTCCTTGTTCCAGTCGTAACAGGTCGCCCAGCGGTCGGTGTCGAGGTCCGAGCCGTCGAACTCGTCATGGAACGTCAGGTTCCAGTCCCGCGGCACGGGTCGCGGCGCGGGTGTCTCGCGTTCGGTGGCGCCGCAGGCCACTGCCAGCGCGAGCGTCAACGCGGCCAGGAGGGGGCGCAGTCGTCCCGCGCGCATCGGGGGTTACCGCCGTTTCCCCGCCGTCACCGCGGCGCTGCGGCGCCGGGCGACGCCGATGCGGGTGACGACCCGCGGCAACGCCCTTCGCAGCGGTGCGGGCAGGCGGCGCCGAACCGCCCTGTTCCGGCGGCCGGCGTCCGGCCGCGGGTGCCCGTGGCCGAGCGGTGCGTCGGGCTTCGGCAGCCGGGAGCGGCCTCCCGTGCCGTCGAGTGGCGGGGAGTCGAAGGGCACGGCCGGGGTACGGGCGACGACGGTGGGCCGGGCCGCGCCCTGGTGCGGGAGGGGCGCGTCAGCCGGAGGTGACCACAGCGTCCGCGGGACGTGGACACGGGGCACCGCGCCGGCGGCGAGCACCACCAAGGCGGCGAACGGTCCCTCGCCACGTTCGAGGAGCAGCCGCGGCACCGGACGGGCCCGCCGCGACGCCCTTACCTGCCCTGAGACGCGCGACCGAACCCGGGCGGCCCGCTGAGGGCAGGCGATGGCCGAGCCGTACGGTCCGGCACCGGTCACGGCGAGCGGGCCGCGGTCGCCCGGCCGTCCGGAGGGCCGCCGTCTGTGGGGCCGGTCACCGGGCACCGCCCATGTCGCCGCGCCGGGCCGGGGCGGGGCGTCCGCCGCCGGATCCGGCGGCGAGCCGGGCGCCGACGGCGCGTCGTCGGGGGCGGTGGGCCGCGCCCCGGGCCTGCGGGTGCCGGGTGTGGGCAGCAGGGCCAGAAGGGACGTCATGACGGCCAGGGCGACGATCACGCGTGTGGTGGTGAAGGATTCGGTGAGGTAGAACGGCTCCACCGCGAGGACCCCCAGGCACAGGCTGAGCGCCACGGCCAGCAACGCCGTCTCCACGAAGAACGGCCACCCCCGGTCGTGCCAGGGCGTGGGCCTGGCCCAGCGTGTCGCCGCGAACCCGGGACACAGCAGCAGGAACGAGCAGATGATCAGAAGGCGGGGGACGCCCGCGTCCGGCAGGGCCAGGGTCGCGGCGAGGGCGAGCCAGCCCGACAGCGCGAGCGCGATGCGCAGCGGCCATCGCCAGCGGGGCGCGAGGCTCGGGGGGAGGGTGGTCATGACGCCTCTTCCGCGTCGGGGTTCTGGTAGCGGAAGACGACGGCGTCCTGGTTGCGGAACACGCGCACGAATCCCCAGGTGTCCGACATCGCCCGGTCCATGCGCTGCATGGTGTCGGCGGGCAGGCTGCCGTTGAGGTAGCACTCAGCGGCCTGGGCTCGGCTCAGCACGATGTACGCCGGTTCGCGCACCGTCGCACCGTCGATGAACGGCTCCAGTCCCTCGATCGGGTCCTCGGTCAGCCGCTGGCGGACCTTGAGGTCCTGTTCGTTGAGCTGGACGCGCGGGTGCTTGTCGTAGTTCATCTCCAGGCCGGGCACGTCCGACGTGAGGGAGACGATGAGGGACCCGGGAGGCGTGGTGGCCGTGACGAAGTGGGTGGCCGCCACCTCCTCCTCGGTGAAGTAGTTGGCCGACTCCTTGCCGTAGTAGCCGAAGAGCAGCCCTCCGAGCATCGCCAGCAGCACAGGGGCGACCAGGAACACGCGCAGCCGCGGATGTCGTCGTGACTCCAACAGCAGGGCCGAGATCAGCAGGGCGGCGGCGGGCAGCGCGAACAGATAGGCCCGGAAGATCATCTCGCCGCCGTAGGAGTTGGCGATCAGGACGGGCAGCGGGGCCAGGACCAGCAGCGGCAAGCCGGTACGGCGGGTCCAGCGGCGCCTGACGAAAGCGAGGGCCGCCAGCAGGAAGACCGCGGCGGACAGGCTCCGGTCGATCCAGGAGACCTGCACCTGCCCGGGAGCGGCGCTGCCCAGGGTCGCCAGACCGGAGACCACGTTGGAGTCCGGCTCCAGCAGCGCGCCGGCGAACTCGCTCAGATTGGACGAGACGAAAGGCCGGGCGACGGTGGCGTCCCAGACCACGGTCAGCAGTACCCCGGCGCCCAGCACCGGCAGCAGCACCCGCCTGTTGCGGCGCGGCAGCGACAGGGCGACCAGGGCGCAGACCATCATCAGCGGGGTCAGCGGGTGCGAGCAGACGATCACCGCCATGATCAGCACGACGATCAGAAACCTGCCGGCGGGCCATGCCCTGGCCCTGTCCCCCGGTGGCCGCTCCGCACCGGCCCGCAGCTGCCCCATCACCAGAGCGATGAGCGTGACGAAGAGCAGGAACGCGAACGCCTGGGGCGCGAAGTAGTCCTGCCCGACCCACGAGCACGAGTAGAAGATCCAGACGCCTCCCCAGACGAGCCTCCGGTCCGTGGTCACGGCCCGGTAGATCAGGAGCAGCGGGGCGAGCAGCAGGACGTTGTTGACGGGCGGGGCCCACACCGCGTAGCCCAGCGACGACTCCAGGCCGGTGGCCTGCACCACCAGGGCGTTGAGGTGGAAGAAGCCCGGCCACTGGTCGTAGACGTCGAGTTTCTCCGCGCCGGGAACACTGCCGCCGTTGCGGATCATGGCGTCCACGACCGCCACGTGCTTCCACGCCCAGCCGTAGCGCAGGGTGGGGTACAGCAACGCGGGAGTGGCGTGCAGGATCGCGATCAGGCCGAGGACGTAGGCGGCGAACCAGCCGCCCCGGGTCCGCCGGTCGGCAAGGGCGACGCAGAAACCGGCGGCGATCAGGCCGAGAGCGACCCAGAAGAGCACCGGAAGCACCTGGAGCAGGCCCAGGTCGGTCATGGCGTTGAGGTTGACGTGGCGCAGGGAGAGCAGCCACAGGGCGAGCGCGACGGGCAGGGCGGCCCGAGCCACCCACCGCAGTGCGGTGCCGCGTCGCCGTCCGGACGCGGGCACCGGCGTCCCATCGGGTCGCCGCGTCTCCACAGGAGCACGCGGCGCCCACTGACCCATCGTCAGCGGCGAACGCTTGCCCATGGATATGCCTCCCGCACAGCGGGTGCCACGACCGGGCCGGGGAGCACCCTCCGCGGCGCCTCCCTCGGCACGCACCAGCGATCCATGCCGACCAATATGCGGCATTAGTGCTAAAAATTACGTTACTGCCGTTTGCTGCGACCGGCAGCGTGGATGGACCGACCGTCAGGGGAAAGCAGTGACACCACGACTGATGACGCCGTCCCGTCCGATGGGCCGCATGCGGAAGTCGGTCGTCGCCGCGTCCGCCGCTTTCGCCGTCCTCCTGCCCGTCGCGGCCTGCGGCTCCTCGGACGAGGGCAGCGACGTCCCCCGGCCGGACCACATCGTGGTGGTCGTCGAGGAGAACCGGGGCTACGAGGACATCATCGGCTCACCCGAGGCGCCGTTCATCAACGAACTGGCCCGCAAGGGCGCCAATCTCACCCAGTTCTTCGCCATCACCTATCCGAGCCAGCCGAACTACCTGGCCCTGTTCTCCGGCTCCACGCAGGGCGTCGACAACGACTGCCCGAACGACTTCTCGTCCCGCAACCTCGCCTCCCAGCTGATGCAGGACGACCTGACGTTCACCGGCTACGCGGAGAGCCTGCCGAGCGTCGGCTTCAAGGGCTGCACCAGCGGCCCCTACGTGCGCCGCCACACGCCGTGGGTGAACTTCACCAATCTGCCGGACTCCGTCAGCCGCCCGTGGACGGACTTCCCCGAGGACTACGCGGATCTGCCGGAGGTCTCCTTCGTCATCCCGAACCTCGACAACGACATGCACGACGGCGGCATCAAGCAGGGCGACACGTGGCTCCGGGAGAACCTCGGGGACTACGCGCGGTGGGCGATGACCAACAACAGTCTCCTCGTCGTCACATGGGACGAGGACGAGGGTGGCGAGGACGAGGACAACCACATCCCGACGGTCGTCGTCGGAGAGCGGGTGAAGCCGGGCGACCACGACCAGCCCAACAACCTGTACGGGCTGTTGCGCACCATCCTGGACGCCTACGGTCTGGATCCGCTCGGCCACAGCGCCGAGGCCGAGCCCCTGGACATCTGGAAGGGCGACGGCTGACCGGTGCCCGTCAGGCGTCCTGGAACCGGATCACGCGTTTGACGGCCGTACGCAGTGCGCGCTCGGCCGAGGAGACGGGCAGCCGTTCCCGCCAGTAGCGGGGGGAGGGGCGTCCGACCGCTCCGAAGCCGGCCTTGAAGTGCTCCAGCGAGGAGCCCGGGGCCGACTCCCCCAGGTCGAAGATCCGACAGCCCTGCTCGCACGCCTCCTCCATGGCCAGCCGGTACAGCAGCGGAGTGGCCCGGACGGGATGGGCGACGTCCCGGTTCATGGCGGCGCGCCAGAACTTGGCGTGCGGGCCGTGCCGCAGGACGACGATGGACGCGGCCGGCTCTCCGGCGTTCCAGGCCACCCAGATCGCGCAGCCCGTGCCGAACCGGGCGGCCACCGCGGCAAGCCGCCCGGTGGGGAACTCCCGCCTCCTGCGCCACCGGGCCAGCGCCAGCGGTTCGTGCTGTTGCGCGGCCCAGCGCTCGATGGACTGGTCGTACAGCTCCTGGAAGACGGGCACGAGGCGGCCGGAGCGGTCCACCTCCACGTCAAGCTGCGCCTTCTCGGCGCGTTTGACGTCCCGCCTGACCCGCGCGTGGAAGCGGTCGCGCCACAGAACGCCGAAGCCGCCGTCGAGATCCACCGCCTGCGTCATGTGGGGTTCCATCCGGAAGGCTCCCGGGGCGGCCCGCTGCCACAGCTCGGCACCTTGCGGCCGCAAGCGCACACCGACGCGCAGGGCCGGCCGGCACGCCATGTCGTCGAAGATCGCCCGAGCCTGTTCGAGCCCTGCCCTCCCGGCTGTCACCGGCCCGCCGATCCCCCAGCCGGCCGGCCAGGACTCCTCCGCGTCGAGCCGGTGGGGGCGCCTCACCCTGCCGACGAGCGGCAGCACGATCCGGCTGCCGTCCGGAAACCGGTACAGCCGGCTGGCGTCTCGGTACGGTCCGGTCGCACACAGGCAGTCGAGCCAGGTGGGCGTCTGGGTGACACACAGGTCCGGGTCCCGCGCGGCCAGCTCCCACCAGCCGGCGCGCGGGGCCGGGGTGGTGACGAGCGCGGGACCGGCCGCGGTGTCGATCAGGAGCTCAGCGGGCGCGTGCACGGCGTTCCCCCGTGGAGGCGGTGTCCGGCGCGGGCGCGCCCGCCGCTCCTCGGCTGACACGGGCATGCGCCTCCCCCTCGTGCGCGAGCACCTCTCCGAGCACGGACACGACGTTGTCGGCGACCCATCGGTTGCTGCGCGCATAGCGGGCCGACTTCTCCAGGTTCCCCGCGACATGCCACAACCAGGTCAGCAGCGTCACCGCTGTCTCCGCCCCGGGGCCGGGGAGCAGCGCCCGCGCCCCGGCGAGCAGGCGCCGGTCCTCGGGCATGAGGGAGGCGCCTCGCACCGCGTCGGCGACGACACTCCCGAACTCCCGTCCGGTGAGCTGGTGCCGCACGGTCAGCACGAAGGTGTGGCAGTCGAGCAAGGAGGGGCCGTCCGGCACCGCGCCCGCCCAGTCGATCACGCCGGAAAGCCTCCCCCCGTCCTCCGACAGCAGCACGTTGCCGGGGTGGAAGTCCCCGTGGGTCCACGCCACCAGCAGCCGACGCCCGGCCAGCTCGCGCTCCACGCGTTCCCGCACGACCACCAGGGCCCGCGCGCCCTCCCCGTGGCGGCACCAGCGGACCTCCTCGGCGAGGACGGCCAGCCGGGGTTCCACCCAACCGGCCACCCGGGCCGTCACCTCCTCCGTCCGCCCGGTGGCGCGGTGCAGTTCACGGATCGTCGCGAGAGCCGACTCGGTGACCTCGCGGGCCAGTCGCGGGGAGCGCCGCAGCACCGCATCGGCCTCGGCGCCGGGCAGGCGGTTCTCCACCACCAGCGGCGACGGCCCCTCCAGGCGGCGCTCCTCCACCACCGGAAGCAGTCGCCGCCAGGCGCCGAGCCGCTCGTCGTGGGCCAGTCGCCGCACGGCCTCGCACTCGTGCGCCAGCGAGACGGTCGCGCGTGCGCTGCGGGGATGCTTGACGACGGCGTGCCGGTCGCCGTCGTCGAGCTGGAAGACCAGGAGATCGGAGAAGGTCCGCCGGGGCCGGTGCGGGGAGCCGTCGGCGCCGAGCGAGTCCGTGAGCCTGCGTGCCGCCCGCGCGTCGGCGGGACGCGTCAGGAAACCGGCCGGCCGCAGCGGCAGGAGACCTCTCAGCTCCTCTGTGAACGTCATCCGGCACTCCCTTCCGCCAGATGCCCACAAATGCCCCATATCGCTTCTTTTCATCTTCGACGCAGCTCGGCTGAGGTGCGACTCGGCATCGATCGTGTATGTGTACGTCGTAGAAGAGCCGGTTCCACCGGCTCCGACCTTCCGCACCACGAGGAGGCGGCATGGCGAACGGCCGTGGGCCGAGCGAGGCCCGGCGCGCCAGCGACCGCGGCCGGTACGGCCGGCTGAACCGGGAACGCGTGCTCGCCAGCGCCCTGGAGCTGGTGGATCGCGAGGGGCTCTCGGCGCTCAGCATGCGCCGCCTCGGCACGGAGCTCGGTGTGGAGGCCATGGCGCTCTACCGGTACGCGTCGAGCAAGGACTCCCTGCTCGACGGGCTGGTCGAGGCCCTGTACCTGGAGCTGGAGGAGCGGCTGGCCGCCGACGCGGACGAGGATCCCGACTGGCGGGCCGGGCTGCACCGGATCGCCCGTGAGACCTACACCGTGTGTCTCACGCACCCGCAGGCGGTGCCGCTGATCGCCACACGCCTGCTGGCGGTCCCGCTGGTCCGGCGGCCCCCCGCGGTGCTGCGCGATCACGAGCGGGTGCTCATCCTGCTGCGGAAGGCCGGTTTCGACGAGGCGGTCGCGGCCGATGTGTTCCGCGCCTTCACCTCCTGGCTGCTGGGCTATGTCTCCGTGGAGCTGCGCCCGGTGGTGGACAACCCGGACGAGACGGATCCGGCCTTCCGCCTGGGGCTGCACCGGCTGTCCGCGAAGGAGCTGCCGACGCTGCGGGAGACGGCGTCCGCGCTCGCCGAGCGGGGCGGCCCGCAGGGCCTGGCGGCCGGTCTGGACGCCCTGCTCGACAGCTTCACGAACCGCTCCCCCTCCGCAGCATCCGGCTGAAGGGCGTCTCCGGGCGCTCCAGGCGCTCGCCGTCCACAGTGATGTCGGCGACCTCGTTGAAGAAGGCGACGCGCCCCCGGATCGGCGCGACCGCGGGCAGCGGCTCGGGATAGGTCCAGACGACGTTGGGCGGCACATCGGCCTCGCCGCGCCACGACCAGTAGGCGGCCGTGCCCTTGTAGGGGCAGCCGGTGTGGTGATCGGTCGGTTCGAACAGGTCGAGGCGGACGTCTTCGCGAGGGAGGTAGTACCGCGTCGGCAGGGAGGTCTCGAAGAGCAGGACCGGGGCGTGGCTGTCGGCGACGATCTGTCCGGCGATCTCGACCTGGACATGGCGGCTGCTGGGCAGTGCGTCGACCCGTTTGTGCGGGTCACGGGGGTGGATGAAGATCTCCTCGTCCTCCTCGTACCAGTGGTCGAGGCCCGTGTCGGTGCGTGGGAACCACGCGAAGGCGATGTGGCCGGCCAAGTCGTCGGCGGGGAACGTCCAGGCCGCGTTCTCGCGCACCTCGCCGTCGGCTTCGAGGTCGTAGAAGACCCGGGAGCCGGCGTGGGCGCCCGTGGGCGGGCTCGTGGCGGGGCGGAGCAGGTCGGTGCGGACGTCCGCGCGCGGGAAGGCGTACTGCGGCACGGGCAGACGGGGCTCCCAGACGAGCACCGGACGGCGGCTGTCGACGACGGTGATGTCGCCCACTCGGCCGCGCACCCAGCGCTCGCTGGGTTCCCACAGGAGGCCTTCCGGGGTGGTTCTGATCGAGCCGGCGGCGGGGTGGGCGGGGCGGGTGGTCATGGCCGGTGCTCCTTCGGGAGGTCCGGATGCCGTCCCCTCAACGGTCCCCGGTGTCAGTGCGCCGCGTCCAGCCGGGCCCGCTGCTCCGCGGTCAGTTCCAGGTCCACCGCCGCCAGGTTCTCCTCCAACTGGGCCACCGAGGAGACCCCGACCAGCGGTACGACGGGCAGTTCGCCGCCGATCTGCCAGGCGAGCACGACCTGGTTGACGCTCGCGCCGGTTTCGCGGGCCACGTCACGCAGTGCCGCCAGCCGGCCCTGGGTGCCGGGGTGGTCGAAGTCGGCCGGCAGCCGCTCCGGCCGGACGTAGGCGCCCTTCAGCAGGGGCGAGTAGGCGACGAGGGTCAGGCCGGGCTCGGTCCTCAGGTAGTCGAGCAGGTCGGGACCGGCGTGGCCGAGGCTGCCGTACGGGAACAGGGCGTCGGGGACGTCGGTGCGGGCGCGCAGGTGGGTGTGCGCGTACTGGAGGACCTCGTAACCGGGGAGTCCGGCCGCGGCGGCGAGGGCCCGGGCCCGCTCGACGCGCCAGACGGCGTGGTTGCTCACGCCGAGCAGTCCGACGGTGCCCTCGGCGACCAGTTCCGCGAAGGCCTCGACCGTCTCCCGGAGCGGGACGGTGCGGTCCTCTATGTGCGCGTACAGCAGGTCCAGCTTCTCCAGGCCGAGCCGCTCGCGGCTGCGCTCCGCGGACTCGCGGATCACCTTCGCGGACAGGCCCTCGGCGTTGTCCACGTAGCTGGTGCCGGGGGCGAGGGGGCGGGCGCCCAGCTTGGTCGCGATGACGATCTCGTCCCCGATGCCGCGGCTGCGCCGCCAGCGGCCGAGGAGTTCCTCGCTCTGGCCGCCCTGCCCGCCGTCGGCCCAGAAGGCGTAGTTGTCGGAGGTGTCGATGAAGGTGCCGCCGGCTTCGACGTAGCGGTCGAGCACCGCGAAGGATGTCGCCTCGTCCGTCACCGAGCCGAACAGCATCGCGCCGAGGGCGAGGACGCTCACCTCGCGGCGGGTGGTGGGGTTCGTGCCGATCGTGCGGTACTTCATGGGTGTCGCTCCCTCCTGCGGGCCCCGGGATTCGGGGTACGGAGGGAGTCTTCAGCCTGGAGTGCTCTCGAAGGCAAGGGCGCACCCTCCCGGCCGGAGGCTGTGGGGCTTCACTGGGTGGTGAGCATTCCTTCGCGCAGGCGGGTCAGGAGGCGGGTGATCAGGCGGGAGACGTGCATCTGGGAGACGCCGAGGTGTTCGGCGATCTGGGCCTGGGTCAGCTCCTCCACGAAGCGCCAGTGAATGATCTTGCGGTCGCGTTCGTCGAGTTCGGCGATCATCGGTGCGAGGGCGTGGAAGTCCTCGACCAGGTCGAGCGCCGCGTCCTCGCTCCCGATGAAGTCCGCGAGGGCGGCCTCACCGTCCTCGCTGCCGCTGATCGTGGCGTCGAGGGAGGCGGACGTGTAGCCGTTGGAGGCGAGCTGGGCCTCGACGATCTCCTTCTCGGGCAGGCTCATGAGCTCGGACAGTTCCTTGGTGGTCGGTGTCCGGCCCAGACGGCTGCGCAGTTCCTCGTTGGCCCGGGCCAGCTGGACGCGGGCCTCCTGAAGCCGCCGGGGGACGTGCACGGCCCAGGACGTGTCGCGGAAGAACCGCTTGATCTCCCCCACGATGTAGGGGACGGCGAAGGAGGTGAACTCCACCTCGCGCGAGAGCTCGAACCGGTCGATGGCCTTGATCAGGCCGATCATGCCGACCTGGACGATGTCCTCCATCTCCTCCGGCCCCCGGCTGCGGAACCGGCCGGCCGCGTAGCGGACCAGGGACATGTTCATCTCGATCAGCGTGTTGCGCGCGTACTGGTACTCGGGCGTCCCCTCCTCCAGCATCGTGAGCTGCTGGAAGAACAGCTTCGACAGCTCCCGCGCGTCCCTGGGCGCCACCTGGGAGGGGTCGGCGATCTCCGGCACGTCCACTGCCTGCGCGGCGTTCCGCACGGTCGTCGTCCCCATGATGCGCCCCTCCCCTTGACCGCCCTCCTGCCGGGCGGTTCACTCACTGTCGTCCGCCCGCTTACCCCGGTCCACGGCATACATGCCCGGGCTGGGAAAATCTGTGCGACTGCGTCACGGCGTGCTGTCGTCCCCGTGGCTGCGCACGATCTCCTTGACCTTGGCCACGGCGAACCCCCACCCCTGCTCGACGGTCGGCTTGGCCGGCACCGCGATCTCGTCCGGGTTCGTGAGCACGTCGAGCAGGACCGGCCCGGGGGTGTCGAAGGCGCGCCGTACGGCCTGCTCCACGTCGGCGGGATCGGTCACGCGGATCCCGGTGATGCCCATGGCCGTGGCGACCGCCGCGAAGTCGGGGTTGTCCAGGACGGTGCCGAACTCCGGGAGCCCGGCCTGTTCCTGTTCCAGCTTGACCATGCCCAGCCGGCGGTTGTCGAAGACGACGAGTTTCACGGGGAGGCGATGCGTCTTCAGGGTCATGAGGTCGCCGAGGAGCATGCTCAGCCCGCCGTCCCCGCAGAAGGCCACGACCTGCCGCTCGCGGTCCAGACACTGGGCCCCCAGCGCCTGCGGCATCGCGTTGGCCATGGAGCCGAGGTTGTAGGAGCCGATGAGCCGCCGCTCGCCGCGCATCTCGACGAAGCGCGAGAGCCACACCGTCGCCATGCCCGTGTCGGAGGTGAAGACGGCGTCGTCGTCGGCCAGCCGGTCCACCGCAGCGGCCAGGGCCTCCGGCCGGATGTCGTGGGTGCGGTTGTCCAGCGAGGAGCGCACGCGGCCGATCAGGCCCTTGTCGTGGGCCGGGTCGGCCAGCCGCGCCTGGCCCTCGCGCCACTGCCCGAAGCGCTCGCGTGCCTTCTCCAGGTGCGAGCGGTCACGGCCGCCCTCCGTTTCGCCGGGCGCGGCGGCGAGGTGGGTGAGGAGGTCGCGGACAGTGACTCCCGTGTCGCCGACGAGGCCGACGTCGACGGGTACCCGTCGCCCGATGTGGGCGGCCTCGGTGTCGACCTGGATGACGGTCTTCCCCTGCGGATACCAGTCCCGGTAGGGGAAGTCGGTCCCCAGGAGCAGCAGGGTGTCCGCGTCGTGCAGCGCGGACGCGGCGGCCGGGTTGCCGATCAGGCCGGTCTGGCCGACCTGGAACGGGTTGCCGTCGCCTTCGAAGCCTTCCTTGGCCTTGAGCGTGAGCACCATGGGCGCGGCCAGCCGGTCGGCCAGGGCCAGCACGTCCTCGCGCGCCCCGCGTGCGCCTCGTCCGACGAGCAGCGTGACCCGCTCGGACCGGTCCAGGAGGTGGGCGGCCCGCCGCACGGCGGATTCCTCCGGCCGGCTGAGCGGCGCGTTCAGGGAGAACCGGGCCGGGCGGTCCGGCTCCAGTTCGCGCTCACCCAGGTCGCCGGGCACGGTCAGGACGGCGACGCCCTTGCGGCCCAGGGCGTGGCGCACGGCCGTCTCGAGCATCTGCGGCAGCTGGCCGGGAGAGGTGACGGTCGCGCGGAACACGGCCACGTCGTGGAAGAGGGCGTCGTTGTCGACTTCCTGGAAGTAGTCGGTGCCGAGTTCGGCGAGCGGTACCTGACCGGCGATGGCCAGGACGGGGGTGTGGCTCTTGGCGGCGTCGTACAGCCCGTTGAGCAGATGGACGGAACCGGGTCCGACCGTGCCCATGCAGACGCCGAGGGTGTCGGAGAGCTGCGACTGGGCGCTCGCGGCGAACGCCGCCGCCTCCTCGTGCCGGCAGCCCACCCACTCCAGGCCCTCGGTGGTGCGGATGGCGTCCGTCAGGGGGTTCAGCGCGTCTCCCACCACGCCGAACACCTGGCGCACGCCGAGTTCGCTGAGTGCGTCCACGATGACGCGGGCGACGGTGCGGGCCACTTGAGTCCTCCAGGTCAGACGGTGAATCGGTCGGGGTCGGCGGCCTGCCAGTCGGCCGCCCAGGCAGCGGGGGGTTCAGCGAGCAATTGTCCCGGTTCGAGCCATTCGTACAACTCCTCGTAGGAACGCTCGGTGTGCGGATCGATGCGTCGGCGGAGCATGTGCGGGCGCAGCTCTGCGGGGTTGGTGACCCCCATGGACGCCATGATCTGCAGGGCGCTGGCCACGGTCGCCTTCTGGAAGCGCTGGACGCGCGGCGTCTTGTCGCGGACGTCGAGGGCGCGGGCACGCCGGGGGTCCTGGGTGGTCACGCCGGTGGGGCAGGTGTTCGTGTGGCACCGCTGAGCCTGGATGCAGCCGACGGCGAACATCATCGCCCGCGCCGCGTTGCCGTAGTCGGCTCCTTGCGCCAGGCGTTTCACCAGATCGGTCCCGGTGGCGATCTTGCCGCTCGCCCCGATCCTGACAAGGTCGCGCAGACCGGTCCCGACGAGGGCGTTGTGCACGGTGAGCAGACCCTCGGTCAGCGGGGCCCCCACGTGGTCGGCGAATTCCAGCGGGGCGGCTCCGGTGCCGCCCTCTCCTCCGTCCACCACGATGAAGTCGGGGGCCGTGCCCTCCGCCAGCATGGCCTTGCACACGGCGAGGAACTGCCGGCGCGAGCCCACGCACAGTTTGAATCCGGCCGGCTTGCCGCCGGACAGCTCCCGCATCCGGGCGATGAAGCGGACCAGTTCGCGCGGGGTGGAGAAGACCTTGTGATACGGCGGTGAGATCACCGTCCGCCCCTCGGGCACCTCTCGCACCTTCGCTATCTCGGCGTTGACCTTCGCACCGGGCAGGACACCGCCGATGCCCGGTTTGGCCCCCTGGGAGAGCTTCAGGGACACGCACTTGACGTGGTCGTGCGCCGCCTTGTCGGCGAACTCGGCAGGGTCGAAGTCGCCGTCCCGGGTGCGGCAGCCGAAGTATCCGGTGCCGATCTCCCAGATCAGGTCCCCTCCGGGCCTCAGGTGGTACTCCGAAAGGCCGCCCTCACCGGTGTCGTGGGCGAAGCCCCCGGCCGCCGCTCCGCCGTTGAGCGCCAGAATCGCGTTGGCCGACAGGGAGCCGAAGCTCATCGCCGATACGTTGAGCAGCGCCATGTCGTAGGGGCGACGGCAGTCGGGGCCGCCGACGGGCACCCGCGGAGGTGTCTTCGGTACCGGGCACGGCGCCATCGACGGCACCAGGAACTCGTAGCCGGGCTCGTACACGTCCCGTTCGGTGCCGTAGGGCTGCTCGGCGTCCGTGCCCTTCGCCCGTTCGTAGACGATGGTGCGGACGTCCCGGTCGAAGGGGCGCCCGTCGTAGTTCCGCTCGATGAAGTACTGCTGGAGCTCAGGGCGGATCCGCTCCAGAAGAAAGCGCGCGTGCCCCAGAACGGGATAGTTGCGCAGCACCGAATGCCGGCGCTGTACCAGGTCCGCCGCACCCAGCAGACCCAGCAGGAGGAGCGGTATGGCGGCCAGGCACCACCAGGGCGACGCAGCGGCCGCGGCACAGGCCGCCAGGATGCCGGCCGCCAGAGTCAGGGCGACGATCACCATACGAGTCACCTCTGGCGCATTGCCGCGAGGTGGCCTTCCACTCCTGCGCTTTCGTCAAGAAAGCGGCAAGGTGCGGCACGGTGTCGGGAGGCCGGTCCCCCCTCGTCCCGAGAAACGCCGAAGGCCGGTCCCGGACGTGTCCGAAACCGGCCTCGATCTGCCGACTGTCTCCAGTCGGGACGACAGGATTTGAACCTGCGACCCCTTGACCCCCAGTCAAGTGCGCTACCAAGCTGCGCCACGTCCCGGTGCGCGCCACCGGCGGTGAGCCGTGTGATCGCGCGAACAGCACTTTACCCCACACCCCTGGCCAAGCCGAAAGCGGGCCGGGCGGGACAATCGGCGTATGGGCAGCACAGGAGAGACGCACTCGGACCGGGCGGGCGGCGCACGTGACCGCGACAGCGAGGGGCGGGCCCGCAACGCCCGGCCCCGCGACGGCCTCGGGCGGCCCCTGCCGTACGGCAGTGACGGGGTGCCCCGGCAGCCCGAGGGCGTGGTCCGCCGCCCCGAGGAGACCGTCACCGAGGCGCAGCGGCTGCTGGACGAGGGCAAGCCGTTCCACGCGCACGAGGTCTTCGAGGACGCGTGGAAGTCGGGTCCGGACCAGGAGCGCGAGCTGTGGCGCGGGCTCGCCCAGCTCGCCGTGGGGCTCACGCACGCCGCCCGGGGGAACCTGACCGGCGGGGCCCGGCTGCTGAGGCGCGGGGCGGGCGCGGCCGAGGAGTGGGTGACCGGCTCCGGGCAGGCGCTGCCGCACGGGATCGACGTGGCGGGCGTGGCGGCGTGGGCGCGGGAGCTGGCGGGGGACGTGGAGCGCACCGGCCGCCCGGTGGACGCGGCGGCCCGGGCCCCCCGGCTGCGGGGCACGGCAGCCGGCCGCTGAGGGCCACGCCGCCCGGCAGGTCCGGGCCCCTGACGGCCCCTCGAACGCCGCAGGGCGCCCCGACCCCCACCGCGGTGAACCCGCCCCCGGTGCCGTGCGGCACACTCGGGGCGTGCGAAAGATTCATGTCATCGGTATCGGCGCGGGCGACCCCGACCAGCTCACCCTCCAGGCCGTCAAGGCGCTGCGCGGCACGGACGTGTTCTTCATCCTGGAGAAGGGCGAGGTGAAGGCGGACCTCACGGGGCTGCGCCGGGACATGCTCGACGCGCACGTACCCGAGGGGACGTACCGCGTGGTCGAGGCGCGTGACCCGGAGCGGGACCGCGGCGCCGGGGGCGCGGCCTACTCCCCCGCCGTCGGGGACTGGCGCAGCGCCCGGGCCGACATCTACGAGCGGCTGATCGCCGAGGAGCTCGGCGAGGAGCAGACCGGGGCGTTCCTGGTGTGGGGGGACCCGTCGCTGTACGACAGCACGCTGGGGATCCTGGAAGAGGTGCTGGAGCGGGGCACCGTGACGTTCGCGTACGACGTCGTGCCCGGCATCAGCAGCGTCTCGGCGCTCGTCGCGCGGCACCGCACGGGCCTCAACCGGGTCGCCCGGCCGGTGCAGATCACCACCGGCCGGCGGCTGGCGGAGGGTTTCCCGGAGGGCGTGGACGACGTCGTGGTGATGCTCGACGCCCACCAGACCTTCCAGCGGTACGCGCGGGAGGACATGGACATCTACTGGGGCGCCTACATCGGCACCCCGGACGAGATCCTCGTCTCCGGCCCGATCGCCGAGGCCGCCCCCCGCATCGAGCGGTTGCGGGCCGAGGCCCGTGAGCGCAAGGGCTGGATCATGGACACGTATCTGCTGCGCCGCAACCCCCGCGACTGACGTGACTGGCGGGCGCGGCACCGGGCACCCGTGCGGACGTTCTGGCATGCGCACGTAGCCCACAGCTGTGAAGGTGACGACGTGACCGTCGTGGAGGAAACCGCCCCGTCCGCCTCCCAGCCGCCGGTGCTGGACACCCGTCGCCGCAATGTCGTCTTCGTGACGATCATGCTGGGGATGCTGCTCGCGGCCCTCGACCAGACCATCGTCGGCACGGCCCTGCCGACGATCGTGTCTGACCTGGGCGGGGCCGAGCACATGTCGTGGGTGGTCACGTCGTACCTTCTCGCGGAGACCGTCGCGACCGTGCTGGTCGGCAAGTTCGGCGACCTGTTCGGCCGCAAGACGGTCTTCCAGGTCTCGGCGGTCGTGTTCATCACGGGTTCGTTCCTGTGCGGTCTGGCCACTGACATGTCCCTGCTGATCGCCTGGCGGGCGATGCAGGGCATCGGCGCGGGCGGGCTGATGGTCACCTCGATGGCGCTGATCGCCGATGTGATCCCGCTGCGCGAGCGCGGCAAGTACCAGGGCGCGATCGGCGCGGTGTTCGGGGTGGCCACGGTCGTCGGGCCGCTGCTGGGCGGGCTGTTCACCGACCATCTGACGTGGCGGTGGGCGTTCTACGTCAACGTGCCCATCGCGATCGTCGTGGTCGTGGCGGCGGCCAGGACCATTCCGGTGGTGAAGTCGGCCGCCCGGCCCGTCGTCGACTACCTGGGCATCGCGCTCGTCGCTGTCGGTGCCGGCGCCCTGATCCTGGCGACGAGTTGGGGAGGCAACGAGTACGCGTGGGGCTCGGGGGTGATCAT
The DNA here is from genome assembly GCF_040654575.1 of Streptomyces sp. NPDC050674. NCBI lineage: Bacteria > Bacillati > Actinomycetota > Actinomycetes > Kitasatosporales > Streptomycetaceae > Streptomyces > Streptomyces sp. NPDC050674. The sequence goes on from NZ_JBFAIG010000001.1 coordinate 454,587, forward strand.
CGGGCTGTTCGTGGGCGGCGTCCTCGCCCTCGCCCTGTTCTGCCGGGTGGAGATGCGGGCGCGCGAACCGATGCTGCCCATGCGGCTGTTCGCGAACCCGGTGTTCACCGTCTGCTCGGTGCTGAGCTTCATCGTCGGCTTCGCGATGCTCGGCGCGCTGACGTACCTGCCGACCTACCTCCAGTACGTCGACGGTGACTCGGCCACGATCTCGGGCGTGCGGACGCTGCCGATGGTGGCGGGACTGCTCATCGCGTCGGTCTTCAGCGGCAACGTGGTCAGCAAGACGGGGCGGTACCGGATCTTCCCGATCGTCGGCGCGCTGGTCATGGGCGTCGGCCTGTTCCTGATGTCGCTCATGGGGCCGGGCACGGGCTCGTGGCTGGAGTCCCTGTACATGTTCGTGCTGGGCAGCGGCATCGGTCTGTGCATGCAGGTGCTGACGATCGCGGTGCAGAACACCGTCGACTACGCCGACCTGGGCACCGCGACCTCCGGCGTGACCTTCTTCCGCACGCTGGGCAGCTCGTTCGGCACGGCCGTGTTCGGCACGATCTACACCAACGCGCTGGCGCCCAACCTCCGCGACGGCGTGGCGCAGGCGGCCCGGGCCGGTGACCTGGATCCGGCCGTCCTGAGCCGGGCGGCGACCAGCCCGGAAGGCGTGCACGAGCTGCCGTCGGCCGCGGCCGCCCCGATCGTCGGTGCCTACGCCGACACGCTCCAGACCGTGTTCCTGTGGACGGTGCCGGTCGCCGCGCTGGGCTTCCTGGTCGCCCTGTTCCTCAAGCAGGTCCGGCTGCGGGACACCGCACGCAGCGGGTCGACCGACCTGGGCGAGGGGTTCGGATCGCCCAGCGGCGCGGACTCCCGGCGGGTACTGGAGACCGCCGTCGGCAAGATCATCGGCAGTACCGACCTGGACACCGCGCGGCGGATCGTCCAGGAGTCCGACACCCGGCTCGATGTGGCCGGGGCGTGGGCGGTGATGCAGGTCGAGCTGTTCACCCGCATGGTGGGCCACGCCAGCCTGGGGCTGATCGCCGCGCGGCGCCGGCTGCCGCCGGAGGTGCTGCTGCCGGTGTTCGAGCGGATGGTCGAGGAGGGCTTCCTGACCCGCGCGGGTTCCCTGCTGTCCCACACCGAGGCGGGCGCGCGCGAGGCCGCCGTCCTCACCCGGGCCTGGGCCGACTGGCTGGAGGACCGGCTGGGGCGGGACATCGGCCGCCCCTCGGACAGCGACCTGCGCGTCGCCGTCGACGCGATCGCGAAACGGCTGCTGGTGGAGGACCTGAGCCACGGACTGCCGGGCAGCCCCGAGAAGTCCCTCACGGCCGGCTCGGTCTGACCGGGCTACGCCGGTGCGAGCCGTTCCAGCACACCCTCCACGTCGGGTACGGCCGTCACACCGTCCGGCAGCGGCGGCCGCCGTACGACCACGACCGGCACGCCGAGGTCCCGGGCCGCCGTCAGTTTGGCCGCCGTCGCCGCTCCCCCGCTGTCCTTGGTCACCACGACGTCGACGCGGTGCTCGCGCAGCAGGGCCGTCTCGCCGGGGACGGTGAACGGGCCGCGCGCCAGGAGCACGTGGGTGTCGGGCGGCATCGGCGGCTCGGGGGGATCCACGGACCGTACGACGAAGTGGATTCCCGCCAGGTGCGCGAAGGAGGCAAGGCCCAGGCGTCCGGTGGTGAGCAGCACCCGGTGGCCCAGCCGCGGAAGCAGGTCGGCGGCCGCGTCCAGTGAGGGGACCTCGTGCCACCGGTCCCCCGGTCCCGGCCGCCACCCGGGGCGGCGGAGCACCACCGCGGGTACGCCGGTCTCGGCCGCGGCGCGGGCCGCGTTGGCCGTGATCGACTCGGCGAAGGGGTGTGTGGCGTCGACGAGCGCGTCCACGCCCTCTGCCCGCAGCCACCCGGCCAGTCCCCGGGCCCCGCCGAAGCCCCCGACGCGCACCTCCCCCTCGAGCGACCCGGGTTCGGCGACCCGCCCCGCGAGGGAGGTCGTGACGCGGACGCCGGGGCGGGACGCCAGCACGGCGGCCAGCGCACGGGCCTCGGTCGTGCCGCCGAGGATCAGGACGTGAGGGGACACGGCGTCGAGCGTACGAGGTCCCGTTCCGCCGGGGTCCTGCCGGGTGCCGACCGGCGATCACGCCCCCCGGTCGTTATCGTCCTGCCATGGAGTCCGTGCGTGCCGTGCTCGTGGACATCGACGGAGTGCTGACCGTGTCCTGGCGGCCGTTGCCCGGGGCCGTCGAGGCGTTGCGGGAGATCCGGGAGGCCGGGCTCGGCGTCCTGCTGGTCACCAACACCACCTCCCGCACCCGGGCGTCGATCGCCCGGGCGCTGGCGGACGCGGGGTTCGCGGTGTCCGCCGAGGACATCCTCACCGCGCCCGCCGCCACCGCCGCGTACCTCGCCGAGCACTGCCCCGGCGCCCGGTGCGCGCTGCTGAACAGCGGTGACATCGCCGAGGACCTCGACGGTGTCACCGTCGTCGGGGCAGGCGACACCGGCAGCGTGCCGGACGTCGTCCTGGTCGGCGGGGCCGGTCCCGAGTTCGGTTACGAGGCGCTCGACCGGGCCTTCGGGCATCTCCAGCGCGGCGCCCGGCTGGTGGCGATGCACCGCAACCTGTACTGGCGTACGGCGGAGGGTCTGCGGCTGGACTCCGGGGCGTTCCTGGCCGGGCTGGAGCGTGCCGCCCGGGTGGAGGCGGAGATCACGGGCAAACCCGCGCGGGCGTTCTTCGCGTCGGCGCTGACCCGGCTGGGTGCGGACGCGGACCGGACGGTGATGGTGGGGGACGACGTGGAGTCCGATGTGCTGGCGGCGCAGCGGGCCGGCATCACCGGGGTGCTCGTGCGGACCGGGAAGTTCCAGCCGGAGACGCTGCGGGCCGCCGACGGCACTCCCGACCACGTGATCGACTCCTTCGCGGACCTTCCGGCGCTGCTGCGGGAGTCGGCGCGGCGGTAGTTTCAGCGCAGCAGCAGTTGCAGACCGCCCACGACGGTCGCCGCGATGACGAGCTGCTCGAACAGCCGCTGGTTGATCCGGTGCACGGCCCATGTGCCGAGCAGCGCGCCGGGCACGACGAAGGTCACCAGGGCCAGGTCCAGGAGCAGCGAGCGGCCGTCGATCAGGCCGAGGCCCGCGCTGAAGGGCAGCTTGGAGACGTTGACGATCAGAAAGAAGAAGGCCGAGGTGCCGAGGAAGCCGAGCTTGCGGAAGCCCGCGGAGAGCAGGTACATCGACATCACCGGGCCGCCCGCGTTGGCCACCATGGTGGTGAAGCCGCCCAGGACGCCGTAGGAGCGGGCCTTGAGCCGGCCCGGGCGGGTGGTGACCGACTCCGGCTCCTGTTCCTTGCCGTCGGTGCGGCGGCGCCACACCGTCACGGCCGCCATCAGCAGCAGGATCGCGCCGATCGAGGTCCGCACGACGGCGTCGTCCGCCCAGAGCAGGAACACCGTGCCGACGACGACGCCCGCGGCGACCGCCGGGAACAGCCGCCACAGCGTCGGCCAGTGGGCGTGCCGCCGGTAGGTGGCGACGGCCAGGAGGTCCCCGGCGATCAGGATGGGCAGCAGGACGCCGGTGGAGGCGCGGGCGGGCAGCACCGCGGCGAAGACGGCGAGACTGACCGTGTTGGCCCCGCTCACGGCGGTCTTCGAGAAGCCGACGAGCAGGGCCGCGAAGGCGAGGGCGGCGAACTCCCAGCCGGTGATGTGCCAGAGCGTCATGGTGTTCATGCGAACACCGATGCTATGTGCAACGAACAGGGCCCGTAAGCGCTGTCTCGCCTGGTGGGCCGCCCGGGTCCGTCAGGGCCGTTCGACGAGGATCGCGCTCCCCTGTCCCACTCCCACGCACATGGTGGCCAGTCCCCGTCCCGCTCCGGTACGCCGCATCCGGTGGAGCAGCGTCGTCAGGATGCGGGCGCCCGAGCAGCCCAGGGGGTGGCCGAGGGCGATGGCGCCGCCGCTGGGGTTGACCAGGTCGGGGTCGATGCCGAGCTGGTCCACGCAGGCCAGGGCCTGGGCGGCGAAGGCCTCGTTGAACTCGGCCTCCTCCAGGTCGCCGACGCTCCAGCCGGCGCGGGCCAGGGCCTTGCGGGTGGCGGGGACCGGGCCGATGCCCATGACGTCGGGGTGGACTCCGGCGGAGGCCCCGGCGACGTAGCGGCCCAGAGACTCCAGCCCCAGTTCGTTCAGGGCCTCCTCGCTGACCAGGAGCAGGCCGGCGGCCCCGTCGTTCATCGGCGAGGCGTTGCCGGCGGTGACCGTGCCGCCGTCGCGGAAGACCGGCTTCAGCCGGGCGAGCTTCTCGTGGGAGGTGTCCTCGCGGACGCATTCGTCGGTGTCGACGACCATGCCGTCGGGGCGTTCCACGGGGAGGAGTTCGTCGTCGAAGTGGCCGTTCTTGCGGGCCAGGGCGGCTAGCCGGTGGCTGCGCAGCGCGAAGTCGTCCTGTCGTTCACGCGGGATGCCGTACCGCGTGGCGACCTCCTCGGCCGTCTCGCCCATGGCCAGCAGGCCGTGCAGTTCGCGCATCGCCGGGTTGACCAGCCGCCAGCCGAGGCGGGTGTCGACGGTCTCCATGCGGTGCGGGAGGGCCTCGTCGGGGCGGGGCAGGACGAAGGGGGCGCGGCTCATCGACTCGGAGCCGCCCGCGATCACGACGTCGGCCTCGCCGGCGGCGATGGTGCGGGCCGCCGTGGTCACGGCCTCAAGACCCGAGGCGCACAGGCGGTTGACGGTGGCACCGGGCACGGACTCGGGCAGGCCCGCGAGCAGGGCGGCCATGCGGGCCACGTTGCGGTTGTCCTCACCGGCCTGGTTGGCGGCGCCCCAGTAGACGTCGTCGATGCGCGCCGGGTCGAGCGCGGGCACTGCGGCGACCAGGGCGCGGACGACGGTGGCGGCCAGGTCGTCGGGCCGTACCGGGGAGAGGGATCCCCGCAGCTTGCCGATGGGGGTGCGGCGGGCGGCCGCGAAGTGGACGGGACGCACGAGAGGCTCCTCACACGGCGCATTAATTAGCACTGCTAGTTTCGGACTATAGACCCTCGACCTGCCGCCTGTGAAGATTCTGCGCCTTACGGCACTCCCGGCGGATCGAATCGCAGGCCGGACGACTCATGCGTCGCGTTTGCACCAGTGCGCCCGGGGCACCCGCGCGTTCATGGAGTGGTTGCGGAGCGCCGCCTGCGTGGACGAGGACCCCGAGTTGTTCTTTCCCGTCGGCACCGCCGGCCCCGCCCTGCGCGATGTGAGCGCCGCCAAGCGGATCTGCGCGCGCTGCCCGGTGACCGACCAGTGCCTGAGCTTCGCGCTGGGCAACGGCCAGGCCTCGGGCGTGTGGGGCGGCACCTGCGAGGAGGAGCGCGACGCACTGCTCCGGACGACGAGGAACGACGCGAGAAGGAGAAGTGCCCTATGACGGCTGTGAGGAGCACACTGCCCGACGACGCCCGCAAGGTCGCCTGCGAGGCGCTCCAGGACACCCTGGTGGATCTGCTCGGGCTCTCGCTCGTCGGCAAGCAGGCGCACTGGAACGTCGTCGGACCGCGGTTCCGGTCCATCCACCTCCAGCTGGACGAGGTGGTGACCACGGCGCGGGACTTCGCCGACACCGTGGCGGAGCGGTCCGCCGCGCTGGGCGTCCCGCCGGACGGCCGCCCGGAGACCGTGGCCAAGGCCTTCACGCTGCCCGCCCCTCAGGAGGGCTGGGTGCGCGACTCGGACGCCGTGCAGGTCATGGTGGACGCGTTGCAGGAAGCCGTGGGCCGGCTGCGTGAGCGCATCGACACGACCGAGAAGGCGGACCCGGTCACCCAGGACCTGCTGATCGGCATCACCGCGGAGCTGGAGAAGCAGCGGTGGATGTTCGACGCCGAGAACTTCCCCCGCTGACCGGCGGGAGAACGGCACCGAGCATCGACGTACGCACGGAAGGGGCAGACGATGACCGACGCCCTCGAACTCGACGCGCTGTGGGAGGACTTCCACCGCGTGGTGAACATGACCTCGCAGGAGCTCGCGGCCTGGCTGCGGGTCCGTGACGCCGGCGAAGCCACCGAGCCGCTGCCGGACCAGGCGGGTTCGGCCACCGGGCAGCATGTGCTGGCCATCCTCCAGAAGCGGCGCACCGACCTGACCGAGGACGACCTGCGCGTGATGCGGAAGGTCGTGGACACGGTCACCGACCAGGTGGACCTGGAGAACGAGCCCGAGCCCGAGGTGACGGCCGAGGACACCCGCCGCCGGCACCGGCTGATGACGGTCGGGCACGACCCGCTCAAGGGATAGGCGTTGGGCCGCCAGGAGCGCGTGGTACGGGAACTCGTCGGCGCGCACGGCCGGACCTACGCCGCCGAGGCCGGCATCGAGCTGAAGGACACCCCGCAGCCGCTGTACCGGCTGCTGGTGCTGTCCCAGCTGCTCGGTGCCCGCATCCGCGGCTCGATCGCGCTGGCCACCGCCCGTGCCCTGCACGAGGCGGGGCTGCGCGATCCGCGGCGCATGGCGCGGTCCGGGCGGCGGGAACGGGTCGGCGCGCTGGGCCGGGGCGGCTACCGGCGCTACGACGAACGCACGGCCACCCAACTCGGGGAAGGCGCCGTGCTGTTGAACGAGCGGTGGGCCGGCGACCTGCGGCGGCTGCGCCGCGAGGCGGACGGCGAGGTCTCCGAACTGCGCCGTCTGCTCCAGGAGTTCCCCGGGGTGGGGCCGGCCGGAGCCGGCATCTTCCTGCGCGAGGCGCAGGGCGTCTGGCCGGAGGCGGCGCCCTACCTGGACGCCAAGGCCCTCGACGGCGCCGAACGGCTGAATCTGCCGAGGGACCCCGAGCGCCTGACCGAACTGGCCGGGGACACCGGCCCGGCCGTCCTCGCCGCCGCGTTGGTGCGGGCGGCGATGGACAGGAAAGTCGTGGAGGACACTCTGCGGCGCGCCGGGTGACAGCCGGCTTTCCCGCACCGGCAGGCCCTCACCCGAGCAACCACCCCCCGTCCACCGTCAGTTCCGCCGCGTTGACCGACCGGTTGCGCAGCAGGAAATCCACCGCGTCGACCACGTCCGCCATCGCGGCGAGCCGCCCCGTCGGTGTCTCGGTACGCAGCGCGGCGAGCACCTTCTCCGGCTTGGCCTGCCAGTACGGGCTGTCGCCCACGACACCGGGATGCACGGCGTTGACCCGGACGGGAGCGAGCTCCACGGCCAGGGAGTTCATCAGGCCGCGCACCCCCGCGTTGACCGTCGCCACCGTCGTCGCGCCCGGGTAGGGGCGCTCCTTGGCCTGGCCGCCGAACAGCACGATGGCGCTGTCCTCGTGCAGCCGGCCGCGCAGCGTGTGCACGACCTCGGTGTAGCCGACGAGTTTGAGGGTGACCAGGCGCAGGGCGGCGTCGATGTCGTACTCGCTCACCTTGTTGTCGTCGCGGGAGACGCCCGCGATGACCAGATGGTCCACGCGCCCCAGGCCGGCCAGGGCCGCCGCGATCTCCAGCGGCCGGGCCAGGTCGAGGGCGAGTCCACGGGCGCCCACCTCTTCGCCGACCGCTTCGGCCCGCCGGGTGTCGCGGCCGGTGAGAACGACGTCGTCTCCGTTCGCGGCCCGCGACCGGGCGAACTCCAGCCCGATCCCGGACGTTCCGCCGACGACGAGCACACTGCTCATGATTTTCCCTCCAGTGCCGCGCGCAGGTAGTCCCAGTCCCGCGTGAACCGGTACGAGTGCCGGGCCGGAGGTTGCGGCGCCTGGGTTTCCAGCCAGCGCAGCGGCCCCTGCCCGGCGTTGACGAAACCGTGCACGCAACCGACGCCCGCCCAGGCCAGATCGCCGGGTTCCAGCCGGTACCGCTCGCCGTCGAGACCTGCCTCGGCCACACCCTCCAGGATCAGATAGGTCTCCTCGAAGGGGTGGTCGTGGGTGCCGATGACCCCGTCGGACGCGTACTGCACCATGAACATCGTCGAGGCGACCGCGCCCAGATCGCCGTCGATCATCATCTTCACCGTGATCCCGCTGTAGACCAGCAGCGCGGTCCGCATGCTCGCGGTGACGGCCAGCAGGTCCTGCGACTGCTTGCCGGGGTCCATCTGGTCGGGCTCGAAATGGCCGAAGGAACGGGTGCGCGGGTCGCGGACGTCCACCCGGACCGGCTCGCGCGCGGGCAGGTCCGGCACGGCCCGGGTGTCGTGTCCGTAGCGGGCGCGCGGCACCGGGGCCAGCATGTCGGCCCAGCGGCCGCCGGTGCCCCCGGCTCCGCGCCAGGAGTGCGGAACACCGGTCGGCAGCAGGCCGTAGTCGCCTTCCACCAGCAGGTACGAGCCCTCGGGCACATCGAGGACCACGGCTCCGTCGAGGACCAGGAAGGTCTCCTCGTAGGAGTGCACATGGGCGGGTATCCGGCCGTCCGGGAGCAGTTCGCACAGGCCGAAGCCGGTGTGGACGCTGCCGTCCTCCTCGCCGACCAGGGCCCGGCGCCGGTGCCCCCGGCCGTCGTGGGGCGTCTCCGGCAGCTCGGCCGCGTGGCGCACCAGGTGATGCGTCATGCCGGTGCCTTCGCTCCCTCGGCCCCCTTGGCCTCCTTCGCCGCGAGGAGCCGGTCGCGGGACTCCCCGACGAGCCGCAGGGCGCGTGCGGTGTCACCGAGGAGCCTGCCGTCGCGCTTGCGGATGACGCCGTCGACGAGGACGGTGTCCACGTTGGACACGTCGGCGCACAGGGTCACGGCGGCCGTCGCGTCGTGCACGGGGGTGACGTTCGGGGCGGTGGCGTCGATCGCGACGACGTCGGCGCGCTTGCCGGGGGTGAGGGAGCCGGTGCGGTCCTCGAGACCGGCGACGTGGGCGCCGTTGACCGTGGCCATCTCCAGCATCTGACGTGCCGTCAGCATGGTGTCGGGGGCCGGCATGTTGGCCTGCCAGCAGTCGGCGTTGAGGCGGGCGCGTTCGGCACCGAAGGCCGCGCGGATCTGGGTGAACATGTCGCCGGGCACCGTGGTGACGACATCGACGCTGAGCGAGGGCCGCAGTCCGTGCTCGATCGCCTCCATCACGGGCGGCCAGCCGTGTCCCATCTGGAGTTCCACCTGCGGCGCGACCGACACCGTGCCACCGCTGTCGGCGACCATCCGCCACTCCTCGCCGCTGAGGTAGCAGCTGTGGACGTAAGTGGTGTCCGGGCCGAGCAGCCCCAGGTCGTGCAGTCGCCGCACCATGCCGAAGCGGCCGGCCAGCCGTCCCATGGCCACGTGCACGGTGATCGGCAGGCCCAGCTCGCGCGCCATGGCCCACTCCGCCGTGACGACCTCGTCGACGCAGAAGCCGGGTCCGCGGGTGGCCAGCCCCATGGTCAACAGCCCGTCGTCGGAGGCGAAGTGCGCCGACCTGATCCGCCGTACGTCGTCCGCCGGAAGGGCGATCGTGCTGTCGAACCAGTAGTCCGCCAGTGAGGTGTTGGCGCTGCCGTACGCGTACCGCGCCCGGATGCCGGACTCCGCCAGGCCCTGGATCGCCGCGTCGGGGTGTTCGGGGGTGTTGTTGATGTGCGACCAGTCGACGAGGGTGGTGATGCCGGCGTTCAGGCACTCCAGCGCGCCCGCGAGGTTGCCGGCGTAGACGTCCTCGGGTGTGTACAGCGGGGCGAAGGTGTCGAGGATGTCGACGAAGTAGTCGTCGAGGGTGGCGTCGGGGGCGACGCCCCTGATGGGGGCCTCCCAGGTGTGGCGGTGGGTGTCGACGAAGCCGGGGATCACGATGTGGCCGGTCATGTCGAGGATCTCGGCGTCGGCGCTGATCTCGGGCTCGACGGCCGCGATCCTGCCGTCCTCGACGAGGACGTCCCCCTGGGGCAGGTCCCCGATGTCCGGGTCCATCGAGATCACGTGACCGGAGCGCAGCAGTGTCCTGGTGGTCATCGCGCTTCCTCCCATGGGGTGTGCGGTGGCGGGTGTGCGGCTCAGTAGGCGGCGAGGCGGCGGACCTCCGCGACGAGCTTGTCGACGGTGGGGACGACCTGCTCCTCCAGCGCGTCGGCGAAGGGCAGCGGCACGCACTCCCCCGCCACCCGCCGCACGGGCGCGTCCAGCAGGCCGAATCCCTCGTCGGCGACGACCGAGACGACGGTGGCGCCCCAGCCGCCCTGGTACGGGTTCTCCTCGACGGTGACGAGCCGGGACGTCCTGCGCAGCGAACCGAGGACGGTCGCGGCGTCCAGCGGGACCAGACAGCGCAGGTCGACCACCTCCGCCTCGATGCCCTCCTCCGCCAGCACCCCGGCGGCCGTCAGGGCCAGGGGGACCGTCGAGGCGAGCGCGACGAGCGTGACGTCACCGCCCTCACGGACGACCGCGGCCCGGCCCAGTTCGACGAGGTGACCGGGCGGCGGCGGTGGGCCCTTGGTCGCGAGCAGTGCCTTGTGCTCGAAGAAGACCACCGGGTCGTCGCTGCGGATCGCCGCCGCCATCATGCCGATGACGTCGGCGGGTGTCGCCGGCGCCGCGATCTTCAGCCCCGGGACGGTCAGCGCCCAGTTCTCGGTGGCCTGACTGTGCTGCGCGCCGAAGCCGAGCCCGCCGCCGTTGGCGGTGCGCACGACGAGGGGCACGGTCACCTGGCCGCCGGTCATGTAGCGGACCTTGGGGATCTCGTTGGCGAGGTAGTCCCAGCAGCAGGCCAGGAAGTCGGAGAACATGATCTCCGCGACGGGCCGCATGCCGGTCATGGCGGCGCCCATCGCGGCGCCCATGATGGCCTGTTCGGAGATGGGCGTGTCCCGGACGCGCTCGGGACCGAACTCCTCCCAGAGCCCGGTGGTGGTCTTGAACACCCCGCCGGCCGCCCCGATGTCCTCGCCCAGGCACACCACCGACGCGTCCCGCCGCATCTCGCGCGCGATGCCCTCGGCGACCGCTTCCCGGTAGGTGATCACGTCCGCCATGTGGCACCTCCGTCCGCCCACACGTCGGTCAGTGCCGAGCGCGGATCCGGCGGCGGCGCCGCCTTCGCCGCCTCCACGGCCCGCTCCACCACGGCCCGGGCCCGCTCGTCGGCCTCGGCGAGCGTCTCCTCGGCCACGCCCAGTTCGGCCAGGCGTCCCCGCGCGAGGTCCAACGGGTCGTGCTTGAGCCACCGTTCGACCTCCTCGGCCGGACGGTAGGCCGCCGGGTCGGCGCGGCTGTGCCCGAAGTGCCGGTAGGTCTCGGCCTCCAGCACGGCGGGCCCGTCTCCGGCCCGGGCCCGCCGCGCGAGCCGGCCCACCGCCTCCTCGACCGCCACGACGTCGTTGCCGTCGACGACCTCGCCCGGGATGCCGTGCGCGGGGGCCCGGTCGGCGGCCGGACGGGGCACGGAGGTGACGTCGGCGATCGGCGTGTATTCCATGTACAGGTTGTTCTCGCACACGAACAGCACCGGCAGTCTCCACACGGCGGCCAGGTTGAGCGACTCGTGGAAGGCGCCGATGTTGGTCGCGCCGTCACCGAAGAAGGCCACCGCGAGTTGCCCGGTGCCGCGCAGCCGGGCCGACCAGGCCGCTCCCACCGCCATCGGCAGGTGCGAGCCGACGATGGCGTACGAGCCGAGCATGTGGGTCGTCGCCTTGGTCAGGTGCATGGAGCCGCCCTTGGCCTTGCACAGGCCGGTCGCCCGGCTCATCAGCTCGGCGAGGCACTCCTCGGGCGTGGCGCCCCGGGCCAGGGCGTGGTGGTGGCCCCTGTAGGTGGCGAACACATAGTCGTCCGGGCGCAGCGCGGCACTCGCGCCCACGGCGATCGCCTCCTGCCCGGCGGCCAGATGCGTGGTGCCCTTCACGAGGCCTCGCAGGAACAGGTCGTGGGCGGCCTTCTCCGTCCGGCGGATGACGTTCATCCGCTCGTACCGGTCGAGAAGGGCGGTGGCGTCCATCAGCGGTCCTTGGTGTTGAGGTGGGACTGCGCCTCGCGCCGCGTGTTCAGCTCGCCGCCCACGGTCCAGTACTTGCGGCCCGCGACGAGCAGTTCCTCCGCCGGGAACTTGGTGATGACCTCGCACCCGTCGGCGGTGACGACCAGCTCCTCCTCGATGCGGGCGGCGGACCAGCCGTCGGCGGCCGGCCAGTACGTCTCCAGGGCGAACACCATGCCCTCTTCGAGGACTTCGGGGTGGTCGAGGGAGACCAGGCGGCTGAAGATCGGCTTCTCCCAGATGGACAGGCCCACGCCGTGGCCGTACTGGAGGGCGAAGGCGGCGGTCTCGTCGGCGAAGCCGAACTCCTCGGCGCGCGGCCAGACCCGCACGATGTCGGCGGTGGTGGCGCCCGGCCGGACCAGCGCGATCGCCTCGTCCATGTACTCCCGGCAGCGCACGTAGGCGTCCCACTGCGCGGGCGAGGCGCTGCCCACGGCGAAGGTGCGGTAGTAGCAGGTGCGGTAGCCGAGGTGGCTGTGCAGGATGTCGAAGAAGGCCGGGTCGCCGGGGCGGATCAACCGGTCGCTGTAGACGTGCGGGTGTGGTGAACAGCGCTCGCCCGAGATGGCGTTGACGCCTTCGACGTACTCGCTGCCGAGGTCGTACAGCACCTTGCTGACCAGGCCGACGCACTCGTTCTCCCGCACCCCCGGGCGCAGATGCCCGTACAGCTCCTCATAGGCCGCGTCGACCATGGCGCAGGCCTGGGTGAGCAGGGCGATCTCGTCGCCGGTCTTGACGCGGCGGGCTTCCAGGAAGACCTGCTGCCCGTCGACGACGTCGATGCCCTCGGCGCGCAGCGCTGCCAGGACCGGCATCTCGGCGACGTCGACCCCGAGGGGTTCGTCCGCCAGGCCGTGCTCGCGCAGCTCGGCGGCGATCTTGGCGGCCACGTCCTCGGCGATGCCCGCCTCCGGGTGGAAGGCCCCGCGCAGGGTGGAGATGCCGGCGCGGGCGCCGGTGGGCGGGCCGCCCTTGCCGTCGCTGTAGTCGAGCCACGGGTTGTACAGCTGGTGGTGGCGGGCGGCGGAACCGAAGTCCCAGACGACCGGTTCGCCGTCGCGCACCAGCAGGGCGAAGCGGATCAGCTTGTCCATCGCCCAGGTGCCGATGTGCGTGGCCGTCATGTAGCGGATGTTGGCGAAGTCGAAGCCGAGCACCGCGCCGAGCTCCGAACGGTTCAGCGACTCGTGCAGCCGGGCCAGCCGCTGTCCGCGCAGCCGGTCCAGGTCGACGCGCTCTTCCCAGTCGACGGCGTTGGGTCCATATGTGCGGATCGCCATGGCGACCACCCCCACTTCGGAGTGAACGCCCGAGTGCGGTGGGTGTCAAGTGTCACTGAACATCATGGGAGACGAACCAGACGCCCACGGCCGGTACCTCTCCATCGTTGCGGTAACGGTGGGGGGTCGTCGACTCGAAGCAGACGGCATCGCCCGGCCGCAGCGTGTACTCCTCGAAGGCGAGGGTGAGGATCAGCTCGCCGGCGGTCAGATAGCCGTACTCGGTGCCGGGGTGCCGCATCAGCGCGCCCGAGCCGGAGGACGAGCCGCCGGGCCGGTACGTCACCAGCAGGAAGTCGGCCTCCGCGCCCGGAACCCGCCCGAGCCGCTCCCACACGACCCCCGAGTCCAGCTCCAGCGTCTCGCGCCCGCCGGCGCCGACCAGGGGCCCGATCCGCCGCCCCGGATCGGCGGCGAAGGCGGCCAAGGCGTGCGGCACGGGGGCGGGGACGTGCCGCAGGGCGACGGGGGACGCGCCGGCGGGAGAGGCCCCGGCTCCCGCCCGGACCGGCTCGGCGGCCCTCTGGCCTACTCGCTCACCGGCTGCCTGGCCGGCACCGTCCCCGGCGGCGTCCCCGGCATCCTCGTGGGCATCGAAGAGCGACTCCACGGAGATCCCCAGCGCCGTGGTGATCGCATACAGCGTGCTGACGGACGGCTGGCTCTTGCCGGTCTCGATCTGCGACACCAGACTCGCCGACACACCGACCTCACGGGCCAGCGCGCGCAGACTCGTACCGCGCTCCAGGCGCGCCTGCCGGATGCGCGCGCCGACGGGCGGCACGACTGCGGACGACACGGGCGGCTCCTCTGCTCGGGCGACTGTGCAGCTCCATTGAACAGCGCGCGTGAGCGCTTGCGCCAGGAGCCGGTGGGATCCGTGCCGTGGCGACCTCACCCGAACGGTCCGACGCCGGTGGTGGGCCATGGGCGGCGGTGATGCCCTGAGGGCACGCGTCACGCTCTCAGGAGGCACTCCCGATGACCCGTCGTCCGGCCAGGCTCGTCCGCGTTCTCTCCTCCACCCTGGCGGCAGGCACGCTGCTCTCCACCGCCGCCTGCTCGGACGACGCGGGGGCGGAGGGCACGCGCGTCCAGGGCGTCACCGCGTCCCGGGCCGCCGCGCAGCGGCAGACCCCCTCCCCCACCGCCACGCTCTCCACGGACGGCGCCCGGACCGCGCTGATCACCGAGGCGGACATCGAGGACGACTGGACGCAGGTGAAGGACACGGAGGCCAAGAGCTGGCACGACAGCCTGCTCATCGGCACGGTCGACGTCTCCGACTTCCTCACCGCCAAGGCCCAGGCCTCCGACTGCCAGCGGCTCCTCGACTCCCTGTTCGACGACGATCTGCTGGGAAGGCCGTCGGGCGCGTCCGAGCTGCGCGGCTTCCGGCAGGGCGACTCGCGCCTGCTGTACCAGGTGGCCTCCTACGACCGGACCGACCCGCAGGACTCCCTGAACTGGATGGCGACCCTGCCGGAGAAGTGCGACCAGTTCACCGTGACCGACGGCAAGGAGCGGCGCACCGTCCAGGTCGTCGAGATCTCGCTGCCCCAGGTGGGCGACGCCCGTCAGGGCCTGCGCGTGACGGTGCAGGGCTCGACCGGTGGTGACGAGGCCACGCTGACCCTGGACGTCGCAGCCGTCCGGGTCGGCGACGACGCGATCACCGTCACGGCGGGCGGACTCGACGGCGACGAGAACGACTCGGCCCAGCAGGCGGTGCGGCAGGGCACCCAGCGTCTGAAGGACGTCCTGGCCGGGAAGTCGCCCGCCGCGAGCCCCACCGACTGAAGCGGCTGGAACGGCAAGGCACCTTTCCCGCACCCGCACCGACCTCCGGGTCCGCTCCGCCGATTCGCGGGACAGCGTGATCAATGGAGCGGCACAATGGCGGCGATGACCGGTTTCGGTCGTTCGTGCGAGTGCGAGGAGAGGACGAGTCGTGAGTGATGGCCACACCCCTTCAGGCGGGTCGGCGAGGCTGAACACCGGTGTGGCGCACAACGCGCGCGTGTGGAACTACTGGATCGGCGGCAAGGACAACTACGAGGTCGACCAGCGGATCGGCGAGCAGGTCGCCGGCATGTTCCCGATCATCCGGGACATCGCCCGCGCCGACCGGGACTTCCTCGGCCGGGCCGTGTCGTTCCTCGCCGGTGAACGCGGTGTGCGGCAGTTCCTCGACATCGGCACGGGACTGCCGACGGCGGACAACACCCACGAGATCGCCCAGCGCCTCGCCCCCGACTCGCGCATCGTCTACGTGGACAACGACCCCATCGTGCTGGTGCACGCCCGCACCCTGCTGACCGGCACCCACGACGGCGTCACCTCCTACATCGACGCCGATGTGCACGACCCCGAAGCCATCCTCGAACGGGCGGGGAAAACTCTCGACTTCACGCAGCCCGTCGCCGTGATGATGCTGGGCATCCTCAACTTCGTCCTGGACGCCGACAAGGCCCGTGACATCGTGCGCCGGTTGATGGCCGCGGTGCCCTCCGGCAGCTTCCTGGTCCTCACCCATCCGACCTTCGACGACGAGCTGGGCGGCGCGGGCCAGATCCCGGCCATGAAGTTCTGGAACGAGAACGCCACTCCCCCGATCACCGCCCGCTCCGGCACGGACATCGCCGCCTTCTTCGAGGGGCTGGAGGTGCTGGAGCCGGGCATGGTGTCGTGCGGGCAGTGGCGCGCCGAGCCCGGCTCGGCCGTGCTGGTGCCGCAGTACGGAGCGGTGGCCGTGAAGCCCTGACGCGCGCCGCCCCCACCGCAGGACCAGGAGAACCGCGGAGGACGCATGACCACCCTGGCCGATCCCGTGCCCGGCGGCAGGCCCGGCGACGTCGAGCGTGCCACCGCGCTCGGCGGCGAACTGGCCGGCCGGGGTGTGCACGGCGTCGTCCTGGCCTACGTCGACACCGCGGGCATCGGCCGGGTGAAGACCGTCCCGACGGCCCGGCTGGCCTCCACCGCGGCCTGGGGCGTCGGCATGTCACCGGTGTTCGACACCTTCCTGGCGAACGACTCCGTCGCCACCACCGACGTCCTCGGCTCGCCCGACGGCGACCTGCGCCTCTACCCGGACCTGGACCGGCTCGTCGTCCTGGCCGGGCAGCCCGGCTGGGCGTGGGCGCCGGTGGACCGGATCACCCAGGACGGCGCGCGGCACCCCGGCTGCTCCCGCACGTTCCTGCGCCGGATCGTCGCCGAGGCGGCCGAGCGGCACGGCCTCACCTTCAAGGCCGCCGTCGAGGTCGAGTGGACCGTGGCCCGGGGCGACGCCCCCGGCGACACGTTCGTGCCCGCCGCGACCGGACCCGCGTACGGGGCGGCCCGGCAGATCGAGCTCGGCGATTTCACCGCCGGTCTGCTGGCGGCGTGCGCGGCCCAGGGCATCGACGTCGAGCAGGTCCATCCCGAGTACGCGGCCGGGCAGTTCGAGATCTCGGTGGGTGCCCTCGATCCGGTGGCGGCGGCCGACCTCAGCGTGCTGGTCCGGCAGACCGTCCGGGCGGTCGCGGGCCGGCACGGGCTGAAGGTCTCCTTCGCCCCGGCCGTCGTGGGCCAAGGCGTCGGGAACGGCGGGCACGTCCATCTGTCCGCCTGGCATGCCGGGGTCAATCTGCACTCCGGCGGCGCGGGCCGGCACGGCATGACGGCCCGGGCGGAGTCGTTCACGGCCGGCGTCCTCGCCCACCTGCCCGCCCTCACCGCCGTCACCGCCCCGAGCCCCGCCAGTTACCTGCGGCTCAGGCCCTCGCAGTGGGCCGGGGTGTTCACGGCCTGGGGCCTGGAGACGCGGGAGACCGCGCTGCGCGTCGTCAAGGGCACCGCCGGCCTGCGCGACCGGGCGGCCAACCTGGAGATCAAGCCCGTCGACCTGGCCGCCAACCCCTATCTCGCCATCGGCTCACTGATCGTCGCCGGGCTGGACGGTCTGACGTCGTCCGCCGCCCTGCCCGAGGAGACCACCGGGGACCCGGCGCGCCTGGGTGAGGTGGAGGCGGCGGCCCGGGGCGTGCGGCGGCTGCCGGACTCCCTGGAGCGGGCCGTCGAGGAGTTCCGCGCGGACGACGTCCTGCGGACGGCCCTCGGCCCGGTCCTAGCCGACGCGGTGATCGCCGTCCGCCTGGCAGAAGCGGCGTCCGTCGCCGGGCTGGACGACGACCGGGTGGCGGCGGCGTACCGCTGGAAGTACTGAGATGAGTACCGTCCGCGAGGCGCTCGACTCGCTGCGGCTGGTCGACCACCACTGCCACGGCACGGTGACGGCCGACCTCGGCCGGGAGGCCTTCGAGTCCCTCCTCACGGAGGGCGAGGCGTGGCCGGGCGTCTCGCCCTTCGACAGCCCCGTGGGCGTGGCCGTGCGCCGCCACTGCGCTCCCCTGCTGGACCTGCCCCGGCACGCCCCCGCCGAGGAGTACCTCGCCCGGCGCCGGGACCTCGGCTGGCGCGAGGTGCAGCGCCGCTTCCTGCGGGCCTCGGGCACAGGCGTCTTCTGCGTCGACACGGGCTACGCCCCCGAGCGCATCACCACGCCGCGGGAGATCTCCGAGGCGGCGGGCGGGACGTCGTACGAGGTCGTGCGGCTGGAAGGCGTCGCGGAGTCGGTGCGGGCCGCGGGCGTCGAACCGGACGCGTACGCGGAGGCGTTCCGCGCGGCCGCGCAGGACGCCGTGCGGCGGCCCGGCGTGGTGGCTGTGAAGTCGGTGGCGGCCTACCGCACCGGCTTCGACCTGGACCCGGCCCGTCCTTCGCGGGCGGACGTCGCCGGGGCGGCGCGGTCCTGGCTCGCGCGCGGCGGCCGCCTGGACGACCCGGTCCTCATGCGGCACCTGCTGTGGACCGCCGTCGACCTCGGCCTGCCGCTCCAGCTGCACACCGGGTTCGGCGACAACGACATCCGGCTGCACCGGGCCGACCCGGCCCACCTCACGGACTGGCTGCACCTCACCGCCGGCACGATCCCGGTCCTGCTCCTGCACTGCTGGCCCTACCAGCGGCAGGCGGCCTATCTCGCGGCGGTCTTCGAGCAGGTGTACCTCGACGTCGGCCTCACCCTCCACCACGTGGGCCCCGCCCGGGCCGGTGCGGTCCTCGCCGAGGCCCTGGAGATCACACCG
The DNA here is from genome assembly GCF_040654575.1 of Streptomyces sp. NPDC050674. Lineage (NCBI taxonomy): Bacteria > Bacillati > Actinomycetota > Actinomycetes > Kitasatosporales > Streptomycetaceae > Streptomyces > Streptomyces sp. NPDC050674. Next base: position 472,964 of record NZ_JBFAIG010000001.1, read on the forward strand.
TTCCGCAAACTCCTGTACAGCTCCGACGCCTACGGTGTGCCCGAGTTCCACCACCTCGGGGCGCTCGCGTTCCGGCAGGGGCTGGCCGAGCTGCTCCAGCAGCGGGTGGACGCCGACGAGCTGGCCCCGGCCGACGCACTGCGCATCGTGCGCTGGACCGGGCGGGAGAACGCCCTGCGGCTCTACGGACTGCCCAAGGACGATTGAACGGGCGTGTGGCCGGTCACAGTTCTCCTGAAGCGGCTACCCAGGAAGTCCGAACGGCTGAAAGTATGATCAAGCAATGTCAGACATGACCGAAACCACGCCCGGCTGGCTGTCCTCCGACGAACTGGAGATGACACGCGCCCGCATGCCGATCCTGTACGTCGAGGCCGTCCCGGTCCGCGTCGACGACAGCGGCGAAGTCACCAGCGTCGGCCTGCTGCTGCGCATCGGCCCCGACGGCACGGTCAGCCGGACACTCGTCTCCGGCCGTGTGCTGCACCACGAACGCGTCCGCGACGCCCTCCTGCGCCACCTGGAGAAGGACCTCGGCCCGGTCGCGCTGCCCCGCGTCCCGGCGTCGCTCCAGCCGTTCACGGTCGCGGAGTACTTCCCGACGCAGGGCATCACTCCGTACCACGACCCCCGCCAGCACGCGGTGTCCCTCGCCTACATCGTGCCGGTCACGGGCGACTGCCGGCCCCGGCAGGACGCGCTCGACCTGGTGTGGTTCAGCCCGCAGGAGGCCGTCTCGGAAGCGGTGCAGAGCGAGATGCCGGGCGGGCACGGAGTCCTGCTGAAGCAGGCGCTGGCGCACGCGGGCTGCGTGGGCTGACCCGCCACACCTGACGCTGATCGTCCACCGGCCCTTCGACAACGCCCGGGGCAGGCTGGACGAGATGCGTCTCGAGCGCCCGGAACGCAATCAGCGGGTCTGCCGATATCGGCAGACCCGCTGGTCGACACTGTCGGGACGACAGGATTTGAACCTGCGACCCCTTGACCCCCAGTCAAGTGCGCTACCAAGCTGCGCCACGTCCCGTTGCCCGTCTGACCTGGGGATTCCCCCGGCCGAACGCGCAGGGAAACAATACCGCACTCGCGCCGGTGATCGCGCACCCGTTTTCCGGCGGCGCCGCTTGACCTCAAGTTTGGTCGAGGTTGCACGCTCGTCGTCATGACCGACGCGACGCTGACACCGACGTACACGTACGCCGATCTGCCGGGGCTGATGGGCCTGATGACCGGTGACGAGAAGCACGGCCCGGCCGCCACGTCCACGCTGGACGTGCTGTGGGTGCTCTACGACCGGGTGCTGCGGGTGAGCCCCGAGGGGAGGGACGACCCGGGGCGGGACCGGTTCCTGCTGTCGAAGGGGCACGGGCCGATGGCGTACTACGCCGTGCTGGCCGCCAAGGGGTTCGTGCCCGTGGAGTGGCTGCCGGAATTCGGCTCGTACGACTCCCCGCTCGGCCACCACCCGGACCGGACCCTGGTGCCGGGGGCCGAGATCGGCAGCGGATCACTGGGACACGGACTGCCCATCGCCGTCGGCACGGCGCTGGGGCTGCGCGCCCAGGGACTCGGCGAACCGCGGGTGTGGGCGCTGGTCGGGGACGCCGAGCTGGACGAGGGCAGCAACCACGAGGCGATCGCCTTCGCGGGGCCCGCCGGGCTCGACCGGCTGCACACCGTCGTCGTCGACAACGCCTCGGCGACCTACGCGCGACCCGGCGGAATCGCCGCCCGTTTCGAGGCGGCGGGCTGGTCGGCGCTGACCGTCGACGGCCGCGATCACGAGGCGCTGTACGCCGCCTTCACGGCGCCGCATCCGGGCCGTCCGCACGTGGTCGTGGCCCGGGTCGAGCCGAAGTCCGCCTGAGAAGCCGCACCGGAAAGGAACCTCATCCCGATGGACACCATGCGTGAACGTTTCGCCCCTGTCGTCTCCCGGCTGCTCGACGAGGACCCGCGGGTCGCCGTCGTCCTCGCCGCGATCGGGACGGACGGCTTCGCCGGGGCCGCGCGGCGCCATCCAGGCCGGGTCGTGGACGTCGGCATCCGCGAGCAGCTCCTGGTGGGGGCGGCGGCGGGGATGGCGCTGACCGGGCTGCGGCCCGTCGTGCACACCTTCGCAAGCTTCCTCGTGGAGCGGCCCTTCGAGCAGATCAAGCTGGACCTGGGCCACCAGGGGGTGGGCGCGGTGCTGGTGAGCGCCGCCGCCTCCTTCGACTGGCCGGCCGGTGGCTACACCCACATGGCACCGGGTGACGTGGCGCTGCTGGACACCCTGGACGGCTGGACCGTCCATGTGCCGGGCCACCCGGACGAGGCCGAGACACTGCTGCGGCACGCGGTCGGCGCGGGCGACGACAAGGTGTACGTCCGGCTGTCCCTCCAGGCCAACGAGCGGGCCCTGCCCGTCGACGGGGAGCGGTTCCGCACGGTGCGCGAGGGGCGCAGCGGTGTGGTGGTCGCCGTGGGGCCGATGCTCGACGCGGTGCTCGCCGCCACCGAGGGGCTGGACGTCACCGTCCTGTACGCCACCACCGTCCGCCCGTTCGACGCGGCCGCCCTGCGCCGGGCCACCGAGGCGGCCGGGACGGACGTCGTCCTGGTCGAGCCCTACCTGGCGGGGACGTCGACGGCCGCCGCCGGGGACGCGCTGTCGGATGTGCCGCACCGGGTCCTCGGGCTGGGCGTGGGCCGTCGCGAACTGCGGCGCTACGGACGGCTGGAGGAGCATGTCGCCGCCCACGGTCTCGACGCCCGGTCGCTGCGGGAGCGCATCGGGAGCTTCGTCGGGGCGGCGGCCCGGGGGTGAGGGCGCGAGGACGTCACCGGGCCGGCACACCGAGCCGGGGATGGGCCGCCAGGAGCCGGGTCGGGGCCGCCTGGCGCCAGGAGTCGGCGAGGATGTCGCGCAGTTCCGCCTCGTCCTCGATGGCGTCGATGCGGGCCCGCACCCAGGCGAACTGCGACTCGTGGTCGGCGATCCAGAACTTGTCCGGCTCGGCGAGCACCAGTTCGTTCCGCTCCTCCTTGGGACAGCGCACGGCGAGGGAGGTCTCGTCCTCCGGCAGCGTGGCGAACATCTTGCCCGCGACCCGGAACGTGGGCATGTTCCAGGCGATCTTCTCCGTGGTGTCCGGCAGGGACAGGGCGATCCGTCGTACGTCTTCGGCATCCGGCATGGCAGGCACCGTATCGGCTCCCGCTGACATTCACCTGGTGGGAGCGGTCGCCGGGAGGCGCTTGTAGTAGATCGTCGTGGGCCGCAGCTCCCCGTCGGGGGTCGACGCGTAGTCGGGGATCGCGCCGATCGGGGTCCAGCCGGTGGACCGGTACAGACGCTCGGCGGGGCTGCCGGTCTCGGTGTCCAGGTGCAGGAGGGTGATCCCGGCCGCCGCTGCCGCGGCCTCAGCCGTGGCCAGCAGCTCGCGGGCCAGACCGCGTCCACGGGCGTCCGGGTGGACCATGAGTTTCACGAGCTCGGCGCGGTGCCGGCTGTTGGCCTTGCCGGGGAAGGCCAGGCTCACGGTGCCGAGCACGCGCTCCCCGTCGTGGGCCGCCCATACGGCGAGCCGGCCCGCGGCGACGTCGGCGGCCCGCTCCTCCCACCAGGCCAGGGCCTGCGCATGGCCGAGCGGGGCGAGGAAGCCGACGGAGGCGCCCGCGTCGACGGTGGCGACCAGCAGCTCCGCCAACCCGGAGGCGCGCGCCGCCAGCCGGGCGGCGTCGAGGCGGATCACGGCCGCACCACCGCCAGCAGATACCGGACGCCCTCGGCGGCCGTGCACCGGAACCGGGTCGGCCCCCACACCCGCATCCGCAGGCAGTCACCGGCGTCCAGACGGTGCCGGGTGTCCTGCGACGTCACCTCCAGGGCACCCTCCAGGACCCAGATGTGCTGTTCCAGGCCGGTCACGGGTGGACGGTCGTAGGCGAGGTCGGCGCCGGACGGCAGACGGGCCTCGACGAGTTCGCCGCGCAGGGCGGGATGCGGAGGCGACACGGACCGGCGTACGAAGCCGGAGGACCGGTCCTGCCAGACGGGCTGGGCGGCGGAGCGGACGACGGCCTCCGGTTCGGCCTCGACCTCGCTGAGGAGCTGGGACATCGTGCGCCCGTAGACGGCGCACAGACGGTTCAGAAGGGCCGCCGTGGGGCTGATCTCGGCCCGCTCGGCCCGGGACAGGGTGGACCGGCTCACCCCGCTGTGGTCGGCCAACTCACCCAGGGACCAGCCGTGTTCGGCCCGCAGCTCGGCCAGGCGCGCGCCCAGCCGGGCGTCGACCGGGTCCACCTCGTCGCGTCTCATATACGGGACGCTATCCCGGATATGAGACGTCCGTGTTACCGACCGCTCACACCCGGGCCGCCGCGGCGAGTGCCTCCAGCACCGGGCGGATCAGAGGGTGCTCCTCGGCGCCCCGCCGTACGGCGGCGAAGACCCGGCGGGTGGGTGCCGTCCCGTCCACGGGGCGGACGACCACCCCGGTGAGGTCCATGCCGCGCAGCGCCGAGCGCGGCACCAGGGCGACGCCCGCGTCGGCCGAGGCGAGGGCGACGACCGCGCGGAAGTCGTCCGAGGAGTGCTCCACGCGGGGCTGGAAACCGGCGCTCTCGCAGGCCAGGACCACCACGTCGTGGCAGGGGTTGCCGGGGTACGGGCCGATCCACACGTCCTTGGCCAGTTCGGCGAGCGGCACCTCGGCGGCGTCGGCCAGACGGTGGGTGACCGGCACGACCGCGTCGAAGGGCTCGGCGTACAGCGGTACGTGGGCCAGGCGGGGATCGTCGGCGGGCGGCGCCCCGCGGTACTCGACGGCGACCGCGACATCGACCTGCCGGTCCAGGACCATCGGCAGGCTGGCGTCGCCCTCGGCGTCCTGGACGCGGATGCGGATCCCGGGCGAGGACCGGGCCAGACCGGCCACGGCCGGCGCCACGACCAGGGCGATACCGGTCGCGAAGGAGGCGACCGTGACGGTGCCGGCGGCTCCCGAGCTGTAGGCGGCGAGTTCGGCCTCCGCCCGCTCCAGTTGGGCGAGGACCGCGTTGGTGTGGTTCAGCAGGATCTCGCCGGCGGGGGTGAGCCGTACCCCCTTGGCGCCGCGTTCGACGAGCCGGTGTCCGGTCTCCTGCTCCAGGGCGGCGAGCTGCTGGGAGACGGCCGACGGGGTGAGGTACAGCGCGGCGGCAGCCGCCGTCACCGTACGGTGGTCGGCCACCGCCCGGAGGATGTGGAGCCGCCGCGCTTCGATCATGCGATCGATTGTCTCAAATGCGCCGGTGCCCGCGGTCAGCCCTCCAGCTCGGCCCGTGCCGCGACGAAGGCGTCGACCGCGCGGTTGACGTCGTCCGTGGAGTGCGCGGCCGACAGCTGGACGCGGATCCGGGCCTGGCCCTGCGGCACCACCGGGTACGAGAAGCCGATCACGTAGACGCCGCGCTCCAGCAACAGCTCCGCCATGCGGCCGGCGACCGCCGCGTCGCCGATCATCACGGGGGCGATGGCGTGGTCGCCGGGGAGGACGTCGAAGCCCTCCTCGGTCATCCGGCCGCGGAAGAGGGCGGTGTTCTCGGCCAGCCGGATCCGCAGGTCGTCCGCCGACTCCAGCAGGTCGAGGACCTTGAGCGAGGCCGCCGCGATCACCGGGGCGAGCGTGTTCGAGAACAGGTACGGCCGGGAGCGCTGGCGCAGCAGGGCGACGATCTCGGCGCGGGCCGCCACATAGCCGCCGGACGCGCCACCGAGGGCCTTGCCGAGGGTGCCGGTGATGATGTCGACGCGGTCCATCACACCGTGCAGCTCGGGTGTGCCCCTGCCGCCGGGGCCGACGAAGCCGACCGCGTGGGAGTCGTCGACCATGACCATCGCGTCGTAGCGGTCCGCCAGGTCGCAGATCTCGCGCAGCGGGGCGACGTAGCCGTCCATGGAGAAGACGCCGTCGGTGACGATCAGACGGCGGCGTGCGTCGGAGGCCTCCTTGAGCCGGGCCTCCAGCTCAGCCAGGTCGCGGTTGGCGTAGCGCAGGCGGCGGGCCTTGGACAGCCGGATGCCGTCGATGATCGACGCGTGGTTGAGCGCGTCGGAGATGACCGCGTCCTCCGGGCCGAGCAGCGTCTCGAACACGCCGCCGTTGGCGTCGAAGCAGGAGGAGTACAGGATCGTGTCCTCCTGGCCGAGGAACGCGGACAGGCGTGCCTCCAGCTCCTTGTGGACTTCCTGGGTGCCGCAGATGAAACGGACGGAGGCCATGCCGTAGCCCCAGCGGTCCAGGGCCTCGTGGGCGGCCGCGACGACCTCGGGGTGGTCGGCGAGGCCGAGGTAGTTGTTGGCGCAGAAGTTGAGGACCTCGCCGGGGCGGCCGCCCGCGGTGACGTTCACGGTGGCGGACTGCGGGGTGCCGATCACGCGCTCGGGCTTGTGCAGACCGGCGGCGCGGATTTCGTCGAGGGTGACGCGCAGGTCGTCGCGCACGGAGTCGAACATCGGGAAAGCTCCTAAGGTGCTCGCGGAGAAGGGGGGTTACGCGGTCCAGTCGAGGATGACCTTGCCGCCACGGCCGCTCGCCGCGTCCTCGAACGCCGCCTCGAAGTCGCGGTGGCCGTACCGGCCGGTGATGACGGGCGCGAGGTCGAGGCCGGCCTCCAGCAGGACCGACATGGCGTACCAGGTCTCGAACATCTCGCGGCCGTAGATGCCCTTGATGGTGATCATCGAGGTGACGACGCGGGCCCAGTCGACGGGGAACTCCTGCGCGGGCAGGCCGAGCATCGCGATCCGGCCGCCGTGCGTCATGTTGGCGATCATGTCGCGCATGGCCTCGGGGCGGCCGGACATCTCCAGGCCGATGTCGAAGCCCTCGCGCAGTCCGAGGGTGCGCTGGCCTTCGGCGATGGTGGCGCCGGAGACGTTCAGCGCCAGGCTGACACCGATCTTGCGGGCCAGCTCCAGCCGCTCCTCGCTGACGTCGGTGATCACGACGTTGCGGGCGCCTGCGTGCTTGGCCACGGCGGCGGCCATCAGTCCGATCGGGCCGGCGCCGGTGATCAGGACGTCTTCGCCGACCAGCGGGAACGACAGGGCGGTGTGCACGGCGTTGCCGAACGGGTCGAAGATCGCGGCCACGTCGAGGTCGACGGGGACCCGGTGCACCCAGACGTTGGCCGCGGGCAGCGCGACGTACTCGGCGAACGCCCCGTCCCGGCCCACCCCGAGTCCCACGGTGGCCCGGCACAGGTGGCGGCGGCCGGCCAGACAGTTGCGGCACTTGCCGCACACCAGGTGGCCCTCGCCGCTGACCCGGTCGCCGATGGCGATGTCGGTGACGTCGCGCCCGGTCTCGACGACCTCGCCGACGAACTCGTGCCCGAGCACGAGCGGAGCGCTGATCGACTGCTGCGCCCAGCCGTCCCAGGCCCGGATGTGCAGGTCGGTGCCGCAGATTCCGGTGCGCAGCACCTTGATGAGCACGTCGCCGGGCCCGACGGTGGGCTCGGGGACGTCCGCGAGCCACAGCCCGGGTTCCGCCTTCTGCTTGACCAGCGCCTTCACCGCTACGGCTCCTGAGGATGAGTCCCGGCTCCGGGCATGCCGAAGGAACCCCTGGACCGGGAGAGGAGTGGGATCGCACTGCAATCTGCCGTACGACGGGCGGGCCGGTCCATCGAGGTTTTCTTAAGCGCCGCCTCAGCTTTCCTTCACGCCCTCAGGGTCCGAAGCGATCGGGGGCGTCAATAGGGCGGCAGGCCGTCCCGGGACTCCAGCTCGATGACGAGCCGCGCGGCGTGCTCCTTGATCGCCGTCAGGCCGGGCTTCCCCCACGGGCGCGGCTGGACGTCGGCGACACTGACGGTGCCCAGCACCAGTCCCGTGCCGTCGATGAGCGGGGCCCCCAGGTAGGAGCGGATGCCGAACTCGTCGACCACCGGGTTGCCCGCGAACCGCGGGTAGTCGCCGACGTCCTCCAGGGCGAGGGCCTTACGACGTGCCACCACATGGGGGCAGAAACCGTGGTCGCGGGGCAGGACACGCCCGAGGCGCGGGCTGGTGCCGTCGCTGCGCACGACCGGGGCGACCGCCGGCACATACAGGCCCGCGTAGAACTGCCCCTGCTCGTCCGGGAGGTTGACCATGGCGTACGGCGTCCCGGTGAGCTCGGCGAGGTGGTGTGCGAAGGCGTCGAGTCCGGGTTCGGGGCGATCCCCCAGGCCCAGTCGGCGCAGTCGGCGGGTTCGGGCGGGTGCCTCCTTGTCCTCGGGTGTGAGCAGCAGACGACCGGCCGGACGCGGCGGGTCGTAGGTCATGGGCATGCTCCTGGGCTGTGGACTCGCGTCATATACGGGCTCCCGGGCGGGTGTGAGGGGGTCACATGTGGGCGCCGTACCCCGTCGCGGGGGCCGGCGTGTGGGCGATGAGATGACGCACCAGGGTCAGCAGGGTCTGGACTCCGGAGCTGGAGATCCGCGCGTCGCAGCGCACGACGGGGACGTCGTCGGACAGGTCGAGCGCCCCTCGCACCTCCTCGGGGTCGTAGCGGTAGGCGCCGTCGAACTCGTTGACGGCGATGATGAATCCGAGGCCGCGCTGTTCGAAGAAGTCGACGGCGGCGAAACACTCCTGGAGTCTGCGGGTGTCGGCGAGGATGACCGCGCCGAGCGCGCCCTCGCACAACTCGTCCCACATGAACCAGAACCGCTCCTGTCCGGGCGTGCCGAACAGGTACAGCACGTGTTCCGGGTCCAGGGTGATGCGGCCGAAGTCCATCGCCACGGTCGTCTCGACCTTGTTCTCGATGCCGTCGAGGTTGTCGGTCGCCGCGCTCACGGTGGTGAGCAGTTCCTCCGTGCTGAGCGGGGCGATCTCGCTGACCGCGCCGACGAAGGTGGTCTTGCCCACGCCGAACCCGCCCGCGACCAGGATCTTGAGCGCGGTGGGGAACGGGTCGGCGCCGAGGCCCGGTCCGTCGGTGTAGTCAGAGCTGTCGTCGTAGTCCATCGAGCACTGCCTCCAGAAGGGCCCGGTCCGTCGGGTTGTGGTGGAACGCGGGGGGCTTGGTGGTCAGCGCCCCGCAGTCGACGAGGTCCGCCAGCAGCACCTTGGTGACGGCCACCGGCAGTTTGAGATGGGCGGCGACCTCGGCGACGGCGACGGGCACCCGGCACCGCTCGAGCGCCTGCGCGTGTTCGGGGCCGAGATAGCCGAGGGGGGTCGCCCCGGTGGCCATCACCTGCGACACGAGGTCGAGCGCGACGGTGGGACGGGTGCGGCCGTTGCTGACCGTGAACGGCCGCACCAGCCGCCCGGCCGCGTCGTCGAGCCAGGGCCCGTCACCGGCCGCCGTCACGCTCAAGGCCTCATCGCCGGGGATTCGACGGACTGCCGGGGAGCGGTGACCAGGTAGGGGCGGACGCTCTTGACCAGCATCGCCATCTCGTAGCCCAGCACGGCCGCGTCGGCCTCCCGGCCGGCCAGCACGGCCAGACAGGTGCCGGAGCCCGCGGTGGTGACGAACAGCAGGGTGGAGGCGAGTTCGACGACGACCTGCCGCACGTCGCCGCCGTCACCGAAGCGGACACCGGCGCTGCGGCCGAGGGAGTACAGGCCGGAGGCCAGGGCGGCCATGTGGTCGGCGCTGTCCGGGTCGAGGCCGTGCACGGATTTCACGAGCCCGTCGCAGGACAGCAGCACCGCGGCGGTCGTGTGCGGCACACGTTGCACGAGGCCGCTCATCAGCCAGTCGAGGTCGGAAACATGGGCGGTCGGCGCATCGCTCGCCATGGTGGATCGACTCCTTGGGGTACGAAGGTCTGCGGGAACGCTGGGGGTGGGGGTGGAGAGGGGGGTGGTCATCCGGCGGGTGCGCTCCCGTCCTGCCGGGTGGTGGGGTGGTCGGTGGAGGCCGAGGGCCCGGCGGGGCCCGTGTGGCCTGGTTCGGAGGAGGGGGAGGACCCGGGGGTGGAGAACGAGTCGAGGTGCACCGGCCGCATGGCGGTGGGGCCCGGGTAGGCGGACTCCATGGGGGCTGACTCCATGTGAGCTGACCCCATGTCAGGGCGGTGCGGGGACTCCATGGATGTCGCGTCCGTGTGCTGCGGCTCCACGTGTCGTGGCTCCATGTGCCGTGGCTGCATGTGCCGGGCTTCCATGCGCTGCGGCCTCATGGCCAACGGCTCCATGCGAGCCGTCTCCTCCATGCGAGCCGCCTCCTCCGTGTGGGCCGCCTCCATAGGGGCCGCCCCCGTGTCGTCCCACTCCGTGGTGCCCGCCTCCAGGTGCTGTTGGGCCTCGGCGAGGCTGATGCCGCGCTGGAAGGCCGCCATCAGACCGGGGTCGTGGCCCACAAGGTGCTCGGAATCCTGGCGCGGCGCCGGGCCGTCGCGCAGTTGGGGAGCGATGTGCTCCTGCGCGCGGCGGCGGGGCAGTTGAGGCTTGCCCATGGTGCCGCGCACGGCGCCGTTGCGGGGGGTGGGCGGCGCGGTCCCGTTCTCGGCCAGGACGCGCCGGTCTTCGGGAGTGATACCGGGCCGCGCCTCGGCCGGGGTGGGACGCTCCCTTCGTGTCCCTCGCACGGGCAGGGGCGCGGGTCGGCCGCCCTGCGGGCTTCCGTCCGGGGCCGTTCGGGCTTCCTGGCCATGCCCTTGACGCGTGGCCTCGTACCCCTGAGCCGCGGCGGCTGGGGTGAGCGGCGGGACCGACGGTCCTGACCCGGACGCGGGCAGCGGCTCGGAGGAGACCCCGAACGCACCGTCCGCGAGCGAGGAACGCTCCACCGCCACGCCGTCGACACCAACACCGGCCATGGCACCACCGGCACCGGCACCGGCACCGAGGCCGACCTGTCCGTTCTGTCCAGCCGCGCCCTCCGCCTGCTCCGCGCCCCCGGGCGCCCCGGCCCCCGGCTCCGCTCCCAGCAGCGCCTGCGGCACGACGAGCACCGCCTGCACTCCGCCGTAGATGTTGGACTGGAGGCGGACGGTGATGCCGTGCCGCCGGGCCAGCTGGGAGACGACGAACAGGCCGATCCGGCCGTCCGCGAGAAGGCGGGCGACGTTCACCTGGTCGGGGTCGGCGAGCAGCGCGTTCATCCGCGTCTGCTCCTCCAGGGGCATGCCGAGTCCGCGGTCCTCGACCTCGACGGCGAGCCCGGAGGTGACGAGGTTGGCACGCAGCAGCACCTGGGTGTGCGGGGCGGAGAAGACCGTGGCGTTCTCGACGAGTTCGGCCAGGAGGTGGATGACGTCGGCGACGGCGTGGCCGCGCAGTTGCCCGTCGATCGGCGGCACGAGCTTGACCCGTGAGTACTGCTCGACCTCGGCGATGGCCGAGCGCAGTACCTCGGTCATGGAGACCGGGTTGCTCCACTGGCGGCGGGAGACGGCCCCGCCGAGCACGGCGAGGTTCTCGGCGTGACGGCGGATGCGGGTGGCGAGGTGGTCGACGTGGAAGAGCCCCTTGAGCAGGTCGGGGTCCTCCATCTCGTTCTCCAGCTCGTCGAGGATGGAGATCTCGCGGTGCACCAGCGACTGCAGACGCCGGGCGAGGTTGACGAACACCTCGAGCTTCTGTTCACTCCCGGCCTGGCTGGACAGCTGGGAGGCCTGCACGACGGCGGTGACGGCGCCGTCGTGCGCACGGGACAGGTCCGCGGCCAGGAGGTCGAAGTCGTCGGCGCCCTCGGCGGGGCCACCGGCCCGGCTCTGCGGAGCGAGCTGCGGCGGGCCGTCGCCACGGCGCAGTGTCTCGACGAGGGTGCGCAGGTCGGCCTCGCGCCGCGCTGTGCTGCGGCGCAGCATGCCGATGCGGTCGTTCACGGACCGGGCGGCCCGGCCGGCGGCGATCGCGGCGACGGCGATACCGACGAGCGCCACGAATACCGCGCCGCCGAGCACGGCCCACAGCGTGGGACCCGGCCGCGCTCCGGTGGAGCGGACGGTGAAGAGGACGGCGGCGCAGCCGCTGAGGGCGACGGCGACGGGCGGCAGCACCGCGATGCGCAGCAGCTGGGGCCGTATGTGGGTCTCGGGCAACGCGGGTGCGGTGCGGACGGCGGGCCGTCCGTGCCGCCCGCCCTCACGGCGGTCTGCGCGTGCGGCCGGGACGCGGAGGTGAGACATCGGTGTCCTCGTGCTGGTCCGTCGGGCCTGGGTTCCAGGGGCGCTTGCGGGGGTGCGACCGGGTTCGCGTGGCCGCTTGTGCGCGCTCCGGCTCGCGCGCCCGGCTGCCGCCGGATTGCGCACGCCCCCGCCGGGACCCGCGTGCCGGGCGAGACCGGACACCCCGGCGACACCGGCACCGTCACCGGCATGGGCACCTTCACCGGCCCCGGCGTGGGCGCCATCACCGGCACCGGCATGCGCACCCGCACCCGACCCGGGACGCGAACCCGCACGTGAACCCGGACTCGAAGCCGGGCTCGAAGTCGGACTCGAAGCCGGACGCGAGCCCGCTCCGGCGGCCGCCCCCGGGCCGGCGTCGGTGGTGCGCGGGCAGCGGGGATCCCCGTCGCGTCGACTCCCTCGTCCGCCCTGCGCCTGCACGTCCCGGTCCCCCGCTCCCCTGATCCGTCGTGTTTCCCGACGGCCACTGACAGTAGTCGTCACCGCATCATGTGCGGTGGGCAGTTGACAAACTCATACGGTGAGCGTCCCGCTCTGGTATGAGGTCTCGTACGACAGACCGATAACCCCCCTCCGCATCCGACCATGGACGGCAAGACTTCGATCCGACCTGGTCAGAAGCGGTCACGCAGAGACGGCGAGGGCCGGGGAGCCTCTCGCTCCCCGGCCCTCGCCGTCCGTCCGCCGCAGTCCCCGATCAGCCCGCCGGGAGCGTCTCGGGGTCCTCGGTGCCCTTGCCGACCCGACGGCCGTCGTCACTCACCGTGTCAGCCTGGGCCACGGCTGCGGCGTCCGACGCCACCTTGATGCCGGCTCCGGTGAGGGCCTCCGCGGCCGGACGGCCGCCCCTCGGAACGAGCGCCACCCCACGCCACCACGGCTCGGACGGGACACTCTCGGCCGTGGGCTCGAAGGGCTCCCCGGGCCGGGGCAGGGCGACACCGGCGCCCACGGCGCGGGCGGCCGCGAGTGTCCCCTCACCGGGGTCCTCCCACGGGTGGGTCGCCAGATTGAAGGTCGCCCAGTGGATCGGCAGCATCGGGCCGTGCTCCGGACCGCCCTGAAGATCGAGGTGGGCGCGCACGCCTTCCTCGGGGGTCATGTGGATGTCGGGCCAGAAGTCGGAGTACGCGCCGATCTGGATCATCGTGGCGTCGAACGGCCCGTGCCCGGCGCCGATCTCCTTGAAGCCGTCGAAGTAACCGGTGTCACCGCTGTGGTAGATCCGGTGCTCCTCGCCGGCGACGACCCAGGAGGCCCACAGCGTGTGCTGGGTGTTGCGCAGACCGCGGCCGCAGAAGTGCCGGGCGGGGGTGGCGGTCAGGGTCAGGCCGCCGACCTCGGTGGACTCGTGCCAGTCCAGCTCGCGCAGACGGCCGGGGGACACACCCCAGTGCTCCAGATGCGCGCCGACGCCCAGGGGCACCGCGAACAGCGTGTCCGTACCGGCGAGCGCCTTGATGGTGGGCATGTCGAGGTGGTCGTAGTGGTCGTGCGAGATGACCACCACGTCGACCGGGCCGAGCGCGGCCAGCGGCAGGGGCACGGGGTGCAGCCGCTTGGGGCCGGCGAAGGGGAAAGGGGAGCAGCGCTCGCCCCACACCGGGTCGAACAGGACGCGCCGGCCGCCGATCTCGGCGAGCACGCTGGAGTGCCCCATCCAGGTCAGCCGCAGCCCGGTGGCCGGGGGCCGGGCGATGTCGGCCAGGGTCGTGGCGTGCACCGGGACGGTGCCCCCCGGGGCGCGGCGGGGCCGGGTGTCCTTGTCGAAGAAGACCTTCGCGAAATCCAGGGCCGAACCCGAGGGCCGGGTCCGCGCGGGGCCACCGGGATTCTGGAACACCCCGTCCTCGAAGTGCGGGGATCTGCGGATGCGCGCCATGCGCTCACCGCTCGGGTCCGCGCCGAACGCCCCGGGGCGCAGCGCGCGGAGCCCGGAGCTCAGGGTACGGAAACCGGCCACGGTACCTCCAGGTGGAGTCGGTCAGGCTTTCCATTATGGTCGGCCCCTCCGGCATCACCGGGGCACACAGGTCCCACCGAAGGGGATACTGACCGATGATTCAGTAACCCTCCGGTGAAGGAGCCCGTATGGCCGCCCCCCTGCTGTCCCTGACCTGGACCGATCACCTCACGGGACGGCAGGGCTTCCTGGTCGTCGACCGGCTGGTGCGCGGGGTCGCCAGCGGCGGACTGCGGATGCGCGCGGGCTGCACCCTGGCGGAGGTCGAGGGCCTCGCCCGCGGCATGACCATGAAGGAGGCCCTGCACTACGACCCGGAGAGCCGCTACGTCCCGCTCGGCGGCGCCAAGGGCGGCATCGACTGCGACCCCCGTGATCCGGAGGCGTACCCGCTGCTGGTGCGGTACCTGCGCGCCATGCGGCCGTACATAGAGAGCTGCTGGACGACGGGCGAGGATCTGGGGCTCACCCAGGACCTGGTGGACCGGGCCGTCGTCGAGGCGGGGCTGGTCTCCTCGATCCAGGCCGTGTATCCGCTGCTGGACGACGAGGCCGGGGCACGCCGGCGGCTGCGGGACGCGTTCGCGGTCGAGGTCGACGGCATCGGGCTGGACGAGCTGGCTGGCGGCTGCGGCGTGGCGGAGGCGACCCTGACCGCCCTGGACCGGGCCGGTGTGGCGTACGCGGGAACGCGGGTCGCGCTCCAGGGGCTGGGCACCATGGGCGGGGCCACCGCGCGGTTCCTCGCACGGGCGGGATGCACGGTCGTGGCCGTCGCCGACCTCAAGGGCACGATCGTCAACCCGTCGGGCCTCGACGTCGAAGCACTCCTCGTCGCGCGGGACGCCCACGGCACGGTGGACCGCTCGGCACTGCGGCCCGGCGACCGCGAACTGCCGGGCGACGCCTGGCTGTCGGCCGACGCGGACGTCCTGGTGCCGGCGGCGGTGTCGTACGCGATCGACACCGGCAACCAGGGGCGGATCACCGCCCGCTGGGTCGTCGAGGCGGCCAACATGCCCGTGCGGCCCGAGGCGGAGCTGCTGCTCGCCGAGCGCGGGGTGAGCGTGCTGCCGGACGTCGTGGTCAACTCGGGCACGAACGCCTGGTGGTGGTGGACGCTGTTCGGGGACATCGGCGCCGACGCCGAGGAAGCGTTCGCGTACACGCGCCGCTCGATGCGGGCGCTGGTCGAGCGGATGCTGTCCCGCGCGCAGGCGGACGGGACGACGCCGCGGGCCGCCGCCCACGCGATCGCGGCCGACCGGCTGCCGCTGATCGCCGAGCGGTTCGGCTGGTACCGGTGAGGCGGCCGCCGGCCCCTCGGCGACCGTCTC
The DNA here is from genome assembly GCF_040654575.1 of Streptomyces sp. NPDC050674. Taxonomy (NCBI): domain Bacteria; kingdom Bacillati; phylum Actinomycetota; class Actinomycetes; order Kitasatosporales; family Streptomycetaceae; genus Streptomyces; species Streptomyces sp. NPDC050674. The sequence continues at coordinate 488,378 of NZ_JBFAIG010000001.1, forward strand.
CCGGCCCGGCCCGGACAGGCCGAAAGGCGACGTCGAGGGGGCACGGGCACCTGGGTAGGGTGACGGCGTGACGAGAGTCCGGTTGAGCGTGGCGGAGCGGCGCGGGGATCTGCTGCGGGCGGCCATCGAGCAGATCGAGGCACGGGGCGTGGCGGCGGTCAGGATCGCCGACATCGCCTCGGCGCTCGGCGTGAGCAACGCCCTGGTCCTCTACCACTTCTCCTCGAAGGAACAGTTGGTCGCCGCCGCGTTCCGGCACGCGGCGGAGGGCGACCTCGCGCATCTGCGCAAGCTGACCGGCCGCCGCTCCCCCGCGCTGCGCCGGCTGCGGTCGGCCGTACGGTGGTACGCCCCGACCGGGCAGGCCAAGGGCTGGCGGCTGTGGATCGAGGGCTGGGCGGCGGCGCTGCGCGACCCGGTGCTGCGGGAGGTCGCCCAGGATCTCGACCGGCAGTGGAAGGCGGCCCTCGTCGAGGTCATCGCCGAGGGCGTGGCGGCCGGTGAGTTCCGCTGCCCGGACCCGCAGGGCACGGCCCTGCGCCTCACCGCCCTCCTCGACGGCCTGGCCATTCAGCTGACGTCGTACGCCGGCGCGGTGCCGCGGGTCCGGGCCCAGGAGTGGGTGGAGGAGGCGCTGACCCGCGAGTTGGGCCTGGCGGAGGTGGAGCGGACGGCGCCCTGACGCCCGCTGCGACGCCTGCCCCCCCGACAACACCCCCGCCGCGCACCCCGCCCCCACGACGGCCCACCGCGCCTGCGCCCGCTCGATCGCTCCCACGAACGCCCGCGGGCCGCGCCGGTGTTCCACCCGGCACGGCCCGCACGCGCAGGAGCCGCTCTCACGCCACCGGGGCGATTCGCATCCTGATGTCGTCCGGCGACAGCGCCCCCTTGGCCGTCACGTGGTCGCCCGAGGACTCCCCGCGCAACCGGCGCCCGATCCACGGCACCAGGAACTCGCGCGCCCAGGCGACGTTGTCCCGCCGCACATCGAGAACGCCGCGCGGGGGCAGCGGAGGCCACGCCTGCTCGGGGTCGGCCGGCACGTCGAGGCCGAGCACCTGGCCGGCGCGCAGCGCCACCCGCGTGTGGCCCTCCGGAGACAGGTGCAGCCGGTCGGCGTCCCAGGCCCTGCGGTCCTGCACACTGCGCAGGGACCACAGGTCGAGCACCGGGCAGCCGTACCGGTCGGCGATGGCCCGGACATGGCCGTTGTAGGTGGCGATCTTGCCGCGCAGGTGCTTGAGCACCGGCACGCCACGGGTGTCGAACCCGGTCGTCACCATCACCGTGCCGGACACGGCGATGAGCTGGACCAGGGCACGCTCGAAACGCTCGGCCACCTCGTCGGGGTCGGTGCCCGGCCGGATGATGTCATTGCCCCCGGCACAGAAGGAGACGAGGTCCGGGGCCATGTCGACGGCCCGCGGAACCTGGTCCGCCACGATCTGGTCGAGGAGCTTCCCGCGTACGGCGAGATTGGTGTACCGGAAGTCGCCCTCGGGCCTGCGGTCGGCGAGCAGGACGGCGAACCGGTCGGCCCAGCCGACGAAGGCCCCGTCGGGGCCGGGGTCGCCGACGCCCTCGGTGAAGCTGTCCCCCAGCGCCACGTACGACCCGATCACTGCTCTGCTGTCACTCTTCGAATCGTCTGCCACAACGGTCCATGATTCACCCTTGAATGTGACTTACGCGACCGTAGGAAGGGGTTGACTGGCGGTGAGATAAGCCACTCCCAAAGTGTTCGCCAACTCCGGAATACACCGCTTGTCAGGGATGTTTCGGGGTGAACCGCCAGACCCGGAATCCGCTGATCCGGAAATGGCTCCAGACGGTCCGGAAGGCGAAGTGCCCGCCCGTGTAGGGCTGCGGGTCGGTGTGGTCGAAGACGAGCCGCCCGTTGTTCCACCATTGGACCGTGGAGCCGTCGGAGACGATCCGGACCCGGTTCGGCTCGTTCGCGGCCAGCAGCGGCTCGGTGCAGTCGAGGACCAGGGGCCGCACGCCGGGCTGGCCGACGTAACGGCGCAGCCGGGTCGTGGTGTTGTAGTTGGCGCCGTAGCCCGCGTAGTAGGTCGTGAGGTGGTCGTACTCGTCGAGGGCGCCGCCGCGCGGAGTCGCGAAGAGGTCGCCCGGAGAGCGGACGTCGGTCGCGTTCCAGAAGTTGTTGAGGTCCGAGACCCGGTCGTTGGCCCCGCCCTCGGAGACCGGGGTGGCGGTGTACTCCAGCAGGTACGGCCCTTCGAGTCGCCGCCTGAACCACACGGTGGCACCGCTCGGCACGTCGATCTCCAGGACGCCGCGGGAGGCGGTGACGGTGCCGCCGTCCTGGAGTTCGGTCGCCCACTGCCCGAGGCCGTGGCAGAAGTCGTCGCGGGCGACGAGGCGGCGGGGCGCGGCGTGCGCGGGCGCCGTCGGCGAGAGGACCGCGTACGCGGCTCCGGCGGCCAGGGCTGCGAACGCTCTGCGGGTGGTCGGCACGGGACACAGCTCCTCGGGATCCGCCGGGAAGGCTCTGGAAAGCGCTTGCACTCCGGACGGGATCACTCTGTCCCAACTGCCGCCGCCTGTCGATCCCTTGATGCGCCATCGGCCGCACACGCCGAAGGCCGGACCCGGGGTCGGGGTCCGGCCTTCACAGGCGTGTCAGGCGGGTGGTCGTGCGGTCGGTCAGCCGACGGAGACGCCGTGCGAGCGCAGGTAGGCGACCGGGTCCACGTCCGAGCCGTAGTCCGGCGTGGTGCGGATCTCGAAGTGCAGGTGCGGTCCGGTCACGTTGCCGGTCGCACCCGACAGGCCGACCTGCTGCCCGGCGGTCACGGTCTGGCCGGCCGAGACGGACAGCTGGGACAGGTGGGCGTACTGGGCGTAGAAGCCGTCGGCGAGCTTGATGACGACCTGGTTGCCGTAGGCGCCGCCCCAGCCGGCGGAGACGACCGTGCCCGCGCCGACGGCCTTGAGGGAGGTGCCGGTCGGGACGACGAAGTCGACACCGGTGTGGTAGCCGCTGGACCACATGCTGCCGGACATGTGGTACGGGGTGCCGATGGTGGCGCCGTTCACCGGGAGGGTGTAGCCGCTGGAGTTGCTCTGCGCGGCGGGCTCGGCGGCGGCCGGCTTGGCGGCGGTCTCCGCCTTCGGTGCCGGGTCGGCGGCGGACTGCTCGGGGGCCGAGGCCTTGGGCGTCGAAGGGGCGGACGGCTTCGGCGCGCTCGCCGCCTTCTTGCCGATCGACAGCTTCAGGCCCGGGTGGATCAGCGACGGGTCGGAACCGACGGCGTCACGGTTGTCGGCGTAGAGCTTCTTCCAGCCGCCGCTGACGTGCTGGTCGGCCGCGATCTTCGCGAGGTAGTCGCCGGCCTTCACGGTGTAGACGCGGGAGCCGGTGGCGTTTTCGGCGGCCTTCTTCTCAGCGGCCGGGGCCGACTGGACGGCCTTTTCCGGAGCCGACTGCGGGGTGGCGGCGTGGGCGCCGGCGGCCCCCATGAGCGGGAGGGCGAGGGCGGCCCCGCCGGTTCCGGCGACGGCGATGGAGCGGGTGAAACGCTGGGTCTTGGGGCGGCGGTGCTTACCCTTCGCGGGCATGGCGAATTCCTCTCCGTCGCCTGCGAGGTGAGCTGTCGGGTGCGAGCTGGAGATGCCCGGCCGCGCCGAGGCGTGGCTTAACCCCAAGCCGTTCCGGGAACCGGAACAGGCGTCTTACCTGTGGGTCCCCCGCTCCTGCCGTACGTCGGGTCAGTGTGTGCGGGCTCCGGGCGGCGGCAGGATTAGGCGTCCGTCCGGATTGGTGTGGAACGTAAGCGACCAAGACGCAATAGGACAAGCTTGCGGTTGCCCGCGACGGTGCTCCCCTCACCGCGCCGACACATTCCGCCGTCACCGAGCGTGGATTACCGATCTCCCGCTTTGCTCAATAACCCTGCGCATTGCCGGAATTACGTGAACATGGCGACAACACATCGTCACGAATATGACGATGGTCACGCGCCCCGACCTCATCTCCTTTACGATCGGGGCACGTTATCCCCTTAACTACCTAAGCGCCCTATTCGGACAGAAGGGCTACTTCCGCTTAAGGCGGACGACGGTGGCGTCGAGATCCCCGCCCAGGCCGACCCGGAGTCCGTGATGGAGCAGCAGGGCACCTCGGTGAACTTCGCCCGTTTCGAGGCATTCGTACTCCGCTGCCGGATCGAGGCCGCGCAGCCGGAGTGCCGGGACGGGCTCGCCGTAGCGCTGCGCCTGGAGCCAGGCGAGCACGACGGTCTCCTCGCCGAGGACGTACTGCACGGCGCTCAGTCCGCCCTCCGGGGGGCGCAGCCGGTACAGGTCGCCGCGTTGCACCACGGGCCGGATCTCCTTGTAGAGCCCGACCCACTCCGCCGCCTCGGCCAGCTCCTCGGCCGTCCACTTCGTGAGGTCGCCGCCGACCCCGAGCACCCCGGCCATGGCACTGACGAACCGGAACCGCAGCGAGCTGGCCCGGTGGTTGAGCATGGCGTTCGGACTGTCGGTGACCCAGGCGGCCATGACCCGGGGCGGATGGATCTGGCTGAAGCCGTGCTGGATGGCGAGCCGGTCCAGGGGGTCGGTGTTGTCGGAGGTCCACACCTGGTCCGTGCGGCCCAGCACGCCGAGGTCGATCCGGCCGCCGCCACCCGAGCAGGACTCGAAGGCCACACCCGGGTGGGCGGCCCGCAGCCGGTCCAGCAGGGCGTACAGGCCGCGCACGTGGTCGACCCACAGCCGCTGCGGGTAGGGGTCGTCGGGCCAGCCGGCATCGGTGAAGCAGCGGTTGAAGTCCCACTTCACGTAGTCGATCGGCGCGCTGGAGAGGAGCCCGTCGAGCTGCTCCCACAGGTACTCCCGGACATCCTCTCGCGCGAGGTTGAGGACGAGCTGATTGCGGAACTCCGTCCGCTTTCGCCCTGTTTGGTACTGCACCCAGTCGGGGTGCGCGCGGTACAGATCGCTGTCCGGGTTGACCATCTCGGGCTCGACCCAGATGCCGAACCGCATGCCGAGTCCGCGCACATGATCGGCGAGCGGCTTCAGCCCGCCCGGGAAGCGGTCGGGGTTGGGAGTCCAGTCGCCGAGCCCGGCCCGGTCACTGGTGCGCGCCCCGAACCAGCCGTCGTCGACCACGAACAGCTCGACGCCCATGGCGGCGGCCCGCTCGGCGAGCGCCCGCTGCTGCTCCTCGGAGATGTCGAACTCGGTGGCCTCCCAGGAGTTGAACAGCACCGGCCGGTCCTGCCCGGCGTCCGGGATCACATAGGCGCGCTGGTAGGCGTGCCAGGCCCGGCTCGCCCCGCCGAAACCACCGTCGCTCCAGAGGCCGGCGAAGACGGGGGTGGTGTACGACTCACCCGCGTCCAGCGTCAGCAGGCCCGAGTCGTCGTAGCCGGCGCCGCCGGTGATCTGCACGCGCGCGTCGGGGAGCTGGGCCACGGCGATCCGCCAGGAGCCGGACCAGCCGAGGGCGCAGCCGTACACCTCGCCGTGCTCCTCGGTGGCGTCGGTGTCGAGGGCGACCCAGGGCAGGTGCTGGTGGGAGGTGTGGCCGCGGCGGCTGCCGATGACCTTCTCGCCGTGGGTGAGGGCCGAGCGCGTCAGCCGGGACTCGGCACCCCATCGGCCGTGCAGCTGGGAGAGCCGCCAGGCGTCACGGTCGGGCAGCGTCCAGGTCGCGGAGTCGGCGCGCAGCAGCTCCAGTGCCGGTCCCCGGTTGTCCAGGGTCACCCAGCGCTCGACGACGTCCGTCGAGGCACGCATCCGGTAGTGCAGCGTCACGGTCAGGCCGTCGTCGCGGAACCGGAGTCTCAGCTCGTCGTCCTGGGTGTCGTGTCCGTCGAAGGTCCACTCGGTGCCGCGGCGCCCGGCCGTGCGCACGGACAGGGCGGGGCGCACGAAACGGGGGCCGCCCTCGACCGGGTACTCCTCCCGTCCGTCGAGCGGGGACTCGAAGGGCCAGTACTCGGGCAGCGGCCGCACGGTGAGGGCCTCGGCGTCGGCGAGGCCGATCCTGGGGCCCCAGTGCAGGTGCAGCAGCTCGTCCCGGTCGGTGACATGGACGGCATAGCTGCTGGCCGGCCCGGAGAGTACCCATGTACGACCGTCTTCGGAAGTGTCCAGCATCATGGCCTCACAGATTCGAACAAGCCCGACCAGAGGCGACCAGGCGGCAACATCATCGAGTGCCGCGGGGGCTCCGGGCAACGCTTGTGGACAACTCATTGCCCCAGGCAGGCATGTCGTATCGTCGAGTGACGCCCGTCGACGAGCCGCGCCGGCGGCGCCGAAGGGGAGGAGCCCTCGTGACACAGCAGGTCCCGTCGACCGAGCCCGAGCTGGCCGGAGTGCGCAACTTCCGTGATCTGGGCGGCCTTCCGACCGTGGACGGCCGGCGGGTGCGGCAGGGCGTGCTGTTCCGCAGCGGCCATCTCGCCCACGCGACCGGGGAGGACGCCGCCTTCCTGGCCACTCTGGGCCTGCACACGATCTTCGACTTCCGCAACGCCGCCGACCAGAAGCTCGAGGGGCCGGACGTCGAGCTGCCCGGCGTGCGCAATGTGAACCTGCCGCTGAGCGACCCGGCCGACGGCGCCGAGTTCTGGAAGATGGTGCGCGACGGCGACCTGGAGCAGCTGCGCGCGATCCTCGCGGACGGCAAGGGCGCGGACCGGATGATCGCCTCGTACCGCATGATCATCAAGGAGCGCACGGGCGAGCACGCGCAGGTGCTGCACGCGCTCGCGCAGGACAGCGTGCCCGCGCTGATGCACTGCGCGGCCGGCAAGGACCGCGCGGGTCTGTCCGTCGCGGTGACGCTGCTGGCGGTGGGCGTGGAGCGCGAGGCGATCGTCGACGACTACCTGAAGTCGAACGCCAAGCACCGCCGCTACAAGGTGCACCGCAGCAGCTCCGCCGCCTCGGCCTACTCCCCGGAGGTCATGGAGCTGCTCAGCCCCCTCTTCGACGCGCGCGCCGAGTACCTGACGGCGGCCTTCGACACCATCGAGGAGACCTGGGGCGGTGTCGAGGCCTATCTGGAGAAGGGGCTGAGCCTCACCCCGGAGATCCGGGAGCGGCTGCGCGAGCGGCTCCTCGACTGAGGCGCCGCCCGGCCCGGGGCTACTTCGCCCCGACCTCGAACAGCAGGTACACGAACGCGGCGAAGATGTGGCCGGCGATGAGGTAGACGAACAGCCTCACCCACAGGGCGCGGGGGAACTTCTCCTCCATGTCGCTCATGACGCGTCTCCAGAGGTGGGGCCCAGGCACAGGGCGGCCGTGGGGCTCTGCAACAGGGTGTGGACGAAGAGCAGGTCGACGCCGTCGTGGTCCTCGGCGGCGATCCGGTGCGGGGTGAGCGAGTCGAAGTGGGCGCTGTCGCCGGCCGCCAGCCGGTGGGTGGTGTCCCCGAGGCGCAGCCGCAGCCGGCCGCGCAGCACGTGCAGCCATTCCTCACCGGGGTGGACGCGCACGACGTCGCCCTGGGATCCGTGGGGCACGTGGACCCGCAGGGCCTGCATCCCGCGGCCGGGGGCACCGGCCTGCCAGTACGTCCAGCCGCCCGCCGCGGTCGGTTCCATGTCGGCCGCGCGGATGACGGAGTCCCGTTCGGCGACCGTCTCGCCGAGCAGTTCGGAGACCGTCGTACCGTAGATGCGGGCGAGGGCCAGCAGCATCGGCAGCGAGGGCTGGCGCTGCCCGGTCTCCAGTCGGGAGAGGTGGGCCGGCGACAGCCCGGCGGAGCGGGCCGCGGCCTCCAGGGTGAGTGAGGCCCGGCGCCTCAGGGCCCGCAGCTGGGGGGCGACGGCGGGCAGCGCTTCGGCCGCCGGTTCGCCCGGAGAGCCGGCCCCGTGGGGCCGCTCGGTCTCGGAGGAGCTCATGCCTCCATTCAGCCGAAGCTTTGCCTCAGCGGCAAATTTCTTGCCTCTCAGGCAAAAAGCTTCGGTGTCAGCGGTTGGCGACCGCCTGCTTGACGAGAGTCTTGCCGAAGTCCCACACCAGTCCGCCGTCGTGCGCGTCGTCCATCACGGCCGTGAAGGCGTCGACGAACCGGTCCACCTCCCGCTCGCCGACGATCAGCGGCGGGATCAGCTTGATCACTTCCATGTGGTCGCCGGAGACCTGGGTGAGGATCCGGTGCTTCTGGAGCAGCGGCACCACGACCATCTGCGCGAAGAGTCCCTTGCGCGCGGCCTGGAGCATGGTCCAGCGGCTGCGCAGTTTCAGCGACTTCGGCCGGCCGAACTCGATGCCGATCATCAGCCCCCGGCCGCGCACATCGGCGAGCATCTCGTACCGGTCCGTCAGCGCCGCGAGCCGGGAGCGGAGCTGTTCCCCGGTGGCCCGGACGTTCGCGACGATCTGCTCGTTCTCCATGACCGACAGCACCGCGAGCCCCGCCGCCATGGCCTGGGCGTTGGACCCGAAGCTCGCCGAGTGGACCAGCACCCGGTCCATGGACGAGTAGACCTTCTTGAAGATCCAGTCCTTGCCGATGGTGGCGCCGACGGGCACGTAACCGCCCGAGAGCGCCTTGGCGACGCACACCAGGTCGGGCTCCACACCGTCCTCGTGCTGGTAGCCGTAGAAGTCGCCGGTGCGGCCGAGGCCCGTCTGCACCTCGTCGGCGATGAGCAGGGCCTTGTGCCGGTGCAGCAGGTCCTGCGCGGCCCGCATCCAGCCGGGCGGGCCCTCCAGCACGCCCTTGCCCTGGATCGGCTCCACGATCAGGGCGGCGACGTCGCCCTTCTTCAGCTCCTTCTCCAGCGCGTCGAGGTCGCCGAGCGGGACGGCCGTGTCGGGCAGCAGCGGGGCGAAGCCGTCGCGGAAGGCGGACTCGCCGTTCACGGACAGGGAGCCGGTGGTCAGTCCGTGGAAGGCGTGCACGCAGTACAGGACCCTGGGCCTGCCGGTGACGAACCGGGCGAACTTCAGCGCCCCTTCGACCGCCTCGGTGCCGCTGTTGCCGAAGAACACCCGGTCCAGGTGCGGGCTGTGCGCGAGCAGCTTCTCGGCCAGCAGCCCGGGCAGTGGCTGGCAGTCGAAGCGGGTGAGGTCGGCGAGGGAGGCGTCCATGACGTCGTGCAGCGCCTTGCGGACCACGGGGTGGTGGCGGCCCAGCCCCATCACCCCGAACCCGGCGAGCATGTCCAGGTAGTCGTTGCCGTCCTCGTCCCAGAAGTAGGCGCCCTCGGCGCGCTCGTAGACCTTGTCGAAGCCGATGGTGTGCAGCATGCGCGGGAGCTGGTGGTTGAGGTACCGGGTGTGCAGCTCGTAGCGCTCGGCTCCGCGCTCGGCCAGCAGCCTGCCGAGGTCGAACTCCCCGGCCTGCGACGACTCCGGCGCGGACTCGGCGGTTGTCATTCCTGTGGCTCCTTGGACAGCTCTTCCTTGACGGTCAGGCTCGCGCTGATCCGTCCGGCGATCTCGACGGGTGTCAGGCCGATGTCGGCGAGCACCTCGGCGCGCTTGCCGTGCGCGAGGAACTGCTCGGGGATGCCGAACCGCCGTACCGGTACGTCGACTTCGGCGTCGCCCAGGGCGAGCGCCACGGCCGATCCGACCCCGGCGGCGCGGCTGTTGTCCTCGACGACGGCGACCAGGCGGTGCTCGGCGGCGAGACCGGGCAGCGCCGGGTCGACGGGCTTGACCCAGCGGGGGTCGACGACGGTGCAGCCGATGCCGCGCGCCTCGAGCAGCTCGGCGGCCTGGAGGCAGACCGGCGCCATCACGCCGACGGCCACCAGGAGAACCCGCGGCTTCGAGGCACGGTGCAGGACGTCCAGTCCACCCACCCGGTCGATCGCGGGGATCCGTGGCCCCACCGACTCCTTGGGGAAGCGGACCAGGGTCGGCGCGTCGTCGACGGCGACGGCCTCGCGCAGCTGGGCGCGCAGCTGGTCGGCGTCCCGGGGCGCGGCGATCCGCAGACCGGGCACGACCTGAAGGACGGACAGGTCCCACATGCCGTTGTGGGAGGCCCCGTCGACACCGGTGACACCGGCCCGGTCCAGGACGAAGGTCGCCCCGCAGCGGTGCAGGGCCACGTCCATGAGGAGCTGGTCGAAGGCGCGGTTGAGGAAGGTGGCGTAGACGGCGACGACCGGGTGCAGGCCGCCCGTCGCCAGTCCCGCCGCCGACACGGCCGCGTGCTGCTCTGCGATGCCGACGTCCCACACCCGGTCCGGGAACCGCTCGGCGAAGGCGCCGAGGCCGACCGGGTGCAGCATGGCGGCGGTGATCGCCACCACGTCGTCGCGTTCCTCGCCGATCCGCACGATCTCCTCGCCGAACACGGAGGTCCAGGAGGGGCCGCCCGCCGGGGACAGCGGTGCGCAGGTCAGCGGGTCCATGACGCCGACGGTGTGGAAGTGGTCCTCCTCGTGGGCGAGGGCGGGCTCGTAGCCGCGGCCCTTCTCCGTGAGGCAGTGCACGAGGACCGGCCCGTGGAAGCGTTTCGCGCGCCGCAGCGCGGACTCCACGGCCCCGATGTCGTGCCCGTCGATCGGGCCGACGTACTTGAGGCCCAGGTCTTCGAAGAGCCCCTGCGGGGCGAACGCGTCCTTGAAGCCCTTCTTGGCGCCGTGCAGGGCCTCGTAGAGGGTGTTGCCGACCAGGGGCGTGCCCTGGAGCAGGTCCTTGCCCCAGGCCAGGACCCGCTCGTAGCCGTCGGTCGTGCGCAGCGTGGCGAGGTGGTTGGCGAGGCCGCCGATGGTGGGGGCGTAGGAGCGTTCGTTGTCGTTGACGACGATGATCAGCGGCCGGTCCTTGGCGGCGGCGATGTTGTTCAGGGCCTCCCAGGCCATGCCGCCGGTGAGGGCGCCGTCGCCGATGACCGCGACGACGTGGCCCTCCTCCCCCCGCACCTGGCGGGCCTTGGCGAGCCCGTCGGCCCAGCCGAGCGCCGTGGAGGCGTGGCTGTTCTCGATGACGTCGTGCTCGGACTCCGCGCGTGAGGGGTAGCCCGACAGGCCGCCCTTGCCGCGCAGCTTGGAGAAGTCCTGGCGCCCGGTCAGCAGTTTGTGGACGTAGCTCTGATGGCCGGTGTCCCACAGGATGCGGTCGGCCGGCGACTCGAAGACCCGGTGCAGGGCGACGGTCAGCTCCACCACGCCCAGGTTGGGTCCCAGATGGCCCCCGGTCCTGGCGACCGCGTGCACCAGGAACTCCCGGATCTCTTCGGACAGTTCCCCCAGTTCCGTCTCGGACAGCGCCTTCAGGTCACGTGGTCCCCGGATGCTCTCCAGAATCGTCACGCTCGGGCCCCCTTCGCATTGCGTGCTGCTCAGCTCACGGTGACGGCGGGTTCCCCCGGCCCCACGCCGTCCTGCTCCATCTGCTCGGCGATCTTCATCGCCTCTTCGATCAGCGTCTCGACGATCCTGGACTCGGGGACGGTCTTGACGACCTCGCCCTTGACGAAGATCTGCCCCTTGCCGTTGCCGGAGGCGACCCCCAGATCGGCCTCCCGTGCCTCACCGGGGCCGTTGACCACGCACCCCATGACGGCGACCCGCAGCGGCACCTCCATGCCGTCCAGACCCGCCGTGACCTCCTCGGCCAGCTTGTAGACGTCGACCTGGGCACGACCGCAGGACGGGCACGAGACGATCTCCAGCCGGCGTTCCTTGAGCCCGAGGGACCGGAGGATCTGGATGCCGACCTTGACCTCCTCGGCGGGCGGCGCGCTCAGCGACACCCGGATCGTGTCGCCGATGCCCTGGGAGAGGAGCGCCCCGAACGCCACCGCCGACTTGATCGTGCCCTGGAAGGCCGGGCCCGCCTCCGTCACGCCCAGGTGCAGCGGGTAGTCGCACTGCTCGGCAAGCTGCCGGTAGGCCTCGATCATCACGACCGGGTCGTTGTGCTTGACGGAGATCTTGATGTCGCGGAAGCCGTGCTCCTCGAACAGGGACGCCTCCCACAGGGCCGACTCGACCAGGGCCTCCGGGGTGGCCTTGCCGTACTTCTGGAGCAGCCGCCGGTCCAGCGACCCCGCGTTGACACCGATGCGGATAGGGGTGCCGTGGTCCTTCGCCGCCCGGGCGATCTCCTTGACCCGGTCGTCGAACTGCTTGATGTTGCCGGGGTTGACGCGGACGGCCGCGCAGCCCGCCTCGATCGCGGCGAACACGTACTTGGGCTGGAAGTGGATGTCCGCGATCACCGGGATCTGCGACTTGCGGGCGATGGTCGCCAGCGCGTCCGCGTCGTCCTGCGTGGGGCAGGCGACCCGGACGATCTGGCAGCCGGACGCGGTCAGCTCCGCGATCTGCTGCAAGGTGGCGCCGATGTCCGACGTGCGGGTCGTCGTCATCGACTGCACCGACACCGGGGCCCCGCCCCCGACCGTCACCGGACCGACCTGGATCCGGCGCGAGACGCGCCGCCGCGCGACCGGCCGGACCGGCACCTCGGGGACACCCAGCGGGACAGCGGTCATGACCTCACTCCCGGTTCCCGGAGACCGTCTCGCGCATGGCGCGCAGGGACTCCTTCAGCGACCCCATGGTGGCGAGGACGGCGGTGGGCTCGTAGCCGCAGTGCGCCATGCAGTTGGCGCAGCGCGGGTCCTTGCCGCGGCCGTACTTGTCCCAGTCGGTGTCCTCGACGAGCTCCCGGTACGTCGGCACGTACCCGTCGCTCATCAGGTAGCAGGGGCGCTGCCAGCCGAAGAGCGAGTAGTTCGGGATCGCCCACGCCGTGCAGGGGAAGTCGACCTTGCCCTCCAGGAAGTCCAGGAAGAGCGGGGAGTGGTTGAGCCGCCAGCGCCGCCGGTTGCCGCCCGCGAAGGCCTTCTTGAACAGCTCGCGGGTCTGCTCGACGCCGAGGAAGTGCTCCTGGTCGGGGGCCTTCTCGTAGGCGTAGGCGGGCGAGATCATCATCTCGTCGACCTCGAGGTCGTCGTTGAGGAAGTTCAGCACCTCGATGATGGTCTGCGGGGTGTCGGTGTTGAAGAAGGTCGAGTTGGTGGTGACGCGGAAGCCGCGCCGCTTGGCCTCCTTGATCGCCTCCACGGCCTCGTCGAACACGCCCTCCTTGGCCACCGACTCGTCGTGGCGCTCACGCAGTCCGTCGATGTGCACCGCGAAGGCGAAGTAGGGCGACGGCGTGAACTTGTCCATCTTCTTGCGCAGCAGCATGGCGTTGGTGCAGAGGAAGACGTATTTGCGCTTGGCCACGAGCTGACGCACGATCTCGTCGATCTGCGGGTGCATCAGCGGCTCGCCGCCGGCGATGGACACCATCGGGGCGCCGGACTCCATGACGGCGCCCACGGCCTGGGCGACCGGCATCCGCTGTTTGAGCACCCCGGCCGGATGCTGGATCTTGCCGCAGCCCTCGCACTTGAGGTTGCAGGCGAACAGCGGCTCCAGCTCGACGATCAGCGGGAACTTGTCGCGACGGCGGATTTTCTGTTCGGCCAAGTATGTAGCGACCTTGATGGACTGTCGGAGCGGCATGGCCATCTGGCTCACCTCCTGGGGAGCAGCAAGGAACGGTGCCATTCGAAAAAAGCGGGAAGGACGGAACGAAGAACACGGAAAGCCGATATTCCACCGCGCACCGTGCCGATCCGGACGAGTTCATGTTCAGGAGCGTCCACGACCACCCGGACGGCCGCAACCGGGCGCTCGCCCGCACGCACGGCGCTCAGGAGCGTGACGGCGGACTCCATGTCGACCGCGATCGCGCCGGTGGCGCGCAGGGCGGTCCGCTCGGGGCCGCGTACGACGTGGTCGGAGCCGGTCAGCGGCCCGGTGTGCACGGTCCGGCCGGGCAGCGCGCGGGCCAGCTCCTCGACCAGCAGTTCGGTTCCGACGCAAGGCGTCGTGCCGTGCGGGTCGCGGGTCTCCTCGGCGACGACCAGATCACCGGGGTGCATGCCCGGCGCGAGCCCGGCGCAGAAGCCGGTGGCCAGCACGGCCGCGTCGCGCAGGGCCGGGTCGGCGAGCACGCGCGTGACGGCCCGCTCGGCCGCCGCCGGCCCCATGCCCGTCCGCAGCACCGTGACCGGCCCGTCGGCCCCGCCCCGGCCGCCCGCGCGCAGGGCGAACTGCTCGATGCCGAGCGCGCAGGCGATCAGCAGCGGGGCGGGGGCGGGCTGTGCGCTCATCCGCTCCCCTTGGCCCCGGCGAGCGGCTCGCCTTCCCCGCTCCCCGGAAGCCCGGCGGCCTTGCCGGCGCCCCGCGGCTGTCCGGCCCGTGCGCTCCCCGGACGGTGTTCCGCCTCTCCGCGGCCCCGGAGCTCACCGGCCTTCCCGCCCCCGTGGAGCCTTTCGGCGAACGGCTCCCCGTGCAGATACCTGCCGAGCGCGGTGAGCGGGAACACCTGCCGGTAAAGGTGGTAGTTGATCGAGAAGTCCCACGGGAAGCCCGTCCCCGTGAAGTACGGCTCGTCCCAGGAGCCGTCCTCCCGCTGCGTCGCGGCGAGCCACTCGACCCCGCGTTCGACGGCCTTGGAGTCCCGTTCCCCCGCGGCGAGCAGGGCCATCAGCGCCCATGCCGTCTGCGAGGCGGTCGAGGCGCCCCGGCCGCTCCATCGCCTGACGTACTTGTAGGAGCGCAGGTCCTCGCCCCAGCCGCCGTCGTCGTTCTGGACCGACTCCAGCCAGGCCACGGCCCGCCGGATCGCCGGGTGCGCGGCGGGGATGCCGGCGGCGGTCAGGGCGGGCACCACGGACCCGGTGCCGTACACGTAGTTGACGCCCCAGCGCCCGAACCACGAGCCGTCCGGCTCCTGCTCGGCGAGCAGCCACTCGATGCCGCGACGGGTGCGCGGGTCGTGCGCGAGGCCCTCGACGGCCAGCATCTCCACGACGTGCGCGGTGACGTCGGCGGAGGGCGGGTCGATGACCTCGCCGAAGTCGCAGAACGGCAGCCGGTTCGGGAAGGGGCTGGTGTTGTCGACGTCGAAGGCGGCCCAGGCGCCGTTCTTCGACTGCATGCCGAGGGTCCAGCGGACACCGCGCCCGATGGCCCCGTCGACCCGCTCCGGGTCGTGATGGGCGATCCGGCGCAGGGCCAGGATCACCTCGGCGGTGTCGTCGATGTCGGGGTAGTTGTCGTTGTGGAACTCGAACGCCCATCCCCCGGGCGGCAGTTGGGGCCGCTTCACGGACCAGTCACCGGGCCGGACGATCTCCTCGCCCAGCATCCAGTCGGCCGCCTTCACCAACTGCGGGTGATCGGCGGGCAGTCCGGCGTCGACGAGGGCGATGGCGGCCAGGCAGGTGTCCCACACCGGCGACTGGCAGGCCTCGATCATCCGGGCCCCGTCCTCGCGCCACACGGCGAACCGGTCCAGGGACGCGAGTCCCTCGCGCATCACGGGGTGTTCCAGGTCGTAGCCGAGCAGGTGCAGGGCGATGATCGAGTACACGGCCGGGGGCTGGATGCCGCCCCAGCAGCCGTCGTTCTCCTGCCGTTCGATGATCCAGCGGGCGGCGCTGTTCATGGCGGCTCTGCGCAGTGCGCGCGGGGCGACCTTCCGCAGGGCGTGCAGGCCCTTGTCCATCCGCTGGAAGGCCCCGTCCCAACTGAACGGCGGGGCGAGGGGCTTGGCCGGGTTCGGATCGGCGGGGTCGGTGTGCAGCTCGTCGAGCGGGAAGGGCGCGGGGCGTACCGGCCGCTTCGCGGAGACGATCGTCAGCGGGACGATGGTCTGCCGCGCCCAGCAACCGAAGTCGTAGATGTTGAGCGGCACCCACTTCGGGAGGAACACGAGCTCCGGCGGGAGTTCGGGCAGGTCCTCCCACTTCCACCAGCCGAACAGGGCCAGCCAGATCCGGGTGAAGACCCGGGCGGCGGCGATGCCGCCCTGCGCGCGGATCCAGGCGGAGGCCTTCGCCATGTGCGGGGCGTCGGGCGCGTCACCGGCCAGGCGCAGGGCGACGTACGCCTCGATGGTGGCGGACAGTTCGCTCGGCCCGCCGTAGAAGGTGGCCCACGTGCCGTCCTCGCCCTGCTCGCCGCGGATGAAGAGGGCGGCGGCCCGGGTGGTCTTCTCGTCGCGGATGCCGAGGAACTGACGGAGCAGCAGGTCCTCGGCGTCCATCGTGACGTTGGTCTCGAGGTCGCCCTTCCACCAGCCCTGGGCGTCCTGGCGGGAGAGCAGGTGGTCGGTGGCGCGCCGGGCGGCGCGGGCGGCGGCTTGCGGTACCCCGGCCGCCGCGGGGATGTCGGTGTCGGTGTCGCTGGCCGCGGCGGCCCGGGGTGACAGGGCCCCGGTGCTTCCGTCGGTCGTCGCTGTCATGGCTTCCCCTTCGTGCAGTGGTGCAAGGTGTGCAGCTGCTGTGGGTCCGCCGTCGGCCGGTGCTCCGTGCTGGCTCGCGGCACCGGCCGGCGACTACGCGAGGGTTATTCGGCCGATAGTGATCATCTCTTTCGTACGACGACGAAGTCCGCGAGCGCCGTGAACTGCTCCCGCACCCGGTCGGGCATGTCGACGGAGTCGAGGGCTTCGATGGCGATGGTGTGCTGACGGCGTGCCTCGTCGGCGGTCCACTCGCGGCCGCCGGCCTCTTCGATGAGGGCGGCGCGGGCCGCGAACTCCTCCTCCGAGAAGTTCTCCACGTCGCTGCTCTTGGCGTCGGCCGCGAGGATCTCGCCGAGCCGCTCGGAGGCGGAGCCGCCCGCGGCGAGGGCGGCCACGACCGGCAGGGACTTCTTGCGCTGGCGCAGGTCGCTCCAGGTCTGCTTGCCGGTGGAGACCGGGTCGCCCCAGATGCCGAGCAGGTCGTCGACCGCCTGGAAGGCCAGACCCAGGTGGTAGCCGTACTTCTCCAGGGTGTCGGCGGTGCGGTCGTCGGCGCCGCCGAGCACCGCGCCGATGGAGCTGGCGCAGGCGAGCAGGGCGCCGGTCTTGTTGCCCTCCATCTCCAGGCACTCCTCCACGCTGACGCGGTCGCGGTGCTCGTAGGAGATGTCCTGGGCCTGGCCGTCGATCAGGGCGCGGCTGGCGGTGGTCAGACGGCGGGTGGCGCGGCCGGCCTCGACGGTGCCGAGTTCGAGGAGCACCTCGTTGGCGAGGGCGAACAGGGCGTCCCCGACCAGGATGGCCTGGGCGGGGCCGTGCACCTTCCAGACGGTGTCGCGGTGACGGCGCTGTTCGTCGCCGTCCATGAGGTCGTCGTGCAGGAGGGAGAAGTTGTGGACGAGTTCCACGGCGACGGCGCCGGGGACGCCGGTCTCGGGGGCGGCGGACATCACCTCGGCGGACATGACCGCGAGGGCGGGGCGCACGGCCTTGCCGCCGTCTCCCTCCGCGGGCCTGCCCTGGGCGTCGATCCAGCCGAAGTGGTAGGCGGCAACAGTGTCCATGGGAGGTGCCAGGCGGTCGATCGCCGCCCGCAGTACCGGTGTGGCCAGGGTTCGGCCGCGCTCCAGCAGCGCGGTCACGTCCACCGCCTCGGCAGTCTTCGAGGCCGGGGGCACAGTGGGCACAGTCTCTCCTCTTGTCGCGGTACCGGGGGTGCGGGGGCCGTCTGCCGCTTCGGCCTGAGCAGGCATCATGCCGCCTCCTCGAAGGCGAAGAGGTGCTGCGGACGGGGCCGGCCCAGGGCGCCCAGCACGGCGTCCGCCGCGCTCACACCACTGCGGACCGCACTCTCCATGGTCGCGGGCCACCCGGTGGCGGTCCACGCTCCGGCCAGGTAGAGGCCGGATGCCTTGGTGCGGGCGCCGGGCCTGAGGCGCCCGACGCCGGGGGTGGGAGCGAACGTCGCGGTGCGCTCCCTGGTGACGAAGAAGTCCTTCACTTCGGCGCCGCGGGCCGGCGGCAGCAGCCGCTCCAGCTCGGGCAGGTACCGCTCGCGCAGCACGGCCACGGGCACGTCGATCTCGTCCTGCGCGACCGACTGCGACAGGGCGAGGTACTGGCCCTGGCGCAGCCCGGAGGCGTCGGTGCGGTCGAAGACCCACTGCACGGGGCTGCCCAGGGCGGCGAAGAACGGCCGTGCGAGGACCTTGCGGTCGTACACCACATGGACGTTGAGGATCGGCGCGGTGCCGATCTCCAGGAGCCGCTCGGGTGCGTCGAGGGCGCCCGCCGGCAGCAGGGCGTGCGCCTCGCGCTGGGGTACGGCGAGAACCACCGCGTCGGCCTCCAGCGTCTCGCCGGGGACCTCGACGCTCCACCGCCCGTCCCCGTGCGGGGAGACGGAGGTGACGCGGGTGCGGACCTCGGTGCGCACGCCCGCGGAGTCGAGGGCCGTGCGGGCCAGCCGGTCGTGCAGATCGCCCAGCGGGACGCGGGCCCAGCCGATGTCGGCCGCGCCGGGCTCGGACAGCAGACCGGTCTTGAACACCATCGCGGCGAGTGCCAGGGAGGCGTCCGAGGCGACCGCGTTGAGGGTCGCGATCCCGACCAGGTCCCACAGGGCCTCGACGGCACGCGCCGACTGGCCGTGCGCGGCGAGCCAGCTGCCGAAGTCCTGCGTGTCCAGCGCCGGGTCGGTGAGGTCGAGTCCCTTGAGCGCGAGCGCCGCCCGGCCGACCTTGGCCCGGTCGGCGAGCGACAGGTGAGGGTAGGTGGCGAGGCTGCGCCCCAGGTGCAGCGGCACGGGCAGGGCGTCCCGCCGCAGCCTGCCCAGCCGGCGTCCCTCGGGCCGGGCGAGGTCCACCACGGGTACGTCGAGCCGGTCCTGGAGCGGGGCGAGCGCCGCGCCCTCGATGCGGTCCAGGAACCAGCGGTAGGCGGTGCAGCAACGCAGGTAGACGTGCTGGCCGTTGTCGACGGTGAGGTCACCGCGCCGGAAGGAGAAGGCGAGACCGCCGAGCCGCGGCCTGCCCTCCAGCAGGGTGACGCGTACCCCGGCGTCGGCGAGCGCGAGCGCGGTGGTGACACCGGCGAGCCCGCCGCCCACCACGACGGCGTGCCGCCCCGGTGTGACCGGTCCCCTGGACCGTGTGCCGTGGGTCATCGCGCACCCTCCCCTGCGGCCGGGTCCCGGTGCTCGAACGGTGCACGGCCGGCCGTCTGTGTCAGGGACGCGACGCCGGGCCGGAGGGTTGCTCGCCGGTGGTCCGCCACGGTGTGTCCGGGAGGGGCGTCGTGGCCGTGCCCGGCCGGGGAGATGGTGCGAGTGGGGCGGCCCGGCCGTCCGCCGGCGACCGCGGCCCGCTCGCGTAGAAGCACGGGGGTGCGCGCCGGCTCGGTGTCACGGCAGGCCTGCGCGGCGCGCGGCGCTGTGCACCGCACCGCACTCCGTCCGTCAGGCGGCCGGGCCGTCACGCACGCCTCCTGACGGTCCGTCGGCTCACGTGCCGGGCGTCGAGGCCGGACAGGCCGCGCACGGCGACGTAGGCCTTCTCCCGGCCGGGCAGGGAGACCCGGCCGCGCAGCACGGCCTCCGGGTCGCGTTCGATGCGGTCGAGGAGACGGCGGTAGATGCCGGCCATGGCGGCGACGCAGGCGCCGCTGCGCCGGTCGAGCATGGGCAGCAGCCGGTAGCCCTCGGCGAACAGAGCGCGGGCCCGTCGCACTTCGAAGTGCACGAGGCCCGCGAAGTCGGAGCCCTCCGGTGGCCGTGTCCCGCTGAAGCCGGCCGAGCAGCCGAACTTGGCGAGGTCGTCGGCGGGCAGATAGGTCCGGCCGCCCACGGCGTCCTCGCGGACGTCTCTGAGGATGTTGGTCAACTGGAGCGCGAGACCGAGTGTGTCCGCATACTCCGGCGCGCGGTCGACGCCGCGCGCCCCGGGTTCCGTGCCGAACACGCCGAGCGAGAGTCGCCCGATCGCCCCCGCCACGCAGCGGCAGTAGACCTTCAGGTCGTCCCAGGTCTCGTACGTCTCACCGCGCACGTCCATCTGGACGCCGTCGATCAGTTCGTCCAGGCCGCCGAGCGGGATCGGGAAGTGCCCGGCCGCGTGCGAGAGGGCGACGGCGACCGGGTCGGTGTCGTCCTCGTCGACCTCGTCCCGGCGGATCCGGGTGAGCAGCGACCGGGTCTCCTCCAGCCGGGCCACCTTGACGTCGTCGGCGAGAGCGCCGTCGCCGATGTCGTCGACCCGCCGCGAGAACGCGTACAACGCCGACATCGCACGGCGCTGCGGCGTCGGCAGCAGCCGGATGCCGTAGGCGAAGTTACGGGCCTGCCGCCCGGTGACGGCCTCGCAGTAGCTGTAGGCGGCGAGTACCGGTGGGGACGCGTGCGGTTCCGGCTCCACGGTCCGGATCACCCCTCTCCTCGCAGAGTCACGCCCGCCTCACGCAGCAACCGGACCTTGCCGGGCTTGGGCGGACCGGGAAGTACGTCGAATTCGGCGGCGGCGATCGCGTGGAGGGCCGCCCTTCCCCCCGCCACGAACCCTGCGAGCAGCAGCTTCAGCCTGCCGTGGACGCTACCCACCAAAGGGGCGCCTTCATTCAGCAGATCCCGGGCCCTTTGCGCTTCGTACGCGATAAGCGCGCGGACCGACGCCCCGGCCGACCCGGCGGCGAGATCGGCTTCCTGGACGTGGAAGCGCTTCATGTCGGCCGCGGGCAGGTACACCCGGTCGCGGGCGAGGTCCTCGGCCACGTCCTGGAGGTGCTCGACGATCTGGAGGGCCGTGCAGATCATGTCGGAGCGGCGGACGCGCTCGGGCGTCGAGGCGCCCGTGACGGCGAGGACGAGACGGCCGACGGGGTTGGCGGACAGCTCGCAGTACGCGAGCAGGTCCTCGTAGGTCTCGTAGCGGCCGACGAGCTGGTCCTGGCGGTTGGCGGCGATCAGGCCGAGGAACGGCTCGGGGGTCAGCGAGCGGCGGCGCACGGTCGGCTGGAGACGGCGCAGCAGGGGGTGGCGCGGCGTCGAGTCGAAGACCCGGCGCAGGTCGGCCTCGAAGGCGTCCAGCAGGACCAGCCGGTCCTCGGCTTCCTCCGGGGACAGCCCGAGCAGGCGGGCGTCGGCGCCGCCGGGGGCCAGGTCGCCGTCGCCGATGTCGTCGACCAGGCGGGCGAAGCCGTAGACGGCCATGAGGTCGGTGCGCCAGGCGCGGGGCAGGAAGAAGGGAGCCACCGGGAAGTTCTCGCCGGCGGCCTTGTCGAGCGTGCCGCGCTCCGGATCGAGTGCGCGCGCCGTGCCGGTTCCCGTCACCGCCGGCTGCCCTGCGCGGGGACGGCACGTGCTGCGTGGAGCTGGGGGATTTCCGTAGCCATCGCCGTCACATCTCCCGTTCTACACTGCCGACCCAATACACACTATTTCGGACACGCCGCCCGGCCGTCCGCACGGTGGTCCGACGGGCGGTGTCGCGCATTATCACCCTGATTGCCGTGTTTCGGGACCGGTACAGCTTACGTTGTACAACGCGACACGGTTCGTCAGGGTGTCCCGCGCATCACGAGAACGCACCGATTGGCCCCAAGATTCCTGCCACGGGCCGGAGTTGACGCTTCCTTTGCAGACGCCGGGCCCCGCCGGAACAGTTCCGCCGGGGCCCGGTCCGCTGCGGCGCTACTTGCCCGTGAACTTCTCGTACTCCTTGAGCACCTCGTCGGTCGGGCCGTCCATGCGCAGCTCGCCGCGTTCCAGCCACAGGACGCGGTTGCAGGTGTCGCGGATGGACTTGTTGTTGTGGCTGACCAGAAACACCGTGCCGGCTTCCTTGCGCAGCTCCCGGATGCGGTCCTCGGAGCGCTTCTGGAACTTGCGGTCGCCGGTGGCGAGGGCCTCGTCGATCATCAGGACGTCGTGGTCCTTGGCCGCGGCGATGGAGAAGCGGAGCCGGGCCGCCATGCCGGAGGAGTAGGTGCGCATGGGCAGGGTGATGAAGTCGCCCTTCTCGTTGATCCCGGAGAAGTCGACGATGTCCTGGTAGCGCTCCTTGATCTCCTCGCGGGACATCCCCATGGCGAGCCCGCCCAATATGACGTTCCGTTCGCCCGTGAGGTCGTTCATCAGGGCCGCGTTGACGCCGAGGAGCGAGGGCTGGCCGTCGGTGTAGACCTTGCCCTGCTCGGCGGGGAGCAGACCGGCGATGGCGCGCAGCAGGGTCGACTTGCCGGAGCCGTTGGAACCGATCAGGCCGACGGCCTCGCCGCGGTAGGCGACGAAGGAGACTCCGCGCACCGCGTGCACCTTGCGCACGCCCCGCTCCGCGTCGTCGGAGCCCCTCTTGAGGATGCGGCTGAGGGCGGCGGTGGCACTGCCCTTGCCGGACTTGGCGCCGTTGACGCGGTAGACGATGTGCAGGTCGTCCGCGATGACGGTCGGGATCCGCTCGTCCTGCTTCTGCTCAGCCACGGCCGTACCTCTCCTCCGCCTTCCAGAAGTACACGAAACCGCCGATGGCGAACAGCACGGCCCAGGCGCCCGCGGCCGCCCAGACGTGGTCGGGCAGATACTTCGCGTCGTACTCGTCGATGAGCGAGAAGCGCATCAGGTCCATGTAGATCGCGGCCGGGTTCCACTGCAGGACGTTCGCGATCCAGGACGGCTTGTCCGCCAGGAAGATCGGGATGGAGAACATCACGCCCGACGCGTACATCCAGGTCCGCATCACGAACGGCATCAGCTGCGCGAGGTCCGGGGTCTTGGCGCCCGCCCTGGCCATGATCATCGCCAGGCCGGTGTTGAAGCAGAACTGCAGGGCGAGCACCGGCACGATCAGCAGCCAGGACAGATCCGGGTAGTGGCCGAAGCCGATCGTGACCGCGAACAGCACGATCATCGAGAAGAGCAGCTGCTGGAGCTGCTGGAGCGCGAAGGAGATCGGCAGCGAGGCGCGCGGGAAGTGCAGGGCGCGCACCAGGCCGAGGTTGCCGGAGATCGCGCGCACGCCCGCCATCACCGAGCTCTGCGTGAAGGTGAACACGAACACGCCGGTGACCAGGAACGGGATGTACACCTCGCGGGGGAGACCGCGGTCGGCCTCCAGGAGCAGGCCGAAGATGAAGAAGTACACGGCCGCGTTCAGCAGCGGTGTGGCCACCTGCCACAGCTGGCCGAGCTTGGCCTGGCTGTACTGGGCGGTCAGCTTCGCCCGGGAGAAGGCGAGGATGAAGTGCCGCCGGTCCCAGAGCTGACGGACGTACTCGATGAGGGATGGCCGGGCGCCGCTCACGCTCAGCCCGTGCTTGGCGGCGAGTTCACTCGCCGTGAGGCCCTCGTCGGGCGCCGCGGGCGCGCTCACCGCGACCGTGGCGTCGTGCGTTGTCTCACTCACTAGTGGAAACTTTCGTCTTCGAGATGCGCGGCCTGTGCCGGCCTGGCATGAACCGGGGCCAGGGTACGGCCCGGAGGGCTCCCCGGGGGGTTCCCGGATACGAGCTTGTCAGATGACGGGGGGCCGGCCCAGCCGGGTCAGCCGCCACACGGTACGCCACTTCATGGGCCGTCGAGGTCCGCAGGAGGTGGTCCAGCCCTCGCGGAATCCGCCGAACCAGGCCCGCAGCGCACTGCGGGAGGGGCGGCGCAGGAGAGTGAGCAGCAGCCACACGCCGAGGTAGACGGGGACGAGCGGCATGGGCAGGTTGCGGCGGGCCAGCCAGACGCGGTTGCGGGCGACCATGCGGTGGTAGACCGCGTGCCGCGAGGGGGCGGTCGTCGGGTGGTGGAGCACCATGTCGGACCGGTAGTCGATCATCCAGCCGGCGTCGAGGGCCCGCCAGGCCAGGTCGGTCTCCTCGTGGGCGTAGAAGAACTCGTCGGGGAGTCCGCCGACGTCGGCGAAGACGCGGGTGCGCACGGCGTTGGCGCCGCCGAGGAAGGTGGTGACCCGGGAGGAGCGCATCGGGTCGGCGGCGCGCAGCCGGGGCACGTGACGGCGCTGGGTGACGCCCGTCTCGGGGTCGGCTATGCGGAAACTCACGATGCCGAGCTTCGGATCGGCCTCGAACGCCTTGCGGCACAGCTCGGCGGTGTCGTGGCCCGCGAGCAGCCCGTCGTCGTCCAGGAAGAGCAGGATGTCGACGTCCCGGCCGGCCGGTCCGAAGGCCTCGATGCCGACGTTGCGGCCACCGGGGATGCCGAGGTTCTCGGGCAGCTCGATGGTGCGGACGCCCTCGGGGACGTCCGGGACGGGCGAGCCGTTGCCGACGACGACCACCTCGACCGGGTCGCCGTCCTGCTTGGCGACGGAGTCGAGCAGGGCGCGCAGCTCCTCGGGCCGGTTGCCCATGGTGATGATGACGGCGCCGACCTTCATGCCGCTCACTTGAGCCTGCTCGACGCGAGGATGGACACGAGGTGCAGCAGGGTCTGCACCAGGGCGATGCCGGCCATCACCGCCACGCCGAGCCGGGAGAAGAACAGGTCGCCGCGGGCCTGGTCGACGATCGCCAGCACCAGGATCACCAGGGACGCCTCGATGCCGAGGATCAGCCGGTGGAACTTCAGGGCGGCGGCGGCCTTGCGGGCCAGCGCCATGCCGGAGGAGCGCATCTCGGCGGCGGCCTCCTTGACCGGCGGCTTGCCGGCCTGGTGCCGGGCGACACCGACGAGGTCGGTCTCCGCCTTGATCAGGATGGCGCCGAGGGCGGCCAGGGTGCCGAGGAAGGCCCACAGCCAGTCGATCCGGCCGCTGCCCCACAGGTCGGCGGCGCGCAGGCCGAAGCCGGTGAGCACCGCGGCGTCGGTGAGGTAGGCACCGACCCGGTCCAGGTAGACGCCGTTGAGGGAGTACTGCTTCTTCCAGCGCGCGATCTCGCCGTCGACGCAGTCCAGCAGCAGGTAGAGCTGGACGCACACCACGCCCAGCACGGCGCCCGCGATCCCCGGCACGAGCAGTGCCGGGGCCGCGAGCACACCGAAGACGGTCATCAGGTACGTGAGCTGGTTGGGCGTGACCCTGGTGTTGACCAGGTAGCGGTCGACCCGCAGGGACACCTCGCGCATGTAGAGGCGTCCCATCCAGTGCTCACCGCTGCGCCGGTCCTTCACCCCTGCGGGGTGAACGACGGGGCGTAGTTCAGCTACCGATGGCCTTGACATAGTCGGTGTAGGTGTCCTTGATCTGTTCGGTGTTCAGGTCGAGGTGTTCGAGGATGGTGTAGCGGCCGGGGCGGGTCTCGGGGGCGAACTCGACGGCCTTGACGAACTCGTCCGTCGTGAAGCCGATCTCGTCCGGCAGGACCGGCAGACCGTGGCGGCGCAAGACCTCCGCCATGTACGCCGACTCCTCGTGCGCTCCGCGCAGCCACATGGCGAAGGCCGCGCCGAGACCGCACTGCTCGCCGTGGGCGGCGGCCCGCTTCGGGTAGAGCAGGTCGAAGGCGTGGTTGATCTCGTGGCACGCCCCGGAGGACGGCCGCGAGTCACCCGACACCGACATGGCGATGCCGCTGAGGACCAGTGCCTCGGCCAGCACCTGGAGGAAGTCGTTGTCCCCGATGCCGCCCGGGTGCCGCAGCACGGCCTCGCCCGCCTGGCGGGCCATGGCCGCGGCGAGGCCGTCGATCCGCTCGCCCTTGACCCGGTTGGCCAGCTCCCAGTCGGCGATCGCCGAGATGTTGGAGACGGCGTCGCCGATGCCGGCGCGGACGTAACGGACCGGGGCCTCGCGGATGACGTCCAGGTCGATGACGACCGCGATCGGGTTCGGCACACCGTAGGAGCCGCGGCCCGCGTCGTTGTCGAGGGTGGCGACCGGCGAGCACAGGCCGTCGTGCGCGAGGTTCGTGGGCACGGCGACCAGGGGCAGGCCGACGCGCGCCGCGGCGAACTTGGCGCAGTCGATGATCTTGCCGCCGCCGAGGCCGACGACCGCGTCGAAGTGGCCGGCCTTTATGTCGCTCGCCAGCCGGACCGCGTCGTCGAGGGTGCCGCCGCCGACCTCGTACCAGGTGGCGCCGGGCATGCTCGGGGAGATGCGCTCACGCAGCTTGGCGCCGGAGCCGCCGCTGACGGCGACGGCGAGGCGGCCGGAGTGCGAGATGCGCTCGTCGGCCAGGACGCACGCCAGGTCGTCGAGGGCACCCGGGCGGATGTCGACGACGAGCGGCGAGGGGATGAGCCGGGTCAGTACTGGCACGCGATCTCCCGTCCACGGGCGAGGTCGTCGTGGTTGTCGATCTCCACCCACTTGACGTCGCCGATCGGCGCCACGTCGATGCGGAAGCCGCGGTTGACCAGCTCCTGGTAGCCGTGCTCGTAGAACTGCTGCGGGTCGGTCTCCCACACGGCCTTGAGCGCGTCGGCGAGCTCCGGGGCGGCGTCGCCCTCGATCAGGGTGACGCCGATGTACTCGCCGGTGGCCTCGGCGGGGTCCATCAGCTTGGTGATCTTCGTCATGCCCTTCTCGGGGTCGACGACGACCTTCATCTCCTCGTCCGCGAGCTGCTTGACCGTGTCGAGGGCGAGGATGATCTTCTTGCCCTCGCCGCGGGCGGCGAGCAGCGTCTTCTCGACGGAGACCGGGTGGACGGTGTCGCCGTTGGCGAGGATCACCCCGTCCTTGAGGGCGTCACGCCCGCACCACAGGGAGTAGGCGTTGTTCCACTCCTCGGCCTTGTCGTTGTCGATGAGGGTCAACTTGAGGCCGTACTTCTGCTCAAGGGCTTCCTTGCGCGCGTACACGGCCTCCTTGCGGTAGCCGACGATGACCGCGACCTCGGTCAGACCGATCTCGGCGAAGTTGCCGAGGGTCAGGTCGAGAACCGTGGGCTCGCCTTCTATGCCCGCGGGGCCCACCGGAACCAGCGCCTTGGGGAGGCTGTCGGTGTAGGGGCGCAGACGCCGTCCGGCGCCGGCCGCGAGCACGAGGCCGATCATGCGGTTTCTCCTTCATCGTGTACGGCGGGTGCGCCGCCCTGATGGGCGCCGACCCAGTAGCGGATGCTCTCGACGAGCACCACCAGGGCCACGACCACGGCCAGTGCCGTGAGCGCGACCTTGAACTGCGAGGCGGTGAGCAGCGCGGCGAGGACGGTGACGAGCAGCGTCCGCCCGTCGTGCCCCCCGATGGAGCGCACGAGCCAGGCCGGAGGCGCTCCAGCGTCCCCGCGGATGCGGTAGACCGTGTCGTAGTGATGGTAGGCGACCGCGGCCACCAGCCCGAAGGCCGCCGGAAGGGCTCCGTCCACGTCGGCCTTGGCTGCCAGGACGAGGACGGTGCCGTACTCGGCGGCGCGGAACATCGGCGGGACGAGCCAGTCCAGGGCGCCCTTGAGGGGCTGCGCCACGGCGGCGGCCGAGGTGAGGACGTAGAGGACGGCCAGGGCGATGGGGAGCACACTGCCGTACGGCTCCAGCCCGGCGGCGGCGAGCAGGAGCGCGGCGCCCGGCAGCGCCACCAGGGCGCGCGAACCGAGCGGCCCCCGGGCGGGCAGCTTCCGCAGGAACCGTGCGAGACCCTCCGCCGACGGCCCGCTGTCGGTGAGGTCGGCCAGCGCCTGCGCGGCCCGGTCGGTGCGGCGCGCCTTGCGCGTCAGCGACCGCAGCACCCGCCCCGCCGTGGTGTACGCCGCGGCGAAGGCGCAGCCGATGAGCAGGACGTAGAAGGTGATCCGCGGGGTCGTCACGGCCGTGAGCACGGCGATCATCGCCCAGCGCTCGCCGATGGGCAGGACGATCATCCGCCGGACCCAGACCGTCCAGCCGACGCTGTCGAGCTTGTCGGAGAGGGCGGCGGTGGGGCTGGTGTTGGCGGTGGCATCGTGGTTGGCCTCGTTGAAGGAGAAGTCCACGACGTGCCGGCAGGTCTGCAGGACCATGGCGCCGAGGGCCAGCGCCCAGACGTCGTCGCCGCCGCGGGCTGCTCCGAGCGCGAGGCCGGCGTAGTAGGCGTACTCCTTGGCCCGGTCGAAGGTGGCGTCCAGCCAGGCGCCGAGCGTGGAGTACTGGAGGGAGTAGCGGGCGAGCTGGCCGTCGGTACAGTCCAGCACGAAGGACGCGATCAGCAGGACGCCGGCCGCGACGAAGCCGCCGCGGGTGCCGGTGGCCGCGCAGGCCGCCGCTATGAGGGCGGTCAGCAGGGAGGCGGTGGTGACCTGGTTCGGGGTCAGCCCCCGGCGGGCGCACCAGCGGGCGATGTAGCGGGAGTAGGGGCTGACGCAGTACGTGGTGAAGAAGCCGTCGCGGGCCTTCACGGCGGACTTCAGGCGGATGGCCTCGTCGTCGATGTCGGCCACCGCCTGCCGTGCCTCGTTGCGGGCCTGCGGGTCGGCGGGGACGGCGGCGACGAGGCTGCCCAGCTCGGGGCGGTGCACGGCGGTGCCGTCGGCGTCGAGGGCGGTGAGGATGCGGTCGGCGAGGCTGCCGACCAGGGTGGTGCCGCCGCCGGCGGAGTTCTCGCGGGCCATCGCCCGGGTCAGGGCCTGGCGCCCGGCGGGCTGTGCCGTGACGGCGCCGGGAATCGCCGCGAGCGGGAAGCGGGGGTCGGTGAGGCCGAGGCGCAGCGCGTGCACGTGGCCCACGAACCGGGCGTCGACCAGGGCGACCCGCTCGTCGCCCGGCACCTCGGCGAGCAGCGTCTCGGCCTCGGCGGCGTCACTCGCGGTCCGCAGGTCGAACCCGAGGGATCGCAGGTCGGCCTCGATCGACGATCCGGGGACCGGCTGGCCGGTGAGGATGGCGGTCGACAACCGAATTCACTCCCTGGGTACCGACGCGTCCGCGCGGTGACGTACGTGATGGGGGCGCCCTCTCCGGTGGCTCCCGGGCGGCGTGTCGGCAGAGGCTATCGGATGCCGGGAAGGCCGCGTTCACCGCCCGTTCGGCGGATGGATCGACGCGGTTCGCCCAGGCCCCTGCCTCGATCATCATCGTGGATCCGGGGCCCGCCCCACAAACCGCGCATGCCAGACCGGACATCGGGGACATTGCGCTGGGCGCGGCCGGGTCCGCATAGGGTGGGCGACCATGACGTGGCTGATCACCGGCGGTGCCGGCTATATCGGAGCACATGTGGCCAGGGCCATGACCGAGGCCGGGGAACGCGTCCTCGCCCTGGACGACCTCTCGGCAGGAGTGCCCGCCCGGCTCCCGGCGGGCGTCCCGCTGGTGCGGGGTTCGTCGCTGGACGGGGACCTGCTGAAGCGGGTCCTCGCCGAGCACGAGGTGACCGGGGTGGTGCATCTCGCGGCGCGCAAGCAGGTCGCCGAGTCCGTGGCGCAGCCCACGCGCTACTACCGGGAGAACGTCGGTGGCCTGGTGACCTTGCTGGACGCGGTCGCCGAAGCCGGGATCGGGCGTTTCGTGTTCTCCTCGTCGGCCGCCGTCTACGGCGACCCGGGGGTGGACCTGATCACGGAGGACACCCCGTGCGCGCCGGTGAACCCGTACGGCGAGACCAAGCTCGCCGGGGAGTGGCTGGTGCGGGCGGCGGGACGGGCCCACGGGATCTCCACCGTATGTCTGCGCTATTTCAACGTGGCGGGCGCCGCCGCGCCGGAGCTGGCGGACACCGGTGTCTTCAACATCGTCCCGATGGTCTTCGACCGGCTGACGCGCGACGAGGCGCCAAGGATCTTCGGCGACGACTACCCGACCCCGGACGGCACCTGCGTCCGGGACTACATCCACGTGGCCGACCTGGCCGAGGCCCATCTGGCGGCGGCCCGGCGGCTGGCCGAGGGCGGCATCGCCGGCGACCTGACGGTCAACATCGGCCGCGGCGAGGGTGTCTCGGTGCGTGAACTCATCACGGTCATCGGCGAGGTCACCGGGGACCGCCGGCCCCCGCTCGTGGAGGACCGCCGTCCCGGGGACGCCCCGCGGGCGGTGGCGTCGGCCGCCCGGGCGGCCGACGAACTCGGCTGGCGGGCCCGGCGCGGAGTGCGCGAGATGACCGAGTCGGCCTGGCGGGGCTGGCAGCTGCACCACGGCTCCTGACCGCTACGGCACGCCCTGACCTGCGTATCGTTTGTGCAGGTCAGGGCACATGACAACGGTGTTCAGTGCCGCGTTGCGCATACCCCCTCCCCGTAGTTCACTGGGGTGCCCGAGCACGATCGGACGGACACGGGAGGCTGACTTCTCATGGGGGCTGGGCACGATCACGGCCACGCGCACGGCGCGGCCGGCGGTACGGCGACCTCGGCGTACCGCGGCAGACTGCGCATCGCGCTGGGCATCACGCTCGGCATCGTGGTCGTGCAGATCGTCGGGGGCGCCCTGGCCGACTCGCTCGCCCTGGTCGCGGACTCGGCGCACATGGCGACGGACGCCCTGGGCCTCGGCATGGCGCTGCTCGCGATCCACTTCGCCAACCGCCCGCCCAGCGAGCGGGCCACCTTCGGCTACGCCCGGGCCGAGATCCTCGCCGCCCTGGCGAACTGCCTGCTCCTGCTCGGGGCCGGCGGGTACGTCGTGTACGAGTCGGTCCAGCGTTTCCTGACGCCGGCGCAGACCGAGGGCCGGCTGGCGCTGCTGTTCGGTGTGATCGGCCTGGTCGCGAACCTGGTGTCGCTGTCCCTGCTGATGCGCGGGCAGAAGGAGAGCCTGAACGTGCGCGGCGCGTTCCTGGAGGTGGCGGCGGACGCCCTGGGGTCGGTCACGGTGATCGTCTCCTCCGTGGTGATCATGCTCACGGGCTGGCAGGCCGCCGACCCGATCGCCTCGCTCGTCATCGCGCTGATGATCGCGCCCCGCACGTGGAAGCTGCTGAGCGAGACGCTCTCGGTGCTGCTGGAGGCCGCTCCCAAGGGCGTCGACATGGCGGAGGTGCGGTCGCACATCCTGGCGACGGAGGGTGTGGAGGACGTCCACGACCTGCACGCGTGGACGATCACGTCCGGCATGCCGGTGCTGTCGGCGCACGTGGTCGTCAGCTCGGAGGCGCTGAACGCGATAGGGCACGAGAAGATGCTGCACGAGCTCCAGGACTGCCTCGGTGACCACTTCGACGTGGAGCACTGCACCTTCCAGCTGGAACCCAGCGGGCACGCGGAACACGAGGCGCGGCTCTGCCACTGAGGGGGGCGCGTTCCACCGCGAGCGCGCCGGGTGACGCAACCCTGCGCCACCTGTCCGCGTCCTGAGCCCCATATCGGGCAGAGGGACGATTTTCCGTCTGCCTGTCCGGGCACGATCATCTCCCGGGTCCCTTTTCCCCGGCGTCCGACCGGTGCCGGTCGCGGTCCGCGCCGCCGCGCGGGACATGCGGGCGTGCCGCGAAGTGCCGGGAGTGCCGGATTCGTACGGCAGACTTGGGGCGCGAAGACCGATGTGAAGGATGGGTATGCCGATCACACCTGCCACCGCGACGCACACCCCGTCGAACGGCACCGCAGACGCGATTTTGCTGGAACTGGTCGACGAGGACGGCGTGACGATCGGCACCGCGGAGAAGCTCGCCGCCCACCAGCCGCCCGGCCGGCTGCACCGGGCGTTCTCGGTGTTCCTCTTCGACGAGTACGGGCGGCTGCTGCTCCAGCAGCGCGCGCTGGGCAAGTACCACTCCCCCGGTGTGTGGTCCAACACCTGCTGCGGCCACCCCTACCCGGGTGAGGCGCCCTTCGCCGCGGCGGCGCGGCGCACGTTCGAGGAGCTCGGCGCCTCCCCGTCCCTGCTGGCCGAGGCGGGCACGGTCCGCTACAACCACCCCGACCCGGAGTCCGGGCTGGTGGAGCAGGAGTACAACCACCTCTTCGTCGGCATGGTGCAGGCCGTGGTGCGGCCCGACCCGCAGGAGGTGGCGTCGACGGTCTTCGTGACCCCGCCGGAGCTGGCGGAGCGGCACGCCAAGGACACCTTCTCGGCCTGGTTCATGACCGTCCTGGACGCGGCCCGGCCCGCCATCAGGGAACTGACGGGCCCGTCGGCCGGCTGGTGACCGGGGCCCCGGCGACGGGGCCTAGAAGCGCGCGGGTTTGAGCGGCAGGGCGGCCCAGATCACCTTGCCGCCGCTCGCCGTGTGATCCACCTCGCACACCCCGCCCGCCTCCCGGGTCACCTCGCGCACCAGCAGCAGCCCGCGCCCGCCGGTCCTGCCATGGTCGGTCTCCAGGGCGGTGGGCCGGTAGGGGTGGTTGTCCTCCACGGACACCCGCAGCCACTCGGCGCCGACGGCCAGCTCGACGGCGATCGTCGGCGACAGCACCGCCGCGTGCTTCACGGCGTTCGTCACCAGCTCCGAGACGATCAGCAGCAGTCCCTGGGCCAGGTCGTCCGAGACGGGCACCCCCTGACGCAGCAGCAGGTCCCGTACGGCGTGCCGCGCCTGGGGGACCGAGGCCTCGACCGCCGGTGCGGTGAACCTCCAGACCCCTTCGTACGGCAGCGGATCCGCGGGCCCGGGGCCGAGGGGCGCCGCGCCGCCCTCTGGGCGCGGACCGAACCCACGCCCGTCGTTGTCCATCGTCCGGTCGCCACCCTCGCGCTCGATTGTCGCCACACCCCGAGTGTTGGTAACGCTGCGCCTCCTACCCCGGGACTGAACACAAGTCAGCAACTATCGAGCACTTCTGACCGTTGGCGTATGACACGGTCAGTTGTGGGACTGGTCCTGTCCCTGTTGTGCCGTCTCGGCGAACTATTCGGGTTGTACGGGTTTGCTCTCCGGATAGCATCCGGCGCATGGAGCCGCAGCTGGAGCACCGCGTGACCGACTCGGTCGCGACGGTCGTCATCCGTCATCCCGAGAAGCGCAACGC
This sequence comes from Streptomyces sp. NPDC050674, assembly GCF_040654575.1. Taxonomy (NCBI): domain Bacteria; kingdom Bacillati; phylum Actinomycetota; class Actinomycetes; order Kitasatosporales; family Streptomycetaceae; genus Streptomyces; species Streptomyces sp. NPDC050674. Next base: position 520,910 of record NZ_JBFAIG010000001.1, read on the forward strand.
CATGACTGCCGCGATGTGGCGCTCCGTGCCCACCCTGCTGGAGGGGCTCGCGGGGGACCCCGCGGTGCGGGCGCTGGTGCTGACCGGTGAGGGCGGGACGTTCTGCGCCGGGGCCGACATCTCGACGCTGCGGAGTTCCGCCGAGGAGGCGCAGGGGCTGGCCGTGCGGGCCGAGGAGGCGCTGGCCGCGTTCCCGAAGCCGACGCTGGCCGCGATCCGGGGGCACTGCGTGGGCGGCGGGGCGCAGCTGGCGGCCGCCTGTGATCTGCGGTTCGCCGAGGAGGGGGCGCTGTTCGGTGTGACGCCCGCGAAGCTCGGCATCGTCTACCCGGCGTCCTCGACCCGGCGGCTGGTGTCGCTGGTCGGGCCGGCCACCGCCAAGTACCTGCTGTTCTCCGGTGAGTTGATCGACGCGCCACGGGCGCTGCGCACCGGGCTGGTGGACGAGGTGCTGCCCGGGGGCGAACTCGGCAAGCGGGTCACCGAGTTCACCAGGATCCTGGCGTCCCGTTCGCAGCTGACCCAGGCGGCGGCCAAGGAGTTCGCGGACGGGCGCACGGACCGGGACGCGCACTGGGCCGGGCAGGCGCGCGGGAGCGGCGACACCGCGGAGGGCGTCGCCGCGTTCCTGGAGCGCCGCCGGCCGCGCTTCGGCTGGAGCGTGCCTACGTCAGGATGACGCCGGAGTGCGCGCGGACGAGTTCGACGAGGTGGGCGGGGGCCTTCTCGGGCGATCCGGCGTCGTAGGGCGGCTGCGGGTCGTACTCGGTGGCGAGCTGGACGATCCGGGCGTGGTCGTCGCCCGCGATCCGGCCGAGCAGGGTCAGTCCCATGTCGATGCCGGAGGAGACGCCGGCCGCGGTGACGTACTTGCCGTCGGTGACGACCCGCTCCCCCGTCGGCTCGGCGCCGTGGCGCTTCAGCTCCTCCAGGGCCAGCCAGTGGGACGTGGCGCGGCGGCCCCTGAGGAGTCCGGCGGCGGCGAGCAGCAGGGAACCGGTGCACACGGACGTCGTCCAGGTGCTGGTCTCGTCGGCGGTGCGCAGCCAGGTGAGCAGGGGGCCGTCCGGCTCCAGCGGGAGGGGGCCCGGGCCGCCCGGGACCACGATGATGTCCGGGTGGGGCACGTCGGCCAGCGCGCGGTCGGCGGTGATCGCGAGGTTCCCCGAGTCGTTCCGTACTGGGCCGGGCTGCGCCGCGACGAAGACGGTCTCCGCGTCCGGGAGCCGGCCGAGGGTCTCGTAGGGGCCGACGGCGTCGAGGGCGGTGAAGCGGTCGTAGAGGACGATGGCGATCTGCATGGGGTCCCTTCGGTCGGCTGATGTGCGGGTCGGTCAGGGTGTGGTGGCGGGGCGGAAGCGGCGGCGGTACTCGGCCGGGGGCGTTCCCAGGGTCCTGACGAAGGCCCGGCGCATGGCCTCGGGCGTGCCGTAGCCGCTGGCGCGGGCGATCTCCTCGATGCCGTCGGCGGTGTCCTCCAGGAGGCGCCGGGCGTGCTCCAGGCGGACGCGGTCCACGTAGCGGCCCGGTGTCATGCCGGTCTCGGCGCGGAAGGCCCGGGCGAAGTGGCGGGGCGAGAGACGGGCGCGGGCGGCGAGGGTGTCGACGCAGAGGTCCGCGTCCGGGTGGTCGGTGATCCAGCGCTGGACGTCCCGCAGGGGCTCACGGTGTGCGGTCTGGGCCGCGAGCTGCGCGCTGAACTGGGCCTGGTTTCCCGGCCGGCGCAGGAACACCACCAGATGACGGGCGATGGTCAGGGCGGCGTCCCGGCCGAGGTCCTCCTCGACCAGGGCGAGGGCGAGGTCGATGCCGGCGGTGACACCGGCCGAGGTGGCGATGTGCCCGTCGCGTACGTAGACGGGGTCGGGGTCGATCTCGACGGCCGGGTGGTCGCGGGCGAGCCGGTCGCAGTACGCCCAGTGGGTCGTGGCGCGGCGGCCGTCCAGGAGACCGGCCCGGGCGAGCACGGCCGCGCCGGTGCAGACCGAGACCAGGCGCCCGGCGCGCGGTCCGTGCTCGCGCACCCAGTCGACCAGCCGGGCGTCCGGGCGCAGGCCGCCCGTCCCGCCGGGGACGAGCAGGATGTCCGGGTCGGGGGCGGTGGCCAGCGACTCGTCGGGGACGAGGGTCAGGCCGCTGGTGCTCCGCACGGGAGCACCGTCCAGGGAGGCGGTGCGGATGCGGTACGCGCCCGGGGAGAGCAGTTCCGCGCCCGCGAAGACCTCCACGGGCCCGGTGACGTCGAGACTTTGCAGGCCGTCGAAGAGGACGACGAGAACCGTGCGCTGGGCCATGCCGCCGATTGTTCTCGGGGCCCTCGTGTGGCCACAAGGTCGAGTACCCCACCTTTCCTGCCATGGGGCGCAGGCCCCTGGAGGGCATACCAAGCGGTTGGTAACCTGCCGGGCATGACGACTGCCGCCCTGGAGCCGCGCGCCGGCCGACGCTGCCACAACATGCTCAACTCCCTGCACGCGACGCACTACTTCTCCCCCGACCTCGGGCGTGAACTGGGCGCCGTCGGGGTCACCGATCCGCGAGCCGTGAACTTCGCCGTGCGCTCCGCCGCCCTCGGAGCCGTCGGGGCCGGGGTCGTGACGGCCGCCTTCTACAACTACAAGCACGAGCTCGTCGCCCGGCACGTGCCGGGCGTGTGGGAGACCGCCTCCCCCGGGCAGGTCCTGGCCGCACGCGCGCGTGCCGTCGACGCGACGCTGCGCCGCCTGCTCGGCGAGGAGGTCTGCGCCTCCGCCGAGATGGCCGAGGCGGCGCGCCTCGCCCTGCGCGCCGCCGAGGCCTGCTCGCGCGAGGCACGGCCGCTGTACGCGGCCCACGCCGACCTGCCCGTCCCCGAGGAGCCGCATCTCGCCTACTGGCACGCGGCGACCCTGCTGCGCGAGCACCGGGGCGACGGGCACCTGGCCGTCCTGATGTCCGCGGGTCTGAACGGGCTGGAGGCGTTGGTGACCCACACCGCGACGGGCAAGGGCATGAGCCCGAAGTGGGTGTTCGGCACCCGGGGCTGGAACCGGGAGGAGTGGGACGCGGCCGCCCAGCGGCTGCGGGAGCGCGGGCTGCTGGAGGCGTCCGGCGACCTCACCGAGCGGGGTGTCGCGCTGCGCCGGGAGATCGAGCAGGAGACGGACCGTCTGGACCGCGCCCCCTACGCGCACCTGGGCCCGGAAGGAGTGGCCCGTCTGACGGAGCTGGGCGGGGCGTTCGCGCACGCGGCGCTCGTGGCCGGGGCGTTCCCGGCGGACCTGATCGGCAAGGGTGACGCATAGTGACGCGTCGATGAGGTACCCGCTCTCCACCGGCCGGCGCGGCCGGGAGTGAGAAAGGGGAATTCCGTGTTCCGTGCTATCGCAGACGTGCTGCGCCAGATCGGCGGGGCCATCGCCACCGTCGTGACGCTGCCCTTCCGGGCACTCGCCCGGCTCTTCGGCGGCGCCTCGTCCTCCGCCCGCAGGGCCTGACCGGAATTCCGGCCCGCCGGGCCAAGCCCTGATCCCCGGGAGTCCGTGCCACCTGCCACAATTGCCGCGCAACCTCAGCGGAGAAGGCGGTACGGGATCGTGACGACACCCGGGTCCAACGGGTCCATCAGCCCAGGGTCCATCGAAGGCAGGATCGCCGAGGAACTCGGCGTACGGGAGCGGCAGGTCAGGGCCGCCGTGGAACTGCTCGACGGCGGTTCCACGGTGCCCTTCATCGCCCGCTACCGCAAGGAAGCGACCGAGATGCTCGACGACACGCAGCTGCGCACCGTCGAGGAGCGGCTGCGCTATCTGCGGGAGCTGGAGGAGCGGCGCACGGCGATCCTGGAGTCGGTGCGCGAGCAGGGCAAGCTCACCGGGGAGCTCGAGGCGAGCATCCGGGGCGCCGAGACGAAGGCGCGCCTGGAGGACATCTACCTCCCGTACAAGCCCAAGCGGCGCACCAAGGCGCAGATCGCCCGCGAGGCGGGGCTGGAGCCGCTGGCGGAGGGGCTGCTCGGCGATCCTTCCGTCGAGCCCCTCACCGCGGGGGCCGCGTTCGTCGACGCCGACAAGGGCGTCGCCGATCCGCAGGCCGCGCTGGACGGTGCCCGCGCCATCCTCACCGAGCGTTTCGCGGAGGACGCCGACCTGATCGGCGAACTGCGCGAGCGCATGTGGGTGCGCGGGCGGCTCGCCGCCAAGGTGCGGGAGGGCAAGGAGGAGGCGGGCGCGAAGTTCGCCGACTACTTCGACTTCGCCGAGCCGTTCACGGAGCTGCCCTCCCACCGCGTCCTCGCGATGCTGCGCGGCGAGAAGGAGGAGGTCCTCGACCTCGTTCTGGAGCCCGAGGAGCAGACGGACGGCCCCTCCTCCTACGAGGGGATCGTCGCCCACAAGTTCGGCATCGCCGACCGGGGCCGCCCCGGCGACAAGTGGCTCAAGGACACGGTCCGCTGGGCGTGGCGCACCCGCATCCTCGTCCACCTCGGCATCGACCTCAGGCTGCGGCTGCGCACGGCCGCCGAGGACGAGGCGGTGCGGGTCTTCGCGGCGAACCTGCGCGACCTGCTGCTCGCCGCCCCGGCGGGCACGCGCGCGACGCTCGGCCTGGACCCCGGCTTCCGTACGGGCGTGAAGGTCGCCGTGGTCGACGCCACCGGCAAGGTCGTCGCCACGGACGTCATCCACCCGCACGTCCCGGCCAACCGCTGGGACGAGGCCATCGCCAAGCTGGCCCGGCTGGCGAAGCAGCACGCGGTCGAGCTGATCGCCATCGGCAACGGCACGGCCTCCCGCGAGACGGACAAGCTCGCCGGGGAACTCATCGCCAAGCACCCGGAGTTGAACCTCACGAAGGTGATGGTCTCCGAGGCCGGCGCTTCCGTGTACTCGGCGTCCGCCTTCGCCTCGCAGGAGCTGCCCGACATGGACGTGTCGCTGCGCGGCGCCGTGTCGATCGCCCGGCGGCTCCAGGACCCGCTGGCCGAGCTGGTCAAGATCGACCCGAAGTCGATCGGCGTCGGCCAGTACCAGCACGACCTGTCCGAGGTGAAGCTGTCGCGTTCGCTGGACGCGGTGGTGGAGGACTGTGTGAACGGCGTGGGCGTGGACGTCAACACGGCCTCGGCCCCGCTGCTGGCCCGGGTCTCCGGCATCACCTCCGGGCTCGCCGAGAACATCGTGGCGCACCGCGACCAGAACGGGCCGTTCAAGGCCCGCGGCGAGCTGAAGAAGGTGGCGCGGCTCGGGCCCAAGGCGTACGAGCAGTGCGCGGGCTTCCTGCGCATCCGCGGCGGCGACGACCCGCTGGACGCCTCCAGCGTGCACCCCGAGGCGTACCCGGTGGTCCGGCGCATGGTGAAGACCGCCGGGCAGGAGGTCGCCTCGCTCATCGGCAACACCGCGGTGCTGCGCTCGCTGAGGCCGCAGGACTTCGTGGACGAGACGTTCGGTCTGCCGACGGTCACCGACATCCTGAAGGAGCTGGAGAAGCCCGGCCGCGACCCGCGGCCCGCCTTCAGGACGGCCGCCTTCAAGGAGGGCGTGGAGAAGATCTCCGACCTGTCGTCCGGCATGATCCTGGAGGGCGTGGTCACCAACGTCGCCGCGTTCGGGGCGTTCGTGGACATCGGTGTCCACCAGGACGGCCTGGTGCACGTCTCCGCGATGTCGAAGACGTTCGTCAAGGACCCGCGGGAGGTCGTCAAGCCCGGCGACATCGTGAAGGTGAAGGTCCTCGACATCGACATCCCGCGCAAGCGGATCTCGCTGACGCTGCGGCTGGACGACGAGGCGGCCCGGCCGGGCCAGCAGGGCGGCGGCCAGGGTGAGCGCCGGCAGCGTGGTGGGCGTCCGCCGCAGCAGCGCCAGGGTGGTGGCCGTGGGGGCCAGGGCGGCGGCGGTCGCGGCGGTCAGCAGCGGCAGGCTCCGGCACCGGCCAACAGCGCGATGGCCGACGCCTTGCGTCGGGCGGGGCTGGCCGATCCGAAGAACGGGCGTCGCTGACGGCCTGTGTCGTGGGGAGCTGCGGGTCCGTTGTGGCTGGTCGCGCAGCTCCCCACGCCCCTTCGGGCCTACAGTGAGGGTATGTCCGCCATCACCTGGGAAGTGTGTGCCGGCCGGGGGTTCGAGACCGTCTGGCCCGAGCGCGGGGAAGGCGTGTTGCGGGCCCGCGGACGAGCCGTCGGGACCGAACCCGAGCCGTACTGGGTCACGTACGAACTCGACACGGCCGACGGGTTCGTGACCCGTCGGCTGCGGGTGACGACCGAGACCGGGGCCGGGACCCGCACCCTCGACCTGCGGCACGACGGCCACGGCCGGTGGGCCGCGGACGGCGAGCCGCTGCCCGCGGTCGACGGAGCGCTCGACTGCGATCTCGGGCTGTGCCCGCTCACCAACACCATGCCGGTGCTCCGGCACGGGCTGCACCGGACGCCCGGTGAGCGGGACTTCCTGATGGCCTGGGTGTCGGTGCCGGACCTGACGGTGCGGCCGTCGCTGCAGACGTACACGCATCTGCGGCCCGGACACGTCCGCTACTCCTCCGGCGACTTCCGCAGCGACCTGGAGTTCGACGAGGACGGGTACGTCCTCGACTACCCGCGCCTGGCCTCGCGCCTGACGGGCCGTTAGCGCTCGGTCACCTTGCCGTCCGCCACCTCCAGGCGGCGGGTGACGTGCACGGCGTCGAGCATGCGGCGGTCGTGGGTGACCAGCAGCAGGGTGCCCTCGTAGGCGTCGAGGGCCGACTCCAGCTGCTCGATGGCGGGCAGGTCGAGGTGGTTGGTCGGCTCGTCGAGGACCAGCAGGTTGACGCCCCGGCCCTGGAGCAGCGCCAGGGCGGCCCGGGTGCGCTCGCCCGGGGAGAGGCTCCCCGCGGGGCGCAGGACGTGGTCTCTCTTGAGGCCGAACTTGGCCAGCAGGGTACGGATCTCGACCGGTTCGGTGTCCGGGACGGCGGTGCGGAAGGCGTCGAGCAGGGGCTCCTCGCCGTGGAACAGCTCGCGGGCCTGGTCGACCTCGCCGAGCAGGACGCCGGAGCCGAGCGTGGCGTGCCCGGCGTCCAGCGGGACACGGCCGAGGAGGGCGGCGAGCAGGGTGGACTTCCCGGCGCCGTTCGCGCCCGTCACGGCCACCCGGTCCGCCCAGTCGATCTGGAGGGACACCGGGCCGAGGACGAAGCCGCCGCGGCGCACCTCGGCGTCCCGCAGGGTCGCGACGACGGCACCCGAGCGCGGGGCCGACGCGATCTCCATGCGCAGTTCCCACTCCTTGCGGGGCTCCTCCACGACGTCCAGGCGCTCGATCATGCGCTGGGTCTGGCGGGCCTTCGCCGCCTGCTTCTCGCTGGCCTCGCTGCGGAACTTGCGGCCGATCTTGTCGTTGTCGTTGTTCGCCTTGCGGCGCGCGTTCTTCACGCCCTTGTCCATCCAGGAGCGCTGCATCTGCGCGCGGTCCTGGAGGGCCGCCTTCTTGTCGGCGTACTCCTCGAAATCGTCGCGGGCGTGCCGGCGGGCGACCTCGCGTTCCTCCAGGTAGGCCTCGTAGCCGCCGCCGAAGAGGTTGATCTGCCGCTGGGCGAGGTCGAGTTCGAGGACCTTGGTGACGGTGCGGGTGAGGAACTCGCGGTCGTGGCTGACGACCACCGTCCCGGCGCGCAGACCGCCGACGAAGCGTTCGAGGCGCTCCAGGCCGTCCAGGTCGAGGTCGTTGGTCGGCTCGTCGAGGAGGAAGACGTCGTAGCGGGACAGCAGCAGGGAGGCGAGTCCGGCGCGAGCCGCCTGGCCGCCGGACAGGGACGTCATCGGCTGGTCCAGGTCGACCGCGAGGCCGAGGGAGTCGGCGACCTCCTCGGCGCGCTCGTCGAGGTCGGCGCCACCCAGGCCGAGCCAGCGCTCAAGGGCGGTGGCGTAGGCGTCGTCGGCACCGGGCGCCGCGTCGACCAGGGCCTGGGTCGCCTCGTCCATGGCCCGCTGGGCCTCGGCGACGCCGGTGCGGCGGGCGAGGAACTCCCGCACGGTCTCGCCGGGGCGGCGGTCCGGCTCCTGCGGGAGGTGGCCGACGGTGGCGGTCGGCGGGGACAGGCGCAGTTCGCCCTGCTCGGGTGCGGTCAGTCCGGCGAGCATCCTGAGCAGGGTGGACTTGCCGGCGCCGTTGGCGCCGACCAGACCGATCACGTCGCCGGGCGCGACGACGAGGTCGAGGCCGGTGAACAGGGAGCGGTCGCCGTGGCCGGCGGCGAGGTTCTTGGCGACGAGGGTGGCAGTCATCAGAGCGCCGATCCTAACGGCGGGCCGCTCAGTGGTGCACGGCCGTCACCAGGACGCTTCCGGAGGTGCGTGCCACGATGAACGACCGGCCCCTGACCGCTTTCGGGTCGAGGGCGACGCGGTGGCGGCCCGCTTCGAGGACGCCGTCGAAGATCTCACGGGTGTGGGGCCGGGAGAGCCGGTCGAGGCGGTAGGCGGTGAGGGTGACGCGGCAGGCGGAGGTGACCTCGACGTCGGCTCCTTCGCCGGTGGCGGCGAGGCCGGTGAGGCGGCGCTGTTCGACGGGGCTGCGGTCGAGGGCGTGTTCGATCTGGGCGACGAGGAGCGGCACGATCGGGGCGAGGCCGTCGACGTGGGCGACCGGGACCCCGGCGTGTGCGAAGGCACGGCGGACGGCGGCACGTTCCTGCTCGGTCGCCGCGTGGCCGAGGACGACGGCGCCGTAGCCGCGCAGTTCGTCGGGAGGGACACCGTGGGCGTCGTGGGCGATGTCGGCGCCCACGCCGATGGTGCGCAGGGCCGCGGCCAGTCTGGCGAGGACGGCGACGCGGGCGCCGATCAGCAGGACGCGGCGGGGGCCGGGCACGCGGCCCTCGAGCAGGGCGTTCAGCGCCGTCCGGTACTCGGCGCCGCGGAAGCGGAACGGGCCGATGCCGTGATAGCCGTTGAGCTCCAGGTCGGCGTGTTCGTCGGTCTGCCAGGCGAAGTCCCGCCAGATGAAGTCCTCGCCGTCGCCGCGGATGACCGCGGTGACGGCGCCGCAGGCCAGGTCCTCGCACTCCGGGCAGCCGTAGACGACGTACCGGCCGCCGGGTAACGGGGCAGCGCTCTCCAGGAGCAGGCTGCGCACCTGTGCGGTGAAGATCGCGGGTGGGACGTCGGAGGCGAGCGGGGAGACCGCGTCGAGGTCGGAGAGCTGGAACAGCAGGGGGCGTCCGTCGACGATGAAGTCCACGAAGTCCCGGTGAACCTGGTAACCGCCGTCGTTGAGGACTCCCCCGGCCCGCATCGCGGGTGCCAGGCCGAAGGTCGCGTACTCGGCACACATGCTGTGAGTATCCCCACACTGCGGGTGATGTGAGCACGGCATGGCGCATTCCGCTACGGTCCGGGCATGGTGAGCGAGTCGAGTGGCGAAGTCGTGGTGGTCGGCGGCGGAGTGGTGGGGCTGACGACCGCACTGGTTCTCGCGGAGCGGGGCCGTCGGGTGCGGGTGTGGACGCGGGACCCCGTGGAGGCGACCACCTCGGTCGTCGCGGGGGCCCTGTGGTGGCCGTACCGGATCGAGCCGGTCGCGACGGCGCGTGTGTGGGCGCTGCGGTCGCTGGAGGTGTACGAGAAGCTCGCGGCGCGAGCCGGGCACACGGGCGTACGCATGGTCGAAGGGGTACAGGGCGAAACCCCGCTCGACGAGGCCGAGGGGTGGCTGGCGGGCCGGGTGCCGGGGCTGCGGGCGGCCACGGCCCGGGAGTACGCGGGCACGGGCGTCGTGGCACGGCTGCCGCTCATCGACATGCCGGCTCACCTGCCGTGGCTGCGGGAGCGGTTCCTTGCGGCGGGCGGCGTGATCGAGACGCGTACGGTGTCCGCCTTCGCGGAGGTGGACGCGCCGGTCGTGGTCAACTGCACCGGGCTCGCCGCGCGGGAGCTCGTGCCGGACCCCTCCGTACGGCCGGTGCGCGGGCAGCTGGTCGTCGTGCAGAACCCGGGGATCGACACCTGGCTGGTCTCCACCGACGCGGCGGGCGAGCACACGTACATGTTCCCGCAGCCGGGCGGGCTCGTCCTCGGCGGCACCTCCGAGGAGGACGTCTGGTCACTGGAGCCCGACCCGGCGACGGCCGAGGCGATCGTGCGCCGCTGCGCCGCCCTGCGGCCCGAGATCGAGGGGGCCCGGGTGCTGGCGCACCGGGTCGGGCTGCGGCCCACCCGGCCGTCGGTCCGGCTGGAGCGCGAGACCCTGCCGGACGGCCGGCCGCTGGTGCACAACTACGGCCACGGCGGCGCGGGTGTCACCGTGGCCTGGGGGTGCGCGCACGAGGCGGCCCGGCTGGTCGCCGGCTGAGGACGTTCGCCGCCGTCCGCACAGCGAGGGCGGCCCGGGTCACGCACCCCGGGCCGCCCGCCACCGTTGCGGTCAGTGCTTGCCGATCGGGTCTCCCTCGACGTCCGGGCCGCGGCCCGGACCGACGCGGAACTCGAACTCCCCGTCGTACTTCTTGTGGCCTTCCATCACGGCCATCTCCACGGCCTCGGAGCCCATCTGCTCACGCACGATGACCGGGTCGCGGCGGAGGTCGCGCATGAGGGCGACGCACATGAAGATCATCACGATCACGAACGGCGCCGCCGCGAGGATCGTGAGGTTCTGCAGACCGGTCAGCGCGTCGCCCTGGCCGCTGCCGACGAGCAGCATGATCGCGGCCACCGCGCCGGTGACCACGCCCCAGAACACCACCACGAAGCGGCCCGGTTCGAGGGCGCCCTTCTGCGACAGGGTGCCCATGACGATCGAGGCAGCGTCGGCGCCCGAGACGAAGAAGATGCCGACGAGGACCATCACGAGCAGGCTCGTGACGGTGGCGATGGGGAACTGCTGGAGCACGCCGAAGAGCTGGCCCTCCGGAGTGGCTTCCTTGGCGAGCTGCCCCTGTTCCTGCATCTTCATCGCGGAGCCGCCGAAGATCGCGAACCAGATCAGGCTGACCGTGCTGGGCACGAGGATCACACCGCCGACGAACTGGCGGATCGTGCGGCCCCGGCTGATGCGGGCGATGAACATGCCGACGAACGGCGTCCAGGAGATCCACCACGCCCAGTAGAAGACCGTCCAGCTGCCCAGCCAGTCGGCGACGCCCTCGCCGCCGCTGGCCTCGGTCCGGCCGGCCAGCTGGGGCAGGTCGCCGAGGTAGGCGAAGACGGACGTGGGCAGCAGGTCGAGGACGATGATGGTCGGGCCCGCCACGAAGACGAACAGGGCGAGGATCAGCGCCAGCACCATGTTGGTGTTGGACAGCCACTGGATGCCCTTCTCCACACCGGAGATCGCGGACGCGACGAAGGCCAGGGTCAGCACCGCGATGATCGTGACGAGCAGCCCGGTGCTCACCTTGTCCATCCACTTCAGCTCCTGCACACCGGAGCCGATCTGGAGCGCGCCGAGCCCCAGGGAGGCGGCGGAGCCGAAGACGGTCGCGATGATCGCGAGGACGTCGATGGCCCGGCCGATGCCGCCGTTGGCGTTCTTCTTGCCGATCAGCGGGGTGAAGACGGCGCTGATGGTCTGCCGGCGCCGCCTGCGGAAGGTGCTGTAGGCGATGGCCAGGCCCACCACGGCGTAGATCGCCCAGGGGTGCAGCGTCCAGTGGAACAGCGTGGTGGCCATGGCCGTCTCCATGCGTTCGCCGGAGTCGGCCGGGTTCGAGCCCGGCGGGGGCGTGCCGTAGTGCGACAGCGGCTCGCTCACGCCGTAGAACATCAGGCCGATGCCCATGCCCGCGCTGAACATCATCGCGACCCAGGACACCGTGCGGAACTCGGGCTCCTCGCCCTCCGCGCCCAGGTGGATACGGCCGTAGCGGCTGATGGCGAGCCACAGGGCGAAGACGACGAAGCCGGAGGCGGCGAGCATGAACGCCCAGCCGCCGTTGTGCATCAGCCCGCCGAGCAAGGTGGTGGAGACGTCTTCGAGCGAGTCGGTCGCCGCCGCGCCCCAGACCACGAAGGCGAGGGTGAGCACCGCCGTGACGCCGAAGACGATGCGGTCGGTCTGCGGCCGGTCCTGACCGGGCAGGCCCGCTTCCGACCCCGGCAGCGCGGCTCCCTCCGGGGAGTCCTTGTCGCTTGGTCGTTCTTGCGTCACAGGCGGCACCTTTCATGGGACAGCGGGGGAGGCGGTGGACCTCCGTAAAACGCTGCTACCACGTGTGGCGGAATTTCACCCCTCTCAACATGCGGTTTCGGGTGAACCTCCGGTCACGTGGTTACCCGGCCCGGTCGTCGAGCGGCAGCGGCATGCCGCCCGGGCCGGTGCGGCGATCAGCAAGGCCGTGAGGGCCGCGGCGGTCGGGATCGGGGCGCCGGCGCGGGTCACCGGGTCTCTCCCGGGACGCGGTGCGTGGTGCGCGGCTCCCGTACGCCGTCCAGGTAGGTGGCGTCGGGGCCGGGGGACGCGGCATGCGGGGTGGCGCGCGCGAAGGCGGTGGCCCCGCCGACGAACGGGACGCGCGCCGAGGTGCGGGCCAGGTCGAGCGTGAGCGTGGGCTTGTCGGCGGGAGGCTCGATCAGGCCCTGGTCGGTGCCGGCGACGATCAGCGCCAGGCGGTGCCCCGCGGGGACCACGTGGTCGGTGGCCGCGAGGTCGACGGTGATGGTGTACCGCTTGCCCGGGGTGAGCGGGCCGCCCCGGTGACCGGAGGCGTGGTTGCCGAGGTCGGCCCAGCCGCGGCTGACGACCGTGTGCTCGACATCGGCGGTCTTGGCCTTCGTCTCCTTGAAGCAGGAGCTGTCCGCCGGGGTGCTCGCGCCCCAGCAGGTGCGGTTCGTGAGGGTGGTGATGCCTTCGCCGGTGTCGCCGTAGTCGCGGACGGTGGCGGGGCCGACGTCCACGAGGACGGCTGAGAGGTGGGCCGTGGGGGTGCTGGGGGTCGCGGTGACCGTGACCTCGGAGGAGCCGGACAGGCGCAGGTCGCGCGTGAGCGGCCCGGTGACGAACCCGGCCTTCTCCGGTGTCGGCGCGTCGATCCGCGCGGCCCAGTCGGTCTCGCTCAGCTTCGGGTCGTCGGTGAAGGTCTCGGTGCCGTGGCCGCGGTGCAGCCCGAGGGTGCCGACTCCGGCCTGGGTGCCACGGCCGGGGCGCAGGGTGGCAGCCCGGGTGCCGCTCGGCGGCCAGGTCCGGGAGGTCTCCCACCGGTCGGGCGCGCGCTCGATGTCGGCCATGGGCTCACGGTCGATGCCGTTGTCGATGCCCATGAGTTCGTGGTCGAACCAGCGGTGCAGCGTCTCGACCCAGGCGCCGCGCCGGAAGTCGAAGGGATCGACGTGGCCGGTCTGCGACAGCCAGATCTTGCGCTCGACGCCGTTCTTCGCGAGGGCGTCCCACCACGGGCCGACGTGCTTCATGCGGACGTTGAGGTCCTGCATGCCGTGGACGAGGAACACGCTGGCCTTCACCTTGCGCGCGGCCTTCACGTAGTCGCGCTCGCTCCACAGCGGGGTCCAGTCGCCGGTGCGCGGGGCGCCGTCGACGAGCTTCTGCTGGACGGCACCGCACTTGGCGCGGGCGTCGGGGCTGTCGACGTAGTCCGACAGCCACTCGGGGCCGGAGTCGTAGAGGGGCGCTCCCTGCTGGAAGTAGTAGTCGTACCAGGAGGAGATGGCGCTGATCGGGACGATGGTCTTCAGGCCCTTGACGCCGGTCGCGGCGACGCCGTTGGCGATGGTGCCGTCCCAGCTCTTGCCGATCATGCCGGTGCGGCCGTTGGTCCAGCCTGCCTCGGCACGGGTCGTGCCGGTACGGGTCGTGTAGGCCTTGGCGCGGCCGTTCAGCCAGTCGACGACGGCCTTCGCGGACTGGATGTCGGAACGCCCGCCGACGTCGACACAGCCGTCGGACCGATTGGTTCCGGCCAGGTCCACGCCGACGAAGGCATAGCCGCGCGGGACGAAGTAGTTGTCGTAGAAGAGCGGCATCCGGGCCACACGGCCCTGCGCGTCGTAGGTCTTCTTCTGGCTCTCGTTGCCGCGCCCGCAGCAGGAGTAGTACGGGCTGGCGTCCATGATGACGGGCACCTTGCGGCCCTGCCGGGCGGTTTCGCGGGGGCGGACGATGTCGACGGCGACCCGGTCGGTCCTGCCGTCGCGGTCACCGTCCAGTCCCGTGTCCACCCAGACGGCCTCGCGGATGGCGTTCTCGTAGGAGTGGACGGGTTCGCTCCCGCGCGGTGCGGCCTGCGCGGTGGCCGGGGTGAGCAGGGTGGCCATGAGGGCGGCCGTGGCCGCCGTCGCGAGCGGTCTCCAGGTCGTGAAGCGCGTGCGTTTCGGCATGGGCCGGACGGTACATCGGTGAACTCCCGTCCAGAAGGGGGCATCTGACGGACCGGCGTGTCCCGGGGAGCCGTCGCTACGGGTGTTCCATGTCGGCCGAATGGCGATCGTGTGACAGCGGGGGCCATGGACATGATCAGGGGCACAGGGAGTGAATAGGCTCCGCACAGATTCCACAAGACCTCGGGACCCTACGACTTGGAGCCTTGCGTGCACCGCAGAATCATCGCGCCGGGAGCCCTGGCAGCGGCCTCTCTCCTGCTGGCGATCCCGGCATCGGCCGCTCCCCGCTCCCCCGGCGCGCCGGGCATCGGCGATCCCTATTACCCGGCCTACGGCAACGGCGGATACGACGTCTCCCACTACGACCTGCGGCTGAAGTACCAGCCGTCCAGCGACGAACTGGAGGGCACCGCGACCCTGCTGGCCCGCGCCAAGCAGGACCTGACGAGCTTCAGCCTGGACTTCCTGCTGGACGTCGACGAGGTGCGCGTCAACGGGGCCAAGGCGTCGTTCCGGACCTCGGGCGAGCAGGAGCTGGAGATCACGCCGAAGACGCCGTTGGCCAAGGGCGCGCCCGTCACGGTGGTCGTGCGCTACCGCGGGGTGCCGTCGTCGAAGCAGGCGTTCGGCTTCACCAGCTGGCACCGCACCCCCGACGGAGGCGTCGCGGCGAACGAGCCCGAGGCGGCGGCGTGGTGGTTCCCGAGCAACGACCATCCGCTGGACAAGGCGACCTACGACGTGTCCGTGCTGGTCCCGGACGGCACCCAGGCCATCTCCAACGGCACGCTGCGGTCGACGAGTTCGAAGCTCGGCTGGACGCGCTGGAACTGGAGGTCCGACAAGCCCCAGGCCACGTACCTCGCCACGCTCGCGGTCGGGAAGTTCGACATCACGACGGGCACGACCGAGAGCGGCGTCCCGGTCCTCAACGCCTACAGCGAGGATCTGGGCGCCGATGCCGGGGCGGCGCGGGCGAGCGTCGAACGGACCGGGGAGATCGCGGACTGGCTGGCCGGGTACTTCGGTCCGTACCCGTACGACGCGCTCGGCGGATACGTGCCGAACACGAACACCGGATACGCGCTGGAGACCCAGACCCGGCCGTTCTACAGCCCGCGGCAGTTCGCGAACGGGTCGAACGTGTCGGTCGTCGTCCATGAGCTGGCCCACCAGTGGTACGGCGACGCGGTGTCGCTCAAGGGCTGGAAGGACATCTGGATCAACGAGGGCTTCGCACGGTACGCGCAGTGGCTGTGGTCGGAGCACGAGGGCGAGGGCACGGCTCAGGAACTCGCCGACTACGTGTACGCCTCGCATCCCGCCGACGATCCGTTCTGGACGGTCAAGCCCGGGGATCCCGGCCCCGACCACCAGTTCGACATCGCGGTCTACGACCGGGGCGCGCTGGCCGTCCAGGCGTTGCGCAACGCGATCGGCGACGAGGCGTTCTTCGCGATCCTGAAGGGCTGGCCCGCGAAGTACGCCCACGGCAACGCGTCGGTGGCGGACTTCCAGCGGTACGCGGAGGAGGTCTCGGGCAAGCCCCTGGCCGCGCTCTTCGACACATGGCTGTTCCAGCCGTCGAAGCCGGCGGCGCCCGCGGCCCGGGCCGCGGCGGTCGCCGAGGCGGGCAAGGGCGTGGCGCAGCCCAGGTCGTGGAAGAGGATCGCGGCGACCAACGGGGTGCACGGGCACGGCGACCACGAGCACAGCCACTGACCGACCGGGCCGGGCGGGCCGACCGGGGATCTTCGATCGCCGGGGGGGCAGCGGCCGGCAGGGTCTCTGCCCCCGCCCCGCCCCGTCCCTACGCCCGATCGCCCGCCCGATCGCCCGCGCGAGCGCGCCACCCGCTGGTCCTCGCACTACCGTGGGTCCGTGTGCCGGACGCGTCGGTCCGGCGGCGTTGTCGGGCTGACCTGGGAGCCGGACGTGCGGAAGCTGGCGATCGTCGAGGCACCGTCCGTCCTCGGACTGCGCCCTACGGGGGTCGAGGAACTGCCGGCGGCGCTCCTCGGGGCCGGGCTGGCCGAAGGGCTCGGGGCGTGGCACGCGGGGCGGGTGGAGCCGCCGCCGTACGACCCGGAACGGGACCCGGCGACTGGCCTGCTGAACGCGGGCGGCATCGCCGCGTACTCCGTGGCGCTGGCCGACGCCGTGGGCGAGGTCCTCGGCCGGGGCCGGTTTCCCGTCGTGCTCGGCGGCGATTGCAGCGTGCTGCTCGGCCCCCTGCTGGCCCTGCGCCGTCGCGACCGGCACGGTCTGCTCTTCCTCGACGGGCACAGCGACTTCTACCAGCCGGCGGCGGAACCGGCCGGCGAGGTGGCCTCGATGGAACTCGCCCTGGCCACCGGGCGCGGCCCACGCGTGCTGGCCGATCTGGAGGGCCGGGGTCCCCTCGTGAGGGACGAGGACGTCGTCGCCCTGGGATTCCGGGACGCCGAGGAGTCCGCGGCGTACGGGATGCAGCCGCTGCCGTCCGCGCTGCACGCGATGGAGCTGGACATGGTGCGCGCCCTGGGGGCGGCCGAGGCGGCCCGGCGCGCCGTGCGGCTGCTGGACGGGGACCGGGCGGGCGTCGGGTACTGGGTGCATCTCGACGTCGACGTGCTGGACGACGCGCTCATGCCCGCCGTCGACTACCGGCAGCCGGACGGTCTGACCTGGCAGGAGCTGGAGAGTGTGCTGCGCACGGCGCTGGCCGGCGACGGTGCCGCCGGTCTCACCGTCGCGATCTTCAACCCCCGGCTGGACCCGGACGGCTCCCTCGCGCGGGACCTCGCCGGCTGTCTGGTGCGGGCCTTCGACAGCGAGGGCTGAGCCGATGGCCGGGCCGGGGTCACCGCGCGTGGTCGTACACCGTCACCCGTATCCCCGATGACCTTGACGCCCTGCACCGGCGGAACGGTGGCGTCACCCCGGGGATGCGTGATCCCCGACATGACGCCACCGTGGACGCGGCCCCTGACAACGGCCCCGGCCGGCCTTACTTCGTCAGCCGCGACAGCTCCTGGTCCGCGGTCTGCGAGACCCTGCGGCGCACGCCGAACCAGCCGGCCACCAGCATGAGGGCGATCAGCGGGATCAGCAGCAGGGTCTTGCGGCCGACCTCGGGGTCGTTCCACATCATGCCGAGGCAGGCCAGCAGGAAGACGACCGTGGTGATCTCCGTGACCGGGCTGAAGGGGAGACGGAAGGACGGGCGGGTCAGGAGGCCCGCCTTGGCCCGGCGGACGAACACCAGGTGGCAGATCATGATGATCACCCAGGTGCTGATGATGCCCAGGGAGGCCACGTTCAGCACGATCTCGAAGGCCTGCGCCGGCACGAGGAAGTTCAGGCCGACGCCGAGCACGCACACCCCGCACGTCAGCAGGATGCCGCCGTAGGGCACCTGGCTGCGGTTCATGCGGGCGGTGAACTTCGGGGCGGAGCCCGCCATCGCCATGGAGCGCAGGATGCGGCCCGTGGAGTACAGGCCGGAGTTCAGGGAGGACATGGCGGCCGTCAGGACGACCAGGTTCATCACGTCGCCCGCGGCCGGGACGCCGATCTTCGACAGCACCGTGACGAACGGGCTCTGGTCGGCCGAGTAGACCGACCCCGGCAGCAGCAGGGCCAGCAGGACGACCGAGCCGACGTAGAAGAGGCCGACGCGCCACATGATGGAGTTCACCGCGCGCGGGACGACCTTCTCCGGCTCGGCGGTCTCGCCGGCGGCGACGCCGACCAGCTCCAGCGCGGCGTAGGCGAAGATCACGCCCTGCATCACCAGGACCACGGGCATCATGCCGTGCGGGAAGACGCCGCCGTTGTCGGTGATGACGCTCATGCCGGGCGTCTGGCCGCCCACCTCGTGCTGGGTGGCGAGCAGGAAGATGCCGATGAGCATGAAGCCGACCAGCGTCGCGACCTTGATGATCGCGAACCAGAACTCCATCTCGCCGAAGTACTTCACCGAGATCAGGTTCACGGCCAGCACCACCGCGAGGGCGACCAGCGCGAGCACCCACTGCGGGATGTCGGTGAACATGCTCCAGTAGTGCGTGTAGAGCGCGATCGCGGTGATGTCGGCGATGCCGGTGGTCGACCAGTTCAGGAAGTACATCCAGCCGGCGACGTACGCGCCCTTCTCACCGAGGAACTCGCGCGCGTACGACACGAAGGAACCCGACGAGGGGCGGTAGAGCACGAGCTCACCGAGGGCCCGGACCACGAAGAAGGCGAAGATGCCGCAGACCAGGTAGGCGATGGCCAGCGCCGGGCCCGCGTTGTGCAGGCGCCCGCCCGCACCCAGGAAGAGTCCGGTGCCGATCGCGCCTCCGATGGCGATCATGTTGACGTGGCGGGCCTTGAGGTCCTTGCTGTAGCCGGCGTCGCCCGCGTCCGCGGGCGCTGCGGCCGCATCGGTACGCGGCG
Organism: Streptomyces sp. NPDC050674; assembly: GCF_040654575.1. NCBI lineage: Bacteria > Bacillati > Actinomycetota > Actinomycetes > Kitasatosporales > Streptomycetaceae > Streptomyces > Streptomyces sp. NPDC050674. The sequence continues at coordinate 539,631 of NZ_JBFAIG010000001.1, forward strand.
TGGCCGCAGCCGTGTTCACGGCGTCCTTGCTCACGGGTGGTTCCACTCTCTGGATCGCCCCGGACATCGTGGGTCCGGGGTCCGTACAGTGCGCTGGCCCGCACCACCCTTGTGACGCGGCACAGACCAAGGCAGCACCTTCCCACACGGATCCCGGCCCATACGGTGGCCCACGTCACAGAGCGTCACTTCTCACAAGGTCCACCGCCGCCGTGCACAGCGGCCACGACCCGTTCACCGCACAGCCACACGGAGGTGGTGCGGGTGCGGTGTCACAGCACTGGTGAGACAGCGATACTGCTGCACATGACGACCGACACCGAGGAGCCGACCCTCACGATCGACGAGCTGGCCGCCCGAGCCGGTGTCACGGTGCGCACGGTCCGCTTCTACGGCACGAAGGGGCTGCTGCCCCCGCCGGCGCTCGGTCCGCGACGGGTGGGGCACTACGGCCGCGGGCATCTGGCCCGGCTGGCCCTGATCGAGGAGTTGCGGCAGCAGGGCATGACGCTGGCCGGCATCGAGCGCTACCTGCGGCAGCTGCCGCCGGACCTGAGCGCGCACGACCTCGCCATCCACCGGGCCGTGGTGGCGTCCTGGGCGCCGGAGTCCGTCGAGACGGTCACGCGCGCGGAGCTGGAGCGGCGGGCCGGACGGCCGCTGGGCGAGGAGGACGTCGAGCGGCTCGTCGCCATGGGCGTGGTCCGGCCCGCGGACGGCGGGTACGAGGCCGACCTGGGTCTGCTGCGGCTCGGCGCCGGGCTGCTGGACGTGCCGCTGTCGCAGGAGGCGATCTTCGCGGCGCGCAAGGTCCTCATCGAGCACACGCGCGCCGCGGCCCGGGAGCTGTCCCAGCTCTTCCGCGGTGAGGTGGCGGAGCGTGACGCGCGGGACGTGCGGTCCCTGTCGGCGCACATGCACCCGCTGGTGGTGCAGGCGCTCCTCACCGCCTTTCAGCGGTCGCTGAAGGAAGAGCTGGGCGAGTGGCTCACCGGGCCTTCGGGCTCCGGCGGGTCAGACGCGGGGTGAGTCGCCGAACCGCTCCCCCTTGTCCGCCTTCTCCACCAGCAGCGCGGGCGGGGCGAAGCGCTCCCCGTACCGCTCGGCGAGTTCCCGGGCGCGGGCCACGAAGCCGGGCAGGCCGCCCTCGTAGCCGTTGATGTACTGGAGCACACCGCCGGTCCAGCCGGGGAAGCCGATGCCGAAGATCGAGCCGATGTTGGCGTCGGCGACGGAGGTCAGCACGCCCTCCTGAAGCAGCCGGACGGTGTCCAGCGCCTCGGAGAACAGCATCCGCTCCTGCATGTCCCGGAACGGGATGCGGTACCCCGGCTTCGTGTAGTGCTCGCGCAGTCCCGGCCAGAGGCCGGTGCGCTTTCCGTCGTCGCCGTAGTCGTAGAAGCCGGCGCCGCCGCTGCGGCCGGTGCGGCCGAACTCGTCGACCATGCGGTCGATGACGGCCTCGGCAGGGTGGGCCGTCCAGGTGCCGCCGGCCTCCTCGACCGCGCGCTTGGACTCGGCCCGGATCTTGCGGGGCAGGGTCAGCGTCAGTTCGTCCATCAGGGACAGCACCTTGGCCGGGTAGCCCGCCTGGGCCGCGGCCTGTTCGACCGACGCGGGCTCGATGCCCTCGCCCACCATTGCGACGCCCTCGTTGATGAAGTGGCCGATGACGCGCGAGGTGAAGAAGCCGCGCGAGTCGTTGACGACGATCGGCGTCTTGTTGATCTGCCGGACCAGGTCGAAGGCGCGGGCGAGGGCGTCCTCGCCGGTGCGCTCGCCCTTGATGATCTCGACGAGCGGCATCTTGTCGACCGGCGAGAAGAAGTGCAGGCCGATGAAGTCGCCCTGGCGCTCCACGCCTTCGGCGAGCGCGGTGATGGGCAGGGTGGAGGTGTTGGAGCACAGCAGCGCGTCGGGCTCGACGACGTGCTGGATCTCCTGGAACACCTTGTGCTTGAGGGAGGTGTCCTCGAAGACGGCCTCGATGACGGCGTCGCAGCCGGCCAGGTCCTGGACCTCGGCGGTGGGGGTGATGCGGGCGAGCAGCGCGTCGGCCTTCTCCTGGGTCGTACGCCCCTTGGCGACGGCCTTGGCGCACAGCTTCTCGGAGTAGCCCCTGCCCTTGAGGGCCGCCTCCAGGGACACGTCCTTGAGGACGACCTCGATGCCGGCGCGGGCGCAGGAGTAGGCGATGCCGGCACCCATCATCCCGGCGCCGAGCACGGCGACCTTGCGGACCTGGCGGGGCTCGATGCCCTTCGGGCGGTTGGCGCCGGAGTTGACGGCCTGGAGGTCGAAGAAGAATGCCTGGATCATGTTCTTCGAGGTCTGGCCGGCGGCCAGTTCGACGAAGTAGCGGGCCTCGATGACCTGGGCGGTCTCGAAGTCGACCTGGGAGCCCTCGACGGCGGCGGCCAGGATGTTGCGCGGCGCCGGGTAGGGGGCGCCGCCTGTCTGCTTGCGCAGGCTGGCGGGGAAGGCCGGGAGGTTCGCGGCGAACTTGGGGTTGGCCGGTGTGCCGCCCGGGATGCGGTAGCCGGGCCTGTCCCAGGGCTGCCGCGACTCGGGGTTGGCGTCGATGAAGGCGCGTGCCTTGGCGAGCATGTCCTCGTGGCTGTCGGCGACCTCGTCGACGAGGCCGTTGTCCAGGGCGCGGCGCGGGCTGTACTGGGTGCCCTGGAGGAGGACCTTGAGCAGGGCGTCGGCGATGCCCAGCAGGCGGACGGTGCGGACGACGCCGCCGCCTCCGGGCAGCAGGCCGAGGGTGACCTCGGGGCAGCCGATCTTCGAGCCGGGCGCGTCCAGGGCGACGCGGTGGTGGCAGGCCAGGGCGATCTCGTAACCGCCGCCCAGGGCAGCGCCGTTGAGGGCGGCGACGACGGGCTTGCCGAGGGTCTCGATGCGGCGCAGGTTCCGCTTGATGGCCATGCCGCCGTCGAACAGCTCCTGGGCCGTCTCGGTCGTGACGCGGATGAGGTCGCGCAGGTCGCCGCCGGCGAAGAAGGTCTTCTTGGCGGAGGTGATGATGACGCCCCGGATGGAGTCCTTCTCGGCCTCCAGCCGGTCGGCGACGGCGGCGAGGGAGTCGCGGAACGCCTGGTTCATGGTGTTCGCGGACTGGTTCGGGTCGTCGATGACCAGGGTGACGAGGCCGGTGCGGTCCTGTTCCCAGCGGATGGTGGTGGGCTCAGTGCTCATGTGGAGGTGCTCCGTGTGATCCGTCGGGAGGGGGTCAGATGCGCTCGACGATGGTGGCGACGCCCATGCCGCCGCCGACGCACAGCGTGGCGAGGCCGTAGCGCTTGTCCTGGCGCTCCAGTTCGTCGACGAGGGTGCCGAGGATCATCGCGCCGGTGGCGCCGAGGGGGTGGCCGAGCGCGATCGCGCCGCCGTTGACGTTGACCTTGTCCAGGGACAGGCCCATGTCCTTGACGAAGCGCAGCACGACCGCCGCGAACGCCTCGTTGATCTCGACGAGGTCGATGTCGTCGATGGTCAGCCCGGCCTTGGCGAGGGCCTTGCGGGTGGCCGGGGCGGGGCCGGTGAGCATGATGGTCGGCTCGGAGCCGGAGACGGCGGCGGAGACGATGCGCGCGCGGGGGGTGAGGCCGTAGCGCTCGCCGACGTCCCTGGAGCCGATCGCGACGAGCGAGGCGCCGTCCACGATGCCGGAGGAGTTGCCCGCGTGGTGGACGTGGTCGATCTTCTCGACCCAGTGGTACTGCTGGAGCGCCACGGCGTCGAAGCCGCCGAGTTCGCCGATGTCCGCGAAGGACGGCTTGAGTTTGGCAAGAGAGTCGGCGGTGGTGCCGGGGCGGGGGAACTCGTCGTGGTCGAGGACGACGAGCCCGCTGCGGTCCTTCACGGGGACGACGGACCTCTCGAAGCGGCCGTCCTTCATGGCGGTGGCGGCCCGCTCCTGGGAGAGCGCCGCGTACTCGTCGACGTCGCGCCGGGAGAAGCCCTCGATGGTGGCGATGAGGTCGGCGCCGATGCCCTGCGGAACGAAGTTGACCTGGAGGTTGGTCATCGGGTCGTTGAACCAGGCGCCGCCGTCGGAGGCCATCGGCACGCGGGACATCGACTCGACGCCACCGGCCAGGACGAGGTCCTCCCAGCCCGAACGGACCTTCGCGGCGGCCAGGTTGACGGCCTCCAGACCCGAGGCACAGAAGCGGTTCTCCTGCACGCCCGCGACGGTGTCGGGCAGCCCGGCGGCGATGGCCGCGATGCGCGCGATGTCGGAGCCCTGGTCGCCGACCGGGCCGACGACGCCGAGGACGATGTCGTCGACGGCGGCCGGGTCGAGGTCCGGGAAGCGGGCGCGGATCTCGTGGATGAGTCCGACCACCAGGTCGATGGGCTTGGTGCCGTGCAGGGCGCCACTGGCCTTGCCGCGCCCGCGCGGGGTGCGGATCGCGTCGTACACGTACGCTTCGGTGCTCACGAGGAGGCCTTTCACTGAGGGTTTCGGGACGACGGGAGCAGCCCGGGGACGTCCCAGTCCCGGGCGACCTCCGCCGTGTCGGCACCCGGCCGGGCCGGGCCGCTGCGGACGGTGGTCGGGGTCGCGGAGAAGCGGGGGGCGGGGGCTGGCTGGGTGATGCCGCCGTGGTCGGTGAAGGTGCCGCGGGCGGCCAGGTGCGGGTGGTGCGGGGCCTCGCGCAGTGACAGCACGGGGGCCACGCACGCGTCGGTGCCGTCGAAGACGGCCGTCCACTCGTCCCGGGTACGGCTCTTGAAGCGGGCGGCGACCTCTTCGCGCAGGGCGTCCCAGCGGGTGACGTCCTTGCGGGCCCCGGCCCGGTCGCCGAGGCCGAGGAGGGCGAGGAACTCCGCGTAGAACTGTGGCTCCAGGGCGCCGACGGCCATGTGGCGGCCGTCGGCCGTCTCGTACGTGCCGTAGTAGGGGCAGCCGCCGTCCAGGAGGTTCGCGCCGCGGCGGTCCTGCCAGCCGCCCGCGGCGAGCATGCCGTGGATCATCGTGGCGAGATGGGCGGTGCCGTCGACGATGGCCGCGTCGACGACCTGGCCGGTGCCGGTCGCGCGCGCGTGGTGGAGGGCGGCGAGGACGCCGACGACCAGGTAGAGGGAGCCGCCCGCGTAGTCGCCGAGCAGATTGGCCGGCACGGCGGGCGGCCGGTCCGGGTCGCCGATCATGCCGAGGATGCCGGTGGGGGCGATGTACGCGATGTCGTGCCCGGCGCGCCGGGCGAGCGGGCCGTCCTGACCCCAGCCGGTCATCCGGCCGTAGACGAGCCGCGGATTGCGGGCGTGGCAGGCCTCGGGGCCGACGCCCAGGCGCTCCGCGACGCCGGGGCGGTAGCCCTCGACCAGGACGTCGGCGCGGGCCACGAGGCCGAGCACCCGCTCCGGGCCGTCCGGGTCCTTCAGGTCGACGACCACCGAGCGCTTGTTGCGGTTGGTGACGTCGCAGGCGGGGTCGATCGCGAGCCCGGGGCCGCCCGGACGGTCCACCCGTACGACGTCGGCGCCGAGGTCGGCCAGGAGCATGGCGGCGAACGGGCCGGGCCCGATGCCGGCCAGCTCGACGACCCGCACACCGGCGAGCGGGCCGTGCCCTGGCGTCCTTGCCGTGGTCATCCAGCCCCCAGTGCTGTGACACAACTGATGTAACACCAGTGATGCTAAGAACGTGTTCCACTCCGCACAAGCCTGAACGAGCAAGCGCTTGGCAATCTGCCGTACGGGTCAACTCGCGTCCAGTTCCGCCGTGAGCCGCTTCGGCGCGATCACCCGGTAGCTCTCCTCCACCCAGTCGCACAGCAGCTCCGCCGCCGGGGCGCCCTGCTCCTCCAGCGGAATGCTCACCCAGCCCGCCTTGCCCAGTCCGTAGCCGGCGGGCTCGGCTCCGGGGCAGGCCAGCGCGTGCGCGTGGGCCGTCTCGTCGGTGAGCTTCACCGTCACTCCCAGGGGGTAACTGCCGTCGCCGACGCCGACGCCGAGGAAGACGAACACCTTCTTGTTGACCTTCGCGACGGACTCGCCCCACGGGAACTCCTCGACGGCGCCCGGCAGTCCCAGCGCGAACGCGCGCACCTTCTCCCGCTTCTTCAGGGCATATCTGGGCACGGCCATCGCGTTCCTCCGGGCTCGTCGTCGGGCTCCGCACCCCTCACGCTAGCCTCGGCCACCGACAGCGGCACGGGCTGCGCGACCAAGGGGTGTCATGAGCAGGCAAAGCAGGACGGACCGTCCGTACGACATCGTGCTCTTCGGAGCCACGAGTTTCGCCGGTGTGCTCACCGCCGAGTACCTCGCCGCGCACGCGCCCGAGGGGCTGCGCTGGGCGATCGCCGGCCGCAGCGCCGAGAAGCTGGAGCGCCTGCGCGAGCGGCTGCCCGCCGACGCGGAGATCGGTGTGCTGCGGGCGGACGTCTCCGACGCGGCCTCGCTGCGCGCCCTGGCGGAGCAGACGCGCGTGGTGGCCACGACGGTCGGCCCGTACGTGACGTACGGCGAGGAACTCGTCGCCGCCTGCGCGGACGCCGGGACCGACTACCTGGACCTGTGCGGCGAGCCCGAGTTCGTGGACCTGATGTACGTCCGGCACGACGCGCGGGCGCGGGAGACCGGGGCCCGGCTGGTGCACGCCGCCGGGTTCGACTCGATCCCGCACGACCTGGGCGTGTACTTCACCGTCCAGCAGTTGCCCGAGGACGTGCCGCTGACCGTAGAGGGCTTCGTCACCGCGGACGCGGCCTTCTCCGGCGGCACCTTCGCCTCCGCGCTGGGCCAGTTCGCGCGGCAGCGGGAGATGGCGGCTGCCGCGCGGGACCGGCGGCGGCACGAACCGCGGCTGGTCGGCCGGCGGGTGTCGGCGCCGCTGGGCGGTCCGCGGTTCGCCAAGGAGGTCGGCGCCTGGGCGCTGCCCATGCCGACCATCGACCCGCAGATCGTGCGGCGCTCGGCATCGGCGCTCGACCGGTACGGGCCCGACTTCCGCTACCGGCAGTACGCGGCCGTCCGGCACCTGCCCGTCGCGGTGGGCGGGGTCGCGGCCGTCGGCGCGCTGGTCGCGGCGGCCCAGGTGCCGCCGGCGCGCCGCTGGTTGTCGGACCGGCTCAAGCCCGGTGACGGGCCCAGCCCCGAGAAGCGGGCGAAGAGCTGGTTCTCCGTGCGCTTCGTGGGCGAGGGCGGCGGCAGACGGGTGTGCACGGAGGTCTCCGGCGGGGACCCGGGCTACGACGAGACGGCCAAGATGCTGGCCGAGTCGGCACTGTGCCTGGCCCTCGACGACCTTCCGAAGACGGCGGGTCAGGTCACCACGGCCGTGGCGATGGGCGACGCCCTGATCGGCCGGCTGCGCGCGGCGGGCATCCGCTTCCGCGTTGCGTCGGCCCGCTGATAGCCCGTCGGGGGCCTACAGCGGCCACTCGGCGATGGTGTAGATCATCCCGGCTATCCAGCCGAGTCCCGCCAGCACGGCGAGGATCAGCCCTAGGGTGACGGCCCGCTCGACGCTCTGGGTCGGGCCGGCGACAGGCTTGGGGGCGCGGTGCGTTGTCATGCGCCCCAGCCTGTCGGCCCGGCCACCGCCGGGCATCCGTACGGGTACTCAGGGCCGGTACTCAGATTCGCTCGCCCCGCCGGCCCGCGCCTGTTCCCCCCGCTTGAGACTTTCGGCGTTCCCTCCACGGTGAAGGCTCGGAAAGTCCCAACAAGGAGTTCAATGAAACCCTTGAAGGCATGAGATTCCTTCTGGAAGTTTCCCTGGATGACGCGGCGTTGACGAAGGACCCGGCGGGCGAGCTGGGCCGGATCCTCAGGTACTGGGCCGGCAATCTGCGCCACTACGAACTCGCCCCCGGGGACGAAGCGGCGATCTACGACTCGGAGTACCGCGAGGTGGGCCGCTGGCGGGTGGAGGGTCAGGCCGAGTAGGTGTCCCGCAGCGCCTCGCGGCACAGCGCGTCCGCCCTGCGGGTGGTCTCCGGAAGACGGTAGGCGGGGGTCAGCGCGAGGGTGTGCGCGCAGGCCTGGTCAAGTGTCACCCGGTGGCCCACGGAGACGAAGACCGGCTTGACGCCGTCTCTGGTGCGCAGGGCGCGGCCGACCTCCTCGGCCCCGGCGAGCAGCGGCGCGCTGCTGCCGCGCGGGGTGTCCGGGTCGTCGTAGGAGAAGGTGAACGGGTTCTTCGCGACGCCGATGGTGGGCAGGCCGGTCAGGACGCCGAGGTGGCTGGCCAGGCCGAAGCGGCGGGGGTGGGCGAGGCCGTAGCCGTCGCAGACGACCAGGCCGGGCGGGCGGGGCAGGGCCTCCAGGGCGGCGAGGACCGTGGGGATCTCACGGAAGGCGAGCAGCCCCGGCACGTAGGGAAAGGAGATCCGGCCCACCGCGGTGGCCTCCGCGACCACGTCGAGGCTCGACGCGTCCAGCACCACCGCCGCGGCCGCGACGACGTCCCGTTCGTCGTCGTACGCGACGTCGACCCCCGTCACATGTCCCGTGCCGGGCGGCGGCCCGGGTTCGTCGAGGATCACGCGTGCGCGCAGTGCGTCCTGGACGGCGCGGGCCTGTTCCTCGGTGGTGGGCCAGTCCTCGGGGATGTGTACGGTCGTCATGGTGCCCAGAGCCTACGGCCGCCCGGCGGCCTGACGGGGGCCCGGGGGTACGCTGCCGATCATGTTCGTGCTGGAACTGACCTACACCGCCCCGCTGGAAGCCGTCGACGCCGTGCTGGAGGAGCACGTGGCCTGGCTCGACGAGCAGTACCGGCAGGGACTCTTCCTCGCGTCCGGACGCAAGAACCCCCGCGACGGCGGGGTGATCATCGCCGTCGCGGGGGACCGCGCGCGGATCGAGGCGATCACCGCACAGGACCCGTTCGTCCTCGCGGGCGTGTGCGCGTACCGCGTCACCGAGTTCACGGCGACGAAGACCGCGCCCGCGCTGGAGGCCTACCGGGAGAGCCTGTGAGGCGTCCGCCTCACTTGCCCAGGGCGCTCTGCAACTGGCTCTTGTTCATGCTGGAGCGGCCCTCGACGCCCTTGCGCCTGGCCTCCTGGTAGAGCTGGTCGTAGGTCGGGCCCTGCGAGCCCTGCCCCGACCGCTGACCGCCCCGCTTGCCGGAGGACATGTCCTTGGTGGAGGTGCGGCTGGCGGTCTTGGACTCACCGGAGCGGGCGCGTTCCTTGTTCACCGTCCGGGCGGCGATCTCCTTGGCGCGGCCGGTGCTTTCGCCCCGGTCCTTCGCGCTCTCCTTGATGTGCTCGTACTGACGCTCCCGCTTGGAGCTCGAACCGCGTGGCATTCTCGCTCACTTCCTTTCACGATCAGTGAACGAGTACCCACCCTGCCAACGATCACGGCATGCCGCATGCTCAGTGCTCCAGGCGGGCAACCCGGCCCTTCTCTCCGGCGGCCCAGCACCCGTGATCCGGGGTGCAGTCGACCGTGTCGTAGGAGCCGGTGTCGACGGTCCGCCAGGTGCGGCCGGCGTCCGTGGTGAGGTCGGTGCCGGTCGGGCCGACGGCCAGGGCGGCGGTGCGGCTGTGCGGGAGCCAGGCGACGCCTGAGCGGTAGGCGGGCGGGGCGGTGGCGGCCGGGCGCCAGGTGCGGCCGCCGTCGGAGGTGCGCGCCGCGGCTCTCGGTGAGGGCTGGTCGGGGCGGTAGTCGCCCCCCACGGCGAGGCCTCGGGCCCGGTCGCGGAAGGCGAGCGCGAACACGCCGCGGGCCGGGTCGCCGGCCGGCAGGGGTGTGTCGGCCGCCGTCCAGGTGAGGCCCCGGTCGGCGGAGTGCAGCACCCGTGCGCGTGCCGCCCCGCCGGTGGCGAGCCAGACGTCCTTCGACCCGGACGTCACCAGGCACTGGCCGCTCGCCGCGAATCCGGCCTCTCCCTCCTGTGCGGCCGGCATGCCCCGGTCCGGCAGCACCTTCCAGGTCCGGCCGCCGTCGCCGGTCGACAGGATGCGGAACCTGCCGTCCACCGGGTCGCTCATCGCGAGGCCGTGGCGGTGGTCGAAGAAGGCCATGCAGTCGTAGAAGGCCTTCGGGTCGGTGTTGCGGAAGGACTCCGTCCAGGTGGCTCCGCCGTCGTCGGTGCGGTAGACGCGGGAGGCCTCTCCCTCGCCGATGGCCAGGACCACGGCCCGGCGCCCGTCGAACGCCTCGACGTCCCGGAACTGCAACTCCCCCGCGCCGGGCGGAGAGACGTTCCGCCAGTTCGCCCCGCCGTCGGTGGTGCGCAGCACGGTGCCGCCGGTCCCGGCGACCCAGGCGGTGTTCCGGCCGACCGCCGCGAGGCCCCGAAAACGGGCCTGTGGAGCGCCGGTGTCCTTGAGCTCCCAGTGCGGCGCCCGGTGCTGCGGCTGGTGCGCCTGCGCCGGTACGGCGGTCAGGGCCGCCAGCGCCGCCACGCAGGCCGCCATCGCGGTCGCCCTGCCCCGAGTTCGTCCCGTCCGTCGCGTGCTCCCCATGCGCCTCATGGCCGGGGAAGCTAGCCCACCGCCCGGATGCCGTCCAGATGGCCTCCCGGCGGTCCGGGTGAGGGCCGGGAGGCACCACAAGTGCCCTTCTGGGCACGGGAGGAGAGTCACGTCACTCGGGTGCATGAACGCGGTGACAGAGGTCACTCGCAATTCGTGTGCACGGAATGGCTGATTCCGTCGTCTCTTCCAGTGCCCGGCCTCACCCGCCCGGAAGTGTCCGTCCAGCCGTCACAAGGGAGCAAGGCGTTGTCCATCGTCATCGAGCAGCCCGTGGAGGCCCGCCTCGTCGCCGCCGCGCCGCGTATGCCGAGCATTCCCGCGACGCTGCACTACGACCGGCGTGATCCCTTCGCCGTCCGCATGACCTTCCCCGCCCCGGCCACGCTGGAGGGCGTCGAGGTCTGCTGGACCTTCTCCCGCGAACTGCTCGCCGCGGGCCAGAAGAACGCCGAGGGCCACGGCGACGTGCGCGTGCGGCCCTACGGCTACGACCGCACCGTCCTGGAGTTCCACGCCCCCGAGGGCACGGCCGTCGTGCACGTCCGGTCGAGCGAGATCCGCAGGTTCCTGGAGGCGACGAGCGAACTCGTGCCGGTCGGTCTGGAGCATCTCCAGCTGGATCTGGACCACGGTCTCGCCGAGCTGATGCGCGACGCGTGCTGAGCTAACGGGCGCGGTCGAGGAGGGCGTTGACCTCGCCGTAGCCGAGCGCGTCGGTCAGTGCCCCGTAGGTCCCCCGGTCCAGCAGCTCCCGCGCGGCCCGGCGGACCAGGGCGTGGGCGGCCTGGGCGATGCCCGAGCCGACGCTGATCCGGGCGACGCCCAGGGCGGCCAGTTCGGCGACCGAGGGTGCGCCGGGTCCGGCCATGACGTTCAGCGGTCCGTCGACGCCTTCCACGAGTTCCTTCACGGTCCCCGGGTCGACGGCCCCGGGGACGAAGATCCCGTCGGCGCCCGCGGCGCGGAAGGCCGCCGCCCGCTCCAGGGTGAGGTCCACTCCCCCGGCGCCGCCGAGGTAGGTGTCGATCCGGGCGTTGACGAACAGCGGCACGCCCGCCGCGTCGGCCGCCTCCCGGGCGGCGGCGATCCGCTCGGCCTGCTCGGCGACGTCCCGCAGCGGGCCACCGGGCCCGGCGTCGTGCGGCGTGTCCTCGATGTTCACGCCCACCGCTCCCGCGGCGAGGAAGGCCCGGACGGTCCCGGCGACGCCCTCGGCGTCCTCGGCGTAGCCGCCCTCGATGTCCGCGGCCACGGGGACGGTCACGGCGTCCGCGATCCGCGCGACGGCGGCGACGACCGCGTCGCGGCCTGCCCGCTCGCCGTCCGGCGCGCCGAGCGCCCAGACGAGCCCGGCACTGGTGGTGGCCACGGCGCCGGCGCCCGCGTCCTCGACGACCCGGGCGCTCACTGCGTCCCAGGCGTTCGGCAGGACCAGCGGGGTGCCGGGGAGGTGAAGGGCACGGAAGGCCGAGGCGAGGTCGCTCTGCTGGGTCATGCGGGCTACTGAAGCAGGGGCCGGGGCGGTGGGTCCGGCGGAAATCCGACGTGACGGTGGAACGGGCGGCGGGCCCGAGAGGGTCACGAGGCGGGACGGCGGGGCTGGGCGCGGTAGTCATGGAACCGGCGCCGGCCCGGGTGACACGACGCCCTCATCAGGCGGGGGCGGGCTGAACGTCCTGCCGTCGGCACCGGGCCGGGCTCAACGTCCCGCCCGCGGCACCGCGCCGGGCTCAACGTCCCGCCCCCGCCACCGCGCCGGGCTCAACGTCCCGCCCCCGCCACCGCGCCGGGCTCAACGTCCCGCCCCCGCCACCGCGCCGGGCTCAACGTCCCGCCCCCGCCAC
>NZ_JBFAIG010000001.1:552026-579146 GCF_040654575.1 Streptomyces sp. NPDC050674
ACCGCGCCGGGCTCAACGTCCCGCCGTCGGCGCGGGGGCGGCCCTGGTCCTCCTCGTCACCGCCGCGCTCACCTCACGCAGCGCCCTCCCGGACCCGGGGGCGGCCGCCCCCGCGCGTTCGAGCAGGTCCTCGGCCCACCGCTCGTGGTCGCGCACGTCCCGGTCCGGCAGCAGCCCCCCGGCGGCGGCGAGCGCGGTGACCGCCGCGTCGCGCTCGAAGACGTCGACGGCCCGGCCCCGGAGGATCTCCAGCACCTCCTCCCGCAGCGCCTCGACGGCGGCGGGCCGCTCCAGCGCGTACTCCACGGTCGGGAACACCCCGAGCACCCGGCGCTTCTCCGCCCGCAGAAACCCCTGGGCCACCAGTTGCTCCCGCACGGCGTCGAAGGTCACCCGCGCCCGCAGCGTCACCCAGGTCCGCCAGGGGTGCGGGCGCGACTCGCGGACGAGCTCCAGCAGTCCGTCGAGCACCGCGTCCCCCGCGCTCGCGTCCAGGTCGACCGGTGTGGCGATGCCGTCCTCGTCGGTCAGCAGGCCGCGCTGGGCCAGCTCGGCGAGGGCACCGGCCCGCACCAGGTCCGGCCGGTGGGCGGTACCGCCGGTCGCCCGCCGGGCAGGGTCCCACGCCAGCAGACAGAGCCGGGCCGGCAGCGTGAGCGGGCCGTTGGACACGGAGGCCTCCTCGGGGCGGGGATGTCGCGTCGCGCTTAATTCGTTGACAGGCTCAGGGCGCCCTCCTACGGTGTAGAACGCCTCTGTTGCCGCCGATTGGAGTAGGACGTTGCTCGTCTGAGGTCCTGAGACACCGCGTCACACACCACCGGTGTGTGCGCTGCGTGCGACCTCGGCGTTCGAGCCGTCCTCCGGTACGGGGCGTTTTTCATGCCCGTGGTGTGCCATGGAGCCTCCCCTGGTCGCAGGTGTCTCGACACGCGTGTGCCCCTGACCGCTTCGAGCAACCGCGAGCGAGGCCCCATGTCCGGTTCCATCACTGTCACGTCCCTCTCGTTCACCTGGCCCGACGGCACCCCCGTCTTCGAGGACCTGGATGTCGCGTTCGGTCCCGGCCGCACCGGCCTGGTCGGCGTCAACGGGTCGGGAAAGTCCACCCTGTTGAAGCTGATCGCCGGTGCGCTCGCACCGGTCGACGGCACCGTCCGGGTGGCCGGCGAGGTCGGATACCTGCCGCAGAACGTCACGCTCGACACCACCCTGCGCGTGGACGAGGCCCTCGGCATCGCCGACCGCCGCGCCGCCCTGCACGCCATCGAGTCCGGTGACGTAGGCGAAGCGCACTTCGAGACCGTCGGCGACGACTGGGACGTCGAGGAGCGCGCCCTGGCCACCCTCGGTGAACTGGGTCTGGGCCACGTCGACCTGGACCGCACCGTCGGCGAGGTGTCCGGCGGCGAGTCCGTCCTGCTGCGGCTGGCCGCGCTGCTCCTGCGCCGCCCCGACGTGCTGCTGCTGGACGAGCCGACCAACAACCTCGACCTGTACGCCCGCAGACGGCTGTACATGGCCGTCCAGTCCTGGCCGGGCGTGATGATCGTCGTCAGCCACGACCGTGAACTGCTGGACCTCGTCGACCAGATCGCCGACCTGCGCTCCGGCTCGATCACCTGGTACGGCGGCAACTACTCCGCCTACGAGGAGGCCCTGGAGGTCGAACAGGAGGCGGCCGAGCGCATGGTGCGCGTGGCCGAGTCCGACCTCCGCAAACAGAAGCGCGAACTGGCCGACGCCCAGGTCAAACTGGCCCGCCGCAAGCGGTACGGGCAGAAGATGTGGGACAGCAAGCGCGAGCCCAAGATCGTCATGGGGGCGCGCAAGCGGGCGGCGCAGGAGTCCGCGGGCAAGCACCGCATCATGCACGAGGAGAAACTCGCCGAGGCCAGGGAGCGGCTCGACGACGCGGTGGAGGCCGTACGGGACGACGACGAGATCCGCGTCGACCTGCCGTACACGGCGGTGCCGCCGGGGCGTACGGTCCTCACCCTCCAGGATCTGGGGCTCCGGTACGGCGCCCGGGTCCAGGGCGGCTTCGAGCTGCGGGGACCGGAGCGGGTCGCGCTCATCGGGCGCAACGGCGCGGGCAAGACGACGCTGCTGCGCACGATCAGCGGGGAGCTCGCCCCGGAGTCGGGCGAGGTGCGGGCGCACGTCCCGCTGCGGTTCCTGCCGCAGCGGCTCGACGTCCTGGACGGGGAGCTGACCGTCGCCGAGAACGTGGCCCGGTTCGCGCCGGATGCCACCAACAACCGGATCCGGGCGCGGCTGGCGCGCTTCCTGTTCCGGGGCGCCCGGGCCGATCAGCAGGCGGCGACGCTGTCCGGCGGCGAGCGCTTCCGGGCGGCGCTGGCCGCGCTGATGCTGGCCGAGCCCGCACCGCAGCTGCTCATGCTGGACGAGCCGACCAACAACCTCGACATGGCGAGTGTCCGGCAGCTCACCACGGCACTGGAGTCGTACGAGGGAGCGCTGGTCGTGGCCAGCCACGACCTGCCGTTCCTGGAGTCGGTCGGCATCACCCGCTGGCTGCTGCTGGAGGAGGGAGAACTGAAAGAAACCACGCCAGAGGCTGTCCGGTTTTCCTTTTAGCGTCGGTGGCATGACCGACTTCACGCACGATGCCATCACCCTGACCGGAGCTCGCGAGAACAACCTCAAGGACGTCACCCTGCGCATCCCGAAAGGCCGGCTGACCGTGTTCACCGGCGTTTCGGGGTCGGGGAAGTCGTCCGTCGTCTTCGACACGATCGCGGTGGAGTCGCAGCGCCAGCTGAACGAGACGTATCCCTGGTTCGTCCGCAACCGGCTGCCCAAGTTCGAACGGCCGCACGCGGACGGCCTGGAGCACCTCACGCCCGTCATCGTCGTGGACCAGCGGCAGGTCGGCGGGCACTCCCGGTCGACCGTGGGCACCATGACGGACGTCTACTCGGTGATCCGGGTGCTGTTCTCCCGCTACGGCAGCCCCAGCGCCGGACCCGCGACGGCGTACTCGTTCAACGACCCGTCGGGCATGTGTCCCGAGTGCGACGGCCTCGGCCGCACGGTCCGCCCGGACTGGGACCGCATCCTGGACCCCGACCGCTCCCTCGCCGACGGTGCGGTCCGCTTCCCGCCGTTCGCCGCCGGGACCTGGCAGGGGCAGTCGTACACCAACAGCACCGACCTCGACCCGCACAAGCCGGTGGGGCGGTTCACCGCCGCCGAGCGGGAGTTCCTGATGCGCGGGCGGCCCGGCAGCACGGTCACCGTCAAGGGCAGCGGCGGCACCTGGACCACCGAGTACGAGGGGCTGGCCGTCCGCTTCGAGCGGCTGTATCTGAAGCGGGACCTGTCGGCCATGAGCCAGAAGACCCGGGACCTGGTCCGCGCGTTCCTGGTGGAGGGTGCCTGCCCGGTCTGCCGTGGGGCCCGTCTGAACGCGGCGGCGCTCGCGTCCCGGATCAACGGCCGGTCGATCGCCGACTGCACCCGGATGCAGGTCACGGACCTGATCACCGTGCTGAAGGAGATCGACGACCCGGTGGCCGCGCCGATCGCCTCGGCCGCCGTCGCCGCGCTGGAGCGCATCGAGGCGATCGGCCTCGGCTACCTCAGCCTCGACCGGGAGACGGCCACGCTCAGCGGCGGGGAGGGGCAGCGGCTGAAGACGGTGCGGCACCTCGGCTCCAGCCTCACCGGGATGACGTACATCTTCGACGAGCCGAGCGTCGGACTCCACCCGCGTGACGTGGGCCGTCTCGGCGACCTGCTGCTACGGCTGCGCGACAAGGGCAACACCGTGCTGGTGGTCGAGCACGACCCGGACGTGATCGCGCTGGCCGATCACGTCGTCGACATGGGGCCGGGCGCCGGTGCCGGCGGCGGCACCGTGGTGTTCGAGGGGACGCCCCGGGAACTGGCCCGGTCGGGCACGCTCACCGGACGCTGCCTGCGCACCCGTACGGCGGTGAAGGGCCAGGTCCGACGGCCGGCCGGGGAGCTGTGGGTCAAGGGCGCCGACCGGCACAACCTGCGGGACCTGACCGTACGGTTCCCGGCCGGTGTGCTCACGGCGGTGACCGGGGTCGCCGGGTCCGGGAAGAGCACCCTGGCCGGGGAGTTCGTCGCCGCCCACGACGAGGCCGTGGTCGTCGACCAGTCGTCGATCGGCATCTCGGGCCGCTCCACCCCGGCGACGTACCTGGGGATCATGGACACGGTCCGCAAGATCTTCGCCCGCGAGACGGGGACCGGGGCGGGCCTGTTCAGCTTCAACTCCGGCGGGGCCTGCGGCACCTGTGAGGGCCGGGGCATCCTCTACACCGACCTGGCCTTCATGGACCCGGTGACGACGACCTGCCACGCCTGCGAGGGGCGGCGCTTCAAGGAGGAGGTGCTGCGGCTGACCGTGCGGGGCCGTTCCATCGCCGACGTCCTGGAGATGACCGCCGAGCAGGCGCTCGGCTTCTTCGACGACACGGGCGTACGGCGCCGGCTGGACGCGCTGCGGGACGTCGGCCTCACCTATCTCACGCTCGGGCAGCCGCTCTCCACGCTCTCCGGCGGTGAGCGGCAGCGCATCAAGCTCGCCACCCGGCTGCACCGTACCGGAGCGGTCTACGTGCTCGACGAGCCGACGACCGGCCTGCACATGGCGGACGTGGAGGGCCTCGTCGCCCTGCTGGACCGGCTGGTCGACTCGGGCAACACGGTCGTCGTCGTCGAGCACAACCTCGACGTGATCGCCCGGGCCGACTGGGTGATCGACCTCGGCCCGGACGGCGGCCGGGACGGCGGCGAGATCGTCTTCGAGGGAACCCCGCGGCAACTCCTGGAGGCCCAGGGGTCCTTCACAGGGGAGCATCTGCGGCGGGCGGTCCGCTCGGAGGTCACCGGACCGGTGTGAGCTCCCCGGTCAGCGGTACGTCCGGGTGAGCGCTGTTGCTGACGACGGCGAGTCGGGGGCCTTGCGGGCCGGGGTGCCACTGTCCGCCGACCAGCGGGAGGAGGGCGATCCCGGGCGTGGGCCCGCGCGTCCAGTCGAGGTGTCCGGCGATGGTGTCGAGGCGGGTGCCGGCGAGGGCTCGCGCGACGGACGTCCGGTCGGTGGGGTCGTCCGCGACGCTGAGGGCGTGGTGGGCCGTCTCCACCAGGGCGTGGGCCAGACCCAGCGGCTGGAGCCAGGCGGCGCCGGTGTCCTGACGGTAGGAGCGGGCGAGCTCGGCGCACGAGGTGCCGTCCAGGCCGGAGCGGTAGGGGTGGCCGGGGCTCCAGTAGACGAGGGTGGCCACGCGGGCGTCGGCCAGTTCGACGTGGACGGCGGGGGCGGGGGTGGTGTGGGTGTGGGGGTAGGTCAGCCAGCGCGAGCAGGTGATCAGCCGCGGACGCACCCCCGCCTCACGGGCCTGGCGGTGGAAGAGGGCGAGGTCGGTGGCGGTGGCGGCGCTGGTGACCAGGTCGACGCCGTGCTCCCGCATCCGCCCGACCTGCGCCCGGAAGCCGTCCGCCGGTTCGCCGTAGGCGCCGAGGTCGACCAGCGTGTGCCCGCGCGGGGACGTCACCGGGGTGAAGCCGTGGTGGTCGTGACGCAGCAGGGAGCCCTGGAGGTCGTCGTTCCAGAGGCACCCGACGGCGCCCCGGCCGCCGGCCAGCTCCCACAGGTCCGCGAAGACGGCGGCGATGTCGTCCAGCCCCCACGCGAAGTCGTACGTCCACCGGAAGCGGTGCCCGGGTACGGCGCCGCGTGTGTGGAGGTACGCCTGCCAGGGGAACGTGGTCGACACACAGGGCACCCGGAGCTCCTCGCAGGCCGCTGTGACGGCGGGCAGGACCCGGGTGCCGGCCATGGTGATCACGATGTGCGCGCCGTCGGGTCCGGCCAGCTCCCGCACGGCCTGCCGGGCCGCGTCGGGATCCGACCGGCTGTCCCGCACGACGACGTTCACGTCGCGGCGGCGCGCGCCGCCGCGCAGGCGCGCCAGGCGGGGCGCGAGCCTGCGCAGCACGTACGACAGCGGTGACCCGAGAGGGGCCAGTCGCCCCGTCAGGGGGGCCACCACGCCCACGCACAGGGAGGACGACGACATGAGGGCCCCTCTCCGGGCTGTGTCGGTGCGGTCAGTGGCCGGAGCGGTCCGCGGTGACGCAGGTGGTCCTGCTGAACACCGCGACGGTCTCGTTGCCGCAGTTGTTGCTGTGGCCCGAGGCGTTGCGGGCGAAGAGCAGGTTGGACAGGACACCGCCGCTGGGGCCCGCCTGGTCGCCGCCGCCCCTGCCGTCGTCCTCGGCCACACAGGTGCGCTCCTTGAAGAGCGCCACCTTGCCCGTGCCGCAGAGGTTGGCGTGTCCGGAGGAGTTCCTGCCGGAGAGGTTGGACAGCACCCCGCCCGCCCCCGCGTCGCCGTCTGCGGCATGGGCGGTGACCATGCCGGCCGGAACAGCCATGAGCATCCCCACGAGCGAGGCCGTCACCGCGATACGCCGCGCGCCATACATCTCTTTCGGTTTCCTTCCGTCGGGTCGGTCCCGGCCGTACCGGCCGGGAGCACTACGCCTAACGAAGGGCCGCAAGATCGACACGGGACCGGGGCGGTGAATCATCTGCAAGACGGTTGATCGGTTCCTCCGACGGGATGCCGGGCGCGCCTGCGTTGACACGTCAAGGCGGCGGACCGCTCCATGCACCGATCGGGTGGTTTGGCCGGACGCCCGCCCGTCGCGCCCTGGGGCCCGCGAACACTGGAGGAGGGGGTGGCGCGGGCCACCGACGAGGGGGGGGCGGCATGGCCGAGGGCACGGTTCTGGTGGCGGTGGCGGAGCGACCGGAGGACGAGGGCGCCGCCGCGGGGCAGCTGGCGCGCATCGCCGAGGGAATCCGGGCGCGCGGCTTACAGGTGCGGTGGGTGGTGGGCGTCGCCGACGCCGAGGCGGTGCTCAGGACCGAGGCCGGTCTGGCCGCCGCGGTGGTCGCCTGGGACCTCCCGCCCGCCACCGGGGACGCGCCGGGCGGGGCGGCGGTGCTGCGCCGGATCGGGCGCAGGTTCCAGAACCTGCCGGTGTTCCTGGTCATGGCCGACGAGGGGCTGCGCGAGCTTCCGCTGTGGGTGTCCCAGTCGGTGGTCGGCTATGTGTGGCCGCTGGAGGACACACCGTCGTTCATCGCCGGGCGGATCACCACCGCCGCGCGCGGCTACCTGGACGCGCTGCTCCCGCCGTTCTTCAAGGCGCTGCGGCGCTTCGACGACGCGCACGAGTACTCGTGGCACACCCCGGCGCACTCCGGGGGCGTCGCGTTCCTCAAGTCTCCGGTGGGCCGGGCGTTCCACGACTACTTCGGTGAGCGGCTGCTGCGCAGCGACCTGTCGATCTCGGTGGAGGAACTCGGCTCGCTGTTCGAGCACACCGGCCCGATCGGCGAGGCGGAGCGCAACGCCGCACGGGTCTTCGGCTCCGCGCACACGTACTTCGTGCTGCACGGCGACTCCACCTGCAACCGGCTGGTCGGCCACTTCAGCGTGACCCGTGACGAGATCGCCCTGGTGGACCGCAACTGCCACAAGTCCGTGCTGCACGGCCTGGTCGTCTCCGGCGCGCGACCGGTGTATCTGGTGCCCACCCGCAACGGCTACGGGCTTGCCGGGCCCCTGCCTCCGGCCGAGATCGCGGCGGAGTCGGTGGCGGCCCGGATCGCCGCCAACCCGCTGACGGCCGACGCCGTGTCCGCGCGCGCCCAGTACGCCGTGTTCACCAACTCCACCTATGACGGGCTGTGCTACGACGCGGTGGCGGCCGCCCGGGCGTTCGCCGACGGCACGCCCCGGCTGCACTTCGACGAGGCGTGGTTCGCGTACGCCCGCTTCCATCCGCTCTACGCCGGTCGCTACGGCATGTCGGTGGACGAGGAGAGCTTCCCCGGACCGGACCGGCCGACGGTCTTCGCGACCCAGTCCACCCACAAGCTGCTGGCGGCGCTGTCGCAGGGCGCCATGGTGCACGTCCGGCCCGCGCCGCGGGCGCCGGTGGAGCACGACCGGTTCAACGAGGCGCTGATGATGCACGGCACCACGTCGCCGCTGTACCCGATGATCGCGTCGCTGGACGTGGCCACGGCGATGATGGACGGCCCGCAGGGGCAGTGGCTCGTCGACGAGGCGGTGACCGAGGCGGTCCGGTTCCGGCAGGAGATGGTGCGCATCGGGCGCCGCATCGAGGCGGCCGGAGACCGGCCGCCCTGGTTTTTCGGGGTGTGGCAGCCGGCCGAGGTGACGGACCCCGCGAGCGGGGAGCGTGTGCCCTTCGACGAGGCTCCGGCGGACCTGCTGCGGACCGAGCCGTCCTGCTGGCACCTCACGCCCGGCGCGGACTGGCACGGCTTCCCCGGGCTGACCGACGGCTACTGCATGCTCGACCCGATCAAGGTCACCCTGACCTGCCCGGGACTCGACGCGACCGGGGTGATGTCCGACCGGGGCATCCCGGCGCGGGTGCTGACCGCCTATCTGACGACGCGTGGCATCGTCGTGGAGAAGACCGACAGCTACACGACCCTGGTGCTGTTCTCCATGGGCATCACCAAGGGCAAGTGGGGCACCCTGCTGGACGCCCTGATGGACTTCAAGGACCTCTACGACGGCGACACCCCGCTCGACCGTGTGCTGCCCGCGCTGGTCGCGGAACACCCCCGGCGGTACACCGGGCTGACGCTGCGCGAGCTGTGCCAGGAGATGCACGACCATCTGCGGCAGGCGCGTCTGGTCGAACTCCTCGACACCGCGTTCCAGCAGCTCCCGGAGCCCGTCGCCCCGCCCCAGGCCTGTTACCAGCGCCTGATCCGCGGCGGCACGGAACGGATCCGCCTGACGGACGCGCCCGGCCGGACCGCCGCCGCGATGGTCACGGTGACGCCGCCCGGCATCCCGGTCCTCATGCCGGGCGAGAGCGTCGGCGAGGCGGACGGCCCCCTGCTGCGCTACCTCGGCGCCCTGGAGTCCTTCGACCGCCGCTTCCCCGGCTTCGGCAGCGAGACCCACGGGGTGACCCGCGACCCCGAGACCGGGGACTACCTGATCGAGTGCCTGCGTCCGGACACGCAAGGGGAGACGGTCGCCGGTGCGGTGACGCCGGCACAGCGGCGGGGGGTGGAGGGGGCCGGGTCGGTGGTGTGACGGCGGGGCAGGGGCCAGGGTTGCCGGGGGCGGGGCAATGGGCTCCGCCGGTATCGCGGCCAAGGCCGCGGGGGCCCGGCCGGTGGGCTCCGCCGGTACCGCGATGTGGGCGCGAGGGACCGGGCCGGTGAGTGACGCCCGCACCGCGGCCACGATCGCAGGGACCGGGCCGGTGGGATGACGCCGGTATCGCGGCCACGGCCGCAGGGGCCCGGCCGGTGGGCTCCGCCGGTACCGCGATGTGGGCGCAAGGGACGGGGGCCGGTGAGTGACGCCCGTACCCTCCCACGGTCGCAGGGACCGGGCCGGTGAGGGCGCCCGTACCGCGGCCACGGTCGCAGGGGCCGGATCGGTGGGATGACGCCGGTGCCGCGACGCGGGTGCGGCGGGCCCGGCCGGTGGGGTGAGTTCGAGGGGCCGTGGGCGGGGTACCTGGCGGGCGGTGGATCAGCTTCCACCCCCTCCGCGCCTCCCGGGGCTGTCCTCTCCCCCGTTCGCCCTGCATGATGGTCGGCCGATGCCCGATGGGTTCCGGTCGACCCCGGAGGTTCCTGTCGGTGCGGTCCCGACACGTCCCATCCCATACGGAGTCACCCTCGTGCCCAGCAAGAAGGCCCTGGTCCGCCGCCCCAGCCCGCGTCTCGCCGAAGGGCTGGTGACGCACATCGAGCGGGAGCAGGCCGACGCCGGCCTCGCCGCCGAGCAGTGGGAGGCGTACGTGGAGGCGCTGCGCACGCACGGCTGGGAGACGATCCAGGTGGACCCGGCCGACGACTGCCCGGACTCGGTGTTCGTCGAGGACACGGTCGTGATGTACAAGAACGTGGCCCTGATCGCGCGCCCGGGTGCGGACTCCCGGCGCGCGGAGACCGCCGGTGTCGAGGAGGCCGTGGCCGGTCTGGGCTGCTCGGTGAACTGGATCTGGGAGCCGGGCACGCTGGACGGCGGGGACGTCCTGAAGATCGGTGACACGGTCTACGTGGGCCGCGGCGGCCGTACCAACGCCGCCGGTGTCCAGCAGCTGCGCGCCGCGTTCGAGCCGCTCGGCGCGCGCGTCGTCGCCGTGCCGGTGAGCAAGGTCCTGCACCTGAAGTCGGCGGTGACGGCGCTGCCGGACGGCACGGTCATCGGGCACATCCCCAAGATGGACGCGCCGTCGCTGTTCGAGCGCTTCCTGCCGGTGCCGGAGGAGGCAGGGGCGCACGTCGTGCTGCTCGGCGGCGCCAAGCTGCTGATGGCGGCGAGCGCGCCGAAGACCGCCGAGCTGTTCGCCGACCTCGGGTACGAACCGGTCGTCGTGGACATCAGCGAGTTCGAGAAGCTCGAGGGATGTGTGACGTGCCTCTCGGTCCGGCTGCGGGAGCTGTATGTCTGACCGGACTTGCAGCCCGCTCTCCGGCGTCCCGGCCTGCGGGTCCCCGGAGCTGACGCGCGTCCGGGTGATCCCCGCTGATCAGCGGCCTTTACGGCGCCCTTAATCTACGGCTTCGTAACCTACGGGAACGTAGCCTACGATGCCGTAGGTTACTGATCACCGCTCGTACGCATGTCCCCCTGGAGAGTCCATGACGATCACCACTCCCCCTCTCGGCAGCCCCGCCGGCACCTGGACCGACGCTCAGCTGCTGTACGCACTGGAGGAAGTGGTCGAGAAGGAGCTCAACCGGCATTTGCAGGTCGCCAAGGACTGGATGCCGCACGAGTACGTGCCCTGGAGCGACGGGCGCAACTTCCCCGGCCTCTTCGAGGACGGCGAGGCCTGGGAGAAGGAGCAGTCCAAGGTCACCGAGATCGGCCGCATCGCGCTGGTGGTCAACCTCCTGACCGAGGACAACCTGCCCAGCTACCACCACGAGATCGCCTCGCTGTTCGGTCGCGACGGCGCCTGGGGCACCTGGGTGCACCGCTGGACCGCGGAGGAGGGCCGGCACGGCATCGTGATGCGCGACTACCTGCTCACCTCGCGCGCGGTGGACCCGGACAAGCTGGAGCAGTTCCGGATGTCCCACATGAGCGAGGGCTTCGAGTCGGACAACCGGCACTCGATGCTGCACTCGGTGGCCTACGTCGCCTTCCAGGAGCTCGCGACCCGTATCTCGCACCGCAACACCGGCCACCAGTCCGGCGACCCGGTCTGCGACCGCATGCTGTCGCGCATCGCGACCGACGAGAACCTGCACATGGTGTTCTACCGGAACCTGCTGCGGGCCGCCTTCGAGCTGGCCCCCGACCTGACGATGCAGGCCGTGCGGGACGTGGTCGTGAACTTCCGGATGCCCGGGCACGGCATCCCCGGCTTCGAGCGGGCCGCCGCGCAGATGGCGATCGGCGAGGTCTACAACCTGCGCATCCACCACGACGACGTGCTCCAGCCCGTGCTGCGCTTCCTGAAGATCATGGAGATCGACGGTCTGGGCCCCGAGGGCCGCAAGGCGCAGGAGGAGCTCGGCCTGTTCATGGGCGGTCTGGACGCAGAGGCGTCGAAGTTCGACGAGAAGCTGGCCGCCCGCAAGGCGCGCATGGCGGCCCGCGCCTGACGCCGACCCGCACGCAGGGCCACAGGGCCCCGGCCGCCACGAGCGGCCGGGGCCCGGTGCCGTACCGGACGGCCTGCGGCGCCCGGGCGAAGTCCGGGCGGGGGCGAGCCGGATTCGGGTGGCGTGGTCACCGGGACATCCGCCGCAGTTCCAGCCGCTCCTTCTCCGACAGGCCGCCCCAGACCCCGAAACGCTCGTCGTGGTCCAGCGCGTACTCGAGGCAGGCCGTGCGGATCGGGCACATACCGCAGATCCGCTTGGCTTCCCGCACCGAACTGCCCGGCTCGGGGAAGAAGAAGTCGGCTCCGGTCTGCGCGCACAGCGCCTCCTGCTGCCAGGTGGGTTCAGGCGGTGTGATCGTGTCGATGTACATGATCGGAAGCGTGGCGGGCGGCGAAAAACGTCCGATCAACGCGGGATCAACACCACGTTCACCGGCCCCCGGCCGCGCCCGGGCGGCGGCCGGCACCGGGCGGTGCCAGACTCGGCAGTGCGGGCAACGGGACCCTGTGCGAGGAGTGGACGATGCTCACCACCCGTTATGTCACCGGCTCTCCCAACTGGATCGACCTCGGCACCCCCGACATCGACGGCGCGGCGTCCTTCTACGGCGAGCTGTTCGGCTGGCGGTTCCAGCCGGGTGGCCCGGAGGTCGGCGGGTACGGCCTCTTCCGGCTGGACGGCAGGACGGCCGCCGGGGGCATGCGGACCACGCCGGAGCAGGGCCCGCCCTCTTGGACGGTGTACTTCCAGACACCGGACGCGGACACCACGGCCCGGGCCGCCGAGCAGGCGCGGGGCTCGGTGACGGTGCAGCCGACGGACGTCCAGGACCTGGGCCGGATGGCGATCCTGGCCGACCGGGCCGGGGTGTCGTTCGGTCTGTGGCAGCCGGGCGGCAACAAGGGCCTGGAGGTCGTCCAGGAGCCCGGCTCGCTGTGCTGGGTCGAGCTGTACACGGCGGACGTCCCGGCCTCGGCGGCCTTCTACCACTCGGTGCTCGGCCTGGAGACCTACGGCGCGGACTTCGCGGGCGGCACCTACACCACCTTCCACCCCGCCGGGGAGAGCGAGGACGCCATGTTCGGCGGTGTGGTGCCCCTGGCCGGCGCCCCGGGCGAGGAGGAGGCGTACTGGCTGCCGTACTTCGAGGTCACCGACCCGGACGCCACCGTCGCCCGGGCCCGGGAACTGGGCGGCACCGTCCGCCTGCCCGCGACGGACGTCCCGTCCGTCGGCCGCCTGGCCAGGCTCGGTGACCCGTACGGCGCCCGCTTCGCGGTGATCCGCAGCGAGCCGCGGCAGGACTGAGGCCGGCACCCCACGCCTCCGGCCCCACCCTCTACGCGGAGCCCCGCCGCACCAGCGTCGTCGGCAGCACCACGCTCGACGGCGGCGCCCCGACGCCCTCGCTGGGCGCGCCCCGGTCCAGGCCGCGCAGCAGCAGGCGGGCCATCAGACGGCCCATCTCCTCGATGTCCTGACGGACCGTCGTGAGCGGCGGGTCGGTCTGCTCCGCGACGGGCAGCATGTCGTCGAAGCCGATCACGGCGACGTCGTCGGGGATCCGGCGGCCGGATGCGCGCAGCACGCGCAGGGCCCCGGAGGCCATGAGGTCGTTGGCGGCGAACACCGCGTCGACGTCCGGGCAGCGCTCCAGGAGCTCGCGCATCGCCCGTTCGCCGCCGGCTGGCGTGAAGTCGGCCTCGGCGATCAGCCGCGGGTCGGCGTCCACCATGACGTCCCGGTAGCCGTCGAGGCGGTCCGCGGCGGAGGTCTGGTCGAGGGCGCCGGTGATGTGCGCGATCCGGGTGCGGCCGAGGCCGGCCAGGTGGCGGACGGCGTCGCGGGCGCCGCCGCGGTTGTCGCTGTCGACGTAGACCACCGCCCGCCGGTCGCCGCTCCAGCCGGGCCGCCCGCCGAAGACGGTGGGGATCCCGGCCCGCTGGATCAGCTCCGGCAGCGGGTCGTCGAGGTGCAGGGAGAAGACGAGTGCCCCGTCGACATGTCCGCCGGCGAGGTAGCGGCCGACCCTGGCGTGGTCGTCCCGGCCCTCCGTGAGCAGCAGCACGAGCTGGTTGTCGTGGGCGGTGAGCTCCTTGCTGATGCCGCGCAGCTGGAGCGCGAAGAACGGGTCGGCGAAGACCCGGGTCTCCGGTTCGGCGACGACGACCGCGATCGCGTCGTGCCGCCTGGTGACCAGGGAGCGGGCGGCCTGGTTGGGCACGTAACCGAGCTCGTCCACGGCCTTGCGGACCCGCTCCACGAGGATGTCCCGCACCCCGTCCCCGCCGTTGACCACGCGGGACACGGTGGCCCGCGAGACCCCGGCCCGGGCGGCCACGGCCTCCAGGGTGGGACGCGGCGCTGTGTCGGTCACTTCGGGGCTCCTCACCTGCGGCTGCGGATCAGGATAGCTCCGTCACGCCACGTGGTGAGAGCGCTCTCGCGTGCCGCGGTGCGCGGCCGCCCCTCAGTGCTCGTGCCCGCCGCTCGGCGGTTCCTGCCCGTGCTGGTGCGGCTCGTACCCGGGGATCGTCCCGTCCGGCTTCTTCACCAGGAACAACCCCACCATCCCCATGTCGGAGTGGCTCTGGACGTGGCAGTGGTACATCCACGCCCCGGCGCCGACCCCCTCCCCCGCGATCACCTGGAAGCCGAACGAGTCGGCCGGGCCGGTGATCTTGTTGTCGATGACCTGGCTGGGGTCGTCTGGGCCGGTCAGCATGCCGGTGCGGTTGTCCGCCCAGCGGTGACCGTGCAGGTGGAAGGTGTGGTAGAACTCGCCGTGCGTGATCACGACGAATTCGACGCGATCCCCCACCGTGGCCTCGAAGTCCGGCCCGGAGTGCGGTGGCTTGTTGTTGATGCGCATGTCGTTGAAGACGACCGTGTGCGTCCGGTCCGGCAGGACGTCGCCCTTGCGGCGGACGATGACCGCGCCGAAGAGGCCCTTCTGGAGCCCCACGGTGCCGTGTTCGGTGCCGACGACGTGGTCGTGGTAGTGCCAGTAGCCGGCGCTGCCCGAACGCCAGGTGCCGTCCCCCCGGCGGCCGGGGGCGTGGGTGCGCCAGGTGTAGGTGCGGGTGCCGCCCGGCTCGACATGACTGCGGTTCAGTTTCGTGCCGTCGCTGGTGATCTCGTAGTCCAGGCCGTGGACGTGCAGGCTCACGTCCACGTCCATGGTGTTCTCGAACTCGACGTGCAGCGTGTCGCCCTCGTTGAGTTCGATCAGCGGTCCCGGGACGCTCGCCTTGCCCTTCTCCAGGCCGTAGCCCATCTGCCCATCCGGGAGCTTCTCGGCGTAGAGCTTGATGCGCTTCACCTCGCCCCCGGCGGGCGCCGTCCTCGCGGGTCCGGCGGCGCTCACGGCCTCCGGTGCCACGGACAGCGAGGTCGCGACGGCCGCGCCGCCCAGCAGGACCCGCCGGTTGAAGCTGCGTCTGTCCATGCGGAACTCCCCACCCTGGTAAGGCTTTGACGGAGGCGTACCTGTGATGAACCTGTGCGACGGTACCGGCCGCGCTCTCGTTTATCCACAGTCAAGACAAAGTTGGTGGCATCACGGTCATAGGTATTGGCGGGACATGCAAAGGGGTCTAGCTTCCTTGGCGGTGTCGCTGTGACCGAGGAGGTGCCCATGCACTTACGAGGGTTGAGCAAGGAAAGACGCGTCTGGGCGGCGTCCGTCGCCGCCGGGGTCGTGACCGCCGGGCTACTGTCGGGTCCGGCCGCGAGTGCCCGCCCTTTCCCCGAGCCCCCGCTGACAACGATGTCGATCAAGTCGCCGCCGGGCGGCGCGAACGTACGGGTGCTGATCTTCCACGGTTCGGCGGCGGCCGGGGAGGAGTCGCCGGTCGTGAACGCCGGGATCGAGGCCATCGAGGACATCGGCCTGTCGGGCCCGGCGAATCGCCGCTTCAAGGTCCAGGCCACCGACGACCCCTCGGTGTTCACGGACGGGACGAGGCTCGGCCGCTTCAACGCGATCGTCTTCCTGACCGGCGGGGGTGACGTCCTCGACGCGGAGCAGGAGGCGGGTCTCGAGGCGTACATGGAGGCCGGCGGCGGGTTCGTCGGCATCCATGACGCGGCGCGCGCGGAGCCTTACTCGGACTGGTTCACCGGCCTGGTGGGGGCCCGCCCGGCCGCGTCGAGCCCGACGGCCGTGCAGCGCGCGACCGTGGAGGTGGGCGACCGCCGGCACCCCGCCACCAAGGACCTGCCCGTGCAGTGGAAACGCCCGGACCAGTGGCTGAACTGGGCGAAGAACCCCTCGGGCGCGGTGCACACCGTGGCGCGGGTGCGCGAGTCGACGTACCGGCCGGGCACCGGCTCCAACGGCTGGGACCACCCGGTCAGTTGGTGCCGGGACTACGACGGCGGCCGTTCCTTCTACACGGGCATGGGCGGCACGGTGTCGTCGTACGACGAGGCCGACTTCCGCGACCATCTGCGCGGTGCCCTGATGTGGACGACCCGGCTGGAGCAGGCCGACTGCAAGGCGACCATCACCGCCAACTACGCGGCGGAGCGGCTGACCAAGCCCAACCAGCCCGGCCAGAACGACCAGATCGGCGAGCCGCACGGGCTGGTCACCGCGCCCGACGGCCGGGTCTTCTACATCGGCCGAGGCGGCGCCGACTCCTCGCAGCCCGTGATCACCGACTGGAACAACCCCGACATCGGCAAGGGCAGGGGCGAGATCCACGTCTGGGACCCGAGGACCAAGCAGGTCACGCTCGCCGGTGCGCTCACCGTCTTCGGCAACAAGGGCGGCGGTGACGAGCTGGTCAAGGTCGAGGAGGGACTGCTCGGCATCGAGCTGGATCCGAGGTTCGCGCAGAACGGGTGGGTGTACCTGCACTACACGCCGCACGAGCGGATCAACCGCGAGACGCGGATGGCCGAGCGGCGCGTCTCCCGCTTCACGCTCGACCAGGCCACGAACAAGCTGGACCTGTCCAGCGAGAAGGTGCTGCTGAAGTGGCCGGTGCAGATCCACAGTTGCTGCCACGCGGGCGGCGGGATGACCTGGGATTCCCGGGGCAACCTGTACATCGCCACCGGTGACAACAACTCCAGTGGTTTCAGCGGCGGTTACTCCGGCAACAACCCGGAGCCGAACTACAAGGGCGTGTCCTTCGCGGACGCGCGCCGCACCGCGGGCAACACCAACAACCTCAACGGCAAGATCCTGCGCATTCACCCCGAGCCGGACGGCACGTACACGCTGCCCGAGGGCAACCTCTTCACCGGCAAGGAGAGCGACGAGGGCGGCGGCAAGACGCGCGGCGAGATCTATGTGATGGGTGTCCGCAACCCGGCGCGCATCTTCGTCGACACGTCGACCGACGTGCTCTACGCGGGCTGGGTCGGACCGGACGCGAGCGCGCCCTCGACGACCTGGGGTCCGGCCAAGTACGACACGTTCGCGGCCATCACCGAGGCGGGCAACCGCGGCTGGCCGTACTGCATGGGCAACAAGCAGCCCTACCGGGACCGCAATCTGCCGGATCCGTCCAAGCCGCTGGGCTGGTACGACTGCGACCACCCGAAGAACGAGTCGCCGAACAACGACGGCCTGGTCAACCTGCCCCCGGTGACGGGCAACAACATCTGGTACTCGCCCTCGGGCGGCGCCCCGGACTACCCGCGCGACGCGAACGGCGTCCCGTCGTACAAGGCGGAGGAGGCCACCTACAAGCTGCCCTGGCTCAAGGGCGGCGGGCAGGCGGCGATGAACGGCCCCGTCTACCGGTATGACAAGGCCGCGGCCGACAGTGCCGTGAAGTGGCCGGCGTACTGGGACGGCAAGTGGTTCGTCGGTGACTTCTACGACGCCGACCAGCCGCGCAACGCGGTGATCATGGACCCGAAGACGCAGGGCGACGGCGGTCTGCCGGTGCACTCGGAGTCGCTGAAGAAGATCGTGCCGGTCGGCAACGACGGCATCAGGAACCTGATGGACTGGAAGTTCGGTCCGGACGGCGCGCTGTACGTCCTCGACTACGGGCGCGGCTTCTTCACCTCGGACTCCAAGTCGGCCCTGTGGCGGGTCACCTACAAGGGCGGCGGGCCGACCCCGGCCGCCGGTCGGCTGGCGAGGGGGACCGAGTGACACGGCAGCTACGGCACCGAAGGATCTGGGCCGCCCTGCTGGCCGCCCTGCTGGTGATGCTCGGCGTGCAGGCGATGCCCGCGGCCGGGCAGACCAGGGCGCCGGCCGCCGAACAGGTGCTCACCTGGACGGCCGGCAACGACATCGACAAGTACCTCTCGGCGCCGCGGACCGCGGTCGCCGGTCAGGCCACGATCGTCTTCGAGAACAGCGCGGCCACCGGCAACACCACGGGCATGCCGCACACGCTGACGTTCGTGACCAGCGATCCCGAGTTCAACAGCGATGTGCAGCTCAACATCCTGGCCAACCCCAACGACGCCCAGGGCGGCAAGCACACCGCCCAGGTCACGCTCACGCCCGGCCGGTACTTCTACCACTGCACGATCCCCGGCCACGGCCAGATGCAGGGCATCCTGACGGTGACCGAGGGCACCGGCGAGGACACCACCGCGCCCGAGACGTCGGCGCACGTGAGCGGCACGCGGAACACGCAGGGCCAGTACGTGGGCTCCGCGAGCGTGGCGCTGCACGCCACCGACGAGGGCGGCTCCGGCGTGGTCAGGATCGAGTACGCACTCGGTGGCACCGGTGCCCGGCAGCCGTACACCGCGCCGGTCGTGGTCGACCAGGTCGGCGATCACACGGTGCGCTACCGGGCGTTCGACAAGGCCGGGAACGTCTCCGCCGAGAAGAGCACCGCGTTCACGGTGGTGGCGCCCGCGTCGGACGACACCACCGCGCCGGAGACCTCGGCGACGGTGACCGGCGAGCGGAACGCGGACGGTGCGTACATCGACATGGCGACGGTCACCGTCTCCGCCTCCGACACCGGCTCCGGGGTCAACACGATCGAGTACGCGATCGGCTCCGGCGCCTGGCAGCCGTACACCGCGCCCGTGATGGTGCACCAGGTGGGCGAGCACACCGTCCGCTACCGCGCCACCGACAAGGCGGGCAACGTGGCGGCCGAGAAGAACGTGCGGTTCACGGTCGTCGCCGCGCCGCCGCAGGACACCACCCCGCCGGTGACGGGCGTGAGCGTGCAGGGCACGAAGAACTCCGCGGGAGCGTACGTCAACAGCGCCCGGGTGACCGTGACGGCGACCGACGCGCACGGCTCGGGCGTCGACCGGATCGAATACTCGCTCGACGGCGGGCCGTACCTCGCCTACACGGCGCCGGTGGTCGTCGACCGGGCCGGTGCGCACACCGTGGCCTACCGGGCCACCGACAAGGCCGGCAACACCGCGGCGGCCCGCACGGTGTCCTTCACGGTCGTCTCCGGGCAGGTCCCGGCGCCCGACTGCCCCGAGTACGACGAGCGGCTGACGGTGATCGTCGGCACGGCCGACTCGGGGGTGCGCAACCGGGTGACCGACAACCGGTGCCGGATCGGCGAGCTGATCGAGGACGAGAAGGAGTGGACGTCCCACGCCCTGTTCCTCAAGCACGTCACGTCCGTCCTCGACGCGCTGCTGAAGGAAGGCGTGATCGACCAGCGCGAGTACAACGCGATCCGCAAGGCGGCCCGGCAGTCGGGCATCGGCAAGCCCGGGCAGACCGAGGGCTACCGCGCGCTCTTCGACGGCACGGCCGAGTCCCTCGCCAAGTGGCAGCAGGTGGGCGGCGGTTCGTTCGGGCTGAACCCGGACGGGACGATCACCTCCGGCACCACCACCCCCGGCATGGGCATGCTCTGGTTCCCGCAGCGCAAGTACGGCAACTTCTCGCTCAAGCTCCAGTGGCGTGACGACGCGCCCGGCACCGGCAACGCCAACTCCGGTGTGTTCGTGCGCTTCCCGTGGGTCCACGACCACCCGGAGGAGTCCCGGCCCGAGTGGGTCGCCATCAAGTACGGGCACGAGGTGCAGGTGTTCGACCGGCCCGACGGCGACATGTACAAGACCGGGTCGGTCTACGGCTTCGACCGTGTGGGCCTGGCCGGCGCGGGCGTGACGCAGAAGGGCACCTGGAACGACTACGAGATCCGGGTGGAGGGCCAGCACTACTCGGTCTTCCGCAACGGCGTGCTGATCAACGAGTTCGACAACACCGGAGGCCAGGAGTTCACTCCCCCGCGCGCGGACGACCCGGGCACGGACGGGCGGCGCTTCGCCTCCGGCTACATCGGGCTCCAGGTGCACGGCACGACGGACGTGGTCTCGTACCGCGACATCCGGCTCAAGGAGCTGTAGGAGGCGCCTGTTTGCGGGCCCTGCTCGGCTGTACCCGTCTGGGTTCCCCCGGCATCTTCGGATACTCGGGCGGGTACGGCAGGTCGCCCAGCCCGTGGTCGTGCTCGTCACGGCGGGCGAGATCGAGCAGGGCCTCCAGCGAGTAACGGTGGTCGCCCATGTCCGCGTGCACATCGCCGAGTTCGGCGAAGCGCGCGGGCATGGTCGCGAGGTCGAAGTCCTGCGGGTGGGCGACGCCGACCTCCTCCCATCGCAGGGGTGCGGAGACGGGGGCGTGCGGGCGGGGGCGCACCGAGTAGGCGGAGGCGATCGTGCGGTCGCGGGCCGTCTGGTTGTAGTCGATGAAGATCCGCTCGCCCCGCTCCTCCTTCCACCACTTGATGGTGACCTGCTCCGGCATCCGGCGTTCCATCTCCCGGCCGACGGCGATGGCGGCGCGCCGCACCTGGGTGAAGGTCCAGCGCGGTTCGATGGGCACGAAGACGTGCAGGCCCCGGCCGCCGGAGGTCTTGGGGAAACCGCGCAGTCCACCGAACTCGTCGAGCACGGACCGCAGTTCGTGGGCGGCGCGGGCGGCGTCGTCGTAGTCGGTGCCGGGCTGCGGGTCGAGGTCGATACGCAGTTCGTCGGGGCGGTCGACGTCGTCGCGGCGGACCGGCCAGGGGTGGAAGGTGAGCGTGCCGAACTGGGCGGCCCACACCACCGCGCCGACCTCGGTGGGGCACATCTCGTCGGCGCTGCGGCCGCTGGGGAAGGTGATGTGCGCGGTCGGGATCCAGTCGGGCATGTTCTTCGGCGCCCGCTTCTGGAAGAAGTTTTCCCCGCTCACGCCCTCCGGGTAGCGCTCCAGGGTGGTCGGCCGGTCCCGCAGGGCGCGCAGGATGCCGGGCCCGACGGCGATGTAGTAGCGGGCGAGGTCGAGCTTGGTGAAACCGCGCTCGGGAAAGAAGACCTTGTCCGGGCTGGACAGCCGCACGGTCCGGCCGCCGACCTCCAGTTCCACCGCGTCACCCATGCGAGCCACGGTAGGCGTACGCCGCATACCTCGCACATCGGGCGCCAACCGGCGTACGGGCGCAGAATCGACGCATGGATCTGCCCGTGATGCCCCCCGTCCTGCCGATGCTCGCCAAGTCGGTGGCGAAGATCCCGCCCGGGATGCAGTACGAGGCGAAGTGGGACGGGTTCCGGGCGATCGTGTTCCGTGACGGGGACGAGGTCGAGTTGGGCAGCCGGACCGGCAAGCCACTGACCAGGTACTTTCCCGAGCTCGTGACGGCCGTGCGGGAGCGGTTGCCGGAGCGGTGTGTGGTGGACGGGGAGATCGTGATCGCGCGGGAGGGGCATCTGGACTTCGACGCGCTGACCGAGCGGATCCATCCGGCGGACTCCCGGGTGCGGACGCTGGCCGAGCGCACACCCGCCTCGCTCGTCGTGTTCGACGTGCTGGCGCTGGGCGACGAGTCGCTGATGGACGTTGCGCTGACCGGGCGGCGTGAGCGGCTGCTCGGGGAGTTGTCGGGGGTGGCGGCGCCGGTGCACCTGGCGCCGGCGACCACCGACATCGACGTGGCACGGCAGTGGTTCGAGGAGTACGAGGGGGCGGGTCTCGACGGGGTGATCGCCAAGCCGCTGACCGTGCGGTACCGGCCGGACGAGCGTGCCATGTTCAAGATCAAGCACGAGCGGACCGCGGATGTCGTGGTCGCCGGGTACCGCCTGCACAAGAGCGGCCCGGTGGTGGGCTCACTGCTCCTCGGGCTGTACGACGACGGGGGCACGCTCCAGCACGTGGGGGTGTCCGCCGCGTTCACGATGAAGCGGCGCGCCGAGCTGGTGGAGGAACTGGAGCCGCTGCGCATGGACGACGTGTCGGGGCATCCGTGGGCGGCCTGGTCGCAGGAGTCCGCCCACGAGAAGGCCCGGCTGCCGGGGGCGCCGAGCCGCTGGTCGGGCCGCAAGGACCTGTCGTGGGTGCCGCTCCGGCCGGACCGGGTCGCCGAGGTGGCGTACGACCACATGGAGAACGGGCAGCGCTTCAGGCACACGGCCCGTTTCCGCCGCTGGCGCCCGGACCGGACCCCCGAAAGCTGCACCTACGCGCAGCTGGAGGAGCCGGTCCGTTACGACCTCGCCGAGATCCTGGGCGTCTGAGGTACCGGCGCCGGGCACCCGAGGGTGCTCAGGGCTGCATCAGCACCTTGACCGCGCCGTCCTGCTTGCGCTGGAACATCTCGTAGGCGCGCGGCGCGTCCGACAGCGGCACACGGTGCGTGGCGAAGTCGTCGACACCGAGCGGGTCCTCGTCGGTGAGGTAGGGGATGATGTCGTCGGCCCAGCGCCGGACGTTGGCCTGGCCCATCCGCAGCTGGATCTGCTTGTCGAACATGGTCAGCATCGGGAGCGGGTCCGCCATGCCGCCGTAGACACCGGAGAGCGAGATGGTGCCGCCGCGGCGCACCAGCTCGATGGCGGTGTACAGGGCGGCGAGCCGGTCGACGCTGAACCGCTCGGACATCGGCCCGCTCAGCTTGCGCGGCATCACGGCGGCGGCGTTCTGCACCAGCTTGGCGATCGCGCTGCCGTGGGCCTCCGTGCCGACGGCGTCGATGACGGCGTCGGGGCCGCGGCCGTCGGTCTGGTCGCGGATCGCCTCGACGAGTTCCTTCTCGTTGTCGAAGGAGCGCAGGTCGAAGGTCTCCACGCCCCGGGCCTTGGCCCGGCGCAGCCGCTCCGGGACCAGGTCCACGCCGAAGACGCGTCCGGCGCCCCGCACCTGGGCGACGCGGCAGGCCATGTCGCCGATCGGCCCGAGGCCGAGCACGGCGATGCTCCCGCCCTGGGGCACGTCCGCGTAGGCGACCGCCTGCCAGGCGGTGGGCAGTACGTCGGACAGGTAGACGAACCGGTCGTCGGCCGGGCCCTCGGGCACCTTGATGGGGCCGAACTGGGCCTGCGGGACGCGCAGGTACTCGGCCTGGGCGCCCGGCACCGCGCCGTACAGGCGGGTGTAGCCGAACAGGGGCGCGCCCATGCCCTCGCTCTTGACCTGGGTGGTCTCGCACTGGGTGGGCAGGCCGGTCAGGCACATCCAGCAGGTGCCGCAGGCGATCTGGAACGGGACCACCACCCGGTCCCCGACCTGGAGGTCCGGGACGCCCGCGCCCACCTCCTCGACGATGCCCATGGGCTCGTGGCCGAGGATGTCCCCGGGGGTCATGAACGGTGTGAGCACCTCGTACAGGTGCAGGTCGGATCCGCACAGTCCCGAGGAGGTGATGCGGATGACCGCGTCCGTGGGCTCCTCGATCCTTGGATCGGGCACCTCTTCCACCCGCACGTCCCGCTTGCCCTGCCAGGTCACTGCCTTCATCGCCTCGGGCTCCCTCCGTCGGCTGCGCGTCGGTCGGTCGGCGCCGCCCGGGTACCCCTGCTGCCCGGGCCGAACCTCGGGCCGGTCCGCCCCGCCGCCGGGTCGGATCGTGGGCCGATCGGCGGACACCGGGGAGACACCGACTTGCCAAAACCGCTCGACAGTGGGCGCCGATGTTCAGATAAGCGCACAATCTAGACACATCGATGACATGAGGCGCGATGACGACGGTGGGCAGAGGACGGGGCGTGCGCGGGCGGCGCACCACGACGACGGCGGCGCTGCTGGCCGCCCTGGCGACGGCCGCCGCGGCGGGCTGCACGGGCGGGAACGGACCGGGCGACGACGGGCGGGGAACGGACCGGGAGAACCATCGGACGGCTTCGCCGCGAGCCACCGGCCCGTCCGTACTGGCCGTGAAGATCGACAACGCGAGCCCGGCCCGTCCGCACAGCGGTGTCGGCGCCGCGGACGTGGTCTACGCCGAGCAGGTCGAGGGCGGGCTCAGCCGGCTGATGGCGGTCTACGCCACCCGGCTGCCCGAGGTGGTCGGGCCGGTGCGCAGCGCACGCGAGTCGGATCTTGAGCTGCTGCGCCAGTTCGACCGCCCGACGCTCGCCTTCTCCGGCGCGCAGACGAAGCTCCTGCCGCTGATCGACCGGGCTCCACTGCGGGCCGAGACCCCGTCCGACGCCGCCGACGCCTACTTCCGCGGCGACGACCGGCCCGCCCCGCACAACCTCTACCTGCGGCCGGGGCGGCTGCTGCCCGAGGCCCCGGGCAGGGCGGCCCTGACCACCGGTTTCCATTACGGCCCGGCGCCCTCCGGCGGCACGGCGACGGACTCCAGGACGGTGCGCTACCCGGCGGCCCGCTTCACCTTCACGTGGTCGGACTCGCGCGACCGCTGGCTGGTCGGCATGGACGGCGGCTCCGCGGCGACCGCCGACGGCAAGCCGATGGCACCGGCGACGGTCGTGGTGCAGCACGTGAAGGTGCGCGAGTCCGCCTTCCGCGACTTCCTCGGCAACAACACCCCCTACACCGAGACGGTCGGCTCCGGGAAGGCGGAGGTGCTGCGCGACGGGCGGTCCTGGGAGGTGAACTGGAAGCGCGAGAAAGCCGCGGACGGCACCTCGTTCACCACCCGTGACGGCCATCCGGTGAACTTCGCG
Source organism: Streptomyces sp. NPDC050674 (assembly GCF_040654575.1). Lineage (NCBI taxonomy): Bacteria > Bacillati > Actinomycetota > Actinomycetes > Kitasatosporales > Streptomycetaceae > Streptomyces > Streptomyces sp. NPDC050674. The sequence goes on from NZ_JBFAIG010000001.1 coordinate 576,589, forward strand.
CAGGGCCAGGTGTGGGTGGTGTTCGCCAAGGCGTCCTGACCGGACCGGGCCGCGTCGGTCAGCGGGGCGCCGCCAGGGGCTCCTCGGGATGGCGCAGCCCCTCCGCCGCGTCCGCGACACGGCGGATGAGGTCGAAGAACACCGTCCGCTCGTCGGCGGTCAGCGGGGCGAGGAACACCTGGTTCATCCGGGCGGTGCGCACGGTCAGCCTGCGATGCGTGCGCACCCCCTCGTCCGTGAGGCGCAGCAGGAAGCGGCGGCCGTCCTGGGGGTCGCGGACCTTGTCGAGCAGGCCGCGCCTGCCGAGCCGGCTGATCACCTCGGCGACGGTGGACCGGTCGAGCCCCACCCGCTCCCCCACCGTGCGCTGATCCAGGCCGGGTTCGGCGACGAGGGCGTTGAGGACCGCGAACTGGGGCGAGGTGATCTCCTCGGAGACCATCGCGTTCCACAGCAGGTAGTGCGCCTGCTGGAGTCGCCGGGCCAGGTGCCCGGGGTGGGTGGTGAGGTCCGCGGCCGCCATGTGCACCCCTCGGTCGTTTCGTCGGTGCACTGAACAATACGCAACGTGCCGAGCCCTGTCTGCCTCCTGCGCACCGGTCCTGCGGTGTATTCGCCGAGGTCTTGACGCCTTCCTGTCCCGGTGGCAGCGTGAGGGGCAGCTCGCGGAAATAGTCAGTGCCCTGATTAATCTGGTCGGGTCGCGCGGAAGAGATGGGGCCTCTCGGATGGACAAGGTGGTCGCCACAGCCCTGGAGGCGGTGGCCGACGTGCCGGACGGCGCGTCGCTCGCCGTGGGCGGTTTCGGGCTGAGCGGTGTGCCGAACGTGCTGATCGAGGCGCTGCACGAGCGCGGCGTTGCCGGTCTTTCGGTGGTGTCCAACAACTGCGGGGCGATGGAGTCGGGCCTGGCGGTCCTGCTCGCCGCCGGCCGGATCGCCCGGGTCACGGGCTCCTACATCGGCGCCAACAAGGAGTTCGCCCGGCAGTACCTGGCCGGGGAGCTGGAGGTCGAGCTGATCCCGCAGGGCACGCTGGCCGAGCGCCTCCGGGCCGGCGGCGCCGGGATCCCCGCCTTCTACACCCCGGCCGGCGTGGGCACCCAGGTCGCCGACGGCGGGCTGCCCTGGCGCTACGACGGTGAGGGCGGCGTCGCGCTCGCCTCGCCGCCGAAGGAGGTCCGGGAGTTCGACGGCACCGAGTACGTGCTGGAGCGCGCCATCCGCACCGACTTCGCCCTGGTCCGGGCCTGGAAGGGCGACCGGCACGGCAACCTGGTCTTCAACAAGTCCTCCCGGAACTTCAACCCGCTGGCCGCGATGGCCGGACGGATCACGATCGCCGAGGTGGAGGAACTGGTGGAGCCCGGGGAGATCGACCCGGACGCGGTGCACCTGCCGGGCGTCTTCGTCCAGCGGGTGCTCGCCCTCACCCCGGAGCAGGCGGCGGACAAGAAGATCGAGCAGCGGACGGTGAGGTCCTGATGGCCTGGACGCGCGAGGAGATGGCCGTCCGGGCGGCACGGGAGCTGCGGGACGGGCAGTACGTCAATCTCGGCATCGGCCTGCCGACGCTCATCCCGAACCACCTTCCCGAAGGTGTCGAGGTCGTCCTGGAGTCGGAGAACGGCATCCTGGGCACCGGCCCCTACCCCACCGAGGACCAGGTCGACCCGGATCTGATCAACGCCGGCAAGGAGACCGTCACGGTCCTGCCGGGCGCCTCCTTCTTCGACTCGTCGCTGTCCTTCTCGATGATCCGGGGCGGGCACATCGACGTGGCCGTGCTCGGTGCCATGCAGGTCTCCGAGCGGGGCGACCTGGCCAACTGGGCCGTTCCCGGCAAGCTGATCACCGGCATCGGCGGGGCGATGGACCTGGTGCACGGCGCCCGTACGGTCGTGGTCGTCATGACGCACACCGCCAAGGACGGCTCACCGAAGATCGTGGCCGAGTGCTCCCTGCCGCTGACCGGCAAGGCCTGCGTCGACCGGGTCATCACCGACCTCGGCGTCCTGGACGTCACCGACGACGGTCTCGTCCTGGTCGAGACCGCTCCGGGGGTCGGCGCCGACGAGATCGTCGCCAGGACCGGCGCCGAACTGACCGTTCCGGAGGGCCTGAAGTGAAGGACGTCTACCTCGTCGACGCGGTCCGCACACCGATCGGCCGCTACAACGGAGGGCTGGCGGGTGTGCGCCCGGACGACCTGGCCGCGCACGCCGTGCGTGAACTCCTGGCCCGTACGCCGGAGTTGGACCCGGCGCGGATCGACGACGTGTACGTCGGCAATGCGAACGGGGCCGGTGAGGAGAACCGCAACGTGGGCCGGATGGCCGCGCTGCTCGCGGGTCTGCCCACGTCCGTGCCGGGTGTGACGGTCAACCGGCTGTGCGCCTCGGGGCTCGAGGCCGTGATCCAGGCGGCCCGCGCCATCGCGCTCGGTGACGCGTCCATCGCGCTGGCCGGCGGCGTCGAGTCCATGACCCGGGCGCCCTACGTGCTGCCCAAGAGCGACAAGCCCTTCCCGGCCGCGCACACCGAGCTGTACTCGACGAC